>QCGZ01000001.1 GCA_003279705.1 OCS116 cluster bacterium AG-390-I16
AAAATTGTAATACCTGATGTTATTATAATTCCATTGTTAAGTTTTGACTTAAGTGGTACTAGACTTGGTATGGGTCTAGGTATTTATGACAGAAGCCTTCCATTTTATGAATTAAGTGATAAATATGGGCTGGCTTTTTCCAATCAGAAGACAAAGAGGCTTATTAGAGAAGAGCATGATTTTTTGATTGATGGAGTAATTACAGAAAAGAACTTTTTAAGTTTTGGAAGGAAGAAAAATTGAGAATATTATTTTTAGGCGATATTGTTGGCAGATCAGCTAGAGATTCTGTCATAAAAAAAATGCCTGATATTAGAAGAGATTATTCTTTGGATTTTGTAATTGTTAATGGTGAAAATGCTGCTGGTGGATTCGGAATAACGGAAGATATTTGTGAAAAACTTTTTTCTTCAGGTGTTGATTGTATCACAACTGGTAATCATGTTTGGGATCAGAGAGAGCTCTTAAAGTATATTGATAATGAAAATAGACTGTTACGACCTATTAATTTCCCTAGTGAAACACCTGGTAAAGGTCTGAATATTTATAATAATCAATTTGGTCGTATCCTTGTTGTAAATGTCATGGGAAGACTCTTTATGGAGTCATTAGACGATCCTTTCTCAGCTATAGAGAAAGTATTATCTGAAAATCATTTGGGTGAAAATTGTGAGGCTATAATTATTGATATACATGCAGAAACTACCTCAGAAAAAACTGCTATGGGTCATTTTTGTGACGGAAAAGTCAGCTTAGTTGTAGGAACTCATACGCACATACCCACTGCTGATTATCAGATTTTACCATACGGAACCGCTTACCAAACCGATGCAGGTATGTGCGGTGATTATGACTCAGTTATAGGTATGGAAAAAACTGAACCTATAAGAAGGTTTGTTGAAAAAACACCTGGGGGAAGATTTAATCCTGCTCAAGGTGATCCAACCCTTTGCGGAGTAATTATTGAAACTTCAAGTGATGGGTTGAGTGAATCAATTGAACCGTTTAGAGTTGGAGGTATTCTGTCTCAAACAAAGAAACAATAATTAATTAAAGATAGAATTAAAAAGAGTTTACAAAATGGCAGGACATTCCAAATTTAAAAATATACAATTTAGAAAAGGGGCTCAAGATAAAAAGAGAGCTAAAATTTTTGCGAAAATTTCTAAAGAAATTACTGTTGCAGCTAAGTTAGGTTTACCTGATCCAAGTGCAAATCCAAGATTACGTTCTGCAATTGCTCTTGGTAAAGCTCAAAACATGCCAAAGGACAATATAGAAAGGGCTATAAAAAAGAGCTACGATGAGAATGGTGAGAATTATGAATCTGTTCGTTATGAAGGCTTTGGTATTGAAGGAGTTGGGATAATAGTTGAAACATTAACAGATAATAGAAATAGAACTGCAGGAGATATTAGATCAGTTTTTTCAAAACATGGTGGTAATTTGGGAGAGACTGGTTCCGTTAGTTTCATGTTTAATCATTTAGGTATAGTAAAATTTTCAAAATCAGCTGGTAATTTTGATGATATTTTCGAGATTGCTAATGATGCAGGAGCTCTTGACTGTGATTTATTAGATGATGAGTATGAGATATCTTGTTCAACTGACGATTTGCATCAGGTTACGGAAAATATCGAAAATACTCTTAGTTGTGTTATTACCTCTCAATTGACTTGGAAACCATTAAATCAAATACCTTTAAATAAAGAAAAAGCTCTAAAAATAATAGAAATGATTGAAGTCTTAGAGGATCATGATGATGTACAAGAAGTTTTTGCAAATTTTGATTTACCTGAAGAGGTTTTTAATGAATTACAGTAGGAAAATTTTTTAAAATGCCTTCACCACAAAAAGTTAAAGGAAAATCATTTGAAAATGCAAAAGCAAAATTTTTAACAGAAATTTATGGTGAAAAATTTATAAGAGTGCCGACATCTGGTGCCTTTTTAGGTGGACAAAATTATGATAGAAGGCACACAATGTCTCAAGGTCAGGTTATGGCTTTTAAAGGCGATATAATACCTCCTGATGATTGGATTTATTTCAATTGTGAATGTAAATTCTACAAAGATTTTAAATTTCATTTATTATTCAATGAATCTAAAATATTAGATAGTTGGATTGATGAAACTTTGGCAACGGCTAACGAAAATGACCTAAACATTATTTTTATGAAATTTAATAATATTGGAGAGTATGTTGCTTATCAAAGGCGAGAAAAATTTAAAGTTAAAAATTTTGTTTCATATTCAAAGGGATGGAATTTTACTTCTCATGAAAGTTTTTGGAATGATTATAATATGAGTAAAATAAGAGATAGGTCCAAGGGAATTAACCTTTAAAAAATAAATAACTTTATAATAACGTTATGAAAAATAAAAAACCAATGAAAGATTTACCAGAGGTAAAACTTTTTAATAAATATATCGATGGTAAATCTATTGCTCTTGCTGTTTCAGGTGGTCCTGACTCTACTGCAATGATGCAAATAGCTGCTTTTTCAAAAAAAATAAAAAATAGTAATGTTACAGTTATTGTCGTTGATCACGGTCTGAGGAAAGAGTCAAAAAATGAAGCAGAAATTGTTTGTCAAAATGCAAAATTACTTGGTTTTAAGTTTAAAACTCTTAAATGGGATGGTGTTAAACCAAAAACTCGTATTCAAGAAATAGCAAGAAAAACAAGATATAAATTAATAACCTCTTGGTGCAAAAAAAAAGGAATTGAAAAGCTTTTTCTGGCTCATCATCTTGATGATCAAGTTGAAACCTTTTTTATGCGCCTTGGTAAGGGGTCTGGCGTTGATGGTCTTGCTGTTATGAGTTTTGTTACAGAAACATCTACACTTAAATTAGTGAGGCCTTTTTTAGAAATACCAAAGACTAGATTTATAAAAATACTAGATACCTCCAATCTTGAATGGATTTCGGACCCAAGTAATTTTAACTCAGATTATAAAAGATCAAGGATTAGAAAAATTTTACCAATTTTATCTAAAGAGGGAATTAATTCTAAACAAATTGGATTAGTTATAAAAAGGATGCGATTAGCAAAAGATGCTTTGGATACTCAAACTAGTTTTTTGTTAGAAAAATACTTATCAAATGTAGATAATGTGGCATATTTTTTGAATAAAAATTTATTGAAAGTCTCAGCAGAAAAAGAGATATTGCTTAGGGTTTTAGAAAAAATTTTTATGAATATTTCGGGGTCTATTTATCCTCCAAGGAGAAATAAACTTGAACATATTTTATCTTGGATTTTAGAAAATAATAATGTTGCAGCCAAAACTTTAACTGGTGTGGTTGTTAGAAAAAGAAAAAATGAATTTATTTTTTATAGAGAGCCAGAGGACTGTTATAAATCAGTTAATATTAGACCTCTGACTTCAAGGTACAGTTGTTGGGATGATAGATTCTTTTTAAAGGCTAATAAATCTAATAATCTACAAATAAGAGCTCTTGGTGATGTTGGAATTACAATACTAAAGGAAGAAAGGATACTAAAGAGACAAGGTTTTCAAAATGTTCCTTTATCTGCATGGAAAACTGTTCCAGGAGTTTGGTCAAAAAAAAGACTTATTTCAGTGCCAACTTTAGGTTATTGTAAACAAAAAGATTTAAAAATTTATATAAAATCGAATAAAATTATATAAATGCACTAGTAATTCATTATTTAGTTACTATTTATATGAGTATGTAATTAACTAATTGTTTAGAAAGAAGGTAAAAAGTGAATAACGGAAATTTAAGAAATATTATAGTTTGGGTCATATTGGCATTTTCTTTATTAGGTTTGTATAACTTAATTGATAATCCTATTGTTTCAAAAAATCAGTCAGAGATTACTTTTTCTCAACTCTTAGCTGAAGTCGATGCAGGTAATGTCGTAGATGTTGAGATTTCTGGTGATAATATTTCTGGACATTATTCAGATGGACGATCTTTCAAAACTTTTGCTCCTTCCGATCCAACCTTAATTGATAGGTTATACAATAGAGGTGTATCAATTTCTGCTAAACCAGAAAAAGAAGGTGGTTCAATTTTTCTGAATATACTTATTTCATGGTTCCCAATGTTATTATTGATTGCTGTATGGATCTTTTTTATGCGTCAAATGCAAGGTGGTGGGGGAAAAGCTATGGGCTTTGGTAAGTCAAAAGCTAAACTTTTAAATGAAAAAAGCGGTAAAGTTACATTTGAAGATGTTGCTGGCGTTGATGAAGCAAAAGATGACCTACAAGAGATAGTTGAATTTCTAAAAGATCCTTCAAAATTTCAAAGATTAGGCGGTCGTATTCCAAAGGGAGCTTTATTAGTAGGACCTCCAGGTACAGGTAAAACATTACTTGCAAGAGCCATTGCTGGCGAAGCAAATGTTCCATTTTTTACTATTTCTGGTTCTGATTTTGTTGAAATGTTTGTTGGTGTTGGAGCTAGTCGTGTAAGGGATATGTTTGAGCAGGCAAAAAAGAATGCTCCTTGCATAATTTTTATTGACGAAATTGATGCTGTAGGAAGATCTCGAGGTGCTGGTTTAGGTGGTGGAAATGATGAAAGAGAACAAACTCTTAATCAGCTTTTGGTTGAAATGGATGGATTTGAAACAAACGAAGGTATTATTCTAATTGCTGCTACAAATAGACCTGATGTTCTTGACCCTGCTTTGTTAAGACCGGGAAGGTTTGATAGACAAGTAGTAGTTCCAAACCCAGATATAATTGGTAGAGAAAAAATATTAAAGGTTCATATTCGTAAAGTTCCTATATCATCAGATGTTGATATAAGGGCAATAGCAAGAGGTACACCAGGATTTTCGGGTGCAGATCTTGCCAATATTGTAAATGAAGCTGCACTTCTTGCTGCAAGAAGAGGTTTAAAGTTGGTTTCTAATGCAGAATTTGAAGATTCGAAAGATAAAGTTATGATGGGTCCAGAACGAAGATCAATGGTTATGACAGAGGAAGAAAGAACTTTAACAGCTTATCACGAAGCTGGTCACGCACTTGTTTCTTTAAATTATTCTTCATCTGACCCTATCCACAAGGCAACAATTATTCCAAGAGGTCGTGCTTTAGGAATGGTTATGCGTCTACCTGAAAGAGATCAAATTTCTATTACCAGAGAGAAAATGTTTGCAAATCTTGCTGTTGCAATGGGAGGTAGAATTGCTGAGGAAGAAGTATTTGGTTACGATAAAGTTACTTCAGGTGCATCATCAGATATTAAACAGGCAACTGACCTAGCTAGAGCTATGGTAATGCAGTATGGAATGTCTGAAAAATTAGGTTTTTTATCTTATGGTGATAATGAAGAGGAGGTTTTTCTTGGAAGATCTGTTGCAAGAACTCAAAGTATGTCTGAAGAAACTCAAAAACAAGTAGATTCAGAGGTTAAGGTTATAGTTGACAAATCATATAAAGATGCTGAAAAAATAATTAAAGATAAAAGAAAAGATTTGGATATTATCGCTAAAGGGCTACTTGATTATGAAACATTAACAGGTGATGAAATAATTAATCTTTTAAAAGGTATAGATCCTACCAGAGAAGATCCTTCCGATGATGATACAGGTGGAAAAACTTTATCAGGCTCTGTTCCCAAAACAGGCGGAAAAGCCCAAAAAACAGAACCAGGTCTTCAAGGTACTTAATAAAATTTTTTTGGGGGATTGATTGAACAAAAAATTCTTTGGTACCGATGGTATTCGTGGGACTGTAAATGAGTCATATTTAACAGTAGATACAGCTCTAAAATTAGGTATAGCTGCTGGAAAAGTATTTACAAGAGGTCCTCATATTCACCGCGTTGTAATAGGCAAAGATACAAGAGTATCTGGTTATATGCTTGAAACAGCTTTAACATCAGGCTTTACATCTGTAGGAATGGATGTTTTTTTATTTGGTCCTATTCCAACGCCAGCAGTTGCCTTTTTAACTCAAGCATTAAGAGCTGATATTGGAGTAATGATAACAGCCTCTCACAATACATATGAGGATAATGGATTTAAATTATTTGGACCTGATGGATATAAACTTTCCGATAAAAAAGAACTAGAAATTGAAGAGTTAATGTTATCAAAAGACCTGCTAGAGTTTCCACGATCAGAATATATTGGTAGGGCTAAACGAATAGACGACGCACAAGCTAGATATATTGAATATGCTAAAAGATCTTTTCCAAAAGATAAAACTCTTGAAAATATAAAAATTGTTTTAGATTGCGCTAATGGAGCTTCTTATAAAGTTGCACCAGAAACATTTTGGGAGTTAGGTGCGAAAGTAACGGTAATCGGTAATCAACCAAATGGTAAAAATATTAATTTAAACTGCGGTTCTACCAATACTGACCTATTAAAAAAAATAGTTGTTGAAGAAAGAGCTGATATTGGAATAGCTCTCGATGGTGATGCCGACAGAATGATTATTGTCGATGAGAAAGGAGAAGAGGTAGATGGCAATCTTTTGTTCGCTTCTATTGTTAAAAATTGGAACGATAGAGGTATTCTTGAAAATAAATCTGTAGCTTCAACGATTATGGCTAACTTTGCATTAGAAAATTATTTATCAGGAATAGGAATTGATCTAATTCGTACAAGTGTTGGAGACAGACATTTAGTTAAAAGTATGAGAGAAAATAACTTAAAAATAGGTGGAGAACCTTCGGGGCATATAGTGATGAGTAATTTCGGTACAACAGGAGATGGGCTTATTGCTTCTCTTCAAGTTTTATCTATGATGTGTTCTGAAGACAGACCCATTAGTGAGCTCGTTAACTTATTTGAACTTTATCCTCAAAAAAATATATCTATACCAATAGGTGAAAATAATCCGCTTAATGATCCAATTGTAAAAAAAGTTATTAAAGAACAAGAATCATTTTTAATTAATAAAGGTAGAATTGTTGTCAGAGAAAGTGGAACAGAACCAATTATTCGTGTTATGGTTGAGTCAAAAGAAGAAAAAATCATAAATTATATTTGTGAAAAGATTGTTTCTAGCATCGAAAAGTCTCAAGAGAAAAAGAATTAAATTCTCTTAATTGTAAATTTTATTTGACTAAAACTTTCATAGATTATATTCCCATAAGTGGGTTACCCCTCCCCAACGGGGGGCAACTATCTGGAAGGATAGAGTAAAATGATAAATAAAAAACCAATAAGCAAACCTGTATGCATAAATTTTTCATCAGGGCCTTGCACTAAAAGACCGGGTTGGAGTGTTAATTCCCTTCATAACGCTCTCTTAGGTAGAAGTCACAGAAGCAAAGAAGGCAAGATCAAATTAAAAGATGCTATTGATAAAACAATAGACATCCTTGGTATTCCTGAGGACTATAAAGTTGGAATTGTTGCTGGATCTGATACTGGTGCCATTGAAATGGCTATGTGGAATTTATTAGGGTCAAAACCAGTAGAAATTTTAGCGTGGGAAGTATTTGGTAATGATTGGAAAAAAGATATTGTAGAGCAATTGAAAATTACAAATTCAAAACCTCACACTGCTGAGTTTGGTTATCTACCTGATCTCTCAAAAATTAATTTTGATAATGATGTTATATTTACATGGAACGGAACCACTGCTGGGGTAAAAGTTCCTAATGCAGATTGGATACCTAATAATAGAAAAGGGCTAGTTCTTTGTGATGCAACCTCTGCAGTTTTTGCACAAGATGTTGAGTGGGCTAAGTTAGATGTTGTCACTTATAGTTGGCAAAAAGTTCTCGGCGGAGAAGCAGCGCATGGAATTATTGTATTAAGCCCAAAAGCTCTTAATCATTTAGAAAGTTTTTCTCCTGAATGGCCAATTCCTAAAATTTTTAGGTTAACAAAAGATAATAAAATCATAGAAGGTGTTTTTAGAGGCGAAACTTTAAATACCCCCTCAATGCTATGCGTAGAGGATTATCTTGATGTTCTTGGTTGGGTAGAAAAAATTGGTGGTTTGAATGCGTGTATTACAAGAGCTGATATCAGCCTTTCAAATATAGAAAATTGGATTGAACATTCAGATTTTTTTGATTTTCTATGCAATAATTCTGAGTATCGATCTAATACCTCTGTTTGTCTTAAGTTTAAAAATGAAGAAATAGGAAATAAAGGTGAGGAATGGCAAAGAAAATTTGCCAAAGAAATAGGCCTTATTCTTGAAAAAGAAGAAGTAGCATTTGATATTGTCAATCATCGAAGTGCTCCTCCTGGTTTAAGGATATGGACTGGTGCAACTGTTGAAAGTTCTGATGTTGAAAAACTTTTACCTTGGATTGATTGGGCCTATAAGCAAGCATTAACTAATATTGATAGTAATTAAGGGGTTGATAATGCCAAAAGTATTAATTTCTGATAAATTAAGTCCTAAAGCTGAAAAAATCTTTATTGAAAGAGGTGTTGAGGTTGATGTAATAACAGGCCTTGAAAGAGATGAGTTAATCAAAATAATAGATAAATATGATGGTTTAGCTATAAGATCTTCAACAAAAGTAACTCAAAAGGTACTTGATGCTGCAACTAACCTTAAAGTAATAGGTAGAGCAGGTATTGGTGTAGATAATGTAGATATTCCATACGCAACTTCAAAAGGTGTTGCAGTTATGAATACTCCTTTTGGAAATGCAATCACAACTGCTGAGCATGCTATTTCATTAATAATGTCACTAGTAAGAAATATTCCCCAAGCTAATGAGTCTACTCATAATGGTAAATGGGAAAAATCAAAATATATGGGTACCGAAATCACAGGTAAGACTTTAGGCCTTATTGGATGTGGAAATATTGGATCTATAGTAGCTGATAGAGCTCTAGGGCTAAAGATGAAGGTTTTAGCATATGACCCCTTTTTAACTGAGGAAAAGGCTTTAGACCTCCAGGTAAAAAAAGTTGAATTTGACGAACTTCTTACGTCAAGCGATATAATTACTTTGCATGTTCCTATGACTGATCAAACTGCAAACATAATCAATAAAGAGTCTCTCGAAAAATGTAAAGATGGAATTCGAATTGTTAATTGTGCCAGAGGCGGCTTAATTGATGAGAAAGCATTAAAAAAATATATTGAAAATGGAAAAGTATCTGGCGCTGCTATTGACGTTTTTGAGATAGAGCCGGCTACTGAAAGTATCTTCTTTGGCATGGAAGAAGTGATTTGTACACCTCATTTAGGAGCATCAACTCTTGAGGCTCAAGAAAATGTTGCCCTTCAAGTAGCTGATCAGATGTCAGATTTTTTAACAACTGGAGCTGTTTCAAACGCTATCAATATGCCATCAATAAGCGCAAGTGAAGCTCCTATTTTGAAACCATTTACAAAAGTTTCGGAACAATTAGGATTGTTCGCAGGACAATTAATGCCTTCTGATTATCACGAAATTTCAATTGATTATGTTGGAGATGTCTCAGGCTATAATTGTTCACCTATAACATCTGCTGCAGTTGCTGGCATCTTAAATGCGTCATTTCCCGATATAAACATGGTTAGCGCTCCATCAATAGCTAGAGACAAAGGTATTGCAATTACTGAGACAAAAAAAGATGAGTACAGTGCGTATGAAAGTTATATTCGTATTAATTTATTATCAAAGAAGGAAAATTTTTCAATTGGTGGAACTACATTCTCAGATGGTAAACCAAGAATCGTTCAAATTAATGGAATTAATTTAGAGGCTGAGCTAATGACAAATATGCTTTATGTAACCAATAATGATGTTCCAGGGTTAATTGGAAGTTTAGGTAATATTTTAGGCAATGAAGGTATAAATATTGCAAGTTTCAATTTAGGACGAACTGCACCGTTAAAGGATGCTATGGCCCTTATTGGTATTGATAGCCCAGTAAATGAAAAAGTAATTAATGAAGTAAAAAAACTTGAATCAGTTGTAAATGTTAAAAGTCTTAACTTTAATATTATGTAAATAAGAGGAATTAAAATTGGCAAATGTAGCTGTTATTGGCTCTCAGTGGGGAGATGAAGGAAAGGGCAAAATTGTCGATTGGCTATCAAACAGATCTGATGTTGTTGTCAGGTTTCAAGGTGGTCATAATGCTGGTCATACACTTGTAATTGACGGTGTTACTTATAAATTAGCTTTGTTACCATCAGGGATAGTTAGGGGTGGTAAATTATCAGTAATTGGGAATGGAGTTGTAATAGATCCATGGGCCTTATCAAAAGAGATAAAATATATAACTGATTTAGGAATAAATGTTACTCCTGAAAATTTAAAAATTGCTGAAAATGCAACCTTGATTCTTCCTTTACATCAAAATCTTGATTCCTTGAGGGAAGGTAGCAATAAAAATATCAAAATTGGAACAACTAAAAGAGGTATTGGCCCTGCATACGAAGATAAGATTGGTAGAAGGTCTATTCGTTTAGCAGATCTAGCAAATAAAGATACTCTATCGGATAAAATTGAAAGATTGGTTAATCATCATAATATTATTTTAAGAGGTATGGGACATAATGAATTAAATCCAAAAGAAGTTTTTAATGAACTTGTATCAATAACAGAAGAAATTTTACCTTATAAAGCAAGAGTTTCCTCAATCCTCTCAGATGCTAGAAAAGCTGGAAAAAGAATTCTGTTTGAGGGAGCACAAGGTGTTATGCTAGATATTGATCATGGAACATATCCTTTTGTAACATCTTCAAATACTATTTCTCCAACTGCTTTATCAGGCGTAGGACAAAATATAAAAGCACTCAATTTTGTTCTTGGAATTACTAAAGCGTATACAACTAGAGTAGGGGAAGGACCATTTCCCACAGAGCAAGAAAATGAAATTGGTGAAGAGCTTGGAAAAAAAGGTCATGAATTTGGCACCAATACCGGAAGGAAAAGAAGGTGTGGGTGGATAGATGCTGTCATGGTTAGGCATGCAATAGAGGTTGGTGGAATCGATGGCATAGCATTAACTAAACTCGATGTTTTGGATGGATTTGAAACTATTAAAATTTGTATAGGATATGAACTTGATGGTAAAAAAATTAATTATCTACCTATAGCATCTGAAGACCAGTTTAGAGTTAAACCAATATACGAAGACGTAAAAGGTTGGAGTGACACTACTTATGGTGCTAGAAGCTGGAACGAACTTCCTGCTGAGTCTATAAAATATGTTAAAAGATTAGAAGAATTAATTGGTTGCTCTGTCTCTCTTTTATCAACTAGCCCTGAACGTGAAGATACAATCTTGGTCAAAGATCCTTTCGAAGATTAGATTTTGCTTGCAAGCATCATTAAACCATTATAACTAGATATATGTCCAAGGGGTGCCAAATGGCTGAGATGGAAATAACCAATCCCTTTGAACCTGATCCGGTTAATTCCGGCGTAGGAATGGATTTTTCTCTACAGCCACACATTAATCGTTTCTGCATAATATAATTTGTAGGAGTATTTAATGAGAAATCTTTTGTATTTTTGTTTTCTAATCTTTAACACTAATTTTTTGTTAGCTCAGGAGACTCAAACCCAATCAACTATTGATGAGATAATTGTAACCGCTTCATTTAATGATGTAGATTCATATAGTTTATCATCAAGTGTTTCTGTTATTACCGAGAATGATATTTTTAGAAGAAATGCTAATCATTTGGAGGATTTACTCTTTTTAGCTCCAAATATTAATTATTCAACAGGGGCCTCACGAGGAAAGTTTTACCAAGTTCGAGGTATTGGGGAGCGAAGTGAATTTACGGAGCCAGTAAATTATTCTGTCGGGGTAATTATAGATGGAATTGATTTTACTGGTATTGCTTTGGGAGCCTCAACATTTGATATAAATCAAGTAGAAATTTTGAGAGGACCGCAAGGCACCCTTTATGGCGCAAATGCATTAGCGGGACTTATAAATATTGTAAGTAATAATCCAACTGAAGATTTTTATTCAGAAGTTTCTGGGTCAATTTCAGAGTTTGGAGGAAAAGATATTGGAATAGTTATAAGTGATTCAAACAATAAAAATTTTGGTTACAGACTAGGAATTAAAAATTCAAAAAGTGATGGTTTTATTAAAAATATATATTTGAATCAAAGCGACACCAACAATATTGATGAAACAATTACTAGAGCAAAATTTACTAAAAATTTTGATACCACAGAATTAACATTGAATATTTTCTATGCTGATATTGACAATGGTTATGACGCCTTTAGTCTTGATAATACTCGAGTAACATACTCTGATGAACCTGGATACGATAGACAGAAAACTAATGCAGCATCTGTTAAGTTTGAAAAGACTCTTAAAAATGATGATGTTATTGAACTTTTAGGAAGTTTTGCTGACTCAGAACTTGATTATGCCTATGATGAGGACTGGAGCAATACAGGAATTTGCGATGGTACTCCGTGTGATACAAAGTTATTTGGTTTTGATTGGTGGTACTCATCTTTTGATAGCTTTAATCGTGATAATCAAAATAATACTATAGATTTACGTTATATTTCGAATTCTAAAAACACTAATTGGGTAATTGGTTTTTATAATAGAGATCAAGATATAAACCTAATAAGAAAATATACTTATCTAGAGAATGATTTTAAAAGTTCTTTTGATACAAGGAATTCAGCAATTTATGGCCAGTTAACCAATAATTTCACAAATAATATAAAATTAGAGGCTGGCCTAAGGTTTGAAGAAAGGAAAGCTAATTATATTGATAATAATGGACCTACTCCAGAAGGCTTCTTTTGTATTGCAATTTATCCTAAGCCAGAGAGTTGTCTTTTTGACAATAACTATTCAAGGTCTGAAAATTTTTGGGGAGGTAAAGTTTCCTTACAGGGCGAATTAAATGAAAACTTAATGATTTATGCATTATTATCAAGGGGTTATAAACCAGGCGGTGTAAATATTGAAGGAACTATAAATAAACAAAATCTTAATTATGATTCCGAAACAATGTGGAATTATGAGTTAGGCTTAAAAGCAAATAATCAAGATAAAACAGTTTTTTTACAAACATCTATTTTTTATCAAGATCGAGACGATGTTCAAACTAAACAAAGTCTAGTCACCTCTATAGAAAGTGGAATTGAAGGTGGAGATTGCCCATGCAGTTTTTCAGATTATATTGGAAATGCTGCTTCAGGAAGTAATTATGGCATTGAGTTAGAACTTCTATTAATACCTAATAATAAATTAGAAATTTTTTCTAGTTTAGGAATCTTAGAGACTGAATTTAAGAATTTTATTAGTTATTCTCATATTAATGCCGATCCATCAAATGGGATAGGTTATGATCTATCTGGAAGAGAACAGTCACACGCACCAAAATACCATTTTAATTTGTCATTAAATTATAATTTAAGTGAATATTTATTCTTAAATTTGAATTTTGAAGCAAAGGATGAATTTTACTTTTCAGACAGGCATAATTCAAAATCTGATCATTACAATCTTTTTAATTTTGTAATTGGTTATAAAAAAGACTCATATGAAATAAATTTTTACGGAAAAAATATTACTGATAAAGATTTTCAAACAAGAGGTTTTGGAAGTTTTGGAAACGATCCAAGAAAATTTTATATAACCGAACAGTATAGCCAGTATGCAACCCCAAGGATTTTTGGTATTAATGGTAAAAAAACTTTTTAAAAGAGCTTAAGTGATGCTTCTTGAGATTTTTGCAGTAATTTTTGCAATTACCTATTTAATATTAGCTGTAAGACAAAATATTTTATGTTGGTATGCTGCGTTTTTAAGTACTGCAATTTATACTTTTTTATATTGGGATGTTTCCCTATATATGGAGTCCATTCTGAATGTTTATTATTTATTAATGGCGATTTATGGATGGGCAAATTGGAATAATAAAAAAGATCAAATCGATTTACCGATTATAGAATGGTCAATTAACAAACATTTTATCTCTATATTAATTATTTTATTTTTTACTCTCGTATCTGGTTTTCTTTTAAATAATACGGAAGCGGCAAGACCTTATCTTGACTCCTTTACTACTTGGGGTTCTGTTTTCACTACTTATATGGTTACCCAAAAAATTTTATCAAACTGGCTTTATTGGTTTGTTATTAATGGTGTGGGTATTTTTCTGAATATTGATAAAGAGCTTTATTTAACTGCATTACTGTTACTAAGTTATCAGGTAATATCCATCTTTGGCTTTATAAATTGGCGTAAATCTTATTATGAACAAAAATAGTGAATTAATTAAATTAATAGAAAAAACAGCCTTAAATTTTAATTTTAAAAAAATTTCTTTTAAAAAATTACAAAATGGAAAAGTTAATAATAGTTTTTTAATTAATGACGATGAAAATAAAAAAAAATATATTTTAAGAATAAATTCACTAAAAAGTAATAAATTTAATATTAGTAGAAAAAATGAAATTATAATTTTAAATGCTATTAAGGAATATGAAATTGCTCCTAAGATAGTTTTTTCTGATCCTCAACTTAAATTTTTAATTACAGAGTATATTGATGGTTCTGTTTGTTCAAAAAAAAATTTCTCATTAAACGATAGAGCTATTCTAAAAAAAATAATTGAAAAATATCAGAAAATTGAAATTGGATTACCTAAGTTTAATTACTTGAAACATATTGAAAAATATCAAAAAATCATTAGCCAAAAATCAATAATTGATAATAAATTAAAAAAAAGACTTGAAAAATTTTATCCTCACTTAGAGAGCTTTCAAAATAAAAATTGGTCACCAGTACTTTGTCACCATGACTTAAATCCTTCAAATATTATTAAAACTGACAAGGGTATGAAAATTATTGATTGGGAGTTTGCAGGGTATGGCCACCCAGAATATGATTTACATTGTATAGGGTTAATAGATAAAGGTGATTTTTTCTTTAATGAATTAATTAATATAATTAACGATCTTTGGCATATGATTAATAATAACTAAATATCAACAATATTTCGTTCTTTCATACTTTTTTCCAAACTTTCTTTCATTTTTTCAAGTGCCCTAACTTCAATTTGTCTCACACGTTCTCTGCTAATATCATATTTGGAACTTAATTCTTCAAGGGTAGAGGGATCGTCACTTAACCTTCTTGTTTGAATGATATCTAGCTCTCTTTCATTTAAAACTAAAAGAGAGTCATTTATCAGTTCTTTCCTTAGCGTATCCTCTTCTTGACTTGAATAGCTCTCCTCCTGATTTGGTTCATCGGCAACCAACCAATCTTGCCATTCGAGTGTTTGCTCACTATCCGATACCGGAGAGTTTAAAGAGGGGTCTCCACCAGAAAGTCTTCTATTCATATTAATAATTTCTTTTTCTGGGGCATTAAGTTGATCAGATATTTTTTTTAGATTTTCCGGATTCAGATCACCTTCTTCATATGCTTGTATTCTGTTTTTTGCGCTTCTAAGATTGAAAAATAATTTTTTTTGGATTGCGGTTGTTCCAATTTTAACCAGAGACCATGATCTAAGAATATATTCTTGCATAGCAGCTTTAATCCACCACATTGCATAAGTGCTTAACCTAAAGCCTTTTTCTGGATCAAATTTTTGAGCTGCTTGCATTAATCCTATATTTCCCTCTGATATAATATCAGTTATAGGAAGGCCATATCCTCTATAACCCATTGCTATTTTCGCTACTAACCTTAAATGACTTGTAACTAGTGAATGTGCTGCATCTGTATCTTTATGGACTTTCCATCTATTTGCCAGTGTGTACTCTTCATCAGCACTAAGCATAGGAAATTTTTTAATTTCCTCAAGATAGTTTTTTAAGCCAATTTCACCTGATAAAACAGGAAGATTCATAATATCCTCTTTAATATATTTAACTAATATATGGTTATTTTTTTAATGTATGTAAAGGTTTCTTATTAAAAAGATTCTATAATTTTTTTCATAGTTTCAGGGGGATCAGTTTCAAAAATTAAATTTTTATTGGTAATAGGGTGTTCAAATCCAAGTTTATACGCATGCAAAGCTTGTGTGTTTACATGTTTTTCTACTAAAATTTTTATATTGGACTTTAATTTATTAACTCTTGTTTTATAACCATGTCCATACAAAGGGTCTCCTAATACGGGGTGAGAAATATGATCCAAGTGAACTCTAATTTGGTGGGTTCTTCCTGTTTCTAAATTACATTCAATTAGCGTAATATTATTTTCATCATTTTTCTCTAATACCTTCCAATATGTAATAGCTTCTTTTGATTTATATTTTTCATCATTAAAAACCATCATTTTTTTTCTATTTCGATCAGATCTTCCTATAAAAGTTGATATTTTTCCCGATGAAAAAGTTGGTATACCCCAGACAATAGCTTTATACGCCCTTATTAATTTTCCATCTTTACCATGATTTTTAAACTGTGAAGCTAAACCGTTATGTGACCTATCATTTTTTGCAACTACTAAAAGGCCGCTTGTATCTTTATCAAGTCTATGAATGATACCAGGTCTTTTTTCTCCTCCTATCCCGGATAAACTGTTTCCGCAGTGATTGATTAATGCATTTACTAGAGTTTTATTGGGATTACCAGGGGCAGGGTGTACCACCAATCCTTTTTGTTTATTAACTACTATTAGGTCACTATCTTCATATATAATTTCAAGATCAATTTTTTCACCTACTGGCTTTGCTTCTACTGCATCAGGAATTTCCAGAATAAAGATATCATTTTCTTTAACAGTGTATGATGGATCTATAATTATCTTATTATTTAGTTTCAAAAAACCATCAACAATAAGCTTTTTTATTCTGGTTCTACTAAGGTCGCTGATATTTTGCTTTAGAAACTGATCTAGTCTTATTTCAGATGATTCTTTTTTAACTTTATGTGTTACAATATTTTCCAATTATTCTCAGCTAGTAGAAATTAGTAATGAAAAACAATTATATCTTTTTAAAATCGATTGTCATTATTTTAGGTTTATTAATATTTTTAGGACTTTGCCTAATAATACTTAAAATTGTTTTTGATTTAATTTAGACTAAATAATTTATAAAAATTATTGCAAATAATTATTAATATCAATAAAATTAATTTAGGTTCTTAATGCAGGTTTTAAAATGAAATATTTCTATAAGCTTTTTTTCGTTGCTTTATTACTATTTATTTTTTCTTATCAGTCATTTGCAAGTGAGGTTAATGTTTATACTTCTCGTCATTATGATTCTGATGAATCCATATACGAGGACTTTACAGGTTTAACAGGAATTAAAGTAAATATTATTTCTGGAAAGGGTAAAGCCCTTATGGAAAGATTAAGGCTTGAGGGTAAAAATTCACCAGCTGATTTATTTATAACTTCTGATGCAGGAAATCTATGGAAGATTCAAAAAGATGGAATGTTTAGAGAGATTTTATCAGAAAAAATAGTCAAAACAGTGCCTGATAGTGCAAGGGGCCCTAATAATGAGTGGGTTGGTATTGCAAAAAGATCAAGAGTAATTTTTTATAATCCAGAAAGAGTAAAAGATATAGAAATTATGAATATAACCTATGAAGACCTTGCAGATCCAAAGTGGAAAGGTAGGTTGGTAGTAAGGAGCTCAGGAAATATTTATAATCAATCACTTGTAGCGTCTCTTATATCTAATATTGGTGTTGAAAGAACAGAAAAATGGGCAAAAGGGATTGTTAAAAATTTTGCTAGGAAACCTCAAGGTAATGACCGTTCTCAAATTCTAGCAGTTGCTAATGGCGAAGCAGATATTGCTATAGCTAATACTTATTATATTGGGTTGATGCTATCAGGCGAGAAGGGTATTGATCAAAAAAAAGCCGCTGAAAAAGTTTCTTTGATATTTCCAGGTCAAACAGATGATGGAACGCATATCAATATTAGTGGAGTAGGCATATTAAAAAATGCTCCAAATCCATCTAATGCAGAAAAATTTATTGAATATCTTTTAACTGATAAAGTTCAAAAGCATATAGTCGATAATACATATGAATACCCAATAAAAAGCCATATAATGCCAAGTAAAATTATTGCTAAATTTGGAACAAATTTTAAAACAGATGAAACATATGCATCAGATTTTGGTAAATATAATTCTGAGGCTGTAAGATTGATGGATAGGGCGGGTTGGAGATAAAATTTATATTGATATAATAAAAATGATTTTTCATTTATACTTTAATAAATAATTTGCGAAAATATTATGTTTTATAATTCTCTCTTTGAAAATTCACTTAAAATTTTACCGATTTTTTTATTTTTACTTTTTGTTGCACCTGTAATTTTAGTTTTATCTAGTCTTTTTTATGGATACTCTGAGAACTGGTTTCATTTATATAATTATGTACTTTCTGAATATATTATAAACTCAATTTTTCTAATTATTGGAGTTTCCTTTTTTGTAGTATTGATAGGAGTTTTATCATCATGGCTTGTAACTTATTATGATTTTACAGGTAAATCTTTTTTTGAGTGGGCTTTAATACTTCCTCTTGCTGTACCACCTTACATCTTAGCTTATACATTTACGGAGATTTTTGACACTTATGGAAGTGCTAATATATTACTAAATAATATTTTTTTATTAGAAGATAAAAAAGTTTTTTTTCCAAATGTTAGGAACATATATGGAGCAATAGCTGTTTTTTCCTTTACCCTTTATCCATATGTTTATCTTGTTTCAAGAATGGCTTTTATAAATCAATCGATTTCCATTATTGAGGCTGGAAGGGTTTTAGGTTTAAGTAGAGTAGGGGCATTCTTTAAATTATCAATACCACTTATAAGACCTGCTATTTTTGCAGGCTTAGCTCTTGTTATTATGGAGACACTATCAGACTTTGGCGCCGTAGAACATTTCGCAATTGCAACATTCACTACTGGAATTTTTAGAACATGGTTTGGAATGTATGATTTACAAACTGCAATGCAATTAGCATCATTACTCTTAATTTTTGTGACAGTATTTTTAGTCATTGAGAGGATATCTAGGAAAAAGGCTTCTTTTGTATCAAGAAATTCTCTTTATAAAAAATACGATATTATAAAACTTAAAGGTTATAATAATTTTTTCGCAATGCTGTTTTGTTTTACTCCGATATTTATGGGATTTATTTTGCCCATAACTGAATTACTCAATTGGACAATTAATTATAAGTTAGATTTTTTTAATATAGATTTTTTGGAGAGTTCTTTTAATTCTCTTTTACTTGCAATAATCGCCGCTTTATTATGTACAATGATTTCTTTTCTAGTTAATTTTTCTGCTCGTTTTCAAGGTAATAAATTTCTATTATCCCTTAGCTCAGCCCTTATGCTTGGATATGCTGTACCTGGATTAATTCTTGCTATTGGAATAACTCAACTTCTTACGTTTCTTGACAATTATATTGAATTTTTTAAATTTAATTTTATTTTAACTGGAAGCTTAATCGGTTTAATAATTGCTTACATAATAAAATCATATGCTTTATCTAATTCTACAATTGAAGCTAGTTTTCAAAGAGTTAGTAGCTCATTGGACGATGTTTCTAAAACTTTAAATATCTCAGGTATTAAATTAATGTATAAAATTCATTTCCCTCTAGTAAAAACAGGACTACTTACAAGTATTTTACTTGTAGGATCTGAGGTTATTAAGGAATTACCTGCTACTCTAATTTTGAGACCTTTTAATTTTGAAACCTTGGCAGTCTCGGCATATAATTATGCTTCAGAAGAGCGAATGTATGAAGCAGCTGCCCCTTCAATTGCTATCGTAATAGTTGGACTGTTACCAATTGTAATTTTATCAAGAATTATAAAAAATTCGAGACCTGGAGAAGAGCTATGGAAAAAAAAATTAGTTTAAGTTTATCGAATATAAAGCATAGCTATGGTGGTAGTGATTTTATTTTGAATGATATAAATTTGGATGTGTCTGAAGGTGAAATAGTTGCAATATTAGGCTCATCTGGATGTGGAAAGTCAACTTTGTTAAGGTTGATAACTGGCTTAGAAAAATTAAATTATGGCGCGATAGAAATCTATGGAAAAACTGTTGCTAATAAAGATTTTTCAACTCCCCCAAACCATAGAAATGTTGGTCTAGTTCTTCAAGAGAAAGTTTTGTTTCCTCATTTATCAGTATTAGAAAATGTAAAATTTGGAATTAAAGGTAAAAAAAGTTTTCGTACAAAAAAAGCTATAGACTTACTTAATCTTTTTCGAGTTGATCAATATGTAAATTCTTACCCAAATAACATATCTGGAGGGGAACAACAAAGAGTAGCAATTGCAAGAGCAATTGCTCCTGACCCACAAATTTTGTTAATGGATGAGCCCTTTGCTTCTTTAGATGAAGATCTGAAGAAAGATTTAAGGCATGAAACAAAAAAAATATTAAACAATAATAATATAACTTGTATTCTCGTAACCCATGATATTGAGGATGCTAATTCTATGGCAGATAGAATAATTAAATTAAAGGACGGAAAGATTGATAATTAGAAATTTTAAATATTTAATTTTTTTTCTTTTCACTATCTTTTTAAATTCAACTCTTACTGCTGAAGAAATGATTATTGGTGAAGAAAAAATTGATCCAGGTATTGAATTAATTTTTGAAGGTGCAATTAAAGATGATATTTTTCCCGAAGAATTTTATTTAAGTGAACAAAAATCAGATATTCATATCGAAGCCCTTGCCACCTGGACAAATGATGCGCCTGAGGGTTCTGTTGAGGGTGGCTTTGTACCTTATTTAGAAATAAAAGTTAAAATAATTAACCAAAAAACTCGAAAGAGTGTTTCATATGATCTTGTTCCGCATATAAATTTAACAGATAATTTTCATTACGCTAATAATATAAAGTTACCAGGAAAAGAAGATGATCTTTTTGAAGTAATTTTTGATATCAAACCACCTTCCATTGGAAGTTTAGGTTATCACTATGATTGGAGAAAGAATGTAAATAAAAACCTTATTTCTAAGAGAACTTTTATTTACATGGATCAAAATTTTAGTAAATGGGCTTCTTTATCAAGAAGATAATACAATATTTTCAATAAGTTAGTTATTTAAAAAATAAAGATATTTTTTTTATTTATTTACTTGCGAATGATTATTAATTACATTATAACTGCGAATAATTATTATTATCAAAAACAATTTTTTTAAATTGGGGAAACAAAACTATGATAAAAGCTAAATTAAGTAAGTTTTTACTTATTGCATTGATGTTCAATCTATCGGTGCCTATTACTATATTTGCACAAGAGAATTCATCTGATCCTGAAGAAATTATCGTCAAAGGTAAGGTTCTTTATTCTGATCAGGTTACTGCTCTTAAAACTCCAGTACCAATTATTGATGTGCCACAAACACTATCAATTGTTACTGATGAAGATATTCGTAAGCAAGGTTTTAGAGATCTTGGCGATATCGTTCGTTACACACCAGGTGTTAATACATCGCAAGGAGAGGGACACAGAGACTCTGTAGTCTTCAGAGGAGTTAGATCAACCGCTGACTTCTATCTTGATGGTGTAAGGGATGATGTTCAATATTACCGTTCTCTCTATAACCTAGAGCAAGTTGAAATTCTAAGAGGACCTAATGCGTTGTTATTTGGAAGAGGTGGAACTGGTGGTATCATTAACAGAGTTACAAAAAAAGCTGTTTTAAATGATGCTTTTGGATCTTTTGATATGGGCGCGGATACTTTTGGAGCATTTGACTTCGCTGTTGATTATAATGTTCAAACTGGTGAAAATTCTGCATTAAGAATTAACTTTCACTCTGATACATTAGAAAATCACAGAGATTACTTCGATGGTGATCGTTATGGTTTTAACCCAACACTAAGAGTTCAAATTTCACCTCAAACAACATTAGATTTATCTTATGAGCATGCAGATCATGAAAGATTTATTGATCGTGGTGTTCCAACCCTTAATGGAGAACCAGTGGAGGCTTTTGAAGAAATAGTTTTCGGTGACACTGATACAAACTTAACAACCCTTAGAGCTGATATTTATCGTGCTAATGTTAGTCATGAATTTTCTGACACTCAAAAAGGTAATTTTGTTGTTCAATATAGCGATTTTGCAAAAATGTATAAAAATTATTATGCATCAGGTTACTCTGGTGGGGATACATTTACAGCGGATGGTTATAAAGATCCTACAGAAAGAACTAATTTAATAATTTCTGGTAACATTGTTAATGAGTTTGAAACTGGATCAGCAAAACATACTCTATTGGTTGGGGCTGAAATTATTGACACTGAGAATGAAAATTACCGTTATAATACTTTTTTTATTACTACTGAAGATGATAACGAAGTATTCAATATCTCTAGACCAATTAACTTTGGAGTTAATGCTGCAGGTGTAAGAACATATAATGACTTTACTGCAGATCTAAAAAGTAGCACTGAATCTGATATTGAAGTGACATCTTTCTACATTCAAGATCAAATTGATGTGAATGATAACTTTAAGATAATGCTCGGTGGACGTTTTGATAGTTTTGATATTACAGTTAGAGATGTCAAAAATGGTACGTCAGAGTCAAGAGAAGATGAAGAAGTTTCTCCACGTGCAGGTTTAATCTTTAAGCCGCAAGAAAATCTATCACTTTATGTAAGTTATAGTGAAAGCTTCCTTCCAAGATCTGGTGAGCAATTCAAAAGTTTATCATCTAGCTCTGCAAGATTAGACCCTGATGTTTTCGAAAGCACTGAAATTGGTGTTAAATGGGATATCAGAGATAATCTAAGCTTTACTGTTAGTTATTTTGATAGTGAGCAAACTCAAGCTGTTAGAGACAGTGATACTGGTGAAAATTCAGAAATCGTAGGACTTCAAGTTGACGGTATTGAGTTAGAACTTAAGGGACAAGTGACTGATAGATTATATTTAGCGCTTGGATATAGTGATCTTGATGGTGAAACTGCTAAAGGTGGCGAGCCTAGAGAAATACCTGAACAAACTGCTTCTTTATGGGCTACGTATGAAGTCAATGATCAGTTTGGTATTGGTTTAGGTGTCACACATCAAGGTGAGTCTAATATTAAAAATGATAAACCAGGCCTAATCCTTCCTGACTATACACGTGTGGACTTTGCAGCTTATTATGATCTTGCAGACGATTTAAGCGTTCAGCTTAACGTTGAAAATTTAACTGATGAGCTATATTTCCCGCATTCTCATAGTACTCACCAAGCATCAGTCGGTGAGCCTTTGAATGCACGTGTATCTCTAAGGAAAAGATTCTAAGGGATAGTTTAATAGATAAAGAGGGATGTTATGGAAAGAAGTATCAAGAATTTAGGAACTGCTGAAAATATATTAATTTTATGCTCGAGGTTTTGGTTAAAAGCCCATGTATTTAGATGTAATACGCCTCTAATTTTAATTGATCATACTTTCAAGGCGGCTAAACTTGATAACTCTGTAAGATACTTTCATACACTTATGATGGGTCTCTCACACTTAAATAAAACTAATTTAAGAAGTGATTTCATGACATCTCCTTTAACTAGTAAAAACGAGAATTTATTAATTGAAATTATAGCTTTTGCTCAAAAAGATATGAAGGAAGATATTTATAATATATTTGGTCCTTATTTTCCTGAAGCAGACGCAGAACATTTTGTGAATGCAGGTTTTAATTTAGGTAAGAAATTTATTAATAGTGATTTAATTATTCACGAGAAATATAAAGATAACATTTACTCCTTTTATGGGAGTAGGGAGCAATTAAATGTTATAAACTAAGACTTTTGATATTATCTGATTTTTATTTCCATTAATTAGACTCCCCCCCCTAAGGAAAGATAATTAGATAAGCAGTATCCCAATAATACTGCCAAATGGGACCATTATTTTTAATTTTGGTCCCATTTTACTTTTTAGATTGATTCTAATTTAGCTATAGTTTATATCTATTTTCATCATAAACTTAAATGATTCTAATAATCATTATTATAAATTAGGAGAAATTATTATGTTAGGAATTGGAAGTGATTTACCAGAGTTCGAGGTTGTAGGTGTAAAGCCAGGTTTCAATAATCATGAAGAAAATGGTGAAAGTGCATTTGAAAATATTACCAATAAAAGCTTTGAAGGAAAGTGGAAGGTTATATATTTTTATCCAAAAGATTTTACGTTTGTTTGTCCAACTGAAATTTCAGAATTTGCTTCATTAAATTCTGATTTTGAGGATAGAGATTGTGTTGTTTTAGGTGGAAGCTCTGACAATGAATTTTGCAAATTAGCATGGAGAAGAGAGCATTCTGATTTAAATAAGTTATCTCAGTGGTCATTTGCTGATACCACTGGATCTTTAATTGATGCCCTTGGTATAAGATCTGAGGAGGGTGTTGCTTTAAGAGCTACTTTTATTGTTGATCCTCATAATGTTATTCAACATGTTTATGTTACTAACCTAAATGTTGGAAGAAATCCTCAAGATACATTACGTGTATTGGATGCTCTTCAAACAGATGAATTGTGTCCATGTAACCGTCCTGTTGGTGGTGAAACTTTATAAAAGTGATTAATTATGAAATTTGAAAAAATAAAGTCTCTTTTGCCTGATTTTGCAAAAGATATAAAATTAAATCTTTCTTCATTATCAAATGAAACAATTTTGAATGAGAATACTTTTGCCGGAATGGTTTTAACATCATCTTTAACAACACAAAATAAATTTTTAACTGAAATGATAGTTGAAGAAGCAATAGAAATTCTTTCTGAGAAAGAGTTTAATGCTGCATATACAGCCGCAAGCTTAATGGCTATGAATAATATTTATTATCGATCAATACATTTAATAAGTAATAAAAACTATCAATCAATGCCCGCTAATTTAAGGATGAATGCAATAGCATCCCACGGTATTGACGAAATTGATTTTGAACTATGGTCTCTTGCTGCTTCAGCTATTAAAGGCTGTGGTATGTGTTTGGATAGTCATGAAAATGTTTTAGTTAAAAAAGAAGTTAGTGCAAATAAAATCCAAGCAGCTTTAAGAGTGGCTTCGGTAATAAATGCAACTAGCCTATCGATTGATTCAATTTCAAATTAATTTATGCGACATATTGTCTTTAATATTTTTTCAGCTGGCAAATATGACCGCATTTATTGTAATTTATAGTATTGATTTTAATATTAGGAGATTAAATTGAATAAAATTTTATTTGCCATTACCGCCATATTTTTTGCAAACACACTATCAGCTGCAACTTTCGAAGTTGAAATGCTTAATAGGTTAGGAAAAGAAAGCATGGTTTATTCTCAGTCTGTAGTGAATATTCAATCTGGTGATACCGTAAAATGGTTGGCAACAACAAAAGGTCATAACGTTCAATTTCTAAGTGTACCCGAGGGTGTTGGTACTTTTAGGAGTAAGTTAAATGTTGATACAGAATATACATTTACAGTACCTGGTATTTATTTATATCAATGCACACCTCACAAAAATATGGGCATGATTGCGGTAGTTATTGTTGATGGCAACAAAGATAATTTAAATGCTATAACATCTGCTCGTGTAGCTGGTAAAAGTAAGCAAAGGTTAGCAAAAATTATTGAAACTCTTAGTTCTTAAGCTCTAGAATTTAAATTATTAGACTCAGCTCTCTTGAAATTGAGGATATTCCAGGCTTCATTAATGCATGATATAAAGTTATCTATATCAGCCTTAGAATGTTTTGGAGTTATTGTTACTCTCAACCTTTCCCCACCCTTAGGTACTGTAGGATAAAATACAGGTTGAATATAAATACCAAAATCATCAAGTAATAATTTAGATATCTGTTTACATTCTAGAGGTCCTTTTACAAGTATTGGGACAATATGGCTTTCGTTGTCGATAAATGGAATGTTAACTGATCTAAGACCATCTCTAATAATTGACGAATTTTCTCTAATTTTAAGACGAAGAGTTTCTGCAACTTTTGAGATTTCAATACTTTTAATTGAGGCAGCTGCAACAGAGGGATTAATTGATGATGTAAAAATAAAACCTGGTGCGAAACTTCTTATGTAATCAATTAAATCTGCATTAGCTGCAATATAACCACCCATTTGCCCAAAGGATTTTGATAAAGTACCATTGATGATATCAATATCTCTATCAATTCCTTGTTCGGCAGCTATACCACTACCCGAGGGTCCATAAAGACCAACAGAATGAACCTCATCAAGGTATGTGAGGGAATTATATTTTTTTGCCAGTCTAACAATATCTTTTAATGGAGATCTTATTCCCTCCATAGAATAAATCGACTCACAAACAATTAGTTTAGGTTTTTCAATATCACAATCATTTAATTTTTTTTCTAAATCATCAATATTGTTGTGTTTAAAAATGTGATATTTTGCACCACTATTTCTTATACCTTCAATAAGAGAAGCATGATTTAATTCATCTGAAAAAATTTCAATATCATCTATATTTTTACACAAAATTGATATTGTTGATTGGTTTGCTGTGTATGCTGAGGGGAAAACAAGCGCTCTATCTTTGTTATGTAGCTCCGCAAGACATTTTTCTAATCCCACATGGTATGATGATGTACCAGAAATATTTCTAGTACCTCCTGAACCTGTTCCAAGTTCAGATATTACATCAATACATGTCTGCATTACTTCAGGATGTTGGCTCATATTCAAATAGTCATTTGAACACCAAATTTCAACTTCTCTGTTATGACCTTCATTATATTCGAGTGCTTTAGGAAATAAATTTTGATGGCGATCAATCTCTCTGAAAGTTCTATAAAGACCTTCATCTTTAAGATTATCTAATTTACTTTTAAAAAAATTATTATAATCCAACTTTCCTACCCCAGTTTAGTATTACTAAAATAAATTATATTTCTAATAGAAAAATATAATAATAGCACTTTAAAATACTCTTTTAGACATTATGTCGCATATTTCTATCAAGATAGATAAAATAAGTCGATACTTTAAAATAAATTCATGAGAAAATATAAATTATGGTTAAAATTATTTCAAGAAAGAGTGATTTAGCAATTATTCAGGCTTTTTTAGTTGGTGACGCTATTAAAACCAAAAAAAATGACATATCTCTAGATTTTATTTACAAAGATACTAAAGGTGATATTGATTTAACAACTCCTTTAAGTAAGCTTCCAGAGATAGGTGTTTTTACTTCTGACTTGAGGGCAAGTTTAATTAACGAAGAAGCTGATTTAGCTGTTCATTCATGGAAAGATTTACCAATTAAATTAACCAAGGGTACTAAAATAGTGGGAACACTTCCACGAGCAGATATGCGAGATATTATTTTTTTTAAAAAGAAAAATATAGAAAAAATTAAAAAAAATAAAAGCTTAACTCTTTTAACATCATCACCGAGAAGAGAGTACAATTTAAGCTCATTTCTAAATAATGCTTTGCCATTTGAGACCATAAAGATAAATTTTGAAAATATTAGAGGTAATATTCCAACTCGATTGAATAAATATTTTAATGGAAACTCTGATGGAATAGTTTTAGCAAAAGCCGCTATTGATAGACTTCTTGCAAATGGAGATAAAAGCTTATCAATTGAAATAAGAGAAGTAATTGATAATTCAGTTTGGCTAATACCCCCCTTATCTGAAAACCCTTGCGCTCCTGCGCAAGGCGCAATTGCAATTGAAGTAAAAGATGGTCGTGAAGATATTATTAATCTAGTAGAAGCAATTAATGATTTTAAAACATTTGAATCTGTTCAAGTAGAACGAGAAATTTTATCTTCCTACGGTGGTGGTTGTCATCAAAAAATCGGTGTTAGCTTTGAAAAAAAAAGCTTTGGAGATGTGCTTACATTAAAAGGTATAACTGATGAAAATATTACCCTTGATAAAAGAATTATAAAGAGAAAAGTTAAGGATGGAAAAAATTGGTATGGTGTCGACCCAGATAAAATTTATCCATCTAATATAAGAGATTATAAATTATTCTCACGTGAGAATATTAAAGAAAAATCAAAAAAAATAAGCACTCTAAGAAATAAAAATATTTTAGCAACTAGAGGTAATGTTTTAGAAAGTAAGGAGAAAATAGATAGTTCAAACATTCTATGGACAAGCGGTGTAAAAACTTGGTTTCAATTAGCCAAAAAAGGTTTTTGGGTTAATGGAAGTTTTGATAGTTTGGGAGAAAGTCAGGATAATTTGAAATTTCTTTCCGATAACCAATGGATAAAATTAACTCACTCGAGTTCTTTAGATTTTTCAATCAAAGAAAGATTATTTACATATAAATTAATTAAAAATAAAATTGATGAGAATTTATCTAAAAAGACACATTTTTATTGGATGAGTGGATCAGCATTTGAGTATGCAATTGAGGAATTCCCACTAATTCTTGAAAAATTTCATTCTTGTGGACCAGGTAATACCTATGAAATTATAAAAAAGAATGTTACGGAAGACCGTATAAAAATTTTCTTGAATTATGAAGATTGGAAAAATGAGATTACAAATGGAAAAAGCTGAAAAAAAACTTCACCGTTTAAAGAGCAATCAATTATTAAGAGATTTATGTTCTGAAACAAGTTTTTCACTATCGCATTTTGTTCAACCAATTTTTATTAATGAGGGTATTAATGATAATGAAGAAATTATAGGTTTAAAAAATAATTTCGTTATGTCTCTTGATAACTCTTTTAAACAAATTGATGATGATCTAAATAATGGAGTAAAAAATTTTCTATTATTTATTTCTCCTAAAAAGAAAAGCGTTAGTTCTTTTAATTTAGATTTTCACCAAAGAGCAATAAGCTCAATAAAAGATAGGTTTATGAATGATATAAATTTATGGACCGACGTTTGCTTATGCTCTTTAACTGATCATGGACATTGTTGTTTATTTAATGAGGATCAATCAATTGACATTGATCGAACATTAAAAGAAATTTCCAAGATCGCACTTAGCTATGCTCAGGCAGGATCAGACATTATTGCACCAAGTGATATGATGGATGGAAGAACATTATCAATTAGAAAAATCCTTGATAAAGAGGAATTTTCAATGAAGCCTATAGTTAGTTATAGTACGAAATTTTCAAGTAATTTTTATGGACCATTTAGAGAGGCTGCATCTTCGGCACCATCTTTTGGTGATAGAAAGCAATATCAGTTAGATTATAGGAGCGAATCTGAGGCAATTAGAGCAAGCTTAAGATGTGCTGAGGAAGGAGCTGACATGCTCATGGTCAAACCTGGAATGACCTCAATTGATTTAATTATGAAGATTAGAGAAAAAACCAATTTAATGGTTGGCTCTTATCAGGTAAGTGGTGAATACGCTGGTATGTGTTTATCAGAAGAAAAAGGTTTGCTGGATTTAAATGAAGCTTTAAAAGAAACTTGGCATGTTATGCGAAGGGCTGGAGCTCAATATATTATTTCTTATGGAGCACGGTTGGCAAAAGAAATAGGTTTTTAATGTCCAATTTATTATTTAATAACGCTTTAAAAAGAGTATCTCAAAAAACTCCACCAATATGGTTTATGCGACAAGCTGGAAGATATCATTCGCATTACCAAAATTTAAAAAAAGATTACTCTTTTGAGGATTTATGTAAAAATCCAGAGTTGGCTGCACAAACTGCATTGGGTCCGATTGAAGACTTTGATTTTGATGTTTCAATTCTATTTAGCGATATTCTTTTTCCATTGGAGGCTTTAGGTATGAGTCTTAAATATAATCCAGGGCCTGTTTTTGGTAAATTTATCGATCATTTAAATTTTAATGAATTAAAAGAGGTTGAAGACGCTATCCTAGATTTAAATTTTCAGAGCGAGGCTTTAAAAATAACACGTGATATCTTACCAAAAAATAAAAGCTTGATTGGCTTTGTAGGTGGTCCATGGACAGTTGCCTCTTACGGCACTGGAATGAATAAGGGTATAAGTTACGAGGGTAATTTTAGAAATGATTTTATTTATAAACTTCTTACTGAGAAAATAATACCTTTGTTAAAGAAAAATATTGAACTACAGATTTCTTCAGGAGCCGAAATAGTTATGATTTTTGATACAGATGCTGCAAGAATAGGAAATTCAAAAGATTTCTATGCTTATTCAGATATTGTGTATAATAATTTAATAAAACCTTTTGATGGTAGCGTTGGATTCTTTGCAAAGCACCCATTTGAATATAATTTTTTTATTGAAGCTATAAATTCCAATGAAGATAAAACTTTATCAGGAATAGGATTTGATCACACATTCGAAATTTCACATTGGTTAAGAAAAACTAAAAGAGGTTTTGTTCAGGGTAATTTTAATCAAGAGATTTTAACTAGATCTTTGGATGAAGTTAAAAGAGAGCTCGATAAATATATGGAGCCAATACTTAATTTAAATTTATCCGAGAGAGCTGGTTGGGTTTGTGGTTTAGGGCATGGTATTTTAAAAACTACACCTGAAGAAAATGTTAGTTACTTTATTAAGACTATTAGGGAAAATTTTAAATGAACAACTCTTTAGGATTAGATGAATCTGAAAGTGAGAAAAAAATTGCTCAAGAATGGTTTAGAGAACTAAGAGATCAATTTTGTAAAAAATTTGAAGAAATTGATGACGAAAAATTTGTAAGAAAGACCTGGAAACACTCTGGAGAGGGTGGTGGAGAAATGAGTACTTTAAAAGGTAGTGTTTTTGAAAAAGTTGGTGTTAATATTTCAACTGTTAAAGGCGAATTTAAAGAAGATTTTAGAAAACAAATATCTGGTACTGAAAAAGCTCCAAATTATTGGGCAAGTGGCATAAGTGTAGTTGCTCATATGCAATCTCCTTTTGTCCCAGCTTTTCATTTTAATACTAGATTCATCCAAACTGGAAAAAAGTGGTTTGGCGGCGGAGCCGATATGACTCCTTCAATTTTTAATGATGATGATGTAAATTTTTTTCATACATCAATAGAAAATGTATGTAATAAGCATGATAAAAATTATTATCCAGATTTTAAGAAACAATGTGATGAATATTTTTATCTTCCTCATAGGGATGAGCCAAGGGGAGAGGGAGGTATTTTTTTTGATCATTTGAATAATAACAATTTTGATAATGATTTTAATTTTATCCATGATTTTGGAGAAGATATTTTAACAACTATCTGTACTATTATTGAAAAACGAAAAAATAAGAGTTGGTCTCAGGATGAAAAAGATATTCAACTGTATAAAAGAGGTCGATATGTTGAATTTAATCTTTTATGGGACAGGGGAACATTATTTGGCCTTAAAACCGGGGGATCTACAGAGGCAATTTTAATGTCTATGCCTCCTAATGCAAAATGGAAGTAAATTGATACTCTGGATTAAAGTTATACATATAGTTTCTGTAATATCTTGGATGGCTGGCCTCTTATACCTTCCAAGGCTATTTGTTTATCATTCTGAAAATATTAATAATATTGATTTATCTTCAACTTTTAAAGTTATGGAGTATAGATTATACCGTTTTATAATGAACCCCGCCATGATGATTGTATGGTTGTCTGGTCTTTTTTTGCTTTATAATAATGGGCTTGAATTATGGTTATTAATAAAATTTTTATTAGTAATTCTTATGACATTTTTTCATATTTTTATGAAAAATTGCATTAATGAATTTGAAAATGATAATAACAAATATTCATCAAAATTCTTCCGTATAATAAACGAAATACCAACTGTTTTAATGATATTTATTGTTATTCTTGTTGTAATAAAGCCTTGGTCTTAATTTTTAAACTGATTTTGCTTTTTGAATTGCTTCCCATATTTTATTTGGGGTAGCCGGCATATCAAAGTCTTTTATACCAAATGATTTTAATGCATCTAAAACAGAATGGATAACCGCAGGAGGCGCTGCAATTGCACCTGCTTCTCCACAACCTTTTACGCCGAGTCCATGAACCGATGGTGTTGTTTCAGTTTTTACAATCATTGACGGAATATTATCTGCCCTAGGCATTGTGTAATCCATAAAAGATCCATTTATTAATTGAGCCGAGTCCTCTTCATAAATGCAATGTTCTAACATGGCTTGTCCAATGCCTTGAGCAACACCTCCATGAACCTGCCCTTCAACAATCATAGGATTCATTATTATACCAAAATCGTCAGATACTGCATAATTTACGATTTCCGTTTTACCAGTATCTGGATCTATTTCAATCTCACAAATATGGGTTCCTGCTGGATAGGTTAGGTTCGGGGGATCATAGAATGAAGTTTCTTCAAGGCCAGGTTCAAGTTCGTTAATAGGATAATTTCCAGGTACATAAGCTGCACCAATAATTTCAGGTAATGAAATAAATTTGTTTGTATCTTTTACTGAAAATTCGCCATCCTCAAAAATTATTTTATCGGCTGAAGATTCTAACAAATGAGCAGCAATTCTCTTTCCTTTAGTAATAATTTTTTCTAAAGACTTCATCAATGCAGGTCCTCCTACAGCTAAAGAACGAGAACCAACTGTACCTACGCCATAAGGTATTCTTCCTGTATCCCCATGTACTACATCAATAGACTCAAATGGAATACCAAGAGTATCGTGAACAATTTGGGCAAATACTGTTTCATGACCTTGTCCATGAGAGTGTGATCCAGTAAATACGGTAATCGAACCGGTTGGATTCACACGAACGGTAGATGATTCATAATAGCCACCCCTTCCTCCTGCATCTAGGGTCATTTTTGAAGGGGCTACTCCACATGCCTCAATATAACAAGAAATTCCTATACCTCTTAGCTTACCATTTTTTTCTGATTTAATTTTTCTCTCATTATATTCGTCATATTTAATTGCTTTTAATGCAGAGTTTAGACATGCATCATAATCTCCAGAGTCATATGTTAAATTTCCGGGCGATGGATAGGGGAATTCATTTGGTTGAATAAAATTCTTTTTTCTTAATTGAATAGAGTCAATTCCTGTTTGATTGGAAGCGGCTTCAACTAATCTTTCTGTAACATATGTAGCTTCTGGGCGACCAGCTCCTCTATACGCATCAACAGGTACTGTATTTGTAAATACACCTTTAACATCACAATAAAGATTAGGAGTTTTATATGGACCAGGTATTAAAGGGCCATAAAAAAATGTAGGTATTGCTGGTCCTGACCCTGATAAATACCCTCCTAAAGAAGCTAAGGTTGTAACTCTCATTGCTGTAAAATAACCGTCTTTATCAAGAGCTGCCTCTGCTTTTGTAACATGATCCCTTCCATGTCTATCACTAATAAATGCTTCACTTCTTTCAGATGTCCATTTAATAGCCCTTGCTAATTTTCCAGCAGCCCAGGTTACTATTGCTTCTTCTGCATAATGAAATGCTTTAGAACCAAATCCACCTCCAACATCATGTGAAATTACCCTAACTTTATGTTCCTCCAAGCCCAATACTGTGCAAACAAGCATTCTAATAATGTGTGGAAGTTGTGTTGTTGTATAAAGTATATACTCTTCTTTTCCATCCTCATAATTTCCTATGTATGATCTAGGCTCCATAGCATTTGGAACTAAACGGCTATTTGTTAAATCAATTTCAATATGATGCTCTGCCTCTTTAAATGCCTTTTCAGTTTCTTCTTTATTTCCTAATTCCCACTCAAAACATATATTATTAGGAATATCGTCCCAAATTTGTGGTGCGCTATCTTCTGTGGCTTTTTTTGGAGATACAACAGCTGGAAGATCTTCATACTCAAGGTTAATTAATTCACACGCATCTTTTGCTTGATTAACTGTTTCAGCAATGACGACTGCAATCATTTCTCCAACAAATCTAATTTTATCCTTTGCAAAAACAGGCCAAGGAGGCTCGTGCATTGGAGGAGTTCCAGGTTTTGTAGGAGTTTCCCAGCCGCAAGGAAGAGAAGCATCAATATCTTTACCTGTATATATTGCAACTACCCCTGGAGAACTCATTGCACTCTCAGTTTCAATAGAAATTAAATTTGCATGTGCGACAGGAGATCTTAAAAAATATGCATATAATTGATTGGGGTGATTTATATCATCGGTATATTTTCCTTTACCTGTTATAAATCTATAATCTTCTTTTCTTAGAACTGAAGATCCCATACCTTTTTCAGACATATATTTTCCTTTCAAAAATTAAATATATATATAATTTTTTTTTGTTTAAAGTTTATATTCGCTTTTATAGTTAAAATTTACTATTTTGTTAAATATTTTAAATGGGGTTGATATGGATTTGGGACTTAATAATAAAATTGTTCTTGTTACTGCAGCAAGTCAAGGTCTAGGAAAAGCAACAGCACTTTCTATTGCAAACGAGGGTGCAACAGTAATCATTTGTTCAAGGGATGAAGAAAAAATTTCAAAATCTGCAAAAGATATTAAAGAACAGACAGGCTCTGAAGTCTATTTTTTTCAGACAGATTTAAGCAACAAAGAAGACATTAATAAAATGGTTGAAGATATTATTAAAAAGCATGGAAGGGTTGATGTACTGGTTAATAATACTGGCGGTCCAAAGGCAGGTTTTTTTGATGAGATCAGTGATGATGATTGGGTTTCTACTTTTGAGTCAACTTTTTTATCAGCTGTAAGATTAACAAGGGCTGTTTTACCATCTATGAAGAGAAATAAATGGGGAAGAATAATTAATATTAGTTCTGTATCAGCAAAACAACCCATTGATAATCTAATGTTATCTAATGGAGTTAGAATGTCTGTTCATGGCTGGGCAAAAACTCTCTCTAACCAGATTGCATCGGATAATATTTTGATAAATAATGTTTGTCCGGGCTTCACTAAAACTGAAAGAGTTGAAGGCCTTGTTTCAATGCAAGCCAAAGAGCTTAATGTTTCCGAAGAGCAGGTTGTGGACACAATATCAAGTAATATTCCCGCTAAAAGAGTTGGTAAACCAGAAGAATTAGCAGATTTGGTGACTTTTTTGGCCTCTGAAAAATCAAGTTATATTACTGGCCAATCAATTGCAGTAGATGGTGGCGTTTCAAGTTTGCCTATTTAGGCGTTAGTAAGACCTAAACCTAAACCTCCATCAACTTCAAGAATTGCACCAGTTGTCCACTCAGCACAAATTAAATACTCTATAGCTTCTGCAATTTCTAGAGGAGTACCTATTCTTCCTAAGGCGTGTATCGACGCCATATCTTCCAATCTTTTTTTTGCATTATCATCGTTAAATAAACCTGCTCTTTGGTTGATTTCTGTAAAGACCCCTCCTGGTACAACACAATTTACTCTAATTTTTTCATTACCAAGCTCTGCGGCTAAAACTTTCGTTAATGTCTCAAGTGCACCTTTTGTTGCTGCATAAGGCGATGCTCCGGGAAAAGCTCTTCTGTTATGAACAGAGCCAATAAAAATATTAGAGCCTTTAGTTTCAGCTAAGAAACTTTTTGCCTTACCTAAAAGCATCATTCCTGAAATAACATTCGTATTAAATATATCTAGGAGTTTTTGTTCTTCTAGATCTTCAATTTGCCCTCTATACATATTACCGGCATTATTTATAAGGACATCAATTTTATTACCATGTTGCAATGCTCTATCAATAATTTTCTCTCTATCGCTATCTTGAGTAACATCTGCGACAATTGACAAAACATTTGAACCTAATTCTTCCTGGGATTTTTTTACTTTTTCTTCTCTTCTACCGCAAATAGTTACTTTTGCTCCAGCCTCACTATATTTTTTTGCCATACCAAGACCTAAGCCTGAGCAACCACCAGTGATAATAATCGACATATTTTTAATTTCTAACAAACTCATCTCCAGATAACCAAAGTAAACTATTTTTTATAATATTTATCATAAATGGATTTTTTAATGATTCTGAATCGTGACCTAGTGCATTATAAACAGTTCTTCCTTTTTGATATTCACTAGTCCAGCCAATAATATGATCCTCTTTTGTTGTATTTGATCTTGCTGAGAGAAATGGCTGGGAATTTTTTTCAATTTTAAGATTATGATATACCTCATCTTTGATTTTAAAGTTTTCTATGCTTTTACCCAGAAGATGATTTTTTATTGGAGAAACTTCAATTTTTTCAATTGGAGGATGGAATGATTTATCCCAGTCCCATTTACCACCCAAAAGTTTTGTCCATCCATCCCAATCATCAAAGCATATAGATGAAGTATGGAAAGCTAGCATTTTTCCACCTTTCTTTATGAAATCTTCTAATAAATTTCTCGATTTATTAGATAAGCTAAACTGCCATTCATCAATATAAGGTATATATTTTTCATGATTTAACATTCTCCACCTAAGGGCATTGAAAGTAATTAAATCATATTCATTTATATTTTTAATACCCTCTTCAATATCAATAGTTATTTCTGATTTATATCCAAAATTATTAATAATATTTGATAAAGTTTCTGATGTTTCATCGAATGGATGAAATATTCCCCCTGTAAAAATTAAATTTTTTTTCATTATTCCCTTGGAAGTTGGGCAATAACACTGCTTATTACACCACCATCAACTACTAAGTTATGACCATTAACATAAGATGCATTTTCCGAGTCTAGGAAGAGAACTGCATTGGCTATATCCTCAGCTTCACCCAATCTTCCTGAGGGAACTGCTCCACCTCTTAACTCTCTAACTTTAGGATCTTCATAAATAGGTTTTGACATACCTGCATCTATAAAACCTGGAGAAATACAATTTACTCTAATTCCAAATTTACCCCATTCAATAGCCATTTGTTGTGTCATGGATATTATGCCAGCTTTTGATGCTGGGTATGCACCAATTCCTATACCTGGATTAACACCATTAACTGATGACATATTAATTATTGAACCATTTCCTCTTTTAATCATGTCATTTATTAAAACTCTAGAGGTGATAAAAGAACCTAACAGATTTATATTTAGACTTTTACTATAATCATTTACAGAATGTTCCTCGAGAGGACCAAATAAAACAATACCAACATTATTGACTAATAAGTCAGGTATTTCACCAAATTTGCCAAATGCCTCTTTTATAGAATCCTCGCTTGTAACATCACCACAAAGAGGAGTGCTATTTTCAATTTTTTTTGAAGCTTCTTTTACACTTTCTTCATTTAAATCCAGCATACCAACACGATAATTATTTTTACTTAGTTTTTGGCAAATAGCTTCACCTATTCCAGCTCCAGCTCCTGTAACAATAGCAGTTTTCATTTTATATCTCCGAATATTATTGGGTAAGAAGCCCAGTTAGACCTTTCTGTACTTAGATCAGTTTCTGGTTTATTTTTATCATCAGGGTAACCACCCTCATTTAGGATTTTTTGTACTAATAAAGTTACTATACCATACTGATGATTGCTAGGGTCAGTTTTTTCATCTGGTACTAGTCCTCCATCCAAATCTCTTCCAAAACACATGTGCAATCCTATACCAAATGTTAATCCCCACAAAAACTGGTTTTTAGGAACCTCCCTATATGGATTAAATATATGTGAGTCTAGACCAAAAATTGTTTTATCTTGGTTTGCTTCATGAAGATCCATAATTATTAAATCATTTTTTTTCATATTAATATTTTTTTCAAGATTAACCGGGCATTCTGATTTTCTCCAAGCTACAGGACTTGCAGGATGAAGTCTCATGCTTTCATGAACGCATCGCTGAAGAAAAAGGGGATCATTTTTAATTTTTTTAATACCTTTAGGGTTATTGTCACTCCATTTGTAAATTTCATGTAAAGCATGTGTCATCGAATTTGCAGTACTATGGGATCCAGCTTGAAGATAGAAGGCGATTTCTCTTCTGATAAGTTCATCGTTTAGCTCTATTTTATCTTCATTCATTAATAAAACTGTAAGAACATCCCTAGGAAGTTGTTCTTTTTTTATTTCATTATTTTTATATCTTTTTATTAAATTTTTTCTTCTATTTTTTGATGGAGCAAGGAACTTTGTTTCAAATTCATTCAAGGCTTTTATAACTTCTTTATTGACATCTTCATGAGGTCTTTTTGAATGAACTAATGTAGCTCCTTGGCTAAATATTTTAACTAACGATAGTAAATCTTCAGTTTCTTTTGGAGTTTTTTTAACTCTATCAACACCTGCAAAATCTGCTGTTAAGTTCATTGTTATTCTATAACCAAAATCTAATAAATCTAATCTTCCATTTTTTAGATACGGATTAATAGTTTCATTAAGTGTTCTTGGGAAAAGTTCTTTTTCATAATACTTAAAAAAATCTCTTTGAAAAACTCTATGCTCAAGTTTTCTTCTTTTCCTATGCTCCTCACCATGTAAAGTAAGCAAAACTCCATCCATTATAACTTTACCTTTGTCATATAAAGCTTGTTTAAGATTCCTATTTACTAGAGCTGATTTTATAGTTTCGTAACTTGATGTTTCAAACTTATTCACTATTGCTATCTCTTAGAGGAAAAGACAATTGGGTAGTATCCCCAGTTTGGTCTTTTTGTCTTATCATCCATTTTAGGTGCATCGTCTGGATCAGGAATGGCATTACGTGAAATTAACTCCCTAAGTATCATTGTTACTGTTCCGTAATGATGATTATTTGGGTCGGTATCTGGTTTAGAATTTACTCCAGCCGCAAGATTTCTTCCAATACATGAATGCATTCCCAAACCAAATGATAACCCATATAAATTTTGACCATTCGGTGGTTCTCTATGGGGATTAAATTTATCTGCATCATTACCAAAAACTTTCTTATCTCTATTTGAATTATATAAATCAATAACAACACTATCGCCAAGGCCTGCCTCATTATCATTTGGAAGTTTTACAGGACACACTGGTTTTCTTAGAGCTATTGGGCTTGAAGGGTGGAGCCTTGTGCTCTCTAAAAAGCATTTTTGAACAAATATTGGATCAGTTATCATTTTATTTTTTTCTTCAGGATTATTTGTGACCCACTCGTGTATTTCATGAAAGACGTGGACAAGCGAATGAATTGAGGTTTGAGCTCCAGCAAGAAGATAGAAAGCAATTTCCCTCTGAAGAACATCATAAGGAAGATTTAAATCATCATCATTTACCAAAAGAATAGTAAGAATATCGCTTGGTAAATTTTCAAAATCTTTTTTTTCAATTAGTGTTTTTCTTCTTTCAATTGAGGGTTTTAGGAATTGGTTATCAAAATCTCTAAGAGCACTTTTTACTTCTTCTTTTACTTCTTCGTGATCCCTAGTTGAGTGATGGAGAGTTGCCCCTGAAGCAAAAATCTTTAACAAAGTTAACAAAGTTTCTGTCTCTTCTTTAGATTTTTTTGGCCTATCAACACCAGAAAAATCAGCTGTTAAATTTAATAACACTCTAAAACCGTAATCCACTAAATCCATTTTTCCAGAAACTTTGTATGGCTCTAAGGTTTCATCAATTGTTTTTGGAAAAACTTCATTTTCATAATATTTAAAAATATCTCTTGTAAAAATTTTATTTTCTAACTTTCTTCTTTTTTTGTGTTCTTCACCATGCAAGCAAACTAATACTTGATCCATGATAACTTCACCATCATCGTAGAGAGATTGTTTAAGGTCTTTGATCCTTAAAGCATTAGCAGCATCGTCATAATTAGTAAAAATATGTTCAGTCATTTCGCCTATCTATTTTTTGCTACTTTTTGTGTTAAAATTTTATCTGAATAGGGTGATAGCCTCCAACCCTGAGGTGGAGTGATTTCTGGCTCAGGCTTAGTTCTATCAACTTCATTTCCATTCAAAATAATTGACGAAATTTTTGATTTATCACCAAGTACAGTAATATCGTTCAGAGGATTTTCATCTAATATCAAAATATCAGCTAGCATACCATTTTCTAATGTACCAACTTCTCCCTCCATTTTCATTGCTTTAGAAGCGTTTTTTGTAGCGCATACAATCGATTCTAAATTACTCATGCCAATATCATTAACAAAAACTTCAAGTTCCCTATAATGCCATTCTCCGTATGGTGTCATAGAAAAACCACTTTCAGTTCCGCATAACAATGGAACACCTGCATCATGAATTTTTTTAAATATTTCACAATTGTCTACAATTTCTTTTCTAAAAATTTCTTTGTAATCAGATGATGCGCCTATTATTTCACCAAAATCTGCTAGATTTGCTTGAAAGGTAAAAGTTGGGACAATTGGAGTTTTGGTTTCGCAAACTAAATCAATTGCTTCTTCATCCATAAATGTTGCATGAAGTATCATGTCCATTCCAGCTTTTATACTATCTATAACCCCTTTTGCATTTCTCACATGACCTACAACTGGGATACCTAGGTCATGAGCTAAATCACAAACTAATTTTAGCTCATCATATGACCATACAGATATTTCACCTGCTTCCCTTTGATTTGGTATAAGACCTGTAACATGAACTTTAATCCAATCAGCACCATTTTTAATTTGACGCCTGACTTCTGTAATTATTTCATCTTTATTTTGTACTATTTGGGCATAGCCCCTGATACCCTCATCAGGAATTAACCTACCAGCGGTTCCACCTACTGATGTTAATAGAGCATTTCCCCCAACTGACATTCTGGGCCCTTCGACATACCCAGAATTAATTGCATCTCTTAAATCAATGCCAATTTCATGTAAACTGTCTGGGTCACAAAACCCAGTAACACCTGCTAACAATACTTTTCGTGCATTATGACCTGATATTATCGCTGCTAAAGCCTGCCTTCTATGAAAAAAAAGCTCATCATTTGAGGTTGGTTCGTCAAAGCTGATATGACAATGTGCATCGATAATACCTGGCATCACAAATTTTTCGGATGCATCAATTTTTTTTATATCCTTCTCTTTAGAGAAGTCTTTTGCACTCTCACCAATAGCAATAATTTTATTATCTTCAATAACTATATTGCCAATATATTCTTTAGAACCAGTCCCATCAATTATAGTTCCGTTTTCAATAAGAATTTTTTCTTTCATATTCATACCTCTAAGCATTATAATGGATAATACTAATTAAATTCAAAATTTAAATACTAATTTGTTCTTCAAATTATTATAAATAATAATAAAAGGAAATAAATTATGAAATTTAACACTCAAAATCAATCACTTGGGGTTCTAAGGTCACTTCTTCTTTTGGTATTAATTATATTCGGAGTATGGATTCTTGATGAAAGAGGTCTTTTAGCAGTTGTATTAGAAGGTGATAAAAGTCAAATATCGACAGTAATAGCTTGTTTGTGGATTATTTCTTCAATTTATTGGTTATATTTATCAAAAATTATTTCTGATGAAAGAAATTCCTTTGAAAATATGGAATTTAAAAATAAAAAATTATTGGTTTCTAGATTCTTTAATTCCCTTAAAAAAAATGAAGATAAGGATGTTCTAATTAATGCTTTTGAGTCAGAATTTGAGAAAAAAATTAGCTACGGTGTAGTTGCTTCTGATGTGGCGCTAAAATTAGGATTGTTAGGAACAATCATAGGATTTATTCTTATGCTAAAACCTATTGCCGATTTAAACAGTACAAGTCCAGAGGATTTAAAAATGGCATTATCATCGATGAGTTCTGGAATGGCTGTTGCATTATATACTACCTTAACTGGTTTAATTGTTAGTACTTTGCTAAGAATACAATTTCACTTTTCAGCAACTTGGATTATTTCTCTTATCAATGATTTAGCTTTTTATACGGAAAATAATTTTGAGTAAAAAAATTCTTTCAATTGAATCCAGCAATGGAGATGCATTCACTGATTTATTGTTTAATGCATTATTAGGCTTTGCCTTTATGTTCTTCATCTCATTTGCATTGATTCAAAAACCGCAAGATGGAGGTAAAATTGACAGTAAGGCAGAGTTTATTATTTCAGCTGAATGGGAAGATCATCACCCAGATGATATTGATTTAATAGTTGAAGATCCGCAAGGTAATATAGTTTATTTTCAGAGGCAACAAGCTGGATTAATGCATTTGGATAGGGATGACAGAGGTACGCTAGCAGATAGAATAGTTATTGACGGAGTTGAGATGGAAAACCCCGCTAATCAAGAAGTAGTTACTATAAGAGGTTATATGAAAGGGGAATATGTTGTTAACTTACTCTATTATAAGTCAAATTTTATTACTCCTTTAAAAGTAAAGGTAAAGGTTGAAAAAATAAATCCAAGATTAGAGGTAATTTACTTTAATGACTTTTTTTTAAAGAAAACTGGTGATGAAATAACTGCGGTGAGATTCATTCTAGATGATAAAGGAAATGTTTTAGATTTAAACCAACTTCAAAAACCAATAATCTCTGGAAAGGTAAAGTAAATGAATGAAACAGTTCTTTTAGGTATTTCGTATGCTCTACTATTTTCTCTATTAGTAAGTTTAAATTTTTTCACAAATTTTTCTTTAAAAACTAAAGTAATTTTAGTTTTTTCTGTTTTAATTTTTTCTATAATTTCTTATTCATCAATTAGAGAAATGCAAGGAATTCCATATAGGGATAATAACTTTTCTAATGATGAGAAGCTTTATAAAATTTTATGGAGCGGAGTTAACGAACCCAATAAATTGGAAAAAACAAAGGGGGAAATTTTTCTTTTATTAAAGTCTATAGATACTAAAGGTATAGAGGAGGGAGATCCTAGACTATATGCTGTTGAATACGATCCCTTTCTTTTAGAAAAGATATTGGAAATAAAAAAAATTACAAAAAAAGGTGTTCCGGTTGCTGTAAAGCTTACAAACTTAGACTTAAAAGTAAAAGATAATGGGAAACTTCCAGACGAATTAGATGGGTTCGATAAATATAATTCTTTATCCGGAGATATTAATATTCAATTAGAGGAGATTATATCTCCGTCACTCCCAGAAAAATAATCAATTACCAATTTGTTTAATTCTATCCTTGGTTGCCCTGTCGATTATATAATTATGAACCTGATTAACTTCTTGTTCGGTTAATATAGATGAAAAATTCGCCATACCATTTTCTTCAAGAATTCCTTCAAGAAGAATTTCATTAAATATTTCATGCTTTTCTATTGTGAGATGTCTAAGATCTACTATAGATTTTCCCCTTACACCTGCACCATGACATGCGCCACAAAACTGGGCATAAATTTTTTCGCCTTTAAGTAAATCTTCAGCAGAAGCATTAATAATTGGTTGTTCCGGAATAACACTATTTTTTCTTTCTAGTTTAGGTAATTTAGATTTCCCGTTTAGCTTAAATGATAATAACCTGCCATTATTCCCATATAATATAGAAGCTATTTCATTATCTAAACCAAAATTATCGCCAACTGAGTTACCTGCACCACCGTCGCCTGCAAGTATAGATATATATTGTTCTCCATCAATCTGATAGGTAATTGGAGGAGCAATCATTCCTGTTTGAATTGCTTTGCTCCAAAGAATATTTCCATTTTCTGAGTCGTAAGCTACTAAGTTTCCAGATGAGTTTCCTTGAAAAGTTATACCTGATGAAATTGATAAAGTACCGCCATTCCAAAAATGATTATGAGATACAGACCACTTTGTTTCTCCCGATATAGGATTAAAAGCTATAATAGCGCCAGTAACTGGAGGAATACCATCCATTTCAGCTGCTGCTTCATTTACATAAAAACTTGTACCCGTATTGAATGTTCCTGGTTGCATTTTATAGTAGCCTTTTATCGGTACATAAATAGCAGCAACTTCATGTATGGGTATATAAACTAATCCTAATTTTGGGTCATATGACATTGCTTGCCAATTATGACCACCGTAACTGCCTGGAAGAACCCATTCAGGTTTAACATTATAGTCTTTATCTTTATTAATTACTGGCCTACCTGTTGTGAGATCAACATGTGTTGCCCAATTAACAGGTACATAATTATGTGCTCTTAATAATTTTCCATTTTTTCTATTAATTACATAAAAGAAACCATTTTTGGGTGCTTGCATTAAAACCTTTTTTGTTTCCCCGTCAATATCCATATCCGCAAGCATTATATCTTGAGTTGCGGTAAAGTCCCATTTGTCTTCGGGGGTTGTTTGGTAATACCAATTCATTTTTCCTGTATCAGCGTTAAGAGCTATTATTGAAGATAAGTATAAATTATCTCCTCCCCCAGGTGATCTGATATCGATATTCCATGGTTGTCCATTACCAGTCCCAATGTACAATTGATTAAAATCAGGGTCATATACAATTGAATTCCAAGCAGTTCCGCCTCCACCCATGGTCCACCATTCACCATTCCAAGTTTTAGCAGCTGTTTCTAGTTCTGGATGCTCAAAAGGTAAGGATGGATCTCCTGGAATAGTATAAAAACGCCAAATTAATTTACCTGTTTCTGTATCATATGCTGAAACATATCCTCTTACCCCACCCATATCGGCTCCACCATTACCAATAAAAACTTTATCATTTGCAATTCTTGGCGCACCTGTAATTGTGTAATCAAGCTTTCTATCAGATAGTGTATTGATTTCCCAAATTAATTCACCTGTTTGGGCGTCAAGCTTTAAAAGCCTTCCATCTAAAGTCGCTGAATATACAAATCCTTTCCATACTGCAACTCCACGATTAACAACATCGCAACAGGCCTTTTTTGACCAAACCCTTGGGACATCTGGATCATAAAACCATTTTTCTTTACCTGTTTTTGCATCAATAGCGTGGACAATACTCCAAGCGTTAGTGACATACATAACTCCATTATCAACAATAGGAGTTGCCTCTAAACCTCTAGTTGTATTCATATCAACTGACCATTCAAGTTCAAGATTAGAAATATTCTCCTTATTAATTATAGAAAGTGGAGAAAATCTTTGTTCATTATAATCTCTTCCATGGGCTAACCAATTATGAGGTTCATTATCAGCATTAATAATTCTCGACTGATCAATATTTCCAATAATTTCATTAGAAATTTTATTCATATCTTCATTATTGTTAATTTGAACATTTCTTTTCAAAAAGTATGAACTTGAAATAATTGATATAGTTAAAATTAATATTAAAATTATATTAATTAATATTGCTGAATTTCTGTTTAGAGATGGATGCTTCATATTTGACTTTCTTACTAAAATTATTTTATTGCTTGTTGAATTTTACGGTCATTTTTAGCAGTATCAACTATATAATGATAAATGTTATTTACATCATTTTTTGACATGACATCAGAAAAAGCAGTCATTCCAATTTCATTGTAAATTCCATTATATACAATTTCATTAAATAATTCATGGCTATCATTACTCATCATTCTTAAGTCAGGTAGTGCTGGCCCTGATCTGACAGCAGTACCATGACAAAATGCACAATATTCACCGTATAATTCCTTTCCCCTTGATACTTCAAATTCTGTAGAGATTATTTCAGGTTGTTTAGGAATTGTTCTGTCAACAAGATCTAATCTAGGAAGAATTCCTTTTCCGTTTATCTTAAATGCTAAAAGCCTTCCCTCATTTCCATATTTTAATGAGGCCATATGTTCAGTGTGAAAACCTAGGGTATCTCCACCATGATTGTTTCCTCCACCGGTTCCAGCAAGAATAACAATATATTGTTCATTTTTAATTTTATAACTAATTGGGGGAGCAATCATACTAGTTTGGATGTCTTTAGACCATAAAATCTCTCCAGTAGCAGAGTCAAAAGCGTTTAAGAAACCCATACCATTTCCCTGAAAAGTTATACCTGACTTTGTTGATAAAGTTCCTCCATTCCAATGTTGAGGATATTTTACTTCCCATTCAGTTTTGCCTGAGATTGGATTGAATGCCTTTAAAGAACCTGTACCAATAGGTGCATCTAATGTAGTGAGAGCTAAATCTAAATATTTTGCAATTTCAATTCCTGTATTCCATGATTTAGCTTTATATTTTATCTTTCCTGTTTGTTGCCACTCTTCAGTCATTTTATAAATTGTTGTTGATTTTTGTTCGGGAATAAAAACTAGACCTAATTCTGGGTCAAAAGACATAGCCTGCCAGTTGTGTCCACCAAGGGCCCCAGGGAGTATCCATTGTTTTTCATTAGTATAATCTTTTTCTGGATTTTCAACAGGTCTACCTGTTTCCATATCAACATGAGTAGCCCAATTGACTTCGGTATACTTATGAGCTTTTAAAAGCTCTCCATTTTTTCTATCAATAACATAAAAGAAGCCATTTTTAGGAGCCTGCATGAGAACTTTTCTTTCAACACCATCAACACTCATATCGGCAAGCATTATATCTTGTGTTGCAGTATAGTCCCAATTATCACCCGGTGTTGTCTGATAATACCATTTCATTTTTCCATTATCTGCATTTAGAGCAACTATCGAAGAAAGAAATAGATTATCTCCTCCACCTGGTGATCTAATAACCCTTGTCCATGGAGATCCATTTCCAACACCAATATATAAATTATTAAAATCTGGATCGTAAACTATTGTATTCCAAACTGTTCCTCCTCCACCAATTTTCCACCATTCTCCTCCCTTCCATGTTTTTGCAGCTTCTTTTAATTCAGAATGTTCAAATGGAAGAGAGGGATTACCTGGAACTGTATAAAAACGCCAAACTAAATTACCATTATTTGTATCATATGCTGAAACATATCCTCTGACACCATATTCAGCACCACCATTCCCTATAAAGATTTTATCATTGGCAATTCTTGGTGCTCCAGTAATAGTGTAGTCTTTGTCTCTGTCTATTAATGTATTTATTTCCCAAATTAATTTACCTGTTCTAGCATCAAGTTTAATTAATCTTCCATCAAGACTTGCAAAAAAGACATTACCTTTCCAGACTGCAACACCTCTATTAACAACATCGCAACAAGCTTTTCTTCCCCATGATTTTGGAACTAATGGATCATAACTCCAAATTTCTTCACCAGTTTCAGCATTAATTGCATATACAATACTCCATTCACTTGTAAGAAACATAATTCCATTATCGACAATAGGTGTTGCCTCTAGCGCCCTAGTACTGTTCATATCAAAAGACCATGCAAGCTCTAAATTTTTAATATTATTTTTATTTATATCTTCAAGAATTGAATATCTTTGTTCTTCGTAATTTCTCCCATGGGATAACCAATTATTTGGTTCATTATCAGTTTCAATAATCCTTTGGGTATTTATATCGCCTATTAAACTTACCTTTTCTTCTTTCGGCATAGGAATATTTTTCTTTATATCTGGTTTGTTTATTGATGCGGTCTTAATTAAAATGCCAAATATAAGAATAAAGATTAGAATGATGTTAATAAAAATTGCTGTTTTTTTTCCTAAGCTTGGATGACTCATAATTACCCTCAATTATCCCCAAATTCGAGCTAATGCTAGATTAAATATTTTTTTAAATCCAGAATAATTTATTAATTTCTAGCAATAAAATTTGGATTTATAAAATTATTTTCCTTAAAACCATATCTAAGTTCTTCACCATTCAATAAGGTAACATTACCACCCGCCGTTTTTAAAATTGCATGGCCTGCTGCAGTATCCCATTCGCAAGTTGGCGACATACGTGGATATATATGAGCTTCTCCAGATGCAATTAAACAAAATTTATAAGAAGATCCAACATAGTTGATCTTTTCTATATCATAATCTTTTAAATAATTCTCAATCTCTTTTCCGCTATGTGATCTGCTAATTGTGGCGATTAATTTTTTTTGTTTTTGACCACTCACTTTAATTTGTTTAGCTTTTTGAATAGATATTTCATCTTTAGATTTTGTTTCAATGATATAGGATTTTTTTTCATCATTAAAAAAGATCTTATTTTTTGCTGGAGCATTTATGAAACCAATTTTTGTGTATCCTTCATTTATAAATGCAATGTTTACAGTAAATTCACCATTTTTTTTGATAAACTCTTTTGTTCCATCAAGAGGATCAACAAGAAAAAATCTTTTATCATAATCTGGAATAAATTTATTTGAGTAAGCTTCTTCTGAAATAATTGGAATGTCTGGAAAAATATTACTCAACTTTTTTAAAATAAATTCTTCAGCATTTTTATCCGCGTTTGTTACAGGTGAATTATCTTTTTTATGATTTACTTCAAATTTATTATTATAAATATCCATAATTAATAACCCCGCTTCATAGGAGATTTTAATTAATTCAGATAAAATATTTTGTTGAAACATAAAAAAATTATAATGAGTAAAAGTAATAAAATAAATTAAATAATTAAAAGTAATATTTTTTAGGCCTTAATTAATTGCATTAATTGAATAATTTTTATATTTAGTTCTTATGACACCAAAAGTAGACTTAGATATAAAGAATAGGACCAAGAAAGGTCGAGTTGTTGTTGCAATGTCTGGCGGAGTTGACTCTTCTGTGGCTGCAGCCCTCGTAAAAGCTTCTGGTTATGAGGCTATTGGAATAACACTCCAACTTTACGATGATAGTAATTCTCCAAAAAAGAAGGGATCTTGTTGTGCTGGTCAAGATATTCATGATGCAAAAAAGGTAGCATCTACCCTAAAGATTCCTCACTATGTTTTAGACTATGAAAAAATTTTTAAAGAAAAAGTTATAAATGATTTTGCATCATCATATGAAAAAGGTGAGACACCAATACCATGCGTTTTGTGTAACGAAAGAGTTAAGTTTGACGATTTATTCGATGTCGCAAAAGATTTAAATGCTGATGCATTGGTTACTGGACATTACATTAATTCAGTCGAAGGTAAAAATGGACGTGAAATGTATAGAGCTAAGGACATTGAAAGAGATCAAAGTTATTTTCTTTTTAAAACTACAAGAGAGCAGCTTAATTTTTTAAGATTTCCTCTAGGTAACTTTACTAAATCAGAAATTCGTAAAATAGCCGAAGATATTGGTCTTGAGGTCTCAGAAAAACCCGATAGTCAAGATATATGCTTTGTTCCAGATGGTAACTATAAAAATGTTTTAAAGAAACTTAACCCTAATGGTCACATTAGAGGTAAAATCATCTCTAAACAAGGTGAAGTTCTTGCAGAGCATAATGGAATTGTAAATTTTACTATTGGCCAAAGAAGAGGGCTAGGGTTGGCAGTTGGAGAGCCTTTATATGTTATTGATATAAATCCTGTTTCCTATGAAGTTACTGTTGGTACTAAGGATGATCTGAAAAAAGAAACTATATATATTAAGGATATTAATTGGTTAGGAGATGATCAATTTAGCAATAAAATATGTAAAGTTAAGGTAAAAGTTGGTTCAACTCTTGACCTTGAAAATGCTGATATTATTACTGAAGGAAACAATATAAGTGTAAAATTAGAATCTGGATTAAAGGAAGGTATTTCCCCAGGTCAAGCTTGCGTTTTTTACGATATTCAAAATAGCTCAAGGGTTTTAGGTGGTGGATGGATATATGATAATCGCTTACCTTGACATCTAGCAATTTACAGCATTAATGGATGAATACTTATGGCGGGGTAGCTCAGTTGGTTAGAGCAGCGGAATCATAATCCGCGTGTCGGGGGTTCAAATCCCTCCCCCGCTACCATAAGATGGAAAATAGGAGACAACATGAAGAAGTTAATATTTTTATTTTTAATAATAGCCTCGATTTCATTAAATGCTGGCCATCATAAAGTAGGTGAATTATCTAGTGAAGAAATTGTTAAAATGGCTTATTCAACTTTTGCATCAGGTGATACTGATGCATGGTCAAAATTACACACCGAAGATCTGAAATTTTCTATCTATGGTAAATTACCTCATTCAGGGACTCACATCGGTACAGAAGCTACAATAAAAAATGTTTTTGAAGTAATTCCGAAATTCTGGCCTAATTTTAAATTAGAAATTCAAAATATAGACACTGTTAAAACAAAAAGTGGAAGTACAGTTTATGTTCTTCATAAAATGACTGCTGATAATCTTAATTCTTCAGCTTTGCATATGTTTACACTGAAAAATGGAAAAATTAATTCCTTTTCAGCTTTTGATGATTACGACTCTATGCGTAAAGCAATGGTTAAATAAGATTTTTTTCAGCCAATAAAAATAATGCCAGACAGACATGTAAATTTAACAGGTGCTTCAAATTTTAGAGATCTTGGTGGATATGAAACCGAAGATGGCATGAAGTTAAAGCAAGGCCTTATTTATCGTTCAGATAATTTATCTCATTTATCTGAGGAAGATTTAAAGAAAATTAATCAAATTGGCATAAAAACTGTATGTGATTTTAGAAGTGATATTGAGCTTGATGAATTTCCGTCACCGTTTTCTGAAAAAACTCTACCCTTGCTAAAACATATACCAATTAAAACATTAGGAACTAAAGATCTTAGAGAATTATCAACAAGAGATGATGTTACAAGTGAAGAGATGGCTAAAGAAATGCAGCATCACTACGTTCTTTATGTTCATCAACATAAGAAAAAATATAGGGATTTTATAAATTTAGTTGCTTTTGGAGAAATTCCTTTAGTTTTTCATTGTTTTGCAGGAAAAGATAGAACTGGCTTTGGTGCTCTTTTATACCTAGGTTTATTAGGTGTTAAAAAGGAAACTATAATTGAGGATTATTTACTAACTAATAAATATTTCAAAGGTCCAATTATTAACGAGGATTGGAGAGATACTTCTTCAGAGAAACTAAAACCCTTGTTTGAGGCAAGAGTTGATTATATAAATGCAGCCTTTTCAGAAATTTATTTATCGTATAATTCAATTGAAGATTTTGTAGTTAAAGAATTAGAAATTAATAATCAAACTGTGGATTTATTAAAAAATAGGATTTTAGAGTAAATTATTCTTTTACAAAAGTAACGGCATAATACTCTTTGCCATCAAACAAGTCTTTCGCATCCTCAACGCCACTAATCATTTGGAACTTTCTTGGTACTATTGTTCCTTCCATTCTATAACCACGAGCACTCATATTTTTTCTATGAAATTCCATGGCGGCAGGGGTAAAATCTTCCGCCAGGACTGTTATTCTTTCTGCTTTTTTACTGTTTTCTTCTGTCATTTTTTCTCTCTTTAAAAAACATTATCACAATATATTATTTATTTCCGTAAAAAACAAAACCTGATGGTTTTTTTCCTTTTTTAAAATCTAATAAATTATCTAAAATCGATTTAGACCTTCTTAAATCTGACTCTAAAGTATGTGCAGAGTTATGAGGAGTCATTATGATATTATCTAGTTTATGAAAAGGAAAATCAGATGGTCTAGGTTCTTTTTCTGGTTTACCACCTTCTTTTGGTCTATCTGGGTATATCCACCACGTATCGATTGCTGCGCCAGCAATATTTTTTTTCTTTAAACTATTGTAAAGGTCCTCTTCCACACAAACATCACCTCTTGCAACATTGATAATATAGGAGGTTTTTTTCATCTTTGATAATGTTCTTTTATTAATCAGACCTTTGGTGCTTTCATTAAGGTCGCAAGCTAAGACTAAAAAATCACTTTCTTCTAAAATAAAATCGAGCTTATCTGATGATCCATGCCAATCAAGATATTTCGGAGTATTTTTTTTCTGAGTTCTGTTTAGTCCATATGTTTTCATTCCAAGTGACTTTGCCCTTATTGCTGTTTCAATTCCAATCTGACCATATCCGATTATACCTAATGTTTTACCAAAAACCTCACCATGCATACTTTTAGGGTCTGACAGAGTACCTGTTTTTTCCCATGATCCAGATTTGAAATCATTATGATTGGTAAGGAGGTCAATACTCAAACTCATTATGCAGCCAATAATATATTCAGACATTGCTATTTCATGACCAGAGGCATTCGCAACCATAAGATTTTTGGGGATTAATTTGGGATTAAGCCAATCAACTCCAGCAAAAGGTATTTGTAAAAGTTTTAGGTTTTTTGCAGATGAAATGAATTTAAAAATACCTCCATAAATTAAGGCATCAGATCCAGTTATTGCTATATCTGCTTTATTGAGAAGGTTTGATAAATGTTCTTCACTTTCACCAGGATTCCAATTAAATATTTTCCAAGATTTATCAAGATTTTCTTGAAGATCTTTTTGGATCGCCTCTCCTTTTTTTCCAAGAATTAATAAATTCATTTTTTAAGCGATTGTAACGCCTCCATCAATAACGATATTTTGACCTGTGGTAAATGATCCTGCATCACTGGCTAAAAATATAGCCGCTCCAGCAACTTCGTCTGGCACACCAATTCTTCTTAGAGGTGCTTTAGATGTAGTATTTTTTAAAATCTCTGGATTATCCCATAAAGCCTTTGCAAATCTAGTTTTTATAATACCAGGTGAGATACAATTAGCTCTGATATTGTATGGTCCTTGCTCAACGGCTATATTTCTTACCAACTGCATATCTGCTGCTTTTGAGATACTATAAGCTCCAAGCATTTCAGATCCTTTTAGACCGCCAATAGATGATACAACTATTATTGAACCCTCTTTTCTTTCAATCATTTGAGGAAGAACCATGTTAGACAACCAATGATTTGATTTTATATTAGCGCTTAAAATTTTATCAAAAGCTTCATCTGGTATATCCATTGAAGACCCAAAGAATGGATTTAAAGCAGCATTACATACTAAAATATCTATTCCACCAAAAATAGAATTTGTCTCCTTCACAAGATCCTCTAATTGTTTTTTCTCATTAATGTTGCATGGAATCGAGATAGCACTATCAGGAAATTTATTGTTAATTTCATCTCTTATTTTTATACACATATCTTCTTTTCTACTGGATATAACAACCTTAGCACCATGCTCAGCAAATCTTTTTGCAATAGCTTCACCTATTCCTTTTGTTGAACCAGTTATCAACGCTCTTTTTCCTGATAAATTAAATAATTCCATTTTTTTTCCTATAATTTATATATTTAGAATAGCAGAGCTTAAAAACTAAATGAAGCCAATAGTTGACGAATAAGACACAGTATATTAGTCAGTGATTATATGGCTCATGACATAAAAAAATCTATTAAAATTAATAATTTTTCAGAAGTTTATGAAAAATATGACTCTGTAATCTGTGATATTTGGGGTGTAATCCATAATGGACAGGAGTTATTTGGTTCAAGCGTCGATTGTTTATATGATTTAAAAAATAAAGGATATCCTATAATTTTGGTTTCGAATGCTCCTCGTCCAGGAGAGGAGATAAAATTAATGCTTGAAAAGATGGGTTTAGAAAAAAATTGCTATGATAAAATTATTACATCTGGTGATTTAACGCAGAAAATATTAAATGATGGATCGCTTGGGCAAAATTGTTATCATATTGGTCCAGATAGGGATTTAAAGATTTTTGATGGTGTGGGGGTAAACAGAGTTAGTTTTGATGAATCTGATTTTATTTTTATTACTGGGTTATTTAATGATGAGGAAGAGGATGAAAATACCTACTTACCTCTTTTAGAGAAAAGTAAAAAAAGAAAACTTAAATTATTATGCGCAAATCCAGATATTTGGGTTCAAAGGGGTAGTGACTTGATTCCTTGTGCAGGGGCAATATCTAAAAAATATGAATCTATTGGTGGCGAAGTCATAAATATTGGGAAGCCGTTTCAACCAATTTTTGATGAGGCAATGAAAAATATAGATAACCTTGGAAAAGGAAAATTTTCGTCAACTATTGTTATTGGCGATGGAATTGACACAGATATAAAAGGGGCTAATGATTATAAATTAGATAGCTTACTAACATTAGGTGGGTTATTCTCTGGTCAAAAAATAGATGAGGTCCATAAGGTAATTAATAATAAGAAGATTTTTCCAACTTATCTCATTGAGGAATTAACTTATTAAATATTTTAAGTTTTTTTGGTTAAGAGTATGAAAATTTTTATCGATAAAAATGATAATTTAAAGTCTGCTAGAGGTGGTGTTTATGCGCTAGGTAATTTCGATGGAGTACATCTTGGTCATAAAGAGATTATTTTAAAAGTTATTGATATTAGTAATTCAAAAAATATTCCATCTGGTGTTTTAATTTTTGATCCTCATCCCAGAAATTTTTTTAATCCCAAATTAGATGATTTTATTTTATCCGACATAAAAACAAGATCATATCTTTTAGAAAAAACTAACTTAGATTTTTTAGGTATACTAAAATTTGATGATTTTATGTCTAATCTTTCCCCACGGGAATTTGTTGAAAAAATAATCAAAAATAGAGTTGGTGTCTCCCATCTCATTGTAGGATACAATTTTAGATTCGGTAGAAATAGAGAAGGGGATGTTGAAATATTATCAAAAATTTGTACTGAATTTAATATTGATCTTACTATTATCGAACAGGTTAAAAATATGGAATTAACTATTTCATCTTCTAAAATAAGAGAAGCTATAGAAGGATTAGATTTTAAAAAAGTAAAAGGAATTATTGGAGACTACTGGAAAATTGTAGGCGAGGTAATTGAAGGTGATAAAAGAGGAAGAGAGATAGGTTTTCCTACTGCAAATATTATGATGGATAATATTATAAAACCTAGTTTTGGAGTTTATGCAGTTAAAGTTAATTATAATAATGATATTTTTAATGGGATTGCAAATTTTGGTGTAAGACCAACCTTCGACAAAACAAAATCATTACCTATATTAGAAGTGCATTTGTTTAATTTTTCAGATAATTTGTACGGAAAAGAAATTGTTATTTCTTTTGTTGACTTTATAAGAAAAGAAAAGAAATTTAATGGTCTTGAGTCTTTAAAATCTCAGATTAAGCTTGATATAAATATAGCAAAAGATTTATTGGGTTAATAATTTTATAAGTTGAGCTTCAAATGGAAAAGTTATGTCCTTAGAAAATGAAAATAAAGTAGATTATAGAGATACACTGTTATTACCAAAAACAGATCTACCTATGCGAGCAAGTCTTCCAGATAAAGAACCTAATTTTTTAGAAAAATGGCATAAAGAAAAGTTATTTTCTAAAATCAGAGAAGCGTCAAAAGGTAGAGAAAAATTCATTTTGCATGATGGACCGCCATACGCAAATGGAAATTTACACATGGGAACTGCTCTAAATAAAATCTTAAAAGATGTTATTGTTCGCTCAAAGCAATTACAAGGATTTGATGCAGAGTATAGACCTGGCTGGGATTGTCATGGATTACCTATTGAGTGGAAAGTTGAAGAATTATATAGGGAGGCTAACAAAGTAAAGGAAGATGTGCCTATAAATGATTTTCGAGGAGAATGCAGGGCTTTTGCAAAAAAATGGATAAATATTCAAAAAGAACAATTTATGAGATTAGGAGTATTAGGTAATTGGGATAATCCATATACAACAATGGAGTTTTCTTCTGAGGCAGCTATTGTTGAAGAGTTCCATAAGTTTTTAATGAATGGCGACCTATATATGGGCTCAAAACCAGTGATGTGGTCAGTTGTTGAAAAAACAGCATTAGCTGAAGCTGAAGTCGAGTATCTAGAGCATGCATCCCCTACTATATGGGTAAGCTTTCCAATTTTAAATGGTAATAAGGACTTAAGTGGAGCAAGTATCTTAATTTGGACCACAACTCCTTGGACTATTCCTGCTAATAGAGCGTTAGCATTTTCATCTCAATTTGAATATGGTTTATTTGAAGTTTCTTCAATTGATGAAGGAAGCATAGCATCAGTTGGTAAAAAAATTATTATTAATATAGCTATGAAGGAAAATGTTGAAAACGCAGCTAAAATAAAATTAAATTTTTTGAAATCTGTGGAATCTCTTGAAGGTTTAATATGTAGTCATCCATTTAGGGAAAGTGGTTATGATTTTGATGTTCCCTTATTAGAAGGGGATTTTTTAACTGAAGATGCCGGTACTGGTTTTGTCCATATAGCCCCTAGTCACGGTCAAGATGATTATGAGCTTGCGATTAAAAACGATATTAAGCCGCCTTTTATCCTAGATGATGAAGGTTATTATCTTGATGACGTTAAGGTTTTTGCAGGTAAGAAAGTTTACAATGATGATGGATCTTTAGGCAATGCAACGGGTGCAGTTATTTCTGAACTAATAAAATCAGATAATCTTTTGGGAAAAGGAAAGTTAAGGCATCAATACCCGCATAGTTGGCGTTCAAAATCTCCACTAATTTTTAGAAATACCCCTCAATGGTTTATCTCAATGGAAACAAATGGATTAAGAAAAAAATCTCTTAAGGCAATTGAGGATGTTCAGTGGATTCCTGTAAAAGGAAAAAATAGAATTAAAGCAATGGTTGACACAAGGCCTGATTGGGTTGTTTCAAGGCAAAGGGCTTGGGGTGTACCTTTGTCTATTTTTGTAAATAAGAAAACTGGCGAGCCTTTAAGAGATAATGGAGTTAATAAAAGAATTGCAGACTCATTTAGAGAAAATGGTTCAGATTCTTGGTTTAGCAAAAATTCATCAGAGTATTTAGGTGATAATTACAATCCAAATGATTGGGAAAAAGTTAATGATATTCTGGATGTTTGGTTTGACTCTGGTTCAACACATGCGTTTGTATTAGAGAATGATGAAAATTTATCCTCACCAGCAAATCTTTACTTGGAGGGGTCAGATCAACACCGGGGATGGTTTCAGTCATCCTTACTTGAGTCATGTGGAACAAGGGGTGTAGCTCCCTTTGAACAAGTTTTAACGCATGGATTTGTAATGGATAAGGATGGAAGAAAAATGTCAAAATCCATTGGAAATGTTATTCTTCCTGATGACCTCATTAATCAGTATGGAGCAGACGTAGTAAGATTATGGGTAGTTTCATCTGATTTTACTGAAGATTTGAGAATTGGTCAGGAAATAATGAAGGCAAATGTAGAGTCATATAGAAAAATAAGAAATACATTTCGATTCTTATTGGGAAATCTTCACGATTTTAGCGATAAGGAGATTGTTCCATATGAAGATATGCCTGAATTGGAAAAGTATATTCTTCATAAGCTAAAAGTAATCGATGAGAAAGTTAAAAAAGGTTATAATGAGTATGACCTGAAAATGGTATTTCAAACCCTTCTTAATTTTTCAAATTTAGATCTTTCTTCATTTTATTTTGATGTTAGAAAGGACTCCCTTTATTGCAATAGTATTAATGATATATCAAGAAGGTCTACCAGAACAGTTTTAGATATTTTATTTAATTATCTTGTTCGATGGTTTTCTCCAATATTATGCTTTACTTGTGAGGAGGTGTTACAATCTCGTTTTTTCGGCTATGAAAAGAGTGTCCATGAGTTAGACTTTATAGAAACAAATGACGAGTGGTTAAATATTGAACTTTTTGAAAAGTGGGAAAAAATACGCTCTGTAAGAAAAGTCGTAACTGGAGCTATTGAATTGGAAAGAAAAGAAAAAAGAATAGGGTCAAGTCTAGAGGCTTTTCCAAATATTTTCATATCAAATGATGAATATTTAGAAATTTTTAAAAATATCGATTTAGCTGAAATATTTATTACATCTCAAGCAAAAATTTTAGAGGGTGAAGGACCAGAAAATGCATTTAGATTATCTGAAAATAATATAGTTTCTGTTTTATGCTATGTTGCAGAAGGAAAAAAGTGTAACAGATCATGGAAGATATTACCTGAAGTTGGAACAGATCCTGATTATCCAGATTTAAGCATTCGTGATGCAAATGTTATGAGAGAAATTAGTGATAAATAAAAAATTAAGAAATTATAGTTTTCTAATATTATCAATTTTTATTTTTCTTTTAGATTTTTTCAGTAAATATTTTTTAATTAATTTTTATGATTTAGGATCAAAAGGTAGAGTATACATAACTTCGTTTCTTGACTTCATATTAGTTTTAAATCCTGGCATAAGTTTTGGTATTTTATCAAATGGCAATGATACTCAGCGATGGACTCTTTCTTTTCTTTCTATATTAGTTATTTTTTATTTATATTATTGGTCAACAAAATCACCTTCAAAAATTATAAAAATATCTTTATTTGTTATGATTGGTGGAGCTTTAGGAAATGTTTTTGATAGACTTATTTACGGTAAAGTAATTGATTTTATTTCACTTCATGTTTTTGATTATTACTGGTATGTATTTAATATAGCAGATATAGCTATTGTTCTAGGAGGTTTGACTATTTTAACCGATCTTACTAGAGACTCTTTTGTAAAAAAGTAATGGGGAAATAATGTTTATAAGATTTTTTGGTTTTATTTTTATCTTTTTTAATATTTCTTTCTTGTCCAGTTGTGGCAGTGAGTTGGCAGACGTTTTAGGAACAAATAAACTTCCACCAGATGAGTTTACAATTTTAACAAAGCCTGCGTTAATTGTTCCTCCAGAATACAATCTTAGGCCTCCAGCCGAGGGAGAAATTCGTCCTGATCCTCAGCAACCAAACAGACAATTGCAATCAATTTTATTTGGGCAAAATAAAACTGACGAATTTAGTACATCAGAAATTAATTTGATGACAGGTTCAGATGTAGCTGAGGCTATTCCAAATATTCGAGAGGTAATTGACTCTGAAATGAGAGATGTTGAGGAGGTTAGCCCCAATCTTGAAAGTCAAATTTTAAATTCACCATCTGAAACTTTAAGATAGTATTTACTCTTTAGAAGATAGATAATTTTCAGCCTCTAAAGCAGCCATACATCCCAAACCAGCAGCTGTCACTGCTTGTCTATATTTTTCATCTGTAACATCACCAGCAGCAAATACTCCTTCGATAGATGTTAAGGTAGAGTCTGGTTCTGTAATTATGTAACCATTTTTATTAATTGCTAATTTATCTTTGAAGATTGATGATGAAGGACTGTGACCAATAGCAATAAAGATTCCATCGACCATAATTTTATCCTCGCTATTATTTTTTACATTTTTTAGTAAAACGCTGTTTACGCTTGGTGGATTATTTTCACCAATTATTTCTTTAACTTCAGAGTCCCAGATAGTAGAAATTTTTGGATGATTAAAAAGTTTATTTTGAAGAATTTTTTCAGCTCTCAACTCATCTCTTCTATGAACTAATACTACTTCAGAAGCAAAATTTGTTAGAAATAAAGCTTCCTCTACAGCAGTATTTCCGCCACCAACAACCATTACTTTTTTATCTTTATAAAAGAATCCATCACAAGTAGCACATGCTGATACACCATAACCTTTAAATTTATCTTCCGACTCAAGGCCAAGCCAACGTGCTTGAGCTCCAGTTGAAATTATCAGAGCATCACATGAATATTTTTTTTCTGAATCTGATGATAAAATAAAAGGTCTAACAGATAGATCTACATCAATTATAGTATCTAGAATTATTTTTGTGCCCACTTTTTCAGCTTGATCTCGCATTTGCTCCATTAACCATGGACCTTGTATTACATCAGAAAAACCTGGGTAATTTTCAACATCTGTTGTAATCGTCATTTGCCCGCCAGGTTCAATTCCTGTCAATAAAACTGGTTCTAGCATTGCTCTAGAGGTGTATATTGCAGCTGTATAGCCAGCTGGTCCAGAACCTAAGATTAGTATTTTAGAATGATTAATATTAGGCATTTTTTTCCTTTCATACTTATTGGTATTATAAAAGATTCTTTAGCTTAAAAAACAATATAAATTTATATTAATTTAGCTAAATGATCAGCTATTTCTTTAGTGGCATTACTCTTTTCAAAATGAAATTCGTTAATTTTTCCATTAATTTTTTTTACAAAATTTCCTTTTTCTAATTGTATTAGAAACTTATTAATTCTTTTCGATCTGCATTCAAGATCAAAAATATAGGTTGATTGGTTGGCTGTGATTGCTTCGCTTATCATGTTTACAGAGTCAGGGGTTACTATAGCTATATTTGATACTCCCAGGAATGCATAGTAAGGATTATCTCCATAATTATCATAAAAATAGTGAGGACTATTCTTAATAATATTTCTTATTTCTTCTTTTAAAAATTGGGGAGTTCTTCGAGAGGTTGAAATTAAGGGTGTCCAACCTTCTTTAATTGATCTAGATATAGTTTCTAAAATTGAAAAACATTCTTTTTTATCAAAGCTAAATGCCTTTGTTTTACCTCCTATTAATATTGTTAAAAAAGGTTCCGGAAGAACTGAAAATTTATTACTCCATTTATCAAGTTCTTTTGTTATTAAATCTTGAGAGACTCTCCCAGGAGATAGAAGAGTTGAAAAAGTATTTGCCCCTTTTATTTCATCATGAAGTGGGGCCCACACAAAATCAAAATTACTTGTTTTAATTTTTGGGTTCTGAAGAAATATAGTAAAAACATCATCTCTAAGCTTAGATTTTAAATATTTCATATAGGGTATGGTTTTTCTACCTGCCCCAATGATATATTTTGGCCAGGGTTTGACAAAGTTTTTAACTTTTCTTGGTGTACCATATGGCGCTGTAATAGATAGAATTTTCCCAGGATTAATTTTTTTTATTTCATAGTTAAAATTTAACTCTTCAGCAAGACCAATGCATTGATTTTCGCAGCCAATTAAGCCCGAAGAAATAATCCAGCAATTTATAGATTCCTTTTCTGTCATTAATTAATTCCTTGTAATAATCTTGCGTGATTATTAGACAATGTATAACATAATTTATATGAAACGAGATAATTTAGATAATATTGATGTAAAAATTTTAAAAACACTTCAGAAAAACGGTAGGGTGACAAATGTTGAGCTTGCTGAGAAAGTTGATTTATCAGCTCCTCCTTGTTTAAGAAGAGTAAGATCACTGGAAGAAAAAGGGTTTATTAAAGGATATCATGCTGATCTATCAGCAGAAAAACTTGGATTTCAAGTTACTGTTTTTGCTATGGTCGGTTTGCATAATCAAGCTGAGTCTGATTTAAAGGCTTTTGAGGATAGAGTTAACTCGCTAGACTATGTAAGAGAATGTCATATGCTTAATGGTGAAATAGACTTTATTTTAAAATGTGTTGCACCTGACTTATCTGCTTTTCAAATTTTTCTTACGCAGGAGCTTACCTCCGCACCAAATGTAGCTAGTGTTAAAACCTCGCTAACTATCAGACAATCAAAGTATTCTCCTGGTATTCCTATTAAAAATACAATTTAAATATCTATAACTTTTCCAGGATTCATAATATTTTTTGGATCAAATGATTTTTTGATTGATTTAAATACTTCTACATCTTTTTTCATGTATTTTTTTAAGTCAGCTTTTCTTGTTAAACCAATGCCATGTTCGGCGCTAATCGACCCTTTTAGATCAAGAGTAAGATTGATAATTTCTTTTCTTAAAGCTCTCTCTTTTTTTAGAAATTTATCTTTATCAGCTTTTTCTGGTTGGGATATATTGAAGTGAATATTACCGTCTCCAATATGACCAAAAACTACACACCTAGAACCAGGTATTACTTCTTTTGAAATTTTGATAGCACTTCTAATAAATTTACTTATATCTTTAATTGGAATTGATATATCGTTTTTGATGCTACCACCTTCTTTTTTTTGGGCTTCAGAAATACTTTCTCTTATATTCCACATATTTTTTGTTTGTTTGAGGGATTGTGCAATGAAAATATCTTTGGCTATGTTTTCGTTTAATATTTTATTAAGTATATTTTCAATTTTATCTTTTTCATCTTTTGAGTCTTCAACTGAAGAAAATTCAATTAATATTAACCATTTGAATTTTTCAATTGGTATTAAAATATCATTCATATGTTCTTTGACGAGCTCTATAGAAAAATTATTCATTAATTCAAAAGCCGTTAGAGGAATTGAAAAATTACTTTTTATATAATTTAAAATTTTAATAGATTCTTTTGGTGAATTAACTGCAATTAACGCTGTATATACTCTCTTTGGTTTTGGAAAAACTTTTAATGTAGCAGCTGTTATAACTCCAAGAGTTCCTTCGGAGCCAATAAATAAATCTTTTAAGGAATAGCCTGTATTATCCTTAATGAGTGTTTTCAGATTATTAATAACAGATCCATTAGGTAAAACCATTTCAAGACCCATAACTAATTCTCTAGTATTTCCATAGTGAAGAACAGCAACACCTCCAGCATTTGTAGCAATATTACCGCCCACACTACAGCTTCCTTCGGATGCAAGCGATAATGGGAAAAGTAGATTATTTTCTTCACATATTTTTTGGAGGTTTGATAGAATTAAACCTGCTTCGACTGTAATTGATTGATTTATATTATTAATTTCTCTTATTTTAGAAAGTCTCTCTAAACTAATAACTATATGATTTTTACTAAAAGGTATTTGTCCGCCTACAAGACCTGTATTTCCACCTTGGGGGATACATGAAATATTTTTCTCATAAGAATATTTAATTATATTTGATACTTCTTTAGTTGATTTTGGCTTAACTATTGCCCCAGCAACTCCAGTATAAATACCTCTCCACTCTTTGAGATATTTACCCATATCTTTCTCATCAGTAATAACATTTTTATTACCAACAATTTTTTTAAATTTATTTATATCTGAATTTTGCATCATTATACTCTAGCAATTGCAATATTTTAATTAAAGAAAAAGCGTTAATAAATTTAATTAATGTATTATGATATTTAAAATGCTTACTCGAGTACAAAATATTTTTCTTGCAACTAGTAATATAGAAGAAACATCTCAAAAATTTTCTATTTTTTTTGGAAGAAACCCTAATTTTATTGGTCAATCAAGAAACCTTGGTATCGATATAATAAGTTTTGGATTATATAAGACAAATATTTGTTTAATTTCCCCAAAGAGTCCTGGTATTTGGTTTGAAAACCTTAATAGTTTTCTAAAGATTAAAGGTGAGGGTATTTTTGGAATAAATTTTTCTTCCGATGATTTTGATGATGATTATAGTAATTTTGTAAAGAATGATTTAAAGCTAAGTAATAAATTTGAAAGTTGTTTTGAAGGAAATAATGAGAATCAAATTAAATTTTCTTTTTTTAATATATTAGATAAAAACATTGAAAGTTTAAATATCCTTGTAAGCCATGAAATGGATTTCCAGAATAATATAGCAAATTCAAATAACAATGTGAGCAAAGTAAATCAATTAGTAATTCAAACAGAAACTCCCGATTCAATCAAAGATATTTTTGAACGGAAGTTGGGTATTAGACTGGCTTTGGATAAAACATTTAAGGAGTGGGCTGGGCGTATGCTTTTTTTAGATTAGGTGGTGTAACATTAGAGGTAATTGAAGGAAAAGATATTGAGCAAAATCCTAAATATTTTGGTATTGGTTGGCACGCTGAAAATTACAATAAATGCTATAATAACTTAATTAACGATGGCTTTAGTCTCTCTGAAATTAGAAAAGGAAGAAAAGAAGGTACTGTGGTATCTACTATAAAAGAACCGATATTAAATATACCGACTATTTTAATTGGTTTAGAGGAATGATTTTATGAAAAAATTTTTTTTTATTATTTTTTTAATCTTTTTGTCTTCCTGTTCAGAAGATGAAAACATAGAAAACAGTGATGGTTTATTGCAAATTACATTTGCAACCGATTGGAAAGCCCAGGCAGAACAAGGTGGTTTCTATCAAGCTCTAGCTTCTGGAAAATATTTAAAAAAGGGCTTAGATGTAAAAATAATTCAAGGTAACGCAAATATAAATATTCCAAGGTTGTTGGCTTCAAATTCAATTGATTTTGGAATGGGTTCAAATAGTTTTATTCCCATGAATATGGTTGCTAATAATATTCCTGGAAAGGCTGTAATGGCCGTTTTTCAAAAAGATCCTCAAATAATTATGACCCATGCGAGTAATAGTGTTGAGAATATTGAAGATATTGTGGGTCTTCCCATTATGATTGCAGATGCAAGTATTGGAGGATTTTGGCTATGGTTAAAATCAAAATATAGTTTTAACGATAGCCAAATTCGAAAAAAAACTATTAGTTTGGCACCTTTTTTGAAAGATACTTCTTCTATTCAGCAAGGTTACTTAACGTCTGAACCTTATTTATTTGAACAGGTAACTGGCGAACAACCTAAGGTTTTTCTAATGGCTGATTATGGTTATCCAAGTTATGGAGCAATGATACTGGCATCAAATGACATGATAATGCAAGATCCAAAAATCGTTCAGGATTTTGTTGATGCAAGTATTGAGGGTTGGATTGATTATATCTATGGAGACCCTTCTTTAGGGAATAATTTGATATTAAGCGAAAATAATGAAATGACTGAAGAAGTCTTGTTCCAAGCTATTAGAAAAATTAGAGAATATAATATGATATCTAGTGAAGCATCCCTTAGAGATGATATTGGTCAAATGTCAGAGGAAAAATGGAAGAATTTTTTCAATATAATGTCTGAAAATGGTGTTTATGATAAAGAGCTTGAGTGGAGAAATGCTTTTACTTTAGATTTTATTGGAAAAGGGAATTAATGTTAAAGTTTAATAAGATTTATAAGGAGTATGATACGCCAATTCTTGGACCTTTAAGTTTAGATATAAAAAAAAATAGTTTTGTTTCAATCTTAGGATCTTCAGGTGCAGGTAAATCAACTTTATTAAGGTTAGCTTCAAATATAATTAAGCCCACTTCAGGATCTGTAGAGTATTTAAATAATGAAAAACCAAATATTGGTTTTGTTTTTCAGGATCCAACCCTTCTTCCATGGAGATCTGTAATTGATAATGTTCTTCTTCCGGCTGAGCTAACATCTGAAAATAAAAAATTATCAAAACAAAAAGCATATTTTTGGTTATCTAAAGTAGGTTTAGAGGGTAAGGAAAATTCTTTACCAAATCAGCTTTCAGGCGGCCAAAAAATGAGAGTTTCAATTGCAAGGGCAATGGTACAAGACTGTTCGTTATTATTAATGGACGAACCTTTTGCAGCTCTTGATGAGGTTACAAGAAATAAACTTGAAGATGATTTATTGGATATATGGGAAAAGAATAAATTAACTGTTTTATTTGTTACGCATTCTGTAACAGAGGCAGTTTATTTAGCTGAAAGAGTATTAGTGATGTCATCAAGCCCTGGAAAGATTTTAGATGATGTTGTTATTACTGAAAAAAGATCAAGGGATGATAGTCAGCAAAGTAGTGAATTCTTCTCAAAGATAAATTATTTAACCAATATTCTTAAAAAGGAGAATAATGAATGATAAAACCTTATTTATCTTTTTTGGCTCCTATTATTACATTCCTTTTATTACTTTGTGCATGGGAGTTAACTGTCAGTTTTCAAAATATACCAAAATACATCCTTCCAGCACCTACTGATATTTTAGATTCCCTTTTGATAAATTATAGCGATCTATTAAGATCAACCTTTATAACATTCCGAATAACTCTATTTGCTTTTATTATTGCATCCTTATTGGCCATTTTTATAGCTATATTATTCTCCCAATCTAAAATAATTGAATTATCTCTTTACCCAATTGCAGTAATTTTTCAGGTTACTCCTGTGGTAGCAATTGCGCCACTAATATTAATTTGGGTAGGGCTTGATAATGCTGAATTTGCTATTTTAATTTTAGCTGTTATCGTTGCTTTTTTTCCGGTTTTAGCAAATACGAATCTTGGAATTCGATCAGTAGAAAAGAATCTAAGTGAATTATTTAGTTTATATGAGGCAAATAGATTACAGAGATTATTTAAGCTTCAGTTGCCTTACGCTTTACCATTTATTTTGACAGGTATGAAGACATCCATTGGTTTAGCTTTAATTGGATCCGTTGTAGCAGAGTTTGTTGCTGGATCGGGAACTTCAACTGGTTTAGCTTGGAGAATTATTGAGGCAGGTAATCGTCTAGATGTACCAAAATTATTTGCAGCATTAATCCTTTTGGTAATTTTAGGAGTTATTCTATTTTTAATTATGTCATTGTTAGAGAAAATATTACTTAAAAGATGGGATTTAGATAAAAGTTAATTTGGAGTTTAAAATGAGAGACATTTATAAAAAATCAGAGACTGTGAGCGAGGCTTTGGATACAAGACTAACCTGCAGAGCCTTTAAAAAAACTGAAATAAAAAAGGAAGTTATTTTTGATATACTTGATAAGGCTAGAAGAGCTCCATCAGGAGGCAATCTTCAGCCTTGGCGAGTTTGGGTAGTTTCTGGTGATCCTCTTAAAAGTTTTAAGGAGGAAATTCAAATTAAAGCTTCAAAGAATCCTAGAGGTGAAGGTACGGAATACAAAATTTATCCACCAAATTTAAAAGATCCTTATGAAAAAAGAAGAAAAGATGTTGGAGAGGGTATGTATAACGCAATAAATGTTTCAAGAGATGATAAAGTTGGAAGAATTAAACAATTTATGAAAAATTTTGAATTTTTTGATGCACCAGTTGCTCTCTTTTTTGCAATTGACAGGGAAATGCAAGAGGGACAATGGTCAGATCTTGGAATGTTTATTCAATCAATTATGTTATTAGCAAGAGAAGAAGGTTTGCACACTGCTCCTCAAGAAGCATGGGCAATTTGGTACAAATCTGTTGGTGATTTTCTTAAAATTCCCAATGAACTTATGCTTTTTTGCGGTATGGGCATTGGATATGCTGATCCAGAGAATCCCATCAACCAATTTAGAAGTAGTAGGGCTAATGTTAGTGAGTTTTCAGAATTTATAGGTTTTTAAATAATTCTTTTTTCTTTAAATTCATCAATTTCATCATTGGTAAAACCTAAATCAATTAAAATCTCTTCTGTATGTTCTCCTAAAATTGGTGGTCTTCTTTCTATTGTATTGTCTGAATTAGATAATTTTACCGGAAGCCCCATTACTGGAGACTTACCTGGTATACCGGGATATTCAAGATCTTGAAAAAAATTCATAGCTTTTACATGGGGATCATCTAATGCATCTTGTAAATCATTAACAGGGCCAGCAGGTACATTCGCATTTGCTAATAAATTTAACGCTTCTTCATTTGTGTATTGTGATGCCCAATCACTTGTTTTCTTGCTTAAGATTTCTCCATTTACCCCTCTATTAATATCAGTGGAAAATCTATCGTCATTTAATAAATCTTCTGCACCTATAAGGTTTGCCCATCTTTTAAATAACGTGTCACCTAATACTTGAACAACTATCCATCCATCCTTTGTCTCAACCATATCAACAGGGCCTGCATACGGACTTCTATTCCCAATCGCTTTTCGATTCTTTTTTGTAATTGACTGCTCTATTAAATGTGTATTCATAAATGCAAGTGATGTTGCAAAAAGAGCACCTTCAACAATTTGACCTTTTCCAGTTTGGTTTCTCTCAATGATTGCAGCTAGGGTTCCCATCGCCGTTAAAGAAGCGGTTCCATAATCTATATATGGTGAGTATGCTTTAACAGGTTCACTCTCATTTCCTGTTAGGTAAGCAGCACCTGACATTGCTTGACCAACTCCATCAAATCCAACTCTTTCTGAATATGGACCTCCAGCTCCAAAAGCTGAAACGGTTGTAAGAATTATACCAGGATTATATTTTGAAATTGTCTCATAATCTATACCCATTCTTTTGAGTGTCTGTGGTGGAAGATTTGCTATAACTACATCAGCGGATTTAATTAATTTCTCTACGATAGTTGCTGAACCTTCTTTTGTTGGATTTAATGTCATTCCTTTTTTATTACGGTTCATTTGCATAAACATTGCACCTTCACCACCTTCATCTTTCAAGGGGTGGATGAATCTATCTTCAGATCCTTCCAATCTTTCAATTCTTATTACTTCGGCACCTAGGTCACCTAGAAGAGCTCCACAATATGGACCAGCAATATATCTTCCAAAGTCTAAAACTCTTATATTTTTTAAAATTTTCAATTCAAACCCCTTATAAAACATTACAAAAAATTAATAATATAGAAATGTATTGGTAAAAAAAAATAACGCAATATGTATTTATTAAAATATTTGACTGTATCTGAATATCATACGCTCCCCAGAAAAATATCGGATACAGTCAAATTAATCACTAACCTTTCTCAAAAATTTAGATTATTCTGTTAGTGGAGAATAAAATGCATATTTTACTTATTGAAGACGATATTAATGCAGCAAGCTATGTAATAAAAGGTCTAAAGGAAAGTGGTCATGTTGTAGATCACTCTTCTGATGGTGAAGAAGGTGTTCAATTAGCTTTAACACTAAAATTTGATGTAATTGTTGTGGATAGAATGTTGCCAAAATTAGATGGATTATCTCTTATAAATAAAATAAGATCAGAAAATATTGATACACCAATATTGATTTTATCTGCATTAGGAGAAGTTGATGAGAAAGTTTTGGGTCTCAAAGCAGGTGCAGATGATTATTTAGCAAAACCTTTCTCATTTTCTGAATTATTAGCAAGAATAGAGGTTCTTAATAGGAGAACAAATTCTGGAGTAAAGGAGACTTCTCTGAAAGTAGGAAGCTTATCAATGAATTTGCTTACTCGGCAAGTTCATCGTCAAGGAATAGAGATAGATCTTCAACCTAGAGAGTTTAGGTTACTTGAGTTTTTAATGAAGCGTTCTAATCAAGTTGTTACTAGAACAATGTTATTAGAAGGTGTTTGGGAGTATCATTTTGATCCTCAAACAAATGTAATTGATGTTCATATATCAAGGTTACGTTCTAAAATAGATAAACCTTTTGATAGCAAAGAAATGTTATTTACTGAAAGAGGGGCTGGATATGCCCTAAGAAGTGATGATTGATTTATTTCGCTTAACAAGTTTTCGTATAATATTTATCTATATTGTACTCCTTGTCCTTTCTATTGGCTTGGTTGCATTTTACTTATATTGGTCAACTTCAAGAGATTTTCAAACAAAAGTTGATAATGAAATTATCCAGGAAAGTATTAGGCTTAGTCAAGTTCACAAGAGGTACAAAGAGGTTGGTCTTATTAGAGAAATTCAATATCTTTCAAAAACACCAAACCCAAACCTATATATATTAAGAGACTCAAATAATAAATTTATTGCCGGTAATTTTTCAGATACTAACTCTTTGTGGAACCTAATAAGACTTGACGAGGGTGGCGTATTATTTTCATTTGAAAAGAAAAATAATAATGGAGAAACTATTAGGAAGTATTACTTTAGAGGTAAAGAATTTATAGTTAGAGGTAAATATAATTTAATTGTTGCTAGAGATGTAAGTTATGAGAACTATCTTAAGGAACGTTTTTTTAATACTATTTTAAGTACATCACTATTAATTATTTTTTTAGGATTGTTAGGTGGTTATGTGTTAAGTAGAAATTTCCTAAATAGAATTTCAGCAATTAACAAGACAAGTTTAGAAATAATGGATGGAGACCTTTCAATGAGGCTACCAACATCATCCAATAATGATGAGTTAAATCAACTATCACTTAATCTCAACAACATGCTTGATAGACTTAATAAACTTATGATTGGAATGAAGGATGTAAGTGATAATATTGCTCACGACCTCAGAACTCCTTTGAATAAAATAAGAACGAATTTAGAAGTTACTTTAATGTCAAATCCCGATTCAGAAAGTTATAGGGAGACCATAAAAGAGGTTATAGATGATGTTGACAGTGTAATTAATACTTTTAATTCTTTGCTTGCTATATCAAGAGTAGACTCTGGCTCTATTTCACTTAAAAAGGAAAAAATTAATATTAAAAATTTGATAGAAGATATTGTTGATTTATGGGAGCCTTTAGCAGAAGAAAAAGGCGTAATTCTAAATAATGAATGTGATATTGATATATATCTTGAAGGCAATAAAAATCTTTTATCCCAAGCTATTTCAAACCTTATTGATAATGCTATTAAGTATGGAGAGAGTAAAAATATAGTTAATGTCGGTTCAAGGGATAATACAGATACTATTTTGATATGGGTATCTGATACTGGGCCTGGAATTCAAGATAACGATAAAGAAAAGGTTTTGGATAGATTTACAAGACTTGATACAAGCAGAAATACGTCTGGTACAGGTCTAGGTTTAAGTCTAGTTACTTCAATGATAAAATTTCATAAAGGTACTATTGAATTGCTTGATGCAAAGCCAAAAGGACTTATTGTTAAACTTCAAATACCTTCTTATTAATTTTATAAGCCCCCTGAAACGAATAGGCATTGTCCTGTAACCCATCCAGATGCTGGCGATGCCATAAACACAACTGCAGCACCAATATCTTCAGGTTTTCCCCATCTTTTTAGTGGAATATTTATCATTTTTTTTAATTGCTCCTCTTTTTCCGGGGTATCCATGTTCATAGAGTCTATAAAATTTTCAGTTGGGATAGGCCCAGGAGCAACTGCATTTACTCTAATATGCGGAGCAAGTTCAATTGAAAAAGTTGCTGTTAAACTATTTATTGCTGCTTTGGAAGCTCCATATGGTCCATTCTTAATATTTGGTCCCATATTTTTTGAGGATGTTGATGAGATATTGATAATTGATCCACCATTTTCACTCATATATTTTGCAGCTACTACACAACCTGACCAGGCCGCCTTTATATTTAATTCTAGTTGAGCATTAAATTGATCAGGAGATGTTTTAGTCAGATATCTCGGGGTTCCATCGGGAAGACCACCTGCATTATTTACCCATATAGATAACTTACCAAACTTATCAAATGCTTTTTTACCTAAGTTTTCCATAGAATCTATATTTGTAACATTTGTTGGAACAACAAGAGCATGCCTACCTATTTTTTCGATTTCTTTTGCAACATTTTTTAACTGATCTTCGCTTCGAGAAGCTAATACAACATCAGCACCTGCCTCGGCAAGCGCTATAGCAATTCCTTTTCCTATACCTTTACCGGCACCCGTTATAACAGCTACATCATCTTTTAAGTTAAATAATTCTAAAATTGACATTTTATTGTCCTCCTTATGATATAATTGTTTAGAGAAAAGTTATGGTCAATTGGTTTATATATATATTTTTTGTTTTTTTTCTAATGCTTGTCTTTGTTTATTTTTTTTATAATAGAGAAACAACTGATATAAATGATTTAGAAATAGATATTGAATATTCTTTTTTTAATAATAACAACGGAAGAACAGCTTATTATTCAATTGGTGAGGATAGTAGTGAATCCTTAATTCTTATTCACGGGGTTACTGTTCCTTCACATTATTATAAAAAGATTGCCACTAGTTTATCTGAAATTGGCTATAAAGTTTATGTTTATGATCATTTCGGAAGAGGTTTTTCTGATAGGCCAAAAATAAAATACAATATGTATACTTATCAAAATCAATTAAATGATTTTATTAATCACTTATCAATAGATAATGTTACTTTAATGGGAGTGTCTATGGGGGGCGCTTTAGCATCTAATTATACAGCCAAAAACCCTACTAAAGTTAAGGCCTTGATTTTAAATGTACCTTTTGTTGGGTTACAGACAATTGGGTTAGAAACCTTTGCATCTATACCGATTTTTTGGGATTTCTATTTAAGGTTTTTTATTATTAAAAGGTTGGTAGAAAGGGGATACGATTTAACTGATGATAGTCAGGGCCCAGATCACTTTATCGAACAATTTAATGTTACAGGTACTCAAAACTCATTGAGCTCTCTTATGAAAAATTTTACAAAACATGACTTTTATAATGATTATAAATTAATCAATGATTATAAAATTCCCGTTCACATTACTTATGCTATAGATGACGAAGATGTTCCAGTAGATTCAATACTAAAAGCAATTGAGTTAGTTCCCGAGGCTACAACATTTTCGTTTGAGGGCGGTCATAATATTATAAATTCTAGAACTAAAGAGATCGTTTCCCTCATCAATGATTTTAAATCTAAATATTTAAATGATTAGATTGTGCTTGCCAAACCCTTAGCTGAAAGAATCTCTATCCAATATCCATCAGGATCTTTGATAAACGCTAGCCCTTTCATATTTCCATCGTCTGGTTTTTTTTGAAATTCTACACCTTTTGATTCGAATCTTGAGCATGCATCGTATACATCTGGTACGGTTATCCCAATATGACCAAATCCTCTTGGATCAGAGTTTCCATCATGATGAGAAAAACTTTCATCATTTTCTGTTCCCCAATTATGAGTAAGCTCAAGTACAGCCTTTTGACTTAAAGTATATGCAAATCTCTCATTTTTATTTTCTGGAACCGGATCATCATTTGGTCTTAAGTAAGCTAAAAAATACAAAGAAAAATCAAAATCAGGAAAATCTAATTTTTTTAATAGAGTCATGCCAAGTATATTTGTATAAAAATCTAATGATTTTTTTGGATCTTTGATTCTAAGCATTGTTTGATTAAAAATATAATCTTTTGTTTCTTCATCATGTTTTTGAGACATTTCTTCCATAATTTTCTCCATATAACTTTTTAATAACATCTTAGAGAGAGCAAAAAATCAATAAAAAAAGGGCTGATAAATCAGCCCTTTTAATTAAATATATAATTTTTTAAAAATTAGCAGATAATGTAATTCCATAAACGGTTCCAACTGTAGGAGAACCAAAAATCATAAGACTTGATATATCTCTAACAGGTGTTGATATTTCATCTGTTAAATTTCTACCAAATATACTAATTTTATAACTATCCTGTAGGTAAGTAATTGAAGCATCTACCTTTTCAGTTGATGGAACAAAACCTACAGCTCTGTTATCAGTGATTGAATATAGATCGTCAACAAAACTATATTTAGCAAATAGTTGTAATTCACCGTTTCCTAAATCTGTTGTATAAGTTCCACCAAATGAAGCAGTCATTTCTGGAGAATACTTTGGAGTAAGATAATCATTATTAGTCAGTTCAACTACTCCATCAGCATTAGCGCCATCTAAATCAGCTATAAAACCATCATATTCTGCATCTAGAAGACCAATATTTATAAAAGCTTCAAAATTTTCATTTACTAAGAATCTAGATTCAATTTCTAGGCCTTGATAAAGAACCCCAGCAACATTATCAATAACTGTAACAACTGTTTGAGTTGAAGGATCTAATTTAATGGTATCTTCTTGTTTATCTTCAAAGTCATTTCTAAACGCAGCAATATTAAGCTGAATTCTTTTATCCATTAATAGACTTTTCATACCTATTTCTAATGTTTTGGCATATTCAGGATCATATGTATTCTTAAAATCAGCAATATTTTGATTACGTCCAAAGAAACCACCACTTTGGAAACCTTCTGAATATGAAGCATAGAACATTATATCATCAGCATATTGATATGTTACGCCTAATCTACCTGATATTTCGTCATACTTTTTAGGTAAAGTTACTATACCAACTTCTCCTGGAAGACCAATACTAGCAAAATTATCAAGATAAGCTCTTTCAAGAGTGGTCATATAAGACTGCCCACCAGTAAAAGTCTTTTCCTCTTCAGTATATCTTAACCCTAGAGTAAGGCCAATTTTCTCAGTTGCAGAGTAGTCAACATTAACAAAAACTGCTTGAGATTCTGTTCCTTGAATTTGGAGTAATTTTTGAGCGTAATTTGGCCCAAGAGTTGCCCCTAAACCTGGCTCACAACGAATATTCCCTAAGCCTACAGCTTCACAAATAGGATATAACTCAGGAGATACAAGTGTAGACCAAAAGGAACCTCTGGTTACCCAATCTTGACGATAAGTACTATCCCAGAAATAAGCGCCAGTAGTAATACTTGCCTTATCAGTAACAATTTCTAGACGAACCTCATGACTTTCTTGCTCATAAGCATTAAAAGCATCAATCCAGATCCAAGGCATTGCTGTACCGTCATATTCCCAGGTTGTTTGTTCACCCTCTTCTCTAAATGCTCCAACATAAGTTAAAGACATTGAATCGCTTAGATCATAAGTCATGTTCAAAGTATATGCGTCTGTATCAAATTGCCCTGGATTATGGTCGTTAGTTGAATTTTCTGTTGGACCAAGATTTGCTGTACTTTTACAGGTAGGGTGTCTGTCCGGGTTAAATTGCGCAACAAGTGCAGGCACACCATTTACTGGATCATAAAGATTACAAATTAATGTTGTATTATCATTCTCATTTGTCCACGCCCCTACATCACTTCCATCATCATATTGTTCAAAAGTAAAAAGAGCTTGAAATCTCTCATTAGGAGTAAATAATAATGTCGCTCCATAATTAGTATAATCTTTCTTTGGACCATCAACTCTTAAAAAAGTATTGTAAATATGACCATCATTTTTAATTGATGTTCCAAAAACTTTTAAAGCTAAAATATCTTCAACTATTGGTGTATTTACAAGGGCTCTAAATTCCTCTTGTCCATTATCACCGATTGTAAGCTCCATCTTACCGCCAAATTCTCCAGTTGGTTTTGATCTCATTACCCTGATAACACCACCATTAGTATTTTTACCAAATAATGTTCCTTGAGGACCACGAAGTATCTCTATTCTTTCTAGGTCAAAATTTTCAATAACTTGTCCTGAATTAGTACCAATGGCTACGCCATCAAGTTCAACAAGAATTTTAGGATCAAACGACTTATCCGACTCACTTGAATTAATACCTCTAAGAGTTATTGCTGAACCACGAGCTCTAACGGAAGTTTCTCCAATAATCACATTTGGAGCAAATGCACTCAAATCAGCAATATTCCTTATTGTTGCATCCTGTAATTGTTCTGTTACGGCAGTAATTGCGACAGGTACATCTTGAAGTGATTCCTCTCTTTTTCTAGCAGTAACAATAATTTCTTCAATTCCAAGGCTGGAAACCTCTTCATTTTCTTGGGCTGAAACTACAGAAAAACCGTTAAATGTTAATAAACTTAATGATATAATACTAATTGCAAAATAATTGAATTTAGTTACCATTTGTCATCCTCCCTATTATTATTATTAATTTTGACAAATTATTGTTTAATTTGACTATATTTTTGTTTAATTAGCAATCAATTTTATAATTTGTTTTTAGAAAAATAATTAAATAAAAAAAGGGCTGCATAATGCAGCCCTTAATATAATTTTATTTTAATCTTTAGAGATTAAAATTCAGCAGATAAAACTACTCCAAAATTTCTACCTTGATTTATAGTACCAATAGCAAATAATGGCATAATTGGATCAACAACTTCGAATTGCTCGTCAGTAAGATTTTGACCATAAAGAACAATTGACCAATTGTCTTGATAATATCCAATAGAAGCATTTACATTATCTGTCTCAGGGGCTCTACCAAGATCTGAGTTAAGAAGGTTAGTTTCAAACTCACCTATTCTTGAGAACTTAGCAAAGATATCTACATTTCCTTGACCAGCTGGAATTGATAATGTTCCGCCAATACCATAAGATTCTTCCGGTGCGAATCTAGGAGTTAAGAAGTCAGCATTTTCAAGTTTAATTACACCATCGCTTTCATCGATATCTGTAACAAAACCTTCATAAGTTGCATCTAGAGTTCCATAGTTAAAGAATATTCTAAGATACTGATTAACTAAAACCTGAGCATCAAGCTCAAATCCTTCATATTCAGCATTAGCAACATTCGACCAGAATGAGGCAACAGTCTTCGTTGTAGGATCTTGTTGAGTTGATTCTTCTTGTTTATTCATAAAGTCATTTAAGAAATAATTCATATTTAATTGAACTCTTTTATCCATTAACAATGCTTTATATCCAATTTCTATGCTTTCTGAAAATTCAGGATCATATGCGTTTTGTCTCATATTGCTTGTATTCTGAACAACAGCATAATAACCACCTGAGTGAAAACCTTCTGTATAAGAAGCATAAAGAATAGAATCACTATTAAGGTCATATGTTAAACCAACTTTAACTGAGGTGTTATCCCAAGTATTTTGTAAATCAGCATAATCGGCAAAATTTCTTCCGCCACCAATATCATGAGCAGCCAAATATGCTTGACCACCGATAAAGTGTTTCTCTTCTTCAGTCCATCTAACACCAGTTGTTAGAATTAACCTATCTGTAACAGACCAATCTGCTTGAGCATATGCAGCAATAGATTCAGTTTCTTGAGTAGCATAAAGAATTTGATATAAAGTTCCACTTGAAGGATACGCAGGTATCGTTACATCACATTGTACTGAATATCTTCCATCAAACGCTTGACAAGCTTCCCATTGACCAGGGGCCGATAAAGCAGCACCAAAAAGGATTCCCCAGAATGTACCACCTGTTGCCCAATCTTGTTCAAATTCTTTCTCGAACATATAAAGGCCAGCAGTAAATTTTACATTATCGTATGAACCATCAAGACGTAATTCATGACTTGTTTGATCATATTCGTTCCATCTTTCAATAGTAATGAATGGAGCTGAAGATCCATCGTAATCATAAATACGATCTTCTTTTACATCTCTATGACCCATAATATAAGTAAGAGTTAAGTTATCATTTATATTATATTTCATATTTAATGTTATCGCATCTGTTTCAACCGAAGCATCATGTTGAGTATCATTTTCAGCATATGGAAGCTGATCACGAGATGTACGACAAGAGTCAGGATAAATAGCACAAGATAAAAGTCCGCCACTGAAGTCAGTTTGGTTTGGTCCAGGTGGAGGAGGAGGTATCACGCCAGGTGCTACATTAAAGTTTTGGTTGTAAGCTTGAAGCGCACTTTGGTCATCCATTGTTTCGATTGTTAGAAGAGCTTCAAACTTTTCATTTGGAGTAAACAGGAATGTTGCTCCATATGCTTGATAGTCCTCTTCACCATTATTACCACCAATAGTTATATTTGGAATCCATCCATCACTTTGAATAGAGGTAGCAAAGAATTTAGCAGCTACTGTTTCAGATAAAGCAGTATTAACTACAGCCCTAAATTCTTGACGACCATCTTCACCAAATGTTGCTTGAACTTTTGCACCAAATTCTCCAGTTGGACGTGTTCTAATTACATTTACCACACCACCAACAGTATTTTTTCCAAATAGAGTTCCTTGAGGACCTCTAAGTATCTCAATTCTTTCCATATCGAAATTATCAAGTAAAGAACCTGCAGTAGTTCCAAGATAAATACCATCAACGTTTATAGCAATGGGTGAGTCATATGAATTGTCTGTTGTTGCAGCAGCGCTAATACCTCTAATTTGAATATCAGTACCACCTGGTCTTCTACCTTCTTGACCAATAACAACATTAGGAGCATATCCAGTAATATCAGATATATCCCTTATAGTTGAACTCAATAGCTCCTCTGACATTGCTGTAATGGCAATTGGAACATCTTGAGCTGATTGCTCTCTTTTTTGAGCAGTAACAATAATTTCTTCAATTTGTAATGAAGGAGTTTCTTGAGCAGAAACTTCTTCAATATTAAATGAAAAAAGAAAACCTATTGCAAAAAAGCTCATAATGAAATTTTTATAAAAAGACATTAAATTTCCTCCCCGGAATGTTTAATAATTAATTACTAAATTATTGATTTTTTTTATTATTATGTATGTATAAAATATACAATCAAAATTTTAAAGTTTTAATCTTATATTACAAGCTTTTTTTATAAATTTTTTCTTTTGCAGTTATAAAAATAAAAAAAAGGACCACTAAAGAGCGATCCTTAATTTTATTGTATTTTATATAAATATTTATACTTTAGACCCTAACCATAATCTTCCAATAATCAAATAACCTACAGATAATATAAATAGTATTCCAATAGGCTCCGGCATTAATGAAAATTGAGGAACATCTGTTGAGCCATTCATAACTTCTATTGATGATAAGGCTCTCGCAGATAAATCTGCTCCAGACTCTTTTAAGACAGCAAGGCTGTGAGCCGCAGTTTCAAAACCAAACCTTACATAACTTGCTGCAAGATTAAATTGAAAAAGGCTTACTAACCCAAAAACAGTAACAGCAATTTTCATTACTATACCTGCATTACTTTCTATTGCTACTGATGCTGAACGACCTGCAACCCATAGTAAAAAGGCCCACATAATGCCAAATAGAGCTGTTGTTGATAAAGAATGACTTAATTGACTATATATTTCTACTTCACTCATAATTACCCTCCTTAATCGTTATTAGAATCGCCCATCCATATTCCAGAAAGAAGGCATAAAGCTAATGAAATTATTAGAATTAAACCAGCTGGTTCATTAATAAGGCTGAAGGTAGGTACTTCTGTGCTTCCACCAAAGTTATCTATAAGACTTTGTCCTCTTGCACTTACTGCCCCTGTTTCATCTTTTAGAACAGCCATCGAATGTGATGCACTGCTAATTCCAAGCGAAACATAAGAAAATTGCATATTTATATACCATAAAGATGTTAAAGAAAAAGCACTCACAACTATTTTACCGAAAAGATTTGCATTACCTTTTTCATGCATAATCACAGATGCTCGACCTGAAAACCAAGCTAGAAATGAAAAACCTATTAAGAAAAGACCATTCATTGCTAATCCAGAATTAAGTGTGGACCATATTTCAAATTCACTCATTTTACCCTCCATTTTAAAAAAATATGACACCATAGTAATTAAGATATGTAAAGAAATTTAGAGATATTGTATTTTATGTATTTTTATTCTTGTCAAGATTAGTATACGAAGGTTATACGATGTAACGTATTTTTTTAATTATGTCTTTTGGGGCGTAGCCAAGCGGTAAGGCAGCGGGTTTTGATCCCGCGATGCGTAGGTTCGAATCCTACCGCCCCAGCCAAATTATTATTAATAGTTTAGAAACTTTTATATTATGCATATTGCCTGGTTTAAGAGGGATTTAAGGATTTGGGATAATGAAGCTTTTACAAATGCCTGTAAGAGCCAATACGTAATGCCTCTTTATATTATTGAACCAGACCTTTGGAAACAAGATGATTTAAGTTATAGACAGTATGTTTTTTTAAGAGATTGTCTAAAAGATTTGAATAGAGAATTAGAAAAAATAGGACAGAAATTAATTATAAAAACAGGGGATGCTTTAGAAATATTCAACGATATTAATTCTCAATATGGAATTAAAGAAATTTGGTCGCATCAGGAAACTTGGAATTATTGGACTTATAAAAGGGATCTTAGGCTTAAGGATTGGTTTAAACTTAACAATATTAAATGGAATGAAGTAACACAAAATGGGGTTATCAGAGGTTTAAAAAATAGAGATGGTTGGTCAAAAGAGTGGCAAAAAAGAATGAATATATTGCCATACAAGCCTCCAAAAAAAACAAAAGATCATAAATTTAATTCTGAAACGATACCCTCACCGAAACAGCTGAGTCTTAATAATGATGGTATTGAAATATTTCAAAAAGGTGGAAGAAGTGAGGGGTTGGAGCTCCTAAAGAGTTTTTTATATAAAAGAGGAAAAAATTACTCAAAGGAAATGTCCTCTCCTTTGACTGCATATAGAAGCTCTTCAAGGCTATCAACTCATATAGCCTTTGGAACTTTATCCATTAAGGAAATTATTCAGGAAACAACGAGTAGGAAGAAAGAAATACAAAAACTATCAAATGCAGAAAAAAATAATTGGCCTAGATCAATAAGTACTTTTTCAAGTAGGTTAAGATGGCATTGTCACTTTATACAGAAGCTCGAAGACGAACCTGATATTGAATTTAAAAATATGCATTCTTCTTATAATAAATTAAGAAATGAGTCAGATTACGAATTTTTTTTCGAGAGTTGGAAAAAAGGGTTAACAGGTTACCCAATGGTAGACGCATGTATGCGATCGCTTATAAGAACTGGTTGGCTTAATTTTAGAATGAGGGCAATGTTGATGAGTTTTGCAAGTTACCATCTTTGGCTTCCTTGGCAAATAACATCTAAATACCTCGCATCCTTATTTACTGATTATGAACCAGGGATTCATTATGCCCAATCTCAAATGCAATCAGGAACTACTGGTATTAATGCTATAAGAATTTACAATCCTATAAAGCAAGGTATTGATCATGATCCAGATGGTATATTTATAAAGAAATGGTTACCTGAGCTAAGAAATGTACCGAAAAAATATATTCATAAGCCTTGGGAAGATATTGATTATATCAAAGAATATAATCCTCCAATAGTTGAAGAGCTAGAAGCAAGAAAGGCTGCTGCAAGTAAAGTATATAAATTACGTAAAGAAAAATCTCACAAAATTGAATCAAGTAAAGTTTATATTAAACATGGAAGCAGAAAGGCTAGAATGAAAAAAGTGAAAAAGCAGGTTAAAATCAAAAAAGTAGAAATTCAAAAAAATCTTTTTTAATTATCTTATTTGTTAAATATAATTTTTAAATAAAATATATACTTTTATTTATATTTAATTATTTTACTTTCATGACAAAAAAAGCACTCATCACCGGAATTACTGGACAAGATGGAGCATATCTAGCTGAATTCTTAATTAGAAAAGGCTATAAAGTGTATGGTGCTGTAAGAAGAACATCATCAGTTAACACTTCTCGTTTATCTTATATTGGTGTTCTGGATAAAATAGAAATTGTTTCAATGGATATTGCAGAAATTACCAATATTCAAAGATTAATTGAAAAGATAGAACCAGATGAAATTTATAATCTTGCAGCTCAAAGTTTTGTTAAAACCTCATATGAGCAACCCATATATACATCTGATATTGATGGTATAGGTGTAACAAGACTACTAGAAACAATAAGAAATTTGGGGGGTAAACCAAAATTCTATCAAGCCTCAACATCAGAAATGTTTGGAAAGGCTCACGAAAGTCCTCAAAATGAAAAAACACCCTTTTACCCGAGAAGTCCTTATGGAATTGCAAAACTTTACTCTCATTGGATGACCATTAATTACCGGGAAGCATGGAATATACATGCATGTTCTGGAATTTTATTTAACCATGAATCACCTTTACGCGGTACAGAATTTGTTACTCGTAAAATTTCTCAAGGAATGGCTCAAATAGCCTTAAAAAAAATTAAAAAAATTAATTTGGGTAATTTAAATGCTGAGCGTGATTGGGGTTTTGCAGGAGATTATGTTGAAGCAATGTGGTTGATGCTTCAAAAAGATAAACCTGATGACTATGTAATTGCCACTGGTGAAACTCATAGTGTTAGAGATTTTGTTCATGTTGCAGCAAATTCTATTGATATAGATATTGAATGGAATAATGAAGGTAATGACGAGGTTGGAATTTGTAAAAAAACAGGTAATACAATCATTTCTGTCGATAAACAATACACTAGACCTTCTGAAACAGAACACCTTTTAGGAGATGCATCTAAAGCAAAAGAAAATCTTGGCTGGAAGCCATCTGTTAACTTTCAATCTCTTGTAAACATGATGGTAGAACATGACTTAAAGAGAATGAAGGATAATAATCTTTGGTTTTAGTCATTATTTTTTTTGCATCATTTCATCGAAAGCTTGGTTATATTCTTTTTCAATTTTGCCAACTAGATTTCCAACCGATGGAGCATCTTTAATACCGCCAATACCTTGTCCAGAACCCCAAATATCTTTCCAAGCTTTTTGTTTTGTATTTCCACCGGATCCAAAATTCATTTTAGACTTATCAGCGCTGGGTAAGTTATCAGGATCTAAACCAGCTTTAGCAATTGATGGTTTGAGATAGTTACCATTAACACCTGTAAAAAGTGACGAATAAACAATGTCATCCGCAGAAGATTCTATTAACATATCTTTATATCCTTGATCAGCATTGGCTTCTTCGGTGGCAATAAACCTTGTTCCAATATAAGCAAGATCTGCCCCCATTGCTAAGGCACCGGCTATAGAGTGACCATCGCCAATTGAACCTGATAGTAAGATTGTTCCATCAAACCACTCTTTAATTTCTCTTACTAAAGAAAAAGGCGACAAGCTTCCTGCATGACCACCAGCTCCCGCACAAACTAAAATAAGTCCGTCAACACCTTGTTCTGCTGCTTTTTTTGCGTGTTTTACATTAATAACATCATGAAAAACAACACCTCCATAACTATGAGCAGCTTGGACTATTTCAAGAGGAGGTCTAAGACTTGTAATAATGATAGGAACCTCATGCTCCACGCATGTTTGCATATCGTCCATCAATCTATCATTAGATGCGTGACAAATTTGATTAACAGCAAAAGGAGCAGACGGTGAATCAGGGTTTTTTTCATCATGTTCCGCAAGTTCCTCTTTTATTCTTGTCAACCAATCGCCAAGCATACTTTGTGGTCTTGCATTAAGGGCTGGAAATGATCCAACAATACCAGCTTTACATTGAGCAATAACTAACTCTGGTCCAGAGACTATAAATAGAGGTGCTCCCACAACTGGAAGTCTTAATTTTCCATCTAAATTTGATACTAGTGCCATTGTTAAATCTCCTAAATTTTTTTTTGCATAATAATCATTAATTTAATAATTGAAACATTCTTTTTTTGATTAGATAATATTAATGTGAAATATAAAAAAATAAATAATAAATCAAATTTAGGTATCGAAATATATGATTTTAAAATAGAAAATCATTGTTCTCTAAAATATGTAAACGAAATAAGAAACCTTTGGTTTGAAAATTCTATATTAATTTTTAAAAATTTAATATTAGATCATAATCAATTTGAAAGATTTGGTTTATTATTCGGTGAATTTGGTGACGATCCATATATTGAGTCGATGAAAAATCATCCAAATATTATTGAAGTTAAAAGAGATGCTAATGAAAAAGCTCCTCCATTTGGTGGCTCATGGCATTCAGATTGGTCTTTTCAAGAAAATCCTCCCTCAGCAACACTTCTTCATTCAAAAATAATACCGCCAATTGGAGGTGAAACATTATTTTTAAATACTCAAAAAGCATATGATGATTTATCAACATCAATGAAAAATAAAATAAATAACCTCAAGGTTATTCACAGTGCAGCTAGGCCATATGCTGATGACGGATTTTATGCATTGGAAAAGGATAAAGATAGATCAATGAAGATAAAACCATCAAAAAAGGCTAAAGATATTTTTTTACATCCACTAGTAAGAACTCACCCTGAAACTAATAGAAAGTCACTTTTTATTAATCCAGTATATACTATAGCAATTGATGGGTTTCATGATGATGAGTCTAAACTATTGTTAAATGAATTATTTAATCATATGGAAAAAGAGACTTATATATATAAACATTTATGGGAACCCAATATGCTAGTAATGTGGGATAACAGATCGGTTAACCACTGTGCACAAGGAGGTTACGAGGGCCACAAAAGACTTTTGCATAGAATTACTTTAGCTGGAGAAAGGCCTTTTAATTAAATTATTTCTCCACAAAATAAATGCATAAATAAATGCTGTTTCTTTAATCTGATTGTATCTTCCAGCCATTCCACCATGGCCTGCTTCGGTATAGGTTTTTAAAAATACTGGATTATCATTAGTCTTTTTACTTCTTAGTTTTGCGATCCATTTAGTCGCTTCCCAATAGGTAACTCTCGGATCTGTCAATCCTGATGTTGCAAGTATAGTAGGATAATTTTGTTCTCTTATATTATCATATGGCGAATAAGAGCCAATATAATCAAAATCACTTTTACTTTTAATTGGGTTTCCCCATTCTTCCCATTCCGGAGGAGTTAATGGAAGGGTATCATCAAGAATGGTATTTAAAACATCAACGAATGGAACTTCAGCAACAGCACAATGAAAGGTATCAGGGCTTATATTTATAGAAGCTCCAATCAAAAGCCCACCAGCACTTCCTCCGTGGATTGTAATATTTTCTGAAATATTTTCCTTTTTTAAAAACTCAGCACACGCAATAAAATCTTTAAAACTATTTAGCTTATTTTTCTTTTTTCCATCCTCATACCATTTTTTTCCTTTTTCCATTCCACCTCTTATATGAGCAATTGCATATACCATTCCTCTATCAATTAGAGAAAGTCTGGATACTGAGAAACTTGGGGATATTGAAATTCCATAAGACCCATATCCGTATAATAAAGTTGGTGCATTCTTTGGTGTATCTTTTCGTTTTATAATTGATATAGGAATTTTTTCCCCATCATGAGAAATTGCATAAACTCTCTCTAAGTTGTAGTTTTTTTTATTATGCCCAGAGGGGATTTGTTGTTTTTTTATGATTCTTTTTTTTTGCTCTTTTAATTTATAATCATAAGTTAAAAGTGGTGTTGCCATTGAAGAATAATATATTTTAATTTTATTTGAGTAATATTCACAACCTTCAAAAAAATCTAGATCGTAAATTTCTTCATCAAATTTTATAATATTTTTTTTCTTATTTTTTTTATTTATAATAACTATTCTTGGCAATCCATTTTCAAGCTCTTGAACAATAATATATTGAGCTAAGCAAGAGAAATTAGTAATTAATGTTCCTTCTTTGTAAGGTAGAAAATCCATCCAATTTTTTTTATTTAATGCATTTTCATTTGTTTCCATTAATTTAAAATCAACTGCATTATCTTTATTTGTAAGTATTAAGAGTCTTGAATTTTCTTGATCATGTTCGATACTATATTCAATACTTTTTTTTCTTTTAGCTATTAACTTTAACTTTTTATTTTTTCCTTCTTGGTTAATTATTCTTACTTCACTTGTTTCATGATTATGAATATTAAGAACTAGATATTTTTTGCTTAACGTTTCGCTTATATTTAAAAAATAGCCAGAATTCTTTTCATTGTATATTTCTATATCTTCATTTTGATTAGTTCCAAGTAAATGAAAATACAAACTTGACGGCCTGTGGTTTTTATCCATTTTGATATAATAAAATCCGTCATTATTTAATGACCATACAATACTACCATCAGTATCTTTAATATTATCCTTTAAATGTTTTTTTTGACTTATATCTTTGACCTTTATTTGATAAAATTCTGATCCTTTATTATCAAAACTCCAAGCTAAAAGACCATGATTGTTAGAGTTAAAAGCTCCACCAGGTTTGAAATATTTGTATGGTTTACTCTCTTTATTCCAATCATGATAAACAACACTTTTTTTTCTTGAGGAATTAGATTTATAACGCCTTAAAATAGAGTATTCTTTATTTTTTTTCGTTTCTGAGTAATAAAACCAGTTTCCATCTTTTTGAGGTATTGAGGTATCTTCCTCCTTGATTTTGTTTTTAATTTCTCTGAAAATCTTTTTTTCTATTGGTTTCAAAAATGATAATTTTTTGTCAGTCCATTTATTTTCTTCATCTATATATTTTTTTATATTTTTTTTTAAAACATTTGGTGAGTGAAGAACCTCTTGCCAATTATTATCTCTTATCCAGTCGAAATGATCAGATAACTCTATGTTATGTATTATTCTTTTGACGAGTTTTTTTCTCGCCTTTGGCGGATAATTTTTATTAATGGCTGACATAAAGTTTTATTCAAAAACTATTGATACTGTTTCTGCAATCATAGCTGGTCTATCTTGGCCTTCAATTTCAATACTGACTTCTGAAATTAATTGTGTTCCACCTGCTTTAGGTTGAGCTTCAAGAAGTTTAGTTTTAGCTCTAACATTTGAATTGACAGGAACCATATTTGTAAACCTAACTTTATTTGTTCCATAATTAATGCCTCTAGTAACACTTTTTATTGAGCTAATTTTAGATGTTAACATTGGTACAAGAGATAATGTTAAAAATCCATGAGCTATAGTGGGCATACCTAATTCTGAATTAGTTCTTTCAGGATCAATGTGTATCCACTGATGATCACCTGTAGCATCCGCAAAATCATTGATACGATCTTGATCAATAGCAAACCAATCGCTTACACCTATTTCTTGACCAATACATTCTTTCATTTCTTCAACATTATTAAAAATTCTCATAATTTTCTCCTAAATCATACAATCTTAGTATCCTTTTTACCCCAATAACGGTCTTTTAAAAGTCTTTTATATAGCTTTCCTGTAGGGTGCCTAGGAAGTTCTTTTTCAAAATCTACTGTTTTTGGACATTTAATACTAGATAAGTTATTTTTGCAAAATTCGATAATTTCTTCTTCTAAGTCTTTTCCTGTATCTTTCCAAGAAATTGGCTGAACAACCGCCTTAACTTCTTCGCCAAATTCTTGATTTGGAACCCCTATAACTGCGCAATCGAAAACTTTATGGTGAGTTATGATTAAATCTTCTGTTTCTTGTGGATAAATATTTACTCCACCTGAAATAATCATAAAGGCTTTTCTATCCGTTAGATAAAGATAATTATCTTCATCTAATTTTCCTATATCACCTAATGTAGTCCATTTAGAATTTTTTGGGTGTCTGGTTTCAAGAGTTTTCTTCTCATCATTGTGGTATGAAAATTCAACATCACTTTCAAACCATATAGTTCCCTCCGACCCAACTGAAAGTTCATTTCCATCTTCATCACAAATGTGAGGTATGCCAAAAATTGGTTTACCTACAGTACCAATATGACTAAGCCATTCTTTGGAATTACATGCAAAAAACCCATTACCTTCGGATCCAGCATAAAATTCATTAATGATTTCTCCCCACCATTCTATCATCATTTTTTTTATTTCAATAGGACAAGGTGCTGCGGCATGAATTGCACACTCATGTGTTGATAGATCATATTTCATTCTTACTTCTTCTGGTAATTTACACATTCTAACAAACATTGTTGGAACCCATTGGCTCATATTAATTTTATATTTTTCAATAAAAGATAGAGACATTTCAGCATCAAAATTTTCCATTATTATATTTGTACCTCCAAGATAGTTTACTCTCATCGTAAATCTTAAAGGTGCCGCATGATATAAGGGGGCTGGTGATAAGTATTTTGTATTTTCATTGATATCATAGAGTGGTGCAATAACAGACATTAGTGCATCAGATTGATCAATAGGAATATGTTTTAAAGGAACTCTTATACCTTTGGGTTTTCCTGTAGTTCCCGATGAGTAAAGCATATCTTGTCCCATTTCTTCATCTGTTACAGGAGTTTTTGGAAGATCTTTAATGGCATCTTCAAACGATTGCCAGCCACTCTCTATACCATCAACCATATAATGATGTTCTGTATTTTTTGTTAATTCATAAATTTCATTGGCAACATTTTTTAAATATTTTGATGCAATTAAAAATTTAGAGTTACAGTCATCATGAATATATTTGACTTCACCTGCAGTAAGTTTTGATGATATTGGTGTAAAATATAAACCAGACCTTTGTGCAGCCCAACAAATTTCAAGGAATCTAGAGTTATTTTCCATAAAGATTGAAATCCCATCTCCTATTTTTAAACCTTTTTGCCTAAATAAATGTGCTATTTGATTTGATCTTTCATCAAGCTCTTTGTAGGTGGTGACTTTTCCTGATGATGCCATTATTAATGCAGGCTTATTAGGGTTTTTCTTAGCGTGAATATATGGGTGCATTTAATTCCTCTTTTTTTAAATTTAATTATTTAAAAATTATATTATTATTAATGCAATATTTATTTATTAAATAAAAATCCTCTAGGAGACAAAAATGAATTATGAAGCAATATTATATGAAGTTAAAGATAACATTTTAACTATTACATTAAACCGTCCTGAAAAATTAAATGCTTTTAATTTTAATATGCAAAGCGATTTGATTGATGCAATTGATAAAGCAAACAATGATGATGAAGTTAAAGCAATAATTGTTACTGGAGCAGGTAGAGGTTATTGTGCAGGTGCTGATCTATCCGCAGGAAAAGATACTTTTAATATGGAAGCACGAGAGGATAGAAAAGGTGCAATCTCAGAAAATGGAGAAATTGACTGGTCTCACTCTGGTGTAAGAGATGGGGGTGGAAGGGTAACGCTTAAAATGTTTGAGTGTTTAAAGCCTATAATTTCAGCTTGTAATGGTCCGGCTGTTGGAGTTGGCATAACTATGCAGTTAGCTATGGATATTAGATTGGCATCAGAGCAAGCTAAATATGGATTTGTTTTTGCTAGAAGAGGGCTTGTTCCAGAGGCATGTTCATCTTGGTTCTTACCAAGAATTGTTGGTGTTTCAAAAGCTCTTGAGTGGATTTACTCAGGTAAAGTTTTTGGCCCAGATGAGGCTCTGGAGGGAGGATTAATAAGATCAATTCATAAACCAGAAGAATTATTACCAGCAGCGAAAGAAATTGCTAGAGAAATTATTGATAATACTGCGCCAGTATCAGTAGCTTTATCAAGACAAATGATATGGAGAATGGCGGGCGCTAATCATCCAATGGATGCACATAAAATAGATAGTAGAGGAATTTTCGCAAGAGGTAGAATGTCAGACGCTAAAGAGGGTGTTCAATCGTTTCTTGATAAAAGACCTGCAGAGTTTAGTGATAGTGTCAAAAATGATATGCCCGAATACTATCCTTGGTGGGATGAAGAACAATATTCTTAATTAGGTGACTTAATCTTCCAAATATTAGTCTTTAAACTTAATATTACTATAAAAATAATTCCTATTGAGGAAGTTATTAAAATATTGGTTTGAAGACTGTATTTTTCGATTATATTTCCTGAAATTATTGCCCCTATAGGTCCTGACGCCATAAATGCTAATGTGTATACTGACAGCATTCGACCTCGATGACTTTCGACAGCAAAGGTTTGAGTTATTGTTCTTCCCATTGCAATTACAACACCAGCCCCACAACCCCATGAAAAGATAACAAAACAAAATATATAAAAAGGCATTTCAAAATATAAAGATCCTAAAATTGGTAATCCACTTGACATGGCAATCATCAGAGCTGTCCCCCAGCGCTTTATGTCTTTTTTAATTGCTAGAATACTGTTTGAGGATAAAGTTCCCATCCAAAAGCAAGCTGAAACAATTGCAAACCCTGTTGAGCCAAATCCATATCTCTCTGTTGTAATATACGGGAGGGTAACCAAGTTGTTTCCCATAAAACATAATCCTACCATTATCATAGATAAGGAAACTGGAAAGATTTCTTTGGAATTCTTAACCTCGATAAATGCTTCAATCATTTCATCTTTAATCTTTTTTAATTTGAAGGGCTCTTTTTTAAAGGATGGTTTTGGAAGTTTTAAAGAAAAATAAGCACCTATTATGAGTGAAAATCCTTGAGCAATAATTAATGGAAATACTCCTAAATTATCTGCCAATCCTCCAACAGACATTCCTATAAGTTGAAAACCAAATTGAGTAATCATTGCAATTGTAACAGTTCTTTGTATTTCACCTTGAGAAATTGATGTTAAAAGAGATTCTCTTGATGGTAATGCAAATGCTGATGCACACCCCATAATCAGCCCATAAAAAATCATAAGTTCATAGCTTAGGAAATTAAAATGAATTGCAAATAAAATTAGAAATAATGGCATTGTTGCTAATAAATGAATAAAAAATAATAAAACTCTTGTGTCAGTTCTATCAGCTATAGTCCCTCCAAGGACTATCAAAAAAATAGATGGAGCTAATAATGAAACTTGAGCAAGGCCATAATTTGAAGGAGAAACTTCTAGCATTAAAATTAAAATTGTAGGAAATAGAACTATTTGTAGACCTTGAGAAAGATACCAAGATGCCTGTCCAATCATATAGAAAAAAAGACTATTTAATGGTGACGTTTTTGCTGATAATTGTTTCATAAGGAATAACTAAATTCTTTTTTTTGCTTCGCTAAAAACTCTATTTATCATTGCAGTTAAACCATTTGATCTCTGTTGTGAAATATTTTCCTCTAGATTTAATTTTTTTAGTTCACTCATTGGATCAATCTCTAAAATCTCTGAAGGTGTTTTTTCTGAAAATAGAGCAAATATTATGGCTATCAAGCCTTTTACAATATAAGCATCTGAGTCACCTTTAAATTTTAAGATTGTTTTTCCTTGTTTGCTATTTTCTTCTACAACTAGCCAAACTTGACTGGCGCAGCCTTCAACTTTGTTATCATCATTATAATCATTACTTTTTAAAGCTGCTAAAGAACTACCCATATCAATAATATATTTATATTTATCTTCCCAATTTTCTAAAAATTCAAAGTCATCTATAATATTATTAAAACTCATTATTTTCTTTTTTACTCTTCAGCAATTTTAACTAACATTTTTCCAAAGTTTTCACCTTTAAATAATTTTAAAAATGCACTTGGAGCAGACTCAATACCTTCATCAATTGTTTCTTTCCACTTCATCTTGTCATTTTCTATCCAATTTTTCATATCATTTAAGAAATTATTTGAAAGGTCATAATGACTTGAAACAACAAATCCCTGAATTTTTAGAGATTTAACAATTGCTGCCATTAGATTATTTGGCCCCGGTCTTGGATTGGTATCATTGTATTGTTCAATCATTCCACACAATGCAATTCTTCCATTAAGGTTCATTACGCTCAAAGCGGCTTCTAAATGGGATCCACCAACATTTTCAAAATATACATCGACACCATTTGAGCAAGCACCATGTATTGATTTAGTTAGATGATTTGTGGTTTTGTAATTAATGGCTTTGTCAATTCCAAGTTCATTTTCAAGAAAATGACATTTTTCATCAGACCCAGCAGTACCGTAAACTTTACAACCTTTTGCTTTAGCTATTTGACACGCTACGGTTCCAACAGCACCAGCTGCGGCCGAAACTAATACATTTTCTCCTTCCTTAAGTTCGCCAATTCTTAATAAACCTACATATGCTGTCATTCCTGGCATTCCAAGAGTACCTAAATATGCTTGTAATGGTCCTATATCTGGATTAACTTTACTTAAAGAGTTTGCATTAGAATAAAAATACTCTCTCCAGCCAAGGTTAGAATTAACATAATCCCCTTTTTTAAAATCTGGAGAATTTGACTCAATAACTACTCCTATTGCCCCACCCTCAAGAGTTTTACCCACTCCAAATGGAGGAACATAGCTTTTTCTATCAATCATTCTTCCTCGCATATAAGGATCAACCGACATCCATAAATTTTTAACAAGTATTTCATCCTTTTGTATTGCGTTGATTTCATTTTCTACAAGTTGAAAATTTTCACTTTTTGGTTCTCCGTCTGGTCTAGAAAGTAGATGGATTTCTTTACTGATAATTTTGCTCATTTTAATCTCATTTTATTAATATTTATGTAATCTCTTTTGATATATTACATATAGTCAATTAAGATACCAATCTTTAAGTTGTTCATAAGCTTTAAGCAAGGTATGAATTGTTTTTTGGATGTAAGAATGAAAATTACTATTGCACAATTAAATAATACAGTAGGGGATATTGATGGAAATATTGCCAAGGCTAAAGAAATAATAGCTAGTGAAGAATCAAAAAGCTCAGATTTGATAGTTTTTTCTGAATTATTTATTTCTGGTTATCCACCTGAGGACTTGGTTTTAAAGGCCTCTTTTCTAGATGCTTGTTTAAAGGGCCTTGAGGAAATTGTTCAATATACTAAAGATCTCAATATTGGAATTATCATTGGAGTTCCACTCAAAGAGGGTGATAAAATTTTTAATTCAGCAGCCCTTATTGATAAGGGTAAAATAATTGGTATTAGTAAAAAGAAAAGTTTACCCAATTATAGTGTTTTTGATGAAAAAAGAGTGTTTGACCAAGGAGAATCTTCCCAAACATTTAATTTTAGAGGTATTAAAATAGGAATTCCAATTTGTGAGGATATTTGGAAATCTGATGTATGCGGTCAATTAAAATCCGATGGTGCTGATATAATAATTACACCTAATGGTTCTCCATACGATAGATACAAAAGAAATTTAAGAATAGAAACTGCAATTCAAAGAGTTAAAGAAAATAATCTACCTTTAGTCTATGTTAATCAGGTAGGAGGTCAGGATGAGTTAGTTTTTGATGGCTCAAGCTTTGTTATTAATTCTGATCAATCTTTATTTTTAAAAAGTTCATCGTGGGCTGAAGAAATTATCAGTATAGATTTTGATGTCAAAAATGGATTTAATAAAAAAAATGATGAATCTCTAATGAATATAAAAAATAAAGATGAGTTAGAGGATATTTATTCTGCATTAGTACTTGGTTTAAGAGACTATGTTATAAAAAATAACTTTCCAGGGGTTATACTTGGTTTATCAGGAGGAATAGATTCTGCTTTATGCGCTGCTATTTCAGTTGATGCTCTTGGTTCAGAAAAAGTAAAATGTTTTATGCTGCCTTTTAAATATACATCAAAGCAAAGTTTCATTGATGCAACTGAGTGTGCAAAAAATTTAGATATTGAGCTTGGAAGCTTGGATATTGAAAAATCTTTTAATAGTCTTGAATCAGTTCTTATTCCTTTTTTTAATAATTTACCAAAGGATGTTACTGAGGAAAATTTACAGTCAAGAATAAGAGGGACACTCTTAATGGCATTATCAAATAAAGTGGGTAATATGGTTGTTACGACTGGAAACAAGTCAGAGGTTTCTGTTGGTTATTCAACCTTATATGGTGATATGAATGGAGGATATAACCCCATAAAAGATATCTACAAAACAGAAGTCTATGCACTTTCTAAGTGGAGAAATTCTTCAAAATCATCAAATTGTTTAGGACCATCTGGTGAGGTAATACCCATTTCCATTATTGAAAAAGAACCTACGGCAGAGTTAAGAGAGGATCAAAAAGACCAAGACTCTCTTCCCCCTTATGATAAACTTGATGATATTTTAGAGTGCCTAATTGATTATGAAATGAGTATTTTAGAAATAATAAATAGAGGGCATGAGAAATCTTTAGTTAAAAAAATAGAGAATCTTCTCTATATTTCTGAATATAAAAGAAGACAATCCGCTCCAGGTGTAAAAGTAAGTCAAAAAAACTTTGGTAGAGACCGAAGGTATCCAATTACAAATTTATTTAGAGATAAAAATTGACACAAGAAACTGTTACAAGATTTGCTCCAAGCCCAACAGGATTTTTGCATGTAGGTAATATTCGTACGGCATTGTTTAATTATCTTTTTACAATAAAAAATAATGGAAAATTTATTTTAAGAATTGATGATACAGATCTTGAAAGAAGCACTGATGAATTTGCAGAACAAATCATATCGGATTTAAAATGGCTTGGGATAAAAATTGATGAAATTTATAAGCAGTCTGAAAGAATAGATACCTATAAAAAATATTTTAATCAATTAGTTGAGGATGGTTTCCTTTATGAGTGTTTTGAAACCCAAGAAGAGCTCGATTATAAAAGAAAGAGATTGATATCAAGAAGAATGCCACCGGTTTATGATAGAGCATCACTTAATTTATCTGAAGATGAGAAAAATAAATACCTTGATGAAGGAAGAAAAGCTTATTGGAGGTTTAAGCTCTCTGGGAAAAAGAATGTTTTTAATGACCTAATAAGAGGGCAGGTTGTAGTCGACACTTCAGCCCAGTCAGACCCAGTTGTTGTTAGAGAGGATGGAGGTTTCTTATATAATTTACCAAGTGTAATTGATGATGTTGAAATGGGAATTACAAATATTATTCGTGGTGAAGATCATGTAACAAATTCTGGTATTCAAATTGAGATGTTTTCGTCTTTAGGAAAAAATGCACCAATTTTTGGTCATCATCCTTTGCTTGTAGACGAAAATGGGGATCCTTTTTCAAAAAGAAATGCTGCTTTATCTATAAAGGGTCTTAAAAATAAAAATTTTGAACCAATGGCAATTAATTCTCTTAATACATCTATAGGAACTTCAATAGAGATAAATGCCTTTCATTCACTAAAGGAAATTTCAGAAATTTTAGATTTAAGCAAAATAGGAAGAGCTCCTGGACGATTTAGTTTAGATCAATTAACAAAATTAAATTCATCTCAATTAAGTATTTTAAGTTTTGAAGAAATTAAAGACAGGCTAAAAAATCAAAATATTATAGCTAATGAGTCTTTGTGGGAGATAGTTAAAAATAATATAGATTTTCTATCCGAATATAGTAAATGGGATACAATAATAAACAAAGAAATCGAAATAGAAAATTTTGATAATAAGTTTTTAAAACTTGCTGCAGATGTTTTACCTAGTAAGCCATGGGATCAAAAGACCTGGAGTTTATGGATTGAAAAAATAAAATCTTCAACTGATAAAAAGGGAAAGGATTTATTTCTTCCTTTAAGAATGGCAATTACTGGATTAGAGGATGGTCCAGAATTAAAAGAACTTATTTTATTAATAGGTTATGATAAAATAAAAAGACGCCTTTTGGGTGAATAGTTTTGGGTGAATAGAATGGCTAGGGAAAAATTATATATTTTTGATACAACTTTACGTGATGGTCAGCAAACCCAGGGCGTAGACTTCAGCGTTCAGGATAAAATCATAATTTCTGAAGCATTAGATAAGTTTGGTTTAGATTATATTGAGGGAGGTTGGCCAGGAGCTAACCCAACTGATACTAAGTTTTTTGAATCAAGGCCAAAATTAAGAAATTCAAAGTTTACAGCTTTTGGCATGACAAAACGTGCAGGTAGATCAGCTGATAATGACCCCCAATTAAGAGCTTTGATTGATACAAACTCAGATAGTATATGTTTAGTTGCAAAAACTTGGGATTATCATGTTGATGTAGCTCTTGGCGTCACTTTAGAAGAAAATTTAAAATCAATTGAAGACTCTGTTAAGTCTATCCATGAAAATAATATTGAACCTATAATTGATTGCGAACATTTTTTTGATGGTTTTAAATCTAATAATGATTTTTCTTTTTCTTGTATTGAAAGTGCTCTTAATTCAGGGGCAAGGTGGGTTGTTTTATGTGATACCAATGGAGGAACATTACCGAGTGAAATTTTCGAAATTGTAACTCAAGTTTGTTCTAGATTTCCAGGTGAAAAAATAGGAATTCATACTCACAATGATACCGATAATGCAGTTGCTAATTCACTTGCGGCAATTGACGGAGGTGCTAGACAGCTTCAAGGAACCTTAAATGGTTTGGGTGAAAGGTGCGGAAATGCAAACCTTATTTCTCTATTACCCACGTTAATTTTAAAAGATAGATATTCAAGTAATTATGATATTTCAATCTCTAAAGATGATTTAAAAAATATTAAAAATATTTCATTACTGCTTGATGATATTTTAAATAGGCAACCTAACAAACATCAGCCTTATGTTGGTGATAATGCATTTGCACATAAAGGTGGTCTTCATGTTTCCGCTGTTATGAAAGACCCATCAACATACGAGCACGTTAGCCCGGAGGATATTGGAAATAATAGGAAAATTCTTGTTTCTAATCAGGCTGGTAAATCAAATTTATTATCTCGTTTATCATCTGTTGGAATTAATGTTGATGACAAGGATGAGCGTTTAGGAGATTTATTAGAGGTTGTGAAGGAAAAAGAATTCAATGGTTATTCTTATGATGGCGCAGGAGCCTCTTTCGAACTTTTAGCGAAAAATATTCTTGATAATGTTCCTAATTTTTTTACCGTCGAAGATTATTCTATATCGATAAAAAAAGGTCAAATATCTAAAGAAGTAGCTTTTAATTCTGAAGCTAAAGTTATTTTAAATATTGATGGTAGGCAAATTGAGTCAACAGGATTGGGTAATGGCCCGGTAAATGCACTTGATAAAGCATTGAGAACTGATCTAGGTATTTTTGATAAATATATGAAAGATTTAATTTTAGTTGATTATAAAGTTAGGATTTTAAATGGAGGAACAGAAGCTACAACAAGAGTAGTAATTGAATCAAAAGATGGAGAAGGAAAAAGCTGGTTTACAGTTGGCGTTAGCCCAAACATAGTAGACGCGTCTTTAAAGGCTTTGATGGATTCAATTCAATATAAATTAATAAAGGATGGAGCTCCACAGCCTAAATAGTGTTAAATTTTTTGTGAAATGACAACTCTTCTAGATTATTAACAACGAATAAATTCTTAAGACTGGAGAATTTTATATTTTTATCTCCATTTTTTCTAATAAACTTATTCCTCTCCATATGACCAAGTAAGTCTACAAAAGGATTCCAAAAATTATTAGTATTTATTAAGAAAATTGGTTTTGTATGTTCACCAAGTGCTGCGCTAGATAGGACTTCTGTTATTTCATCAAGTGTCCCAATTCCTCCAGGTAGACAGACAAAAATATCAGATAATTGAATCATCTTTTTTTTTCTATCAACAATATTTCTTGTTCTAATAACTTTTTGATATTCTGAAAAAATTATATCAGGATCATCAAGGTATTCAGGAAAAACTGAAATTATTTTAACCCCTTTTTTATTTGCTGATTTTGCAGCTACACCCATTAGCCCAAGAGCTCCACCTCCATAAAGGAGTGAATAATTATACTTTGATAAGACATCTCCAATTTTATCGGCTTCTTTTTTATAATTAGGCTCTATCCCATCCATTGATGCGCAAAATAAACAAACAGTTTTCATATTTATTTATTTGGGTGATTCTAAAGTTTTTAAAAATCTTTTATCAAAATTAAATTTTTTTTCTTTCAAATGTTTTGGTAAAGCCAACAATGTTGGTATTAGAAACAAGGTTAATAAACTTGAAAAACCAAGCCCCCAAATTACTGCAGTTGAGAATGGTACCCACCATGCAGACATAAGACCACCAACTTCAACACTTCTTCCAAACCAATCAATTGTTATTTGAAGTGCAACAGGTGTTAAACCAATCATAGTAGTGGTTGTAGTTAATACAATAGGTCTTAATCTTTGAGCAGCAGAATGGAGTATTGCGTCGTTTAGACTTTTTGCATCATTTTTTAATCTGTTGAATGTATCAATTAGAACAATGGAATTATTAACTATAATTCCAGCTAAAGATACAATACCAAGACCGCTCATTATGACTGAAAAAACCTGACCTGTTATTAATAAACCGGTCAACGCCCCAACTGTGGATAGTACAACCGTTGATAAAGTTATAGCAGCTTGATAAAAACTGTTAAATTGAGTTAGTAAAATTATAAACATAAGGAAGAGGGCTCCAAGCATGGCTTTGCCTAAAAAGGCAGCAGACTCTTCACCATCTTCATTTGTTCCAGCAAATTTTATTTCAACTTCATTCGAAAAATTTTGTTCGTTAATCCAATTACCAATTTCAACATTTTTATCAAATGGGAGAATTTTTTTACCTGTAATAGGATCAATCATTGTATTTGCTCTTATTTTAAGAATTCTAGTTCCATTTGATCTCTCAATTGATGTTACTTTTTGTTGAGGTAATCTTTTTACAAAATTTGATAATGGAATAGCTCCCTCAGGGGTAGGTATTCTCAATTGATCAAATTGTTCTAGCTGACGATAGTCTTTAGGGAATCGTACCCTAATATCTACCTCATCTTCTGAATCATCGGGACGGTATTTATCAACCAAAATACCATTTGTAACTAATTGAACAATTGATCCAATGATTGAAACATCAACTCCATATTTTCCTGCTAGTTCCCTATCAACATTTATAATCCACTCAATCCCTGGAAGCGACCTGGTATCGTCTACTTCCATAATTCCATCCATAGATTTGAGTTTATTACTGATAGAATTTGTTACTTTTGTGAGTTGAAAATTGTTTGATGAGGTGAGCTCAATTTGAATATCCTTTCCTGACTCAGGCTTTCTTTCAACTTTATATGCTTCAACAATAACACCCGGTAGTAAAGATGTTTTTTCTAATATTTCTTGACGAAGAATATCTGCATGCCTCCTTTCGTGAACAGGTTTTAGTTCAATCATCATCATGGCAATTTCATCGCTTCTACTTTCGCCATCATTCATGATCATTTGTTCAGCAGATGCCCCTCCTATTAGTGTTGAGGTTGTTTTAATTCCATTCACAGTCCTAACTATATTTTCAACATCAAGAGCAATAGCAAGTTTTTGACTAGGTGATAAATTACCCCTTGCAATTGTATGGACAGTCATTTGGTTTGTATCTCCCTCTACCGAATAACGAGCACCAGCATTAAAGTTCACATAAAGATTAAATAGAATTACAACTATTCCTATTGAAGAAATAATTGTCAAAATAGGGGTTTTAATTAATTTTTGTAAAATATCAATATAAGCTTTAGTGAATCCAGTGAGGTTTTTTAAATCAAATTTATCATTTAATTTTGCGGAGTCTTTTTTCTCAGTTTTGCCAAAAATTGATCCCATAACAGGTATAAAAATGAGAGCTGAAAAAAGAGATGATACTAAAACCAAGCTCACCATAAATGGCATCCATTTCATAAATTGACCAGAAACTCCAGGCCACAAAATTAAAGGAAGAAATGCTGCTAATGTTGTTGCTGTGGAAGATATAATAGGCCATATCATTCTTTTATATGATTGCGTATATGCATCTAATCGATTTAAACCTTCAGCCATTTTTCTATCAGCATATTCAACCATAACAATTGAACCATCTACTAGAAGCCCAACTGATACTAATAAACCGAACATAACCATCATGTTTATGTACCCACCAGATAGAGCTAGTAATGTTATTGCCATTAAAAAAGATGTTGGAATTGATACTCCTACCATAAGAGCTGAACGAATTCCTAGCGCCCCTATGACTAAAATCATTACAGATATAATAGCATTTGTTACAGCTGCTTGCAGAGACTTTAACATTTCTAAAATATAGTCGGAGTTATCACTTGTAAAATTGATTTCAATATTTTCAGAGAGATTTTCAATATATTCTTGAGTTTCAATTCTAACTTTTTCATTTATCTCTAGAACATTTTCTCCAATTCTTTTTTTTACTTGAAGGGCTACAGCTGGCTTTCCATTTACTCTTGCATAGGACTCAGTATCTTTATAAGTTTTTCTTATTTCCGCAACATCACCTAAAGTGACAGCCCCATCACCTGACGAGAATATTACTAAATTATAAACATCTTGCGCGCTTTCATAAACTGCAGGGACCTTGATAGAAAATTTTCCTTGTCCTTTATCAATTGAACCTGCCGCTACTAAACGATTATTTCCCGTTATTGATCGAATAAGATCCATAAGTGAAATATTATAGTTTTCTAATTTTGATGGACTTACTAAAATTTCCATCAAATCTTCTCTGTCCCCTGTTATTGGTGACTCAAGGACCCCAGGCATGGACTCAATTTTTGTTTGAAGCCTTTTTGCATGGTAAAATAATGTTCTATCAGGGACATCACCTGATAATGAAACAACTATTGTTGGAAGTTCTGCCATATTAAATTCTAGTACAACCGGCTCTTCTGCATCCTGAGGAAGTTTTGACTTAACCATATCAACTTTTTCTCTCACATCGCCTAAGGCTTTATCTTTATCAAATTTAATATCAAATTCTAAGAGAACAGATCCAAAGCCATTTGAGGCGGAACCATTCATTTCCTCAATGCCTTCAATAGTTTTTAATTGATTTTCTAAAGGTTTAACAATTAGGCGTTCAGAATCTTCTGGTGAAATTCCTTGATGAGGAACAACAACGTATATAAATGGGATATCTATATCTGGTTCAGCATCTTTTGCGATGTTAATATAGGTTAATGATCCTGTTGAAATAATAATTATCATCAGGAAAACTATTGTCCTTCTAGCCTGCATTATGTAGTCAATAATGTTTATCAATTTATAGCCTCAAGAGTAAAATTTACCTTTTGTCCCTCAAGAACAAATTCCTGACCTATTGTAATTAGTGTTATATTCTCAGCTAAACCAGTAATCCATATTAATTCTTTTTCATCTCCAATAATTTCAACATCTGAAAAGACAACTTCATTGTTAGAGTTAATATGTCTTACACCAATTTTTCCTTCTGAATCTAAAGTAAGTGAAGAGGGCGGTATCAAATGAGCTTTAACTTTTTTCGTAGGAATAAATAATTCAGCAGTAATTCCATCTTTAATTTCAAAATTTGAATTATTAATTTCTAATTCAATTCTGAAAGTTCTTGTTCTGCTATCAGCTGTTTTTGAAACATAACTTAACATACCATCTAACTTCTCACCAGTAGATAGAACTGCATAACCTTGAATACCAGGTTTTATTTTTTTAATTTCTTGTTCAGAGACCTGACCAATTACTAATATTGGATTGTAGTCGACAACTTGTCCGCATGGCATTCCAATCGATAAAAAATCCCCTATTTCAGCTAAATTATTATTAAAGAAACCATCAAAGGGCGATCTTATATTTATATTTTCTAATTCCTCTTCCATTTGAATTACCAGAGCTTTAGAGGCATCATAAGCTGCTTTAGATCCTGCTGCCTTTGTTTGTGATCTATATCCTTTCTCAACTAAGACTTTAGATGCATCCCACTCCAATTTTTTTTGAAGCATTAATGCTTTTGCTTCATCAAGTTTAGCACCCCTTGAGTCAGTAGATAGTTTGCATAGTATTTGATCTTTTTTAACAAACTCTCCTTTTTTGACAAAAATTTCTTTTACGATTCCGTTTGTTTCTGATGCAACCATAACATTTCTATTTGATTCAGTTCTTCCTTGAATGAGAACATTAGATTGTTTTAACTCTGATTTAATTTTTTTTGCTTTAACTTTAACAATCTTATCATCATCATTATTTATCTTAAGAGAACTATTATTTACTGAATTAGTACTGTTTTGAAAAAAACCTGACAACATCCAAAGCAGTAATGCTGACAACACAATGATAGCTGTTTTAGTTGTTTTATTCATGATTCTCTTAAACTAATGCAATTTAATTAATAAAAATAAATTTAAAAAAAATGACGTTGGCGTCATTTTTGTGAAATGTATACATTTATTATTATTGTTTTTCAAGGGTTTTAATAAATTTTTATTTTTTTTATTTTTCACTAATCTAAAATTTTTAAAAAAAAATAATTTTAGGGTTTATTATAATACATATGACTGCTAATAATTTTCCCTGCTATTTTTTTTATAAATTAAAAGAGCTAAATAAAGGGGAATAATAATAAATTTAAAGTAATTTTTATTTGATAATTCTTGTAGTTTTTGTAAGCTTATTATTGTCAAATATGATAATTATAGAGAGGACCAGAATGATTATAAATTTTCATTTTAATAAAAACACTATGTTATATCTTTTACCAATAATTTTTATGGTATTAGGATTAACTTTTTCTGTGAACGCTCAAAAGGAGATAGATCCAACTAGACAAATGGATCCTGTTAAATCACTTTTGGCCCAATCAAATAAAGATGGTAAATCATCTCAAGGCGAAATTGATATTATTGATGATGCTACTAATGTAATCGTTCAAGAGTTTAGACAAAATTACCAACAACTAAAAGACTTAACTCAGTATAATGACCAATTGGAAATCTTAATTGATAGACAAGAAAGAAAAATGGTTAGAATTGAAAAAGATATTGCTAGCATAAGTAGTTTAACTCGATCAGTTATGCCGTTAATGTTTAAAATGATCGATGCGCTTGATAATTTTGTTGAGCTTGATGTTCCTTTTTTAATAAATGAGAGAAGGCAAAGAGTAGCAGGTTTAAGAAATTTAATGAATAATCCAGATGCTTCACCAGCGGAAAAATATCGCAAAATATCAGAAGCATATGAAATTGAAAATGAATACGGAAGAACAATTGAAGCTTATACTGGAAAAGTAAGCCCAGATGATGATAGAACTGTTAATTTCCTTAGGATTGGTCGTAACTCATATATATATCAAACACTAGATGGCGATGAAGCTGCTGTTTGGAGTAGAAAGAATAATGGCTGGAAAAAGCTAGGAGGTTCATATAGAACCCCAATTCAAATGGGTATTCGTATTGCTAACGAGCAGGCGGCACCAGATTTAATGGTTATACCTTTAGAAATAACAGCGGAATAGGGGAAGTAAAATGACAAAAACTATAAAAAAATTGAATCTATTCGGAATTGTATTTATGACTATCTTTGCTTTATCTGCTTCACCTGTTGTTGCAAAAGATGATGTTGAGGAAACTCCAAAAGAAATTACCTCATTAAATGAATTGCTTTTAAAAGTTCAAGAAGAAGCTCTTTATGATAGTGAAGAAAATAGAGCAAGGATTGCTAAATTTATGGCTGAGAAGAGTACTCAGGACGCTGTTCTTCAGGAAACTCTAGCAAATTTAAAGGTTCAAGAAGACAGAGCTGTTCGTCTTGAAAAAACTTTTGATGAGAATGATGTTAAATTAAGTGAACTTGAAGATCTTAAGGCAGAAAGACTAGGTGCTTTTGGCGAGCTTTTTGGTGTAGTTAGAGGCACTGCAAGTGAAATGGGGGCTCAAATTAAAGAGTCTATTATTAGTGGAGAACTTCAGGGTCGTTCGAAAACTCTTACAGATCTAGCTAAATCAAAAGCCTTACCTTCAAATGAAGAACTTGAAATGTTATGGTACCACCTGCTTGAAGAAATGAATGCTCAAGGAGAAGTAAAGCGTTTCAATGGCACTATAGTTGATACTGATGGTAACTTTTCTGAAGAAGAGGTTGTAAGAGTAGGCCCATGGACAGCGTTTGATAGGAGAGGTAATTTTCTTGGTTATCTTCCTGATGATGAGAGATATAGGGTTCTTGGACGTCAACCTCAAGCGAGATTTTTAGACCTTGGTGATAATATCGTTGATGGTGACAAAGGTGATATTGTTAAGGGTGCTATTGACCCATCACGTGGTGCAATATTAAGTCTTCTTATTCAAACACCTGGCTTGAGTGAAAGAATTGGACAAGGTGGCGTTGTTGGTTACATAATTCTTGGATTATTAGCTGTTGGTCTTGTATTATCTATCGAAAGAATATTTAGATTAACTATCACTGCTAGAGCTGTAAACGCACAAGCTAAAGATGTTGATAATCCAAATAACTCAAATCCTTTAGGTAGAGTTTTAGGTGCTTATCATTCAAATAAATCTGCAGACGTTGAAACATTAGAATTAAAACTTGATGATGCTATATTAAAAGAATTACCGTCCTTAGAGAGAGGTATTAACTTTATTAAGTTATTGTCTTCTGTGGCTCCATTATTAGGCCTACTTGGGACAGTGACTGGAATGATTGTTACCTTCCAAGCTATTACTCTATTTGGTACAGGTGATCCTAAATTAATGGCTGGTGGTATTTCTCAAGCGCTTGTTACAACTGTTTTAGGTTTAACAGCTGCTATTCCTCTGGTGTTATTACATTCTGTTGCTCAAACTAGAAGTAGATCAATTCAGCAAATTCTTGACGAACAAAGTGCAGGATTAATTGCTGAAAGAGCAGAGTCTAACTAATATTAATAATGATTGATTTGAGGATTTAAATGGGAGACTTTCTTCTAAAACTTATAAGACCAGACCTAGCTTTTAGCAGTATTAGGGACTTCTTAGAGCTTGGTGGAGATGTACTTTTAGCGCTAATGTTAGCAACCTTCGTTATGTGGATATTGATAATTGAACGTTATTGGCATTTTGCTACAGCACATAAAACTATCGCTACCTCTACAATTGATACCTGGAATAAGCGATCTGATCATGACTCTTGGTATGCGAGAAGAATTAGAGAAAGGCTTATAAGTGAAGTTAGACAATCAAGCCAAAGAGGTTTGATATATATTAAAACATTAGTAGCAGCAGCTCCTTTATTAGGTTTACTAGGAACTGTTACCGGTATGGTAGAGGTATTTGATGTTATGGCCATTACTGGATCTTCAAATGCTAGAGCTATGGCTGCCGGTATCTCAAAAGCAACATTACCAACTATGGCAGGTATGGTAACATCTCTTTCGGGAATATTTTTTATAGCTCAAATTGAATCTAAAACAAGAAAAGCGATTGCTAATGTAGAGGACGAATTACCTTTATCATAAGGTTAAGGAGATAAGGAGAATATAATGAGAAGAAGAGTAAGAGTAGAAGAAGAAAGTGAAATTAATATTACACCATTACTCGATATTGTTTTTATAATGCTTATATTTTTCATTGTAACGGCAACCTTCGTAAAAGAATCTGGTATTGATGTAACTCGACCGGATTCTGAAACAGCTCAACAGCAAAACAGAGTTGGTATCTTAATTGCTATTAGTGATAAAAATGAAATTTGGATTAACAGACGTATGGTTGATATGGATGCCGTACAGGCAAATGTAGAAAAACTCCATGCTGAGAATCCACAAGGTGGTGCAGTTATTCAAGCTGATGAAAAATCAGAAGTTGGTTTAATGGTTCAAGTTATTGATGCCGTAAGGCTTGCAGGTGTTGAGCAATACTCAATTGCTGCTTCAGAGAAATAGGATATATAAATTGAATGAACTAATAGAAAAAATAAAAAATCAGATTAACATCATTCTAGATATAAAGATTGGTGATGCAACTGTTAAAGATACATTAAGTCAAATTGATAGTAGAGCTTCTGCTATTCCAATTGCTGCAATTATAACAGTATTTTTATTTCTAGTAATGCAAGCGCTTGTTTCTAGCAATGAATTTGATCTAGGTGATGAAACTGCAAGTATTAATATTAGTTTTTTAAGACAACTCCAAGATACTGAAACACAAACGGCTAAGAAAAAGCCAAACAGACCTGAACAAGAGCAAGAACCTGATCCACCAGAAATGGATATTCCTGAAACTCCGAGACCTGAAATGTCATCTGAAAGTGTTGCAACTCCAGATTTCGGTGGCCCTCAGTTTGGAGCATTTTCTGCGTCAACTGATGCTGATGTTCTTCCTATTGTTAAAGTTCCTCCTCAATACCCAAGGCGAGCTACTCAAAGAGGAATTGAAGGTTGGGTTTTAGTAGAATTTACAATAACAGAAACAGGTGCCGTAATTAATCCTGTTGTTATTGATGCTGATCCTCCGGGTATTTTTAATAGATCAGCCATGAGAACAATAGTGAAATGGAAATATAAGCCTAGGATTGTTGGTGGTAAGGCTGTTCCAAGAGCTGGCGTGCAACATTTAATAACTTATGAACTAGAGGATGCTCGATAAAATGAAAAATATTTTAAGAAAATTCATTTATATTGTTTTAATTCTTTCATTAGCTATACCTGCATATACTATCTTTGAAGCTATTACCTTAAATGAAGTTTATGCTGCTAAGAAAGAAAGAAAGAAGCCTCCAAAGGCAAGAAGAACACAAACATTATCAAAAAAAGTTGGTACTGATTTTTTAAAAGCTCAGGAAGCTCTTGGTGAAGAAAAACCTGACGAGTCCCTTAAAATTCTAGATAGGCTTCTTAGTAGTCAAGAATTATCTGACTTTGAAAGAGCAACTATTTATAGGCTCAAAGGTTATGTATTTGCTGAAAAAGAAGATTATCAACAATCAATGCAATTTCTTCAACAATCTCTTTCATATAATGCGCTTGAGCCTCAGGCTCAATTAGATCTTCAATTTGGAATTGCTCAACTTTATCTTGCAATTGATCAATGGGATAGAGGTTTAAAGGAATTATTAGATTGGTTTGATAATGCTGAAGCATTAGGAAATCCTCCAGGACCTTCTGCCCACGCTTTATTGGCTCAAATATATTTATATTTTGCTTCAGAAACACCTAAAGACTCTCCTGAAGAAAAGCAGTTTTATAGAAAAGCTGAGCCTCATGCTGAAATAGCTGTTCTTCAAGCCGCAGAGCCAAGAGAAAACTGGTATCAAATTTATTTATCTGTTCTTTTATTTGATGATAGGTATGAAGAGTCTGTTCCTTTGCTTGAGGCGATGGTTTATAGATTTCCTGACAAAAAAACATACTATAGACAATTAGCAGCTCTTTATGCTGAGTTAAAACGAGAGGAAGACTCATTTGCTATCCAACAAATTATGTACTCAAAAGATATGCTTGAGAAACATAGTGAATTATTAAGATTAGCTCAATTATATTTATATTATGAAGTGCCATACAAAGCGGCAATAATCTTAGAAAGAGAACTCGAAGCAGAAAGAATTAAAGACGAAGAAAAGAATTGGGAACAGCTTGCTAATGCATGGTTATCCGCACGTGAGTGGACAAAAGCTATACCACCTCTAACAAAAGCAGCAGAAATGTCCGAGGATGGGAAATTATTCCTTCGCTTAGGTCAAACTTATATGCAGGAAGAAGATTGGAAAAATGCCGAAAAATTTATTCGTTACGCTATTAAAAAAGGTGATTTAGAGAATCCAGGAAGAGCTTGGTTGTTGCTTGGTATAACAAGAAATAAAAAAGGAATAGAATTTGAAAATTCAGCTCTTTTTGCTTTTAAAAGATCTACTGGTTATGAGGATATGGAAGCAGATGCTAGGCGTTGGGTTAAAGTTATCGAAACAAAACAGGCTCGAAGAGAAGCTGATAGGCTAGCTGCAGAAGCTGCAGAAGCTGAACTGGCAGATGATACTATTTATTTCAACTAAGAGATAGCATCTAATCTTTTTATTACTGGTGCTCCATCAAGACATTCACCGAGTTTAGCTCCTGCTGCTCTAAAGTGATCACTTTTACCATGGATATCGACGCTTTCTTGATCTGTATATTGTTCCATAACAATATATGTATTTTCTACTTCTCTATCTTTTGAAATTTGATAAAAAATATTCCCTTTTTCAATCTCTCTTACATTTTTTGATAATTCAATAAATATTTTTTCAAATAACTCTTCTTTTCCTTTTTTAACTTTTAAGGTTGCTAGAATACATATCATTTTATTGCCTCATTTTTTAATTTTTAATTCCATTAATGTTTTTAAAAGATCTCTGTTTTCATTAGATAGAGATATGTTCTGTTTTTGAAGCTCATTTAATTGGTCTAAAAATTTATTAATATGAACTTCTGCTCCTTCTAAAAGAGAAATTTGTTTTTTTTCCCTTTCTTTATATGTTTTTAATTCAGATTCTTGTCTTTCAATAAAAAAAGCTGCCTGTGAGAGTAATTTTTTTACATCTTCAGATAAAGTATTTTCATCATGGTTGGTTTCTACAATTTGGCTTTCCTCTAAAATAAGTTTTAAAGAACTTTCACTGATGAGTAGATTACCACCTTCTGTTTTAACTGCTTCTAGCCTTCCTTCATCAATCATTAGCTGAAGTTTTTTATGCTCTACACCTGTCATTCTTGATGCAGATGCTAAAGTTAAAACACGTTCTTTATCATTCATCTATTTATCCATCAGATTTTTTTTTATTTTCACGATAATCACCATATTTTGAGTCTCTATCAGATAATGCCTTTGTTAAACCTTCTTCTTTAACCATCTTGAAGAAATTTTTTGCTGATTTTGTATGCATAGATAATTGTTGCATTTCTGTACCAGCCCTAATTCCTGATCTTATACCCATAGCCTCCATTTGTCTGTGGACTGCTCTTTTATTAAACTGTTGAACATCTTGAGGAACTCCAGCAACATTTTTTGCAATTCTCAAAACCTCCTTATCTAATTTATCAATAGGAAAAGATTGATTGGCAAAGCCACATTTTACAGCTTCTTTTCCATTCATAGAGTTTCCTGTTAGCATTAGTTCCATGGATTTTCTCATTCCTACCACCCAGGGATAAAACTGATTATCAGGTGGAGAAATATTCCTTACAACAGGATAACCAATAGTTGAGTCATCAGCTACATATATCAAGTCGCATGATTGAGCTAATTCAGTACCGCCAGCAAGGCAATATCCATGAACTTGCGCGATAACAGGTTTAGCTAAATCCCATATTTTGAAACATCCATCAACCACATGCCTTGGCCAATATCCTAAGCCGCCAGCTGAATAGAAAGGATCTTTTTCTTCTGGATCTTTTGTTAAGTCATAACCAGCGCTAAAGGATTTCCCTGATCCTCTAATAATCGTTGCGCTAATATTTTCATCTTGATCATTTTTTTCTAATACTTCAAATAGCTCACCTCTAAGATTTGCGCTTAAAGAATTTCTTTTATTTGCTCTATTAAGAGTTATTCTAGATATTTTCTCAATAGGATTATCAACAATTATAGATTTATACTCCGTCAAATTCTTCTCCAATATTTTTTTGTAAAGGATAACTAATTATACTGTTAATTCTAAAATATAATTCATCCTCGTTTTCTTTTTTATCAAATATCCTTTTTCTTTTAATAATTTAATTAAATCAGTTTTCCATGAATTTTTATTATTTTCGATAATAATTATTAATGGAAGTAATTTTTTATTTGTATTTTCAATAAATGGAATGATAACACTTTCTTCATTTCCCTCTACATCTATTTTCATTGCTGAAATATTTTTAATTTTTTCATCTTTAATAAAATCAATTAAATTTTTTGCAATAACCCTATGTTTGCCCGAATCTGAAATTTTGCCTTGTCCTAAATTTTCATCTGGAGTGTCTAGTTTAAATTCCCCTGATTTATCCATAAGAGCAATTTCCCTTGGATAAATTGGAATATCTTTATTTTGTAAGGCATTGTACTTAAGTCTTTGAAAAAGAGATGGATGTGGTTCAATTGAATAAATTTTAGTATTTTCGAATTCTTTATAAACACTACCAACAGAAAACGAATATAACCCAATATTTGATCCAATATCTATAAAAACAGAATTATCCTGACACCTACTTTTGATGAAGTCCCTTTCGTCTTTCTCAAAAATTTGTGGAGAAAAAAGAGCTCTTTTTTCGCTAACATTTCCTTTTGTATAAAGTCTTAATTTTGTACCAAATAAGTCTGTATCTATACAATCTCTCGAGAGTAAAATAGCAATTTTTCTGAATAAAAAAATTAATCTTTTAGAAAACCAATTCGTTCCTATATTTCTCGTAATATAGATAATTATTTTAACGATAAAATTCGGTTCATATTGACCAAAACTGGAGGAATTATCGACAGGTATCATATTTCTAATTATATTATTTTGAGTTTATTAATTTTCCTTAATTACAATAGCATATAAGATAAAAATATGACTAAAAAAGAAAAAATATTTAGAACTACAAAAGAAGTAGTTAAGACTGCCAGAAGAAGAAAAAATTCTTCTACTCGTTGGCTTCAAAGACAAATTAATGACCCTTATGTTAGACAGGCACAAGCTGAAGGAAGAAGATCTAGAGCTGCTTATAAAATTATTCAGATAGATGATAAATTTAATATTTTTGAAAAGGGTGATTCAGTTTTAGATTTAGGAGCTGCCCCAGGAAGTTGGACAGAAGTTGCTATTGATAGAGCTGGTGGAGTAACAGTTGCGGTAGATCTATTAGAAATGGAAGACATTAAAAATGCAATTATACTAAAAGCAGATTTATCAGATGAAAATTCTTCAAATTTAATTAAAAAATTAAATAATGGAAAATTTGATATTGTCTTATCGGATATGGCAGCTTCAACAACTGGTCATAAGCAAACAGATCATATTAGAACGCAAGCTTTAGCAGAGCTCGCAGCTTTATATGCTGTAGAGTTTTTAAAGCCTGGCGGAGTATTTTGTGCAAAAGTTTTTCAAGGTGGTACCCATGGAGATCTCTTGCTTAATCTGAAAAGTAATTTTCAGTCCATCAAACATTTTAAACCTGATGCGAGTAGAAAAGGCTCACCTGAAACATATGTAATTGCTAGAGATTTTAAAGGTTAATTTTAAAATTATAAAAATTTATTTGAACTTATTTCAGGATAGGTTATAAGCAGACGTCAACAACCTATTTAAGGAGTTGATATGAAGATTCGTGAAGGTATTACTTTTGATGATGTTTTACTTGAGCCTGCAAAATCTTCAGTTTTACCTGCAGGGGCAGATGTAAAAACTAAAATTACAAAAAAAATTAGCTTATCTATTCCTTTAATTTCTGCCGCGATGGACACTGTTACTGAGTCAAAAATGGCTATAGCTATTGCTCAAGCAGGTGGACTTGGGGTTATTCATAGAAACCTATCCATAGAAGAACAGGCAAACGAAGTTAAAAAAGTTAAAAAATTTGAGTCAGGTATGGTTGTAGATCCTGTAACAATTAGCCCTGATCAATCTCTTAAAGAAGCCCTAAATCTTATGGAAATTCATAATATTTCGGGTATTCCAGTTACCGACTCAAAAACAAAAGAACTTAAAGGAATAATAACTAATCGAGATGTCAGGTTTGCTTCCAATCAAGATCAAAAAGTTTCTGAGCTTATGACTAAAGAAAATTTAGTAACTGTTAGTGAGGGGGTAACTCAAAAAAAAGCAAAAGCAGAACTTCATAAACACCGCATAGAAAAATTAATAGTTGTTGATAAAAAATATAGATGTATTGGCTTGATAACAGTAAAAGATATGGAAAAATCTCAATTACATCCAACAGCATGTAAAGATAATCAAGGCAGATTAAGAGTTGCTGCAGCAACATCTGTAGGAGAAAAGGGTTTGGCTAGAGCTCAGGCTCTTATTGATGCTGATGCAGATGTAATTGTGGTTGATACTGCTCACGGTCACTCATCTCAGGTCGCAGACGTTGTAAAAAAAATAAAGAAAATATCAAAATCTGTTCAACTCATTGCTGGAAATGTTGCAACAAAAGAGGCTACTAAATCATTAATTGATGCTGGTGCAGATTGTATTAAGGTAGGTATTGGACCAGGATCTATTTGTACTACAAGGATTGTAGCTGGGGTTGGTGTACCTCAACTTTCAGCAATAGTGGATTGTGCAAATGAAGCTCATAAGTCTGGAGTTCCAATTATAGCTGATGGCGGTATAAAATTTTCTGGTGATTTTGCGAAAGCATTAGCAGCAGGTGCAGATGTAGCAATGATAGGCTCTCTCTTTGCAGGAACTGAAGAAGCTCCAGGTGAAATTTTCTTATATCAAGGTAGAAGATTTAAATCATATAGAGGAATGGGCTCACTTGCTGCAATGGCAGAGGGATCTGCTGATAGATATTTTCAATCTGATATGGGAGGTACTGAAAAATTAGTTCCCGAAGGTGTTGAAGGTCAGGTTCCATACACAGGGTCAGTGCAAGATATTATTCATCAAATGATAGGTGGTTTAAGAGCTTCTATGGGATATACAGGCTGTAAGACAATTAAGAATTTTCAAACAAAAACTAAATTCATAAGAATTTCTCCAGCTTCATTAACAGAAAGTCATACCCATGATGTTTTAGTTACCCGCGAAGCACCAAATTATCCTGTTAGAGGTTAAGATTGAATATTATAAAACTCTCTATTTTTCTAAGCTTTTTTACATTCATTTTGACTGGGCAAACATCTTTAAATCAAATATCAAATGATTTATCTAATAATGCCTTATTGATTTACGAAACTGATAAAGAGAAATCTATTTCGCTATCAAGACAAGCTTTAGTAGCTGATCCATCAAATGCATACGCTTGGGCAGTTGCAGGAAATATTTTAAGGAAAAACAAAAAATTTGATGAGGCAGAGAACTTTTTTCAAAAGTCATTAGAGCTAAGTCCTTTTTTGAAAGAGGGCCTTTATTGGGGTGCAGAAAATAATATTTCTTTAGATAATCTTGATGAAGCTAGTCAAAAATTAGAAATTTTAATAAACGCCTGTTCAGGGTGCAATGAATCAGTAATGTTGAAATTATCTCTAAATAAGAAAAAAGAGCAAACGAATAGCAATGATGTTTCTACAAAAGACAAATTAGATGAATAACAGCAATAATAATGAAAAAATATTAATTTTAGATTTTGGAAGCCAAGTTACCCAATTAATAGCACGAAGAGTTAGGGAAAGCGGTGTTTATTCAGAAATTTTTCCATACACAAAATGGGAAGAGGGTCTAAAAAAAATTAAACCCAAGGGTATTATATTATCCGGTGGCCCTGCTTCAACTATCGATGGTTCTTCACCTCAAGTTTCTCTAGAAATTTTAAATTCTGGCGTTCCTATTTTAGGAATTTGTTATGGGCAACAAACACTATGCTCACAACTTGGTGGAAAAGTTGAGCATTCAACAAAACGAGAATTTGGCCGTGCAAATATAAAAATTATAGGAAAGTCTGATTTTTTTAGAGATTTTGAATATAATAAAGAAAATGAACCAGTTTGGATGAGCCATGGCGATAAAGTTACTGAATTACCGGAAGGTTTTTCTGTAATAGCCGAAAGTGAAAATGCACCATTTGCAGCTATAGCTAATGAGGATAAAAGAATTTATGGTGTTCAATTTCATCCTGAGGTTATTCATACTCCAAATGGTTCAAAAATGTTGGAAAATTTTACTCACCATATTTGCGGATGTTCAGGTGAGTGGACAATTGAGTCTTTTAAAGAAATTGCTATTGAAAGAATAAAAAAACAAGTTGGTGATGGAACGGTTGTTTGCGGCTTATCTGGCGGAGTGGACTCCTCTGTCGCAGCAGTTCTTCTTCATGAAGCAATAGGAAAACAATTAACGTGCATTTATGTAGATACTGGTCTTATGCGAGAGAATGAAACTAAAGAAGTAGTTGGTATGTTCAGAGATCATTTTAATATTCCTTTAGTTCATGTCGATGCAGAACAGGATTTTTTAAATGATCTTAATGGTATTAGCGACCCTGAAAGAAAAAGAAAAATCATTGGTTCTAAATTTATAGATATTTTTGATGAGGAGGCTAGTAAAATTGGTGGCGCTGACTTTTTGGCTCAAGGAACATTATATCCAGATGTAATTGAAAGCATTTCTTTTATTGGTGGACCATCAGTGACAATTAAAAGTCATCATAATGTTGGAGGCTTACCAGAAAGAATGAAAATGGATTTAGTTGAGCCATTAAGAGAGCTATTTAAAGACGAGGTAAGAGATTTGGGACGAGACTTAGGTATACCAGATCATTTTATTGATAGACATCCATTTCCTGGTCCTGGTCTAGCAATACGAATACCTGGTGAAATTACAAGTGATAAAGTAGATATTCTTCGTAAGGCGGATATAATTTATATAGATGAAATTAAGAAAGCAGGCCTCTATAAAGAAATTTGGCAGGCATTCGCTGTTCTCTTGCCAGTGCAAACCGTTGGAGTAATGGGTGATGAAAGAACTTATGAATATGTTTGTGCTTTAAGAGCTGTTACCTCTTTAGATGGTATGACAGCAGATTACTATCCTTATGATCAGTCATTTTTAGCCAATGTTAGTACAAGAATTATTAATGAAGTAAAGGGTATTAATAGAGTTGTATATGATATTACTTCAAAACCACCTGGAACCATTGAGTGGGAATAAAATGAGTATAATAGTAAGAAATATTAAATGGATTATGCTTTTTGCTGGTGTAATTACTTGTACAACGTTTTTCGCTGTTATTGCTCCTCAAGATGCACTTTTAAATATGTTTGGTTCTGGCTTAACTGAACCTCTCGCTAATTTAGTAGTCCGCAGTTGGGGTTTTCTTATATCAATTATGGGCATTTTACTTATTTACGGTGCTTTTAATGAAGACTCTCGAATGTTGTGTGTAATTACGACTGGTATAAGTAAGATAGGATTTTTGTTTCTTATCTTAATATTTGGAACTGACTATATTGATAAGTTATGGGTAACCGTTGTGTTTGACTCAATTGTTGTCTTAACTCTAGCTACCTATGTTGTTTCTGTGAAAAGAACTGTTGGAAAAATATAAAAAACTTTCTTAGTTTTGTAAAAGTCATTTGGAATTAGAGTTGCAAAGAAGTTACAAAGTTAAAAAAATGCCTCTGAAACTCACTATCTATAAGGGTTTTAAATTAGGCTACTACTGAGTGGGAATAAAATGAATACTGTAATTTCAAAATGTCACTGCGGTTCAGTTGAACTTGAACTAATTTTACCAAATGGACTTGAAAATCTTCGAAGATGTAATTGTTCAATTTGTAGCAGAAAGAATGCGGTAGTTGCTTCAGTTGCTATCGACAACTTAAAAGTCGTGAAGGGTTCATCAAAGTTAAAGGAATACACTTTTAATACTCACACAGCTAAACACTACTTCTGTTCAATATGTGGAATTTACACTCATCATCAGAGGCGATCAGTGCCGTCAGAATACGGATTTAATATTGCGTGTGTCGAAGGTATTAAAATTGAAGACTATTTGAATATTGAATACTTAGATGGAAGAGATAGTCATCCAAAAGATACTTAGTGTGATTTACACACTGTGTAACAAGAAAATAGAAGGTTATTGGAAACAAAGAGGATTTTAAAGAGAAGATTTAGATTATGGAAGATAAAAAGTTATATAAAAGCTAGCGTATTTTTAGTCTTTCAATAAAATTTTCATGCGATACTATAAATAAAATTGGAAAGCTTACAGACCAGACAAGAGCAAGGATAAGTATTGATAAAAGGTAAGGCTCGCCGAAAGTAACAGCACCTAAACGCTCACCAACCGTATAATTAAAAGGTAAGGCGGTTGCGCCAAGTCCAAATGCAACTAGTTTGTTCTTACCTATAAACGAAAGAGATAGGGTAAGAGTGGTGCTAAAATTAATCCACAATACGATTAGCCAGAAGGGAATAATTAAGCTTGATGCAGTGAAGATGAAAATTCCAAAAAAGGTAAGACTACTGTCGATCGTAATTCCGATTAAGGCCGGAAGTAATATCTGATGTAGTTTGAGATCACCAATACGTAAAAGACATGCTAAATAAATTAGCAAACTAGGAAGTGTTAAGTGTATTAAGGAGTCTCTTCCCAGAACCAAGCCTATCCACAACAAATTAAAGACAATAATGTTGAGAAATTTAGAAATAACAATTTGTTTAAATTGAATTTTTACAGGCATTTTAAATTTTTTCTTCATCATGTAGACTTTTGGGAGCTTTCTTTGAATGTTCGTTTATATAAGTTTTCCGCAAATAAAGGTGTTTCTTCTTCATTATGTTTCCGTACAAAAAAACCTCCTAATGCTAAGGCTGACATAATTTTCATAATAAAATTTGGATGTTCCACCAGTACAGTGTTTTGAAATTTACATTCATTATCAGAAACAGAGATTAGGCGCATTTCCCATGTAACTTTTACAACAACGTGTACTAATTTCATTAACCAAAGATCAGAATATGAAACCATCTTAACATAATCAGGTTCTTTAACTTCTGCTACATAGTGTTGTACTAATAAGTTTCCTCCAACACTCTCTACATTAACAGATGTTTGTGTTCCATCACTATGAATGCTTGATCCAGCTCCTATATGTCCTCGTGCTGTAGTTTGATAATCTTTATCTGAAAGAGTAAAAACCCAATCATGAAGATTAAATGCTTCTTTGGGTGCATTAATTAATGCTTCGCAGACAGTTTGAAACAATTTTACGTATTTTTGATTGTTAGTCCTAGACATTTGAACTACTCCTTTTTTATTGTATATCATTTATGGGGGATTAAATGAAAGATATTATATTGAGTTGGAATAATTTTATGAGAAATAATAATTTGTTGCTAATTTTAACAGTAATTTTTTTATTTAACTATGCTGACAAAGCAGAAACAAAAGAAATATCAAGAAATAGTCAAATACCAAGTCTACTCTCAGCTTTTTTTGGATTGGACAATGCTTTACCATTTCGTGCCAATCGAGTTTGCCTTGGGGCTTGGGGAAAGGATGGTATGCCGGTTATTATGTCTCATACACTAAATGTTGAGACCCTCCAGAAAGAAGATTTTAAGGTTATAAGAGAATCTGGAGTGAGTACTTATCCAAATTGTGTAACTCTAAGACCAGCCCAAGATGATGGAGAAAATCGAACAGTATTACTAATTGGTGATTTTGGTGACGCTGATGAAGATCCTCCTTTTAAGGTTAAGATAGTTGGTGATTTAATATCTGATATTTTAACTGATAAGCCTCTTAATTTTCGTGGTACTGAGATTAAGGTTATTTCTTTGCATGCTGGACCAACGCTTATATTTGCTGAAATTATATCTCCAGATATATGGTTACAGCCCCAACTTAAATCAACTTGCCCAAATGACACAAAACAGGTAGTTCGTGTAACTTGGACTGGTGGCATCAGGTTACCAACCGGGGAAGAAGTTAGTGATAATGAACGAGGTTTATATAGTGTTACGGTTGTAAGCGCTAATGGCTTATTTGATGTTGTTACACCAGAATCAATAGCTGACTTAAATGACGGTGATAATAATCATTATTTGTGTTTGGATACAGATATGAAGGCCATAAATATATCCTTCCCAGCTGGATATCTTGTTGACCCTAACCAGGACCTTAACCCTGCTACACAAATTGATATAATCAACACATATACATATAGGCCTTAGAATAATTAATTTCTATTTGTAATTTTTCTCCAAATTTTAGTAGCAATTTTAAAGTTTAAGAATGGTTTTACAATTTTATATATTTTACCTGGTATAATCTCAAATTTTCCTTTTAATGAAGCTACTTCCGTTTCTAAAACTACTTGCTCAGGGTTTATCCACATCCATCTTGGTACCTTTTTTATAAGATGATCTAATCCTGCTCTTTCATGTGCTTGAGTCCTTACATAACCAGGAAGACTAACTGTGACTGAGATATTTTGACTTTTAAGTTCTGTTGATATTGATTTACCGTATGCATATATACCTGCTTTTATTGATGAATAAAGTGAAGATTTTGGCATTGAAGCTTTAGCTCCAATACTTGAAATTATAACAATCCTTCCATTTCTTTTATAAAGCATTTTTGGAATAAATCCCTCAATTAAGTCTATAACTCCTCCGCACATTAAGTAGTAGAAGTACTCTCTTTCATCCTGCTTAATATCACCAATAGCACCATTAATTGCTATTCCAGCATTTGCTACTATAAGATCGGGAGTTTCAAAATTATTTACTATTGAATTTATTGAATCCTTCTTACCTAAATCAAATATATGAAACTGTGCCTTTTTATAAGATAGTTTATTTTTTGACTCTAAAGACCTAGCTTTGTTCTGTGAAATAAGATCTAGACTCCACCCTTCTTTAGATAGATGCTTTGCATATTCAAAACCTATACCAGTTGAGGATCCTGTAATTAGCGCTCTTTTATTCATAAGATAATCTTATATTAATAATTCTTTTCATCAATTTTTTTACATAAGCTAAATTTATTTTATCTGATATTATTAAAATTGATTTTATTATTATTTTATTTAGGGAATTAAATATGGATCCAATTTCTCAAGGAACAGTTGGCGCAGCCTTTGCACAGTCTTCGGCTAATAAGACTAATATTGTTAAGATTGGCTTTATTGGCTTTCTAGCAGGATTGGCTCCTGATTTAGATGTATTGATACGATCAGAAAGTGATCCTATTTTATTTCTTGAGTATCATAGACAATTTAGCCACTCACTTTTTTTTATTCCCTTTGGATCTTTAATTGTTGCTCTTTTTTTATTTCCTTTTGTTAAAGGATCAATCACTCTAAAAACAGTTTATATTGCTAGTTTTTTGGGATATGCAACTCACGGGTTACTTGATGCATGTACCTCTTATGGTACTCTTCTTTTTTGGCCTTTTTCAAATGAGCGGGTTACTTGGAATAATATATCTATTGTTGATCCAATCTTTACAATTCCTATTCTAATATTGATAGTAATAACGATAATAACAAGAAAAAAAATCTTTAGCTTTTTCGCCATCGTATGGATTATCTTTTATCTATCTTTTGGTTTTTTTCAGTATGAAAGAGCTTTATCGGCTGCCATACAACTTGCTAATTCAAGAGGACATAATGCTGAGCGTATGACCCTTAAGCCATCATTTGGAAATCTTATTTTATGGAAATCTATTTATCAATATGAAGAAGCTTTTTATGTTGATGCAATTCGAACAGCCCAATCAACTACTTGGTGTTTAGGTGAAACTATTAAAATATTTAATTATCAAAATCATTTACCTAATCTTGATAAAGATAGTCAGCAAAGAAAAGATATTGAGAGGTTTCGATGGTTTTCTCAGGATTATTTAGGATTTATTAAAGAAGAAAATCTTGTCACAGATATTCGCTATTCAATGATACCCAACCAGATTGAACCAATGTGGGGATTAATTATAAATGATCAAAGTAATATAAATGAGCATGCGATTTGGTGGACAAGTCGAGATTTAGATCAAAGTCGGATAGACTTATTTAAAGGTATGTTAAGTGGAAAAAAGTGTGGAAAGTTGGATCAAAATGTTAAGTCAGGATAGAATTACACTTATAGTTTTACCTTCATTTTATTTTATAAAGGAAAGTTAATGAATAGAGTAATCAAACATACAGGATCTAAATATCCAATTATCCAGGCACCTATGGGATGGATAGCTAGAAGTCAGTTAGCTTCCGCAGTTAGTAATGCGGGTGGTTTTGGAATAATTGAAACATCTTCAGGTGAGGTAGATAATTGTAAAGCTGAAATAAAGAAAATGTCTGAATTAACAGATCAGCCTTTTGGAGTAAATTTACCGCTACTTTTTTTAAAGGATGATAGCATGTTTGAATTTTGTGTTCAGCACGGAATTAAGTTTGTAACCACTTCTGCAGGTGATCCTTCAAAATATATAGATAAGTTAAAGAATGCAGGAATAACTGTCTATCATGCAGTTCCAAGTGTTGAGGGAGCTATAAAGGCTGCTAATTGTGGTGTTGATGGACTTGTTGTCGAAGGTACTGAAGGGGGAGGTTTTAAAAGCCCTGAAGAAGTTGGTCTTTATGTATTAATACAAGCAATCAGAAAGCAGATAGATTTACCAATTATTGCAGCAGGTGGAATTGCAGATGGAGCTGGAATGGCAGCAGCTTTTGCGGTTGGAGCTGAAGGAATACAAATGGGAACCAGATTTGTTTCAAGTAAAGAAAGTCCTGTTCATGAGAATTTTAAAAATTATATTTTTAACTCATCATTAAACGGTACTTGGATATTAAATAAAAGTTCCAAACCTGTAATAAGAGCTCTTAGAACAGATTTCACAAAAGAAATACTTGACGCTGGAGAAATGGATATGACCGCTATGATGGGAATACAAGATTTATATTTCGGAGGCGATATGAATGCTGCTCCTGCACTTTCTGGTCAATCAGTAGGTCTAATTGAAGGGGTTAAATCAGCTGAAGATATTATCAAAGATACCATAAAAGAATTTAACGAAACATGTTCTAAGCTCGGTGGGTTAAAACTGTGATAAAAATGTCTGACACGTCTTTGGTTATTGGTTCTACAGGTCTTATAGGTAAAAAACTAATCTTTGAACTAGCAAAAAAAAATTCAGAAGTCATAGCTGTTGCTCGAAAATCCATAAGTAATCTTCCTAAAAACGCAAGTCTTCTTAAAATTAATTTTGATGATTTTCTTGAGAATGGAAGCCTTCCCTCTTGTGATCACATATATATATGTTTAGGTACAACTATAAAAAAAGCTGGTAGTCAAAGTGAATTTAAAAAAGTTGATTTCGATTATAGTTTATCTTTTGCAAGGAAAGCAAGAGAGGCCGGTGCCACCAAAATTAGTTTAGTTTCCTCCGTAGGCGCAAACCCATATGCAAAAAATTTTTATTTGAAAACAAAAGGCGAAATCGAGGAAGAAATTAAAAAAATTGATTTTCAGTCCATAAATATTTTTCGTCCTAGCTTGCTTCTTGGTCGCCGAGAAGAGAGTAGATTTTTAGAAAAAATTGGACAAAATCTATCATCATTTATAAATCTTTTTTTAATTGGGTCTTTAAGAAAATATAGAGGTATTAAATCCTCTAATGTTGCTTATTGTATGGCTAATTGCGAGCAAAGTGGTGGAATTAAATATTTTTATTTTGATGATTTTAATAATAACTTTTGAACGAGAAAAACAATGAAAATTTTAGCATTAGGTGGGAGTGGAGGCATGGGAAGGTTTGCAGTTCGCTCGTTAATTAACCATAAAAAAATAAAGAAAATTTATGTTGCTGACGTAAATGCCTCATCTGCAAAAAATTTTGCTTCAAATTTTGATAACAGAGTTGAAGGTTTAGAATTAGATATTACAAATAATGAAACTCTTATAAATGAAATGCTTAAAGTAGATATTGTAGTTAATACTACTGGGCCATTTTTTAAGTTCGGCTTGCCTATTCTAAAAGCAGCAATTGCAACAAATACTCATTATTTTGATATTTGTGATGATTGGGAACCAACTGAAAAAATGCTTCTAATGAATAATGACGATAAATCATCTGAAATAACGGGTATTATCGGTCTTGGAGCAAGTCCAGGTCTTACAAATATTCTTGCTTATTTAGCGATTTTAGAGCTTGATGAGGTGTCAAAAGTTTATACTGGCTGGAATATTTCTGGAGCTAAACCAGAGGATAAATCATCACAAAAAGGGGTTAACGCTGCTATGGTTCATGGAATTGAACAAATAACTGGCCATGTAAAAGTATTTAACAATGGAAAATATGAAATGGTCCGACCTTTAAAAGAGATTATGGTAAATTATCCAGAAATTGGTGAAAAAAGAGCTAATATATTTGGTCATCCTGAAGCTATTAGCTTTCCATATCATTATCCAAATATCAAAGAGTCGTTAAATCTAATGCATGGCGATGAAAAAGGGTTAGTTAGTATCTTAAAGTTTATAAGGCTATTAATTGAGATAAAATTAATTTCAAAAAATATGGCCGCAAGGGTTTTTACTTGGCTAGATAATTCAATTTCTTCTGAAATAAAAAAAACTGATATAATCGATTTACCAGGCGTTTATGGATATGCAGAAGGAAAAAAAGGTAACAAAAATTTTTCTGTGGGCGTAACTTTTGACGATAGCATCCAAAATCTCTCAATGGGGGAGGCGACATCATTCCCATTGGCTTGTGGAGTTAAAATGTTCTTAGATGGACTAATTTCGCAAAGAGGTATTCATGCCCCAGAGTCTGGTATTATTGATCCAAAAATATTTCTTGAATATCTCGCAAAAGAAATTGGAAATGGAATTGAGTTATCTCCATTAATTACAATGAATGAAGGCAACGATTTTTAGAATTTCTAATTATTTTTAAAGGTAAAATATGTAATGAAAATTATTCTTAGAACATTTGTATTAATAATTATTTTAATAATTATTTTTAGTATTTATATCACTAGAGACGGAGAAGTTATTACACCAGTAGGTAAAGGTATTTTAAAATTAAATTCAGGTATATATGAAGCATTTCCTTTACCTGATTTTGCCTCCAGAATGATTGATATAGATTATAAAAGTTATTTTATTGAAGTAGAGTCGGGTTTAAAAATTCACGTTCTTGAAAAGGGCCAAGGTTTTCCTATTTTTCTTATGCACGGCAATCCCACCTCAGGTTTTTTATATAGAAATATTGTTAATAATTTACCCTTAGATAAAGTTCGCGTAATTATGCCTTCACTCATGGGCTTAGGCTTTTCTTCAAAGATTCCTGCAAGCATGCATACCCTAGATAATCATATTCGTTGGATAAATATTGTTTTAACAGAGCTAAAGTTAACCGAAGTAATTTATACTGGACAGGATTGGGGTGGACCAATTGGAATGGGAGCATTATCTCTATCTCCAAGCCTCTTAAAAGGTGCAGTTATATTAAATACAGGGTTTAGTGCTCCAAAAATAAAGTCTGATCTTTCGCCAGCACATGCAATAGTTAAAACACCAATTATTGGGGAGTTACTTGTAGAAAAATTACTCCCGATTTTTGATAGATTAGGACGTGTACAAGGTAATCCAGATTCTTGGACAAGAGAATTAGCTGAGCTTTATGGAGAACCCCTTATTAAAAGCGGTAATTTTAAAGCGCCTTTAGCATTAATGCGAATGGTACCAGACGGCCCTAACCACGAGAGTGTAACAGCTATGCTAAAGATTGAAGAATATGTAAGGTCTCTAAAAATTCCAACTGAAATAGTATGGGGTATGAATGATCCTATACTCGGAAATGCTTTACAATTAATGCAAAAAAACTTTCCTGAGGCAAAAGTTACAGAAACTACTGCAGGTCATTTTCTTCAAGAGGAAGTTTCATTTGAAATCGCAAATGCCTTAAAAAGAATTATTGATAAAGTTATTTAACTCGACAAAAATGTCTTACCATTAATATGGTCTGATATTTTTTCCGCCATCATAATGGTTGGTGCATTTGTATTTCCTGCAATTAAACTTGGCATTAAAGAGGCATCAACAACCCTTAACGCCTCAACTCCGTGAACTTGACCATGTTCATTTGTTACTGATAAATCATCTATACCCATTTTACATGTTCCAACTGGGTGATAGAGTGTTTCACTAGTTTCCCTAATCCATTTATCCAGTTCATCATCATCTTCAATATTGACATTATTTCCCGGTTTAAGTTCTTTACCTCTGTATTCATCAAAAACAGGTTGCATAAATACTCTACGGGCCTCTCTAAGTCCGTTACGAGTATCAATTAGATCTTGTTCAACAGAAAAATAATTTGGGAACATAAGCGGATCATCATTTGGATCAGAGCTTTTTAGAGTAATATGACCTCTGCTTTGCGGTCTACACAAATAAACAAGGTTTGAAAATCCATGTTCTTGAGGAACACCAGATCTTCCATGAACATCTTGCATTGCAATTGAAACATAATGAATTTGTATATCAGGTATTTCTTTTCCTGGATCTGATTTTATAAATGCACCTCCAACACATGGCGGATTTGATGCGTCACCAGTTCCTGTTATTAAGTATTTTATTCCAGCAAGCATTGTCCCAAAAAAACTCGCTGATCTATGAAGTGTTACTGGTTGCGTGCATTGAAATTGACTAACTACAGCAATGTGATCTTGTAAATTTTTTCCTACGCCTTTTAATTCATGATTCACTTCAATTCCGTGTTTTTTAATTTCATTAGGGTCTCCAATTCCACTTCGCATTAAAATTTGTGGAGAATTAACTGCACCAGAAGAGAGGATTACTTCTTTATTACTTTTAAAGAATTTTTTTATACCTTTTTCAAGGTATTCAACACCAATAGCCTTTTTGTTTTCAAAGATTACCTTATCAACGGTAATATTTACTTTTGTCTTTAAGTTTTTCCTTTTAAGAGATGGATAGAGGTAAGCTCTAGCAGAGCTAAATCTTTTTGATCCTTTTATGGTGTGTTCATAACGAGAGAAACCCTCTTGTTGTTTTCCATTAAAATCATTTGTTAATGGAAAGCCTGCTTGAGCGCCAGCTTCAACAAATTTATCTAAAAGTAAATCATCATCTCTAGTAGATTTTTTTACATTTAACGGTCCATTTTTTCCGTGAAATTCTGAATCACCATCACCCTCATAATTTTCAGCTCTCTTAAAGTAGGGTAATACATCTTCATATGACCAACCTGGATTACCGAGTTGTCTCCAATGATCATAATCTGAAGAATGACCTCTTGTATAAATCATTGCGTTAATGGATGATGATCCTCCCCAACCTCTACCTCTTGGCCAATATAATTTTCTTCCTGCCGTATTAATTTCTGGCTCTGTTTCAAAACCGTAATTTTGTTTATTAGATTTTGGAACTATTTGTGAGTATCCAGATGGCATATGGATAAATAGGTTAGTATCTTTTCCTCCTGCTTCAATAAGTAAAACAGAATTTTTTTCATTTTCTGAAATTTTATTAGCTAAAACACAACCTGCGCTTCCAGCACCAACAATAATATAATCAAAATTTTCTTTCATCTTTATCTCTAAAAAAATAATTTATTTATCTCTAAAAAAATAATTTAAATCATGTACTAGCTTAAACTATACTGCAATAATCAATTAATAAAAATTTATCCTAAGGTTAATATGAAAAAGAAAAGTTTACCAATTGTTAAAAATGAATTATCTCAAGGAGTCCAATTGTTAGAGAATGGAAAACTTAGAGAGGCTCAAGAATGGTTAAGGTTATTCATAGATAGTAATCCAAAACATTCAGAGGCTCTATCTTTGCTGTCAAAAATACTCTTATTGGATAAAAAAGACTCTGAAGCAGAAAAGGTTCTTTTAGAGGCGGAATCGATTGACCCTGAATTACCATCTATTTATCGCAATCAGGCAAGGTTATTATTAAAAAAATCCAATCCAAAAGAAGCTCTTGAGAAGATAAAATTAGCAGTTAAAAAATCACCAAAAAATCCAGAGAATTTACTTATATTAGCAAATTGTCTTGTAGCTAATAAAAGAGATAATGAAGCGATAATTATAATCGATGACATAATTGAATCCAAGTCAGATTATGCAGAGGCGTTTGCGAGTAGAGCACTTATAAGGTTTAGAAGTAATGATAAAAATGGCGCTATTAGTGATGCAAAAAGTAGTTTATCGCTCAAGCCTCACTTGGCACAAATTTGGTCTTTATTGGGCTCTATCTATTATCAAAATAATAATTTTACCGATGCTATTAGTGCATTAAAAAGTGCCCTTAAGTTTGAACCAGATAATATACTATTTATCAATCAGTTAGGCGAATTATTGAAACTTGATAATAAGGTTGGTGATGCTATTGCTGTTTTTCAGAAGGCTGTAGATTTGAATCCAAAAAATGTTAGCTCTTGGACTAATCTTGGTTTAGTTTTTCAGAAAGATAAAAACCTTAAAGAAGCAAAAAAGGCTTATCAAAGTGCATTAAATATTGAACCTCAATCAGCCCTTATTTTAAGTAACTTAGGCAAAATATCATCGGAATCTAAAGAATTTGAAATAGCCTTAAAATATTTTAAAAAAGCACTGGAGATTGAACCAAGTCTTGCAGAAACAAATTATAATTTAGGTAATATATTTCAAATTTTAGGTAAGCTTCCAGATGCTATAAAAAGCTATTCTAGAGCTATAGCTTTGAAACCTGATTATCCTGAAGCGCATAATAATCTGGGTAATACGCACAAAGAGCTCGATCAATTTGCAGATTCTGAAATCAATTATAAAAAAGCTTTAGTTCTAAAGCCTGATTATGCTGAAGCGCATAATAATTTAGGAAATTTACTTCAGGAACTAGGTAGGCTAGAAGAGGCTGAGTTGAGTTATAAAAAATCAATTATTTTAAAACCCGAATATGCCCAAGCGCATAATAATTTAGGAACAATTTATAAAGAACTTGGTCGATCAATAGAGGCTGAAAAGAGCTATAAAAAAGCGATAGCATTAAATTCTGATTTTTCTGAAGCTCATTATAATTTAGGGTTACTTTTTTTCAAACTTAAAAAATATAACTTAGCTGCTGAACAATTTGAGATAGCTAAAATTCGTGATAGCAAATTAAAAGTTCTTAAATGTTCTTATGTTATGGACGAAAAAAATACTTTTTATAATAATTTTAATAATTTAGTAAAAGAAGGTGAGAATAATTCTCTTATTGGCTCATTAGGTTTGCGTTCTAAGATCAAATATGGTGTAAAAAAATCAAATCCCTTTTGTAATGATCCGCTATCTTATGTTACAAAAATTGATTTAAATAAACTTTATAATTTTGAAGATATTTTTAGTAAGACAGCACAAGATATTCTATCAGACTCATCTATATCTTTTAAGGATCAAGGTCTTTTAACTAATGGGGTACAAACTTCTGGTAATTTTTTCTCATTGAATAAAGTGTCTAATACAGAGATCGAAAGTATTATTCGTGATGAAATTGAAAAGTATCGAATTAAATTTAAAACTAGTAAAGAAGGTATCATAAAGAGTTGGCCAACATCTTATAGAATTGAGGGTTGGCTCGTATCTATGCAAAGCGGTGGTCGGTTAGACCCCCACATTCACGAAACTGGCTGGATAACTGGTAGTGTTTATATCAGTGTACCTTCAAAATCAAAATTTAATTCTGGTGATTTAGTTTTGTGTTTAAATGATGAAAAAAATATTATGGAAATGAACGAAGATCAATATAGCATTGTTGAAGTTGCAAAGGGTGATTTGTGTCTTTTCCCATCTTCACTTCATCACCATACAATTCCGTTTGAAGAAAACGTAAATCGTATAGTATTAGCATTTGATGTAATTCCAAATATTTAATTTATTAAAGTAACAACATAATGAGAATTTATTATGAAATTTTATAAAAGGAAAAATAAATTATTTCCTCCAATAGAGCCTTATGATAGTGGGTTTATAAAAAAAGGTATACATGAAGTATATTATGAGCAATGCGGTAACCCAAAAGGCAAGCCTGCCATATTTCTTCATGGTGGACCAGGAGGAGGCTGTGGTTCGCTCTCTCGGAGGTTTTTTAACCCAAAAAAATATAGAATTATTTTGTTTGATCAAAGGGGGTGTGGAAGAAGCAAACCACATACCTGTTTAGAAGATAATACAACCTGGCACCTAATTGAGGATATTGAGTCAATTAGAGAAAGGTTGGATATAAAAAAGTGGCTAGTTTTTGGAGGATCTTGGGGAAGTACTCTAGCAATGGCCTACGCTCAGAAACATCCGAAAAATGTGAGCCAATTGATTTTAAGAGGAATTTTTATGCTTAGGCAAAAAGAACTTCAATGGTTCTATCAATATGGCGCAAGTGAAATGTATCCAGAAGCTTGGCAGGGTTTTTTAAAAGAGATTCCTGAAAATGAGAGAGATAATTTAATAGAAGCATATAGAAAAGTTTTTTATGGAAAGAATAAAGAAAAACAATTATCTGCAGCAAAAGCCTGGTCTAAGTGGGAGGCTTCCTGTAGTTTTATTAATTATAATCCTGATGCAGTAAGAGATTCCATTAATGCAGAATTTGCTCTAGCTTTTGCGCTTATAGAAAATCATTACTTTGTAAATAAAGGATTTTTAGAAAATGAAAATCAACTTTTAGATAATATTCATATCATTAGAAATATACCTGCCATTATAATTCAAGGAAGATATGATATTGTTTGTCCACCTACTACTGCCTTTGAACTACACTCCAAATGGCCAGAATCTGAGTTGGTCATAGCACCTTTTTCAGGTCATTCTGCTTTTGAAAAAGAAATCACACATGAGCTCATAAAGGCCACAAATAAATTTATATAAAACTAATTCGAAATATACTTAAATAAATTTTTTTTCTTTAATTTATTGGCTTAATGATATTCTCTTGCTGGGAAATTAACCAACTGGTATGTTTTTATATTAATTTTTAAATGATCGGAGTAAAGCTATGTATGACATTATTATTAGAAATGGAACTATTATTGATGGCACTGGAAAAGATAGATATTTAGCAGATATAGCTGTTAAAGATAAAAAAATATCCAAAATTGGTGAAATTCTTGACACTTGTATTAAAGAAATTGATGCTAAAGGTAAGCTAGTTACTCCAGGTTGGGTTGATGTTCATACCCATTACGATGGACAAGCTACTTGGGATCCAATTTTAGCGCCATCAAGTTGGCATGGTGTTACAACTGTAGTTATGGGTAATTGTGGAGTAGGTTTTGCTCCCGTAAAAGAAAAGGATAGGGATTTTCTTATTGAATTAATGGAGGGTGTAGAGGATATCCCTGGTGCTGCTTTATCGGAAGGTATTGATTGGAAGTGGGAAAGCTTTCCTGAGTACCTTGATGCTCTAGAGACTTTCCCTCGTGCAATAGATGTAGCTACTCAAGTACCGCATGGTGCTATTAGGGCATATGTTATGGGTGAGCGTTGTAATTCAGATTACGCACCAACAAAAGAAGAAGTTGATCAAATGGCAGATTTAGTAAGAGAGGGTGTTGAGGCTGGTGCATTAGGTTTTTCGAGTTCAAAAACCTTGTTACACAAAGATATAAATGGTGAATATATGCCAGGTACTTTTTCAGGTAATGAAGAAATGTTGGCGCTTGGATTAGGTATGAAGGGTTTAAATAATTCAGTCTTTGAGTTGGTATCCGATCATCTTGGAGAAGATGAAGAGTGGGAGTGGGTAAAAGATTTCCAAAAGCAAACAGGTTTGACCGTTACTTTAATTGCTACTACAGCTCCAGCCTATAGAAATAATAAAATGTATAATCTTGCAGAGCAAGCACGTCTGGAAGGACATGAAATAAGACCTCAAGCGGCTGGAAGACCAACTGGTGTATTGCACGGTCTTCAATCAAGTTTTCATGCTTTTGTAGGTCATCCAACATGGAAGAAAGAGCTTGCATCTCTTGGTCATGAAGAATTAGTTAATAGATTACTTGATCCAGAAATAAAAAAGAAAATTCTCTCTGAGGAAACAACTATTAAAAATGAATTAATGCAGGATTTACCATCCTTAATGGGGCAAGTCTTTCCACTCGGTGAAAATCCTAATTATGAACCTGAATTTAAAGATAGTGTAGCTGGAATTGCACAAGAGCAAAACACTGATGTCATGGAGGTTATGTATGATTTACTTGCTCAGGGAGAAGGTAAAGAACTTTTTTATCAACCTTTAGGAGGATATCATACATATGACTTAGAGCCTCATAAAAAATTATTGGAGCATCCAAATGTATTGTTTGGTCTTAGTGATGGTGGTGCTCACTGTGGAGTTATTGCAGATGCCGGTATGCCAACATTTATTATGACGCATTGGGGAAGAGATAGAACTCGTGGTGATAAACTTTCATTAGAATTTATTGTAAAGTCACTTTCATCAAGTACTGCAGAGGCTTTTGGTATGTTCGACAGAGGTTATCTAAAGGAAGGAATGATTGCTGATATAAATATAATCGATTTTGACTCACTTAGATTGCATAGACCAGAGGCAATTTTTGATTTACCAGCAGGTGGAAGACGTTTAGTTCAACGTCCTGAAGGTTATGAAATAACTATTAAAGCTGGTGAGATTATATTTGATAATGGAATTCATACAGGAGCTCTTCCAGGAAAATTAGTTAGACGCAATAATAAAAAAAAAGAAGTAAATCTTCGGTAATTAAAAATGATTGATGCGTCCAGATTAATAGCGGCACTTAATAACTATTACAGAGATGAATCTTCCTTAGTAAAGAAGTATCTAATTGCAAATATTTAAAAGTTAATAAGCTAATATGAAAAAATTTTCTGAAAGTGAAAAAAGTGAAATTATTGAACTAGCATTATCTGACCATACAAGTTTTAAGAATATAAAATCACTATATGGAATTAATGAACAACAAGTTAAAGAACTTATGAGAGCTAATTTGAAGTCTAGATCTTACAAATCATGGAGAAAGAGGGTAAGAGAGTTCTCTGATAGAAGGAAAAATTACAAATAAGTTTTTCAAAGGTAATATTATGCAAGATTTAAAAGATAAGGTTATAGCGATAACAGGTGGTGCAACTGGTATAGGTTTTGCATTGGCAAAGACGTTGGGACAAGAAGGTGCAAAGATAATCATTGGAGAACCAAGAAAAGAAAAACTTGAAGAAGCAGTAAAAATTTTAAGAGACCTTGGTATTGAGGCTTATGAAACCTTTCTCGATGTAACTAATTTGAAAAGTGTTGAAGAATTTGCAGAATTTACAATTAAAAATTTTGGTTGTGTAGATATATTAATTAACAATGCAGGTATTTCAGGTGCTAGAGGTAGAATTGATAAGGTAGATATTACAAAAGCTAAAAATGTTTTTGATGTGAATTTTTTTGGAGTATGGCACGGATGTGCTGTTTTCAGTAGAAAAATGATTGAGCAGGGTACGAGCGCAGCTATTTATAATTTAGGTTCAGAAAATTCATTATTTATTGCTGTACCAAAATCAGTTGCATATGTGGCATCCAAACATGCGGTTTTTGCTTTGAGTGAAAGCTTAAGAAATGATCTTCCTGACTATATTCATGTCGGTACAATATTCCCTGGATATGTTGATACACCTCTAACTAGTCAGGTAGAGGGTGGAATGAATGCTGATGAATTTGCGAATATTATTAAAGAGCAAATTAAGAATGAAGAACATATTATTGTTTCACACGCTTATAATAGTGTTCACATTGAAAGAAGAAATAAGGAAATAACATCTGCGTATAAAAAATATGCTCCACGTTATGATGGAGATAATGAATATGATATTAAAACAATTTTCCAAAATTATAAGAATTAAATAAAAAAAATTTATTTATATTATAATTTCAAGATTTATTTATAATTATAGTCAGGAGTAAGTAATGAAAGTAGTTGGTTTTAAAGAGTTTGGGGATCCTGAAGTTTTAGAGGTAATGAAGCTTCCCGATGTTACTGCTGGTCATGGCGAAATAAAAATTGAAAATTATGCATCTGCAGTAAATCCCACTGATATTGTTTCCAGAAGTGGATTGATAAAGCAATTCATAAAAGACTTTTCTCTTCCTTGTGTACCTGGAATGGATTTTGCTGGTAAAGTCAAAGAGGTTGGCGAAGGAGTTGAAACAGGAATAAAAGTTGGTGATGATGTTATGGGGATGGTAATGCCAGCTGGTACTCATGGTGCATATAGTGATCAGCTTATCTTAAATCAATTTGCAGTTGTAAGAATACCAAAGGATGTATCTTATATCGAGGCCTCGACCTTACCCATGAATGGATTAACTGCGCGTTTATCACTGGATTTATTAAATTTAAACAAAGGTCAAATTATTGCAGTAACAGGAGGTCCAGGGGCTTATGGAGGCTATGTAATCCAACTAGCTAAAGCTGATGGATTAATTGTTATTGCTGACTCAAATGAACAAGATATTGGCCTTCTTAAAAGTCTTGGTGTTGATCATATTGTTCCTAGAGGGAAAAATTTTACAGAAGAGGTTAAAAAAATATCACCTAATGGTGTTGATGGTATTGCTGATGGAGCTTTATTAAATGAAAGTGCGATTGGGGCAGTTAAAGATAATGGTTCATTTACCTCGGTAAGGAATTTTATAGGTGAACCTCAAAGAAATATAAATTTTACTGCCACATGGGTTTCTGAGTATAATTGCGACTTAGAAAAACTTGATAAACTTCGCCAACAAGTTGAAGATGGTTTAATTTCTCTTAGAGTGGCGGATACGGTAAAACCTGAAAATGCTGCAGAAGCTCATCGAAAACTTGATGCAGGAGGAACAAGAGGAAGAATGGTTATTGATTGGAAATAAAATTATTTAAAATTTTTATGAGGGATTTATATAATGAAGGTTCTTATGACAGGTTGTACTGGGCATGCAGGAAGTAATGCGCTTAATTATTTTGTTGATAATGGTCACGAAATTTATGCTTTAGTAAGGTCACATCATATCTCAAATTTAAAACAAAGAGAAAATGTTCATTGGGTTTCCGGAGGGTTTGCTGATACAGAAATTATAAGCGAAACCGCTAGTATTTGTGATGCAGTTGTTCATATCGGAGCTTCCCATGATCAAGAAATGGAAAAGCTTGATAAAAATTTTATAAATTCTGTTGAAAATGCCATTAAAGATACCGGAAAAGTATTTATTACGACAAGCGCAAGTGTTGTGTATAATGATACAAAAGGTATTCCTCGAGATGAGAGTGAACCAATAGAAAATCCCCACCCATTACGCGCTTGGCGAGCCCGGCACGATCTTGAAGTTGTTGGTTTATCAAAAAAAGGAATAAGAGGCGCAAGTGTAAGGCCTGGTTTAATATACGGTAATGCCGGTGGTTGGCTTTCGGGTTTAATTTTTCGTGCAAAAGATACTGGAAAGTCTTTGCATATTGGAGAAGGGACAAATTTAGTAAGTACCGTTCATGTTGATGCTTTATCGGATCTTTATTTAAAAATAGTTACTAATGAAAATGCTCATGGAATTTATAACGCTGCATCTGACGAGGTTACATGTAGTAAGGATTATGCGACATTAATAACTGATTATTTTGGTCCGGGAATTGAGACTTTATGCTGGCCTCTTGAAGAGGCACGCGAAGCAATGGGCGAGCTTGCTGATTTATCATGTATTGAATGTATTATTACTTCTGATCGAGCTCGGAGTGAATTAGGTTGGCTTCCAATTGCACCAAGTGTAGCTACAGAATTATCTGTTGGCTCTTATCATACAGGCAAACTAGTACCTTATTCACATTAAGAGATATTATGATTAATAAGTTACAATTATTATTTAGCGTCAATGATCCAGAAAATAGAGATAAAATTTCTACAATTTTATTAAATAATTGGAGTTTAATTAATAAAAAAAAACTAAATATAAATCATCGATTAGCTATAAGGGTCAATGGTGATCCAACTTCATCAGTACCTCAAGATGGTCAACCAGATAATTTACCAGAACAACCTTCTTTTGACGTGATGTTTGAAATTCGAGGAGAGGATATACCTTATCATAATTTAGTAAATATTTTGGATGGCTTTACCAAAGAATTAGAACCCTTGATAAATAAAAATAACTCAGCAGCAATTGTTGGGACAGAATATAAAATTGTTAATGGAGACGAACCTCTTTTTCTTAATATGGTTTTAAGAAGACCTGTTGAATGGTCTCGAGAGAACTGGCATGAGCATTGGCTTGATCATCACGCTAAGGAAGTTTTAGAAAATGTATCTGGATTACAGGGTTACAGACAATTCCATGCTAATGAAGAGTTTTCTAAAAAAGCCTCAGAAATCACAGGCTTGAAAATCTATGATTATGAGGGCACAGCTGAAGGGTATTACTCTAGTTTAGAAAAATTTTTAGAAACCTTATCAGATCCTGAGGTCTCTAAGGATACTGGTTTTATTGATCACAGTAGATCTGTTATGTGGCTTTATAATATTTATGAATGAAAAATTAATCAGAATTATTAATATTTCAGGAGCATATATTGCTTTATTGATTGGTGGTGCTTTTGCCACAGGTCAAGAGGCTATGCAATTTTTTGTTGCTTTCGGTGCAAAAGGTTTTTTTGGATTAATTATTTGCGGATTAGCAATGATTTATACATGTTACTCACTTTTAAAAGCAGGTAAAAACAATAATCTCAAAACCAATGAGGATGTTTTTCGATATTTTTGTGGAAAATGGTTAGGTATTTTTATGACATGGTACACAATTATTATGATTGTGGCAGTTTATGGAGTTATGCTAGGAGGAGTAGGAGCAACATTAAATCAAGCTTATGGCATACCAGTTATTGTTGGATCTAGTATTATGGCGTGTTTTACAGTTTTAACCTTATTATTAGGTCTAAATAAAATTTTAAAAGTTCTTGGATTTATTGGCCCTGTAATTATTATTTTGACTATAACAATTGCCGTTACTTCATTATTTTATGATTCAATAGGAATAAATGAAGGAGTAAAATTAACTAGTAGTTTAAATATTCTAAAGGCATCTGAAAATTGGTTATTTTCTGCAATTTTGTATTCTGTTTTTTCTCTTCCGGGTCTCTATGGTTTTTTACCTTTGGTTGGTCGATCCTTAAAGAGTAATTTTGAGGCTATAGGTATATCTTTTTTTGGCCCTCTATTTTTTATTGGAGCAATGACAGTAGTTGTTGTGGCCCTTTTAGGGAATATTGATTTATTATTTAATAAGGAAGTACCCATTCTTATTTTGGCTACTAAAGCTCTTCCTATTTATGGATCAATTTTTGCTCTTGTTATATTTATGGGAATTTATACAACAGTTACACCTTTAATTTGGACTGTATGTAGAAGATTTTTTGAAGAAAGGACACAGAATTTTAATTTACTCTCAATTTCCCTTACCTTAATTTGCCTTCTGGGTGGTAATCTTCTCCCTTTTGGTCAACTAATAAATTTAATTTATCCATCAATTGGCTATGTAGGGTTAATCCTTATTATTTGCCTAATTTTAAAGGATTTGAATTTTCAAAAAAAAATTGAAAATACTTAAAGATTTCTACTCAGTATCTTTTTTTTTAGTTAAAAATTTACTAATTAAAATGGCATCTTTAAAATTTAGAGGCTCTGCAATCATCTTAGTGCCTGGGAAAATTCCATTTGGATTAGTTAAGAATGCAGTAATTGATCTTGAGTCCCAAATTAAACTTGTTTGATTGCTAAGTTCCATGGCTTGCGAGTATTTATAATTTGTTAATGAGCCTGATCTTCGCCCAGCTATTGATTCTAAATGAGGTCCTAAAATATTTCCATCCTTTGCCTTCAAGCTATGACAGCTACTGCATTTATCATTATATAAAAATTCAGCTTTTTTTGGATCATACTTTTCTCTAAGAGCTAACATTGTTTCTTCATTTTGCATAACACCATGAAGTTTTAATCTTTCTGTAATACTTGAGTTAATTGGCATGGGAAATGGTTTAGAGACTCTTTCGAGCTCATTTTTTTCTGGTTTTCCAGGTCTTAATCTTATTATTTTTCCATTGGAAGAGTCGGTAGATGCATAAATAAAGCCATCGGGACCAACTTCTATAGACCGAATTCTTTCATTAAGATCCGGGATAATATTTTCTTGCTGTATAACCTTTTTGTCTTTTACTTTTATGCGAATGATTGTTTGTTCACCTAATACACCAATAAAGAAATCACCTTTCCAATTTGGAAAAATATTTGAATTATAATATGCAAGCCCAAAAGGAGAGATTGAAGGACTCCAAGATATAATTGGGTCAATAAAACCTATAGCTGTTTGCTTTTCTGATAATGCTCTTCCTGAGTAGTCAAAACCCCAACTTACAAGAGGAAAACCATGATTACCTCCTGGTTCAATAATATTTAATTCATCACCGCCTTGAGGACCCATATCAACCGCCCATAATTGATTATTATCATCTAATGCTAAACCACCAACAGATCTAAGACCTGTTGCCCATAATCCAGGCTTCGACTCAGGTTTATTAATTTTAATTGGATTATCTTCTGGTATAGAGCCATCGGTATTTATTCTTATTATTTTACCAATATCTCCATCCAATCTCTGAACCATATTATAAGCATGCTGACCACTTGATCCAACTGCAAAAACAAGAGATTTATCCTTTAAGAATTGTAATTTTGTTATATTGGGGCCACCAGTAGGGGCGGGAGGAGATGTATTATAAATTTCTTTGCCATTTATCAATGAATTATTTTCAAGTTTTGCTCTATATACAACACCAATTCTATTTGTTGTTGTTCCTTTAGTGTATGATAGGTAAATTAAAGAATTATTTAAAAAGTCTGGATCTATTTTAATATCTAATAAACCATCAAAAGGACTTGATGACATAACATTAGGAACATTTTTAATATAGTTAATAAATTTTCCATTTCTAATTAATTTAATTTTCCCTAATCTTTCTGTAACTAGTAAGTCACCATTAGGAAGCCAAGTAAAAGACCATGGAAAATTAAGGTTAGTTATATAATCCTCTATCCAAAAACCTCCATTAAAATTACTTTTATTTTTTTCATTGCTTTCACTTCTCTCGCAACCAGAAATTGTCAATGAAATTAAAATTATAAATAATTTGAGTTTATTCATTTTTTTAAATTAATTTAATTGATACTTTTTGTCTCTATTAATTTTAATTCTATTGTATAAGAATAATTTTATATAAGTTTAAGAAAGTAGATTTAATGAAATCAAATGATCTTTTAGTTCTTTTAGGAAATCAATTATTCCCAGTTGAAGAAATACATAAGACTAATTCAAGTCACATCTTTATGGCAGAAGATTATGACCTATGTACTTATGAAAAACATCACAAACTTAAAATTTTAATGTTTTTATGTGCAATGAGAGAAAAAAGAGATGAATTAATTAATAATAAATTCGATGTTTTTTATTCACAAATTGATGATGTTGACTTTATTGTTTCTTATGAAGAAAAATTAAAAAAATATATTAATAAAAATAAAGTCAATCATATTAAATTTTTCGAAATTGAAGATAAATTTTTTGAAAATAGAATGAAAAAATTTTCTTCAGATAATAGTTTGGAAATTACTTTCTATCAAACACCTATGTTTTTGGAGACACGAGAAGAATTTGAAAAGTATTCAAATGATAAAAAATTTTTAAGTCATGCAAACTTTTATAAGCAAATTAGAAAAAAGTTAAATATTTTAATTGATGAAAATCAAGAACCTATTGGAGGTAAATGGTCTTTTGATGATGAAAATAGAAAAAAAATTCCTAATAATATTGAATTACCTAAAAAATTAGAAAATTCTAAATCAAAGTATATATCAATAGTTTCAGATATTATTACAGATAGGTTTAATGATCACCCTGGTGAAATTTCAAATATATGGATGCCTCTTACTAGATCGGAAGCACTAAAAAATTTAGATAAATTTCTAAAATTTAAATTTACTAATTTTGGTTCTTATGAAGATGCATTTTTAATTGAAGACAATTTTTTATTTCATAGCGTATTAAGTTCATCCTTAAATTTGGGCTTAATCACCCCAAAAGAAATAATTAATAAAGTAATTGATTATTCCGAAAAAAATGAAATTCCGCTAAATTCTACAGAAGGTTTTATTAGGCAAATTATTGGCTGGAGAGAATTCATAAGAGGCGTTTATCATGTTAGAGGAAATGAGCAAAAGGGTAGTAACTTTTTTAATTTTTCAAACAAATTAACTAATTGTTGGTATTCTGGTGAAACTGGAATACCTCCCCTTGACGACGCTATTAATTATTCAAGCTTATATGGATATACACACCACATTAATAGATTAATGATAATTTCAAATATTATGTCTTTATCAGAAATTTCACCAAATGAAGTTTATAAATGGTTTATGGAGATGAATGTAGATTCATCAGATTGGGTAATGGTCCCTAATGTTTATGGAATGGGTACTTATGCAGATGGAGGTATTTTTTCAACAAAACCATACATATGCGGATCTAACTATATGTTGAAAATGAGTAATTATAAAAAAGGTAATTGGTGTGATATAGTAGATGGGCTTTATTGGAGATTTATTTACAAGCACTTTGATAAAATTAAAAATAACTACCGACTCTCTTTTATGAAAAAAACTTTAGAAAGAATGAATTTGGAGAGAAAAGAAATGATTTTTGAAAAAGCTGAGGAATTTATAAGTAAAAATACCAATTAAATAAATTATCCCAAGAATTTAAGAAGTTATCATCAAGTTTAAATGGATAAATTAATTATTATTTTTTTGCCAATCCTCAAGAGGCTGATCAACAAAAATAGGTTCTTCTTTTTTTATTAAAGCTATCAAACCTGAAATCATATTGTTTAAGGCAGTACTTAATGCCTCAGCTACATCAATCTCATTTAGCCTTTTGTCAGATGTTACTTTACCTGACCATCTAATTTCGCAACTTTGATTGTTAATAGGTATGATTTTTGCAATAACAACATAATCCTCCATGCCAACCGGTTTACCATCCGTAAGTTTATAAGAAAATGAATAATCTCTATCGCTGTACGCAACTAATTCATGCTGAACATACCCCTGAGTCACTAATTCAATATCTCTTATTGCTCCAACACCTTTTCCTTTGACAGATATTGTACTTTCATTTCCACCTGGAACCCATCTGAGAACACGATCAAAATGTTTCATTTCATCCCAAATAACTTCCGCTGGTATTTCTACAATTCTAGTTACTTCAACCTTTTTCATTTATTAATCATATATCTTTTAGAACTTATTGATCAAAAAAAAGATTTATTTTGGTTCAGACTCTTTTTGATATTTATAGTACCCCTCAACAGGTATCATGACATGTGCGTAAATAGTTCCCGGAAACATTACATAAGGTTCTCCAGTTGTAAAATCTGTATTCCAATTATCAAGAGATTTAATATCTTTAGGAATAAACATTAGATGAGGGCCTGACTCAATCCATTGTCCTGGAGTAGAGTCTTCTTTATTTAAAACGCCTGCTACTAGATTATCCTCTCCAACATCTCCATGAAGCATCCACATCCAACCATCTTTGTCTAACTTTGGTTTTTCATTTTTCATAAATGCACTCATCCACTTCATTGCTTCTTTGTCATTACATGTAGGCATAGCATCATGAGCATTCTTCCAGCCTTTTTCTGGATAAGGTCTTCCATTTCCGGCCATACATGTCCAACCATTTGAACCTTCTCTTATGACTTTTCCATCTGAACCAACAATTGTTGCAAAGTTACCTATAAAATCTGGAGCTGCGCTGGAGTAGGCTTTGATTTGCCATTCTTTGGATGTATTGTCATACTTTCCAGCGTAAACAAATCCTGTAATTAAGAAATTGACCAAAAGTATATTTATTACTGAATATATTTTCATTTTTTAACCCTTATTATTGTTGTCTAATGCCTCTAGATACAAGCCTGTGTTTAGAGATTTTCCAACCCTCATCAGTTCGTACCATATCTGTTTCATATGTAGCCCAAAGTGTAAGTATTTCACCTTCAGGTTGTTTAAGATAATGAAGCGCTTGAACGTCTGTTCTACAATGAGCATTATCTCCATCAACAGAAGCTAATTGAGGACCAAGCATATGTTGGGTAGGTCCATAATTATCCAGAGCACCTCTTACATATTCTACCCACTCATCTCTTCCATTAATTGGAGCTTCTCCAAAATCTACAACTTCAACATTTTCCAAAAAACAAGAGGCATATAGATCAAAGTCTCTTTCATCAACTCCTGCAGCGTATTTAAGCATAACATCTTGTAAAGCAATTCTATCTGCAATATTATTTTCATTACTCATTAATATTCCCCTTTAAAATAATATTTTATTTAAACATAAATTTGTGAAGACTTAAAATAGTTTTAGTTAATAAAAATAGAGAATTTTTGAATTTAAAAATAGATTTAGACTATCGTTTACTTTTTTTTATTAATAGTTTTAATATAAAAATATTAAGGAATTTTTATTTTAAGTTTTTATAAAAATTATAGGAGACAATAATGACTTTAGTAACAGTATTAAGTGCAAGCGGGAGACCAGGTTTAGCCCAAGTAAGGCAATTATTAAAAGCTGGTTATAGTGTTAGAGCTACAACTAGAAATCCAGAAAGAATGACTAAATTTGATGGAGTTGAGGTTGTAAACGCCGATTATAATGATCCAGACTCAATTTATGAAGCATGCGTTGGTGCTGATACAGTATTCTATACTCGTCCGTCATTTGAAGAGTCTCACAAGGCTCTAGATTTTGCTGCAACTGTTGGAAGTGCAGCTAAGAGAGCAAATGTTAGGCGTATTATTTACAATACATGTTGCTGGGGTCCACCTGAAGAGTTAGGAGAGGTTGGTCAAGCTGGCTACGATAGTGTTAGATTAATGATAAATATGTTGATGCAAGGAGGTGTTCAAACTACTACTTTTCAACCAGTTTTATTTATGGATAATCTTCTTACAAATTGGGCAAGGAAAGATATTTTAGAAAAAGATTTATATACTTACCCTCATAACCCTAATTTAGAAGCAAGTTGGATATGCCTTGATGATGTTGCTAAATTTATGATAGCGGCAATAGATAGAGATGATCTTGTTGGAAGATGCATAAACATTGGTGGCCCTGAAGTTTTTGTTCCTCCTAGAGTTGCTGATTTATTATCAGGCCATTTTGGAAGACCTATTAAATACGAAGAATTAGGATTAGAAGATTTCTCTAATCGTCTTTATGATATTTTCTATAAAGATACTTCTGAGGAGGACAGAGGTGGCAGATCTGCCGATAGAGAAGCTTTTATTGATAGTATGAGTGATTTTTATCGTTTCAATAATGTTTCAGAACATAAGCCTTTTAAAGTTGATATGGAACCAGTCTTAAAAGAGATACCAATTAAATTAACCCCTTTTAGTGAATGGATAAGTCAACAAAATTGGGATGAAGAGGTAGATACAACTGCAGGCTAGTATTTTTATGGATCCTAATTTTCATGCTTTACAATTAATTGCTGAAATTGCTCTTGGTATTCTTGGGTTTTCAGCAATATTAATTGGTTTAAGTAGAAAAAGCGATGGATTCAGCGCACCAGATAATTTCCGTATTCAATTATTATCATATTCTTCTATTGGCGCTATGTTTTGTGCTCTGATACCATTTGCTGTTTTTGGTAATATCTATAATGAAACATCATGGTTAATTGTTAATTGGATATTATGTTTATATTCTGTATTAGGGCTTTTTATCTTCCCCAAAAAGGTAATTAGTTTAAGAATACAAGGACATTCAGACTTATTTCCATTACCTCTGTTTATAATTCAAATGGGTGTGTTAGCTGTAAATTTTTTAATTTCTGGTCTAATGATTCTTGATTTTATAGAGGCTAAAGAAAATTTTTATGTTTTTTGTTTAATGCTATTTTTGATACAAGGTTCTATAGCTTTTGTTAGAACAATATTTTATAGAGCTCAATAATGGAAAAGAAATTACCTGAAATCATTAGGGCTAATGAAAAAAATAAAGAGCAAATTAAAAGTGTACTTAAACTAGGGTTTTCTAATGACGACTTATTAAGGTGGGTCTTTCCGTCAGCAGACTCATTTTTGAAGAGTTTTGATATTTGGATGGAAGAGTTTTCAAAAGAATCTTTTAAAAATAATATTGTATTTTCCGAGAAAAATTTTCATGGTAGTTCGTTGTGGCACCCGCCTGGATTTGAGTTTGACGAATCAGTCTTGCATTCAACATTTGAATTTATTCCAGAAAATAGGCTAGAAGATGCACTACAGTTTTTTGAGGAGTTTTCTGAATATCATCCAAAAGATTCATGGTATCTAGCTTTTATAGCCGTAGATCCATCCAAACAGGGGTCTGGCATTGGCTCATTTATTTTAAAAGAAGCTTTAAAAATGATTGATGAAAAAAATGAAAAAGCTTATTTAGAGGCGTCAAGTGAGAGAAATATGTCTCTTTATGAGCGTCATGGTTTTGAGTGCATGGGAAAGATTCAAATTAATGACTCTCCTCCAGCATTCCCAATGATTAGAGAAAGTAAAAATTAAAGGAATTAAATTAAAGGAATTATAATGAATGAAAAATATTTAAGCCCGACAGATTATTTATTAACAAATGTGAATGGGCAGGTATTAACAATTACACTAAATAGACCAGATGCATTAAACTCTATAAGGCCTGAAATGCTTGACGGTATTAGGCAATTAATTATGAATACAGAAAATGACGATAATATATCTGTTATTGTTATTGAGGGAGCGGGAAGAGCTTTTTCCGCTGGAGTTGATTTGAAAGTATTGCAAGGAATAGATCCCAAAGCTGGAAAAATTGGTGATGTTTTCGATAAACCAGCAGAACTAGCTTGGAATACAATAAGAAAAAGTAGGTGTCCTGTTATTGCAAAAGTTCATGGTGCTTGTTTTACAGGGGCATTAGAAATGGCTCTCCATTGTGACTTTATTTTTACAACAATTGATACAAAATTCGGTGATACTCATGCCAAATTTGGTTTAAGGCCTACTTGGGGTATGTCACAAACTTTATCTCAAGCTGTAGGAGTTCGATTAGCAAAAGAAATATCTTATTCTACTCGTATAATTTTAGGAGATGAGGCTGTAAAAATTGGTTTAGCAAACAAAGCTGAAGAAAATAAAGACGATCTAGATAATCTTGTAAAAACGATATCTTCAAAAATTTCATCTAATTCGCAAGAATCTGTAAAAGCCTTTAAAGATTTGTATAATTTATCACAAGCCGGGCTTGGAATGGATGATGCTTTAAAAGCAGAGTTTGAAAAAGAGTATCCAGGCATTAAAGATACAAATGATCGTTTATCTGAATTTAAATAATTAAAGGTTAATAATTTGGAATTAAATTTTGATAATAGTTTTGCAAAAGAATTAAAAGATTTTTATGAATTTACTAAAGCAGATAGATCAACTTCACCAAAACTTATAAAATTTAATGAATCTCTTGCCAAGGAGCTTGGTCCTGAGTGGGAAAAACTTAAATCAGATTATGGTTTATTAATTTTTTCAGGAAATGACTCACCAAAAGGTTCTCAACCGTTGTCTCAAGCATACTCAGGGCATCAGTTTGGAGGTTTTTCTCCATTGCTTGGTGATGGCAGAGCTCTTTTACTAGGTGAGGTAATTGATAAAGATAATATTCGTAGGGATATTCAGCTAAAGGGCTCAGGTAGAACAATTTTTTCACGAGGAGGTGATGGAAAGTCGTCGCTTGGACCTGTTTTAAGAGAATATCTTATAAGTGAAGCAATGCATTCTCTTAATATACCGACTACGAGAGCTTTGGCAGCTGTTTCTTCAGGTGATGATGTTATTCGAGAGAAAGTATTACCTGGGGGAATATTAACAAGGGTAGCCTCAAGTCACATAAGAGTAGGAACATTTCAATATGCTAGTACTACAGGGGATATAGAAAAAATAAGAGTTCTTTCGGATTACTCAATTAATCGTCATTATAAGAATATTCTTCAAAAAAAAGAAAAATATATTGAATTCTTTGAAGCTGTTTGTGAATCTCAACTTAACTTAATTGCAAAATGGATGGGTATTGGTTTTATTCATGGGGTAATGAATACAGACAATATGACAATATCAGGTGAAACAATAGATTATGGTCCATGCGCCTTTATGGATAGATATGACCCAAATATATTTTTTAGTTCCATAGATACTCAAGGGCGATATGCTTATTCAAATCAACCTTTAATTTTGTCATGGAATTTAGCAAGGTTTGCTGAAACGCTTATCCCATTAATTGATAAAAATGAACAAAATTCAATTGATATTCTAACCCAAAAAATCTCTTCGATACGGGATAAATATGAGAAAGCTTGGTTAAAAGTAATGTCTGAAAAGATCGGTATTACAAAAATTCAAGATGGTGATTTAGATTTAATAAACGAACTTTTAGATATCATGAAAAATGAAAGAGCTGATTTTACTCTTGTTTTTAGGTACTTAGCTGACTTCATAATTGGAAAAGAAAATTTATTAATAAATTTATTTGATAATTCTAAAAAAATTAATAAGTGGATTATTAATTGGAAAAATAGAATAGAAAAAGAAGGTAAATTTGATAAATCATTATGCACAAAGATGAAGAAAATAAATCCACTTTATATTCCAAGAAACCATCTTGTTGAATACGCCCTTGATGAAGCCTTATCAAAAGAAAATTATAAACCGTTTTATAATCTTTTAAGTTTTGTTACAAATCCTTATGATGAAGTCTTTAATAGTGAAGAATATACTTTACCAGCACCTATTACAGATAAACCCTACAAAACATTTTGTGGAACTTAATATTTTTCTCTATCGGTAATAATCTTGTATAAAACCTAAATTGTAGTAATTTGTTAACGGGAGTTTTCAATGGATGCAAAAAAAATACAAGAAATAAAAGATCAGATGGAATACGAGAGAACAAGAAACTCTCCACCAAAAGATTTTCCAAAATTACCTGAAGTACCAGGTAAGAGATATACTGATCAAAATTTATTTGATTTAGAAATGGAAAAAATATTTTTTAAATCATGGTTGATGGTTTTTAGAGAGGATGAAATCCCAAATCCTGGTGATTATAAGATTTGGGATAAACTCGGTAGAGATATTTTGGTCGTCAGACAAAAAGATAATTCTATTAAAGCATTTTATAATACCTGTATGCATAGAGGTGCGCCTGTTGTTAGAGATAAAAAAGGAAGCACAAATTTACTTCGATGCCAATATCATAGTTGGACATATAACTTGAGTGGTGATTTAATTAAAGTTCCTGATATGAGAGATTTTAAAGACTTTGATATTTCATGTAAGAAATTAAAAAAAGTTTTTTGCGATACCTGGGATGGATGGGTTTATATTTCTTTATCCGAGACTGATCCTGGTAGTTTAATGGATTTTCTAAACCCTGTTGCTCAGGAGTTAGAATGTTTTAAAAGTTCTGAATTAATTACGGTTTATAAAAAAACTGTTACTGTTAAGGCTAATTGGAAAACCTGTCTTGATGCTTTTATGGAGGTTTACCATGCTCCTACAATCCACAAAGATACTGTTAATATTCTCCTTGATGGCAATGCTATGGCAGCTGGTTTATTAAAAAATGGTCATTCAAGAATGGTTACTCCAAAAAAAATGAATTTAGATGGCGGCTTTCTTGGAGCAGAAGAATCTGATTATGTTCCTTATATAGATACATGTGATAAAATACATGCTCAAACTAATGTTGCTTATGCTATGTTTCCAAATTTTATTACACCAACAGATACCTCAGGGTATCCAGCAATTTTATTTTGGCCAAAAGGATTAAAAGAAACAGAATTTGAATGGACACAGCTTGCTCCAAATTGGTCAGGTGATGAGAAGCCTGATTACTGGAATGAACAAGAGGTTTCTTTTGACTCCATAATGGATGAAGATTTTCAAAATCTAGAACCAATGCAGAGATCGCATGATTCAGGGGTCTTTGAATCTATGCCATTAAATTATCAAGAAAGAAGAATTTATTATTATCATCAAGTTATAGATGACTGGATTGGAAGAGATAATTTGCCTGAGAGTATTCAAGTCCCAAATGTCTTAGACTCTTTTATTGAGGCTTAGCTAAAATTAAAATATGAATCCATCTCAATCAAAAAAAGATGAGTATAAAAAGATTTATACTAAAGCTAAACCAAATTTACTTAAATTAGCTAAAGAACTATATATTGATGACATTTCTGATAATTTTTTTTTAGAAGTCGTTATTCCATTATCTGATTATTTCAATTCATTTATAGAAAAAAATATACCATATCTAATAGGATTAACTGGCGGACAAGGCTCCGGAAAAACAACACTTTCAATTTTTATACAACAAATTTTGAAAGAAATTTTTAATAAAAGTGCTATTGGTTTTTCTATTGATGATATTTACAAAACAAAAAAAGAAAGAGATAAAGTTGCTAGAAATATTCATCCGTTGTGCAGTGTAAGAGGCGTTCCTGGAACACATGATATTGAATTAGGTACTAATACTATTGATAATCTATTTGAGGCTCAGCCAAGTACTTACACTTATATTCCTTCATTTTCTAAAATACTGGATAAGCATTTTCCAAAAGAGGATTGGAAGAAATATAAAGGTAGACCTGATTTCATTTTTTTTGATGCATGGTGTGGTGGTGCCAAGCCTATACCTGAAAATAAATGGAAACCACCTCTAAATAAATTAGAAAAAGAAAAAGATCCTGATCAAATTTGGGCAAGGTGGAGCAACAATCAATTGGCTGGTGATTATCAGAAATTATTTAATAGATTTGATAAACTTATTTTTATTCAAGTAGAGAAAATGGAAAATGTTTATGAAAATAGGTGGCTTCAGGAAAAAACTATGTCTAAAGGAATAAAAGATAAGAAATTATTAAAAAATATTATGAATAAAAATCAGATAAAAAATTTTGTTATGCATTATGAAAGACTTACTAGGCATATTTTAGAAGAGATGCCAGATCAAGCAGATATAGTCATAAACAGACAGGATAAGTTTAAGTTTTTTATTAAAAAAAATAAATAATTTTTCAATTAATATATTTTTATTTTAAGTATTTCAAAGTAAGGTTAATTTGAATTTTATTTAGAGGGAGAAAAAAATGTCTACTGTTATGATTGTTGGGGCAACTCGAGGAATTGGTTTAGAATTAACGAAGCAATATGCTGAGGAAGGTAATACAGTTATAGCTTGTGCTAGAGATCTAAGCGCAGCATCTCAACTTGATGAATTATCAGCTGGTTCGGAAAAGATTAGGGTTGAAGAATTAGATATTGCTGAATCATCGTCAATAGATTCTGCAGCAAGTCGTATTGGTAAAGAATCCATTGACAGTATAATAATTGTTGCTGGTTATGTTGGTGGAATGCCTGAAAATCAAACAATTGATAACATTGACCTTGATGAATGGCACAGAACATTGAATATCAATACAATTGGGCCACTTTTAGTAGCAAGAGCTTTCAAAGAGAATTTATCTTCATCTGGTAATGGAAACTTTATGATATTATCAAGTCAATTGGCGGCTTCTACATGGCCAATGGGTGGGATGTATGTTTATTCTTCAACCAAAGCAGCTGTAAGCAAGGTTGGTCAAATTTTAGCACTTGATTGGGCTGAAGATCCCATAATTGTATCTATCATGCATCCAGGTTGGGTTCAGACTGATATGGGTGGACCTGCTGCTGATATAACAGCTGAGGAAAGCGCATCTGGAATCCGAAATGTTTTATCTGGATTAAAAAAAGAAGACTCAGGGAATTTCTATAAATGGAATGGTGAAATTCACCCTTGGTAAAAGAAATGAAACCAGTTTGTTTAGTTTTAGGTGCTGGTGCAGGTATAGGCGGTAATGTAGCGAAAAAGTTTGCTAATGAAGGTTTTCATGTCTGTATTTGCCGCCGATCAGATCAAGATGGTCTAAATAGCCTTTTAAGAAAGATAGAAGATAATGGCGGTTCTGCTTCTGGTTTTTTAATTGATGTTATTAAAGATAATGTAATTGAGGATCTCATAGAGAATATAGAAGCTAATATTGGCTCAATAGATGTTGTTGTTTATAATTTAGGCGCCCAAACTGGAATGAAGCTTCTTCATGAAACTACCTTAAGAGAATTTGAATGGGGATGGAAGGTTGCAAACCTTGGTTTATTTAGATTAGCAAAGTCGATTTGTCCAATTATGGAAAAAAGGAAAAAAGGAACAATCCTAGTTACATCAGCAACTGCGGCAATGAGGGGTAATAAGAATCAACACTCTCATACCTCAGCAATGGGTGGGAGAAGAATGTTATGCCAGTCCTTAAGTGCTGAATTTGCTGAAAAAGGAATTCATATTGCTCATATTGTAATTGATGGAATGGTTGATGCACCTGATACTCTTGGGAAAATTCTTGGTCCAAAGTTATATAAGAAATTAAGAGAATCAAAAGGAATGGAAAAGGATGGTCTAGTTCTTCCAGAGAATGTTGCTAATACATATTTTCACCTTTATCAGCAACACAGATCAACATGGACTCATGAGATTGATATTAGAGCTTTTTCTGATACCGCTTGGTGGAATCATTAATTAATAATATTAAATTTAATTAAATTTTTTGTTGGGGAAAAATTGTCAAAAAAAATTAAAAGAATTTGCGAGAGTCAAATTCCTTATAGGCTTAGAGGAAGTCGTTCTAAAATATTAAGAAAGATTGGAAGATTTGGTATTAATATTTCTGGTTGGACAATTAAAGGAAAGGTTCCTGATGAAGAGAGAATTGTAATTATTGCGGCTCCTCATACTTCAAATTGGGATTTTATCTTAGCAATGCTGGCAATTTTTGGGTTGAATATTAAACTTAGATGGCTTGGAAAAAATTCAATCTTTAAACCTGGTTTTAAATTTTTTTTTGAATGGTTGGGGGGCATTCCTGTTTATAGGGATAATCCATCTACATTAATTGAAAATGTTGTTGATATAGTAAAAAAAGAAAAAAGTATTGTTATAGCTATGACGCCAGAGGGTACTAGAAAAAAAGTTAAAAGATGGAAGACTGGTTTTCTTAGAATTGCAAAACAAACACAGTCAAAAATATTATTAATATCTATTGATGCACCTACCAAAAGCATTGAAATAGGTAAAATTTTTAATCCTACAGGGAATAGTGAAGAGGACTTAGTATTTATACAAAAATATTACAGTTCTTTTAGAGGTATTAATCCTCAAAAATCATAAATTATTACTTATTGAGGTTTAAAAGGACCTTTTGCAATATATTTGTCAATAGTTTTATGCCAATGTCTCAACCTACTTTCTTGATAATTAGCATAAGTTAATTTTCCACGTTTGCTTGTTCTTATTCCTCTTTCAACTTCAGGAATATTACTCATATCTTGATCAAATATATAGCCGATACCAGTTAGTTCTTCAGCATCATCCCAGTTTTCGTCTTCAGAGAGATAATGGATTGGAATAGGTTCATATGGTTCTTGTTTTTCCGGGTCTACATGATTTCTCTGTAAGAATATTGCCTCCATTATTGCGGAGTCTTCTCTAGTACCATTGGGTCTGAACCGATAAATAAGATTTCTTGGAAATCCTCCCCAAGGTGAGAAATTTGGGAAAACATTATAGACAATTGCATCAAGCATTTCAGCGTCAGATTTATCAGAATAATCATGACCATCTGATTCAGCAAAGGCATCTCTCATAGCTTGTGCAGCAACTTTTCTTGCTTCCTCTCCCTCGGGAACAATGATTTTGTCGTCAGCCGCCATCCGACCTGAACCATAAAAAATAGTATCTAAAATTTCTTGTTCATCAACATTTTTAAGATTTGGGCTAGGCTTACCTGTAAGAGCAATATTTCTATTCATATGATCACCATAAATATCATATCTAGCATTTTCATCAGCTTGGAATGGTAATATTTCAGGATGAATTAATGTAGCATGAAAGGACTCCATGAAAGCTTCTTGAACAGTTTTCCAATTACCGGGAACAACTTTTGAGACGTGAATAACTTTTTTACAGTTTCCAAGATCCCATCTTTTGTGATGCTCAGGAATAGGAGCTAGGTATTCTTCAAGAGAAACTGCATTATCATCCATATTTATAAATACAAAACCCTGCCATATTTCCAGTCTTACTTCAGGTAAACTAAAGTCTCTATCTTCTATATGAGGGAAATCCCATGGTGCCGGAGTAAATTTATGAGAACCATCCAAATGCCAACAAAAGCCATGAAAAGGACATTCTAATTGATCACCAAAACCTCTTTCTGACTTTAATCTTCTACCTCTATGTAAGCAACTATTATAAAATGCTTTAATTGTATCTTTATCTGACCTTACAATTAAAAAAGACCAATCTAAAATATCATAAACAAGACTATCACCTACCTCGGGTATATCTTCAACTCTACATGCAAATTGCCATACTCTGGTCCACATACAATCCTTTTCTTTTTCGAAGAATTCTCTAGAAATATATCTTGAAGTATCAATATCTTCAGATCCAAGATATTCAAAGTTTTCTTCAACCATAAAGTCAGGAACTTTTTTACTATCTTGTGATAGGTATTCTGTATAGCTAGTATCAGGTGATCTACCTTCACCATTTTTTATTATTTCTAAATTTTGTTTATTTTGTTTAATTTCACTCATATTTCAATTATCATCACTTTCGCTATTTTGTATATAAATTTCTTTATATTAAATTAAGTTTTATTCAAGACAAATTATATAGCTTTTATCGAAATTTGTATTTTTGAAGTCCATCAATATTGATAATTTACAAATATTTTTACTTCAAGTCATTAGTTTAGTATGATTTTTTTATTATTAGAGAAATGAGGGAATTAAATGACTGATTTAGAAGTAAAAGTTTCAATTAGAGAGCTATTAGATAGATATTGTGATGGGGTTAATCAAAGAGACTCAAAAATTTGGGGTAGCACATGGTCAAAAAATGCTATCTGGGAAATACCCCACTTAAATATAAAAAATGAAGGTAGGGAAAATATCATTAATATTTGGACTGAAGCAATGAAAGGATACCCTTTTGTTCACATGATTGCTCAACCAGGATATATAAAAATAAATGGTAATGAGGCTGAGATGAGAAGCTATACTATTGAGGTCGCTGTCTTACCGGACGGTCAAGAATTAAGACCCTGTGGACAATATGATGATATTTGCATTCTCGAGGATGAAGAATGGAAATTTGCAAAAAGATCTTTTACTAATTTATACGGTGAATAAATATTCAAATATTTACAAATTGGTATTTTAAATGAAATTTATAATTTTTGATTTAGATGACACACTTCTTTGTGGTGATTGTGAGAGAGAGTGGATAAATTTTCTATTCTTAAAAGGATTAATTGAAGACCCTAAATCAAAACTTGATCAATTTGATCAAAGCTATCGTAAAGGTGCTCTTGATTTTGAGGAATATTCAAATTTCATTCAAAGTCCAATTATAGGAATGACAAAAGCAAAAGTAGATAACTTTGTGAATGAGTTTATTCAGAAAAATATTAATACTTTAACTGATAAGTTAACCAATGAGTTACTTAACGAGGCAAACACTGCGGATAAAGTTTTAATTGCCTCAGGATCACATGATTATCTTGTTGATGGTTTTACAAATTTTTTTAAAATAGATTCTGGTATCGGAACCTCAGCCGAATTAAAAAATAATATTTTTACAGGAGAATTAATAGGTGAGCCTACTTTTAGTAAAGGAAAAGTTAAGGCAGTAGAAAAATGGTGCTTAGATAATGGATTGCAAGTTAATCAATCTATTTTTTATTCAGACTCAATTAATGATTTGCCAATGTTTGAATCTTGTGGTGTTCCAATAGCTGTAAATCCTGATGATAAATTAAGAAAAATTGCTGAAGAAAGATCTTTTAGGGTTATTAATAGATAGTTTTTATACAATAATTGTATAATATTTCAGATTAATTTTAATGGAGAAAAAAATGTTTAGTCATGTAATGGTTGGTGCAAATAGTATTGAAGAGTCAAAAAAATTTTATGATGCTGTTCTTGGGGCTATTGGTTATGCGCCAGGGGTAATAGACCCTAAAGGCCGTTGCTTTTATGCAACTAAAAGTGGTATTTTTGCTTTAAGTGTTCCAATTGATGGTAATTCTGCGGGGCCTGGTAATGGAAGTACTGTCGGTTTTTCAGTAGATAGCCAAGAGGCAGGCGATGCATGGCATGCTGCTGGTCTTGAAAATGGAGGATCTACTTGCGAGGACCCACCTGGGATTAGAGAAGACTCAAATATTTATCTAGCATATTTACGTGATCCAGCAGGTAATAAAATATGTGCTCTTCATCGTTTAAGTTAAAATGAGCATTAAGCAAAATAAAGAGCTTATTGAAAAATGGTATCATGCATTAGCTGATGGTGATTTCGAAACTATTTTTGATATGCATCATGAAGATGTCGTTTATAATATGCTTGGCAATACTCCAGTTTCTGGAAGAATTTATGGAAAAGATTCTTGTTGCAATGGAATGATAGGTCAAAAATTACTAGAAAAATTAATTCCAGAAGAAATAAAATTTTCTAAAGAATGGAAAATTATAGCTGCTGAAGGTGATAGAGTGGTTGGTGTAATGAAGGGTGGAGGTCCTTGTAAAAATGGTGAAAATTACGAGCAAACTTACTGTGAAATTTTTACAATTAGTGATGGAAAGATTATCGAGCTTCATGCTTTTTTCGATACAGTTTTAATAGAGCAATGTCTTTTTGATAATTCGTTAAAACGGAAATCAAGTGCTGTAAAAGATCCTTTTCAAATTAGTTAAAAATTAGGAGAAAATTATGTTGGAAGGTAAAAGAATTATTGTAACTGGTTCAGCTAGAGGAATGGGTGAGGCTACTTTAAGGGCTTATGTTGAAGCTGGAGCTAATGTCGTTGGGATGGATGTTTCAGATGATGCAGGTGAATCAGTTTCTATTAAAGCTAATCAAACTGGACCAGGAAAATCCTCCTATCTTAATGTTGATGTTTCCGAAAAGTCTAGTGTTGAAAAGTCTTTTTCCAAAGCTGTTGAAATTCTCGGAGGGTTAGATGTTCTAGCTCATCCTGCCGCAATTCAAAGAGCATCCGATGCTTCGGATGTGAGTGTTGAAGATTGGGATTTAATGTTTTCAGTAAATGTTAAAGGTACGATGTTAACTAATCAAACTGCATATAAATACATGAAAAAAAGTGGTGGTGGTTCCATAATTAATTTTGGATCAATTTCTGGACTTAGACCAGAGCCAAGCGCATCAGCTTATTCTGCTGCTAAAGGCGCAGTTCATTCCTGGACAAGAACAGCCTCAGGTACATGGGGTAAAGATAATATAAGAGTAAATGCTATTCTTCCAGCAATGGCGACACCTATGTATTATGCAGCTAGAGAGCGATCAACAGAAGAGGAAAATATTGCAGCTCATTGGAGAAATTCTGTTCCTATTTCACTTGGTCAGGAATATGGGGATCCTGATAAAGATTTGGCACCAGTTATGGTTTTTTTTGCATCTGATTCCTCTAAATTCATAACAGGGCAGTTAATACCTGTTGATGGAGGACAAACAGCTGGTCTTTAAAACAAAATTAATTAATTTTTTTTTGTTAATTTCACTAATTGTTATTTTCTTAACATCTAATGTAGTTCTATCAATTCTTCTTGGGATATTTTTCTCTTTTTTTTTAAAACCATCTAAAGATTTCTTCTTAATAAAAATTGGGTCCATCCCTATTCAACTTGGAGTTGTTTTACTAGGTTTTACAATAAATATTCCATATGCAATTAGTATTGGTTCAGATTACTTTGTTTGGATTTTATTATTTGTTATTTTTGTCTTTCTAATTGGCCTTTTTATTAGCGTATTTTTTAAAATTGAAAAAAATATTGCCTATCTTTTAACTGCCGGTACAGCAATTTGTGGGGGAACTGCAATTGCTGCTGTAGCTCCTATAATTAAAGCTAAGCCAGAACAAGTTTTTTCTACCATTACTGTCGTTTTTCTTTTTAATGCCATAGCAATAATTTTCTTTCCTATCTTAGGTGGTTATCTGAATTTAAATAACTATCAATTTGGAGTTTGGTCAGCTCTAGCTATTCACGATACTAGTTCAGTAATTGCCTCAGCGCTTTCTTATAGTAATGAGTCTGCTCAAGTTGCTGCAACAATAAAAATTTTAAGAACACTTTGGATAGTTCCATTAGTTTTGATATCAGGAATTCTTTATAAAAATATTCAATCAAATATTAGTTTTCCAAAATTTATTTTATTTTTTGTGATGGCGATTTTATTTGGTTCAGTTTTAAATTTCGATGAGAATATTACTTTAATTTTTAAAACTATTAGTCAATATATACTCCTTTTTGGCCTTTTTTGTATTGGTTTTCAATTAAACATTCGCGATTTAAAAAAATTAAATTATAAATCCTTGTTTTTTGCATTAGGTTTATGGTTAGTTGTAATTCCAATATCTTATATAATTGTTTTACTAAACTGAGCTTAAGTAGGAAGAAATATGATTGAAATGGAAGTAAAAAATAGATTTTGGGTAATGAAAAAATTACCTGACGGAAATGATTTTGAAAGCGCCCTTGAAATTAAAGAAGAAAATAAAATAATTATTCCTGAAGGTTGCTTTGCTACGAAAAATAAATATCTCTCAATGGATGCAGGAACCAGAATGTATATGACAGAGAGAGAAGATTCGTATCAACCACCAATCCCTATAGGTGAGAAATTAATGGGCACAGTTTTAGGGGAAGTTATAGAGAGTAATCATCCAGAGTATAAGAAAGGTGATGTTTTGAGATCGTATGGTCAATGGTCGGATTATTCAGTAGTTGACCCAACAGCAATGTATCCAAGTAAAGTTAATACTAATGATACTGATTTAGTTAATTATGTTGGTATTTATGGTGCAAATGGATGGACTGCCTATGTAGGTGTTATAAACACAGGAAAGGTTAAGGCTGGTGATACTTTTGTAGTATCAGCTGCTGCAGGTTGTACTGGTTTAATGGCTGGACAAATTGCAAAAATTGCTGGTTGTAAGGTTATTGGAATCGCAGGAAGCGATGAAAAATGTAACCTAATCTGCAATGATTATGGATTTGATGGATCCATAAATTATAAAACTGAAAATATTTCAGATAAATTAAAAGAGATTTGTCCTGAGGGAGTAAATGTTTATTTTGATAATGTTGCTGGTTCAACATTGGATTCTGTTCTAGAAAATATGGCTAATTTTGGGGTAATTGCTGTATGCGGTTTATTGGAAAATTATGCTTCTAAGGAACGTTTACCTGGGCCGTATAATTATGATCTTATTTTAATGAAAAGGCTGAGGTTTGAAGGTTTTTTTTCACCAGATTTTTATAATAGAGAGGCTGAAATAAATCCAATTTTAAAAAAATGGGATAATGAAGGCCTTTTAAAACTACCTATTGAAATTACTGATGGTTTAGAGAATTTAGTATCCGCCTATTCCAAACTTTTTATTGGAGGTAATGTTGGAAAGGTTGTTGTTAAAGTTTAAAAAATTTTTTGATATTAATAATTAATATCATTTACTTTTCCTATCAATAGACTAATGTTATTTTTATTAAAAATGGAGGTATTAATATGATTATGGATGAATTTCAAATATGGAGCTTATGGAGCTCAAATAGAATTGGATCTGGTTTAGTGGGTGTAGGAACTATTCTGGGTGTATGGTTATCAATGCGAATTGCAATGAATACAAGAAATAACCCTGAAACAAATCTTTTTACTAAGATTGTTTCAAGTGCTTTTGGTTTAGTAATTCTTGCTTTTGCTTGGATTAATACCACCACAATTGCAAATACTTGGATTGCAGCAGCTAGAGGTCTTTCCGATTTAAAAGAAAGCGGTACTGCAATTTCAAGTGGTTCTGAAGGCTATATTGATTATGTAGGAACTACTGACGCAGTTTCTATGCCAATGCCTCTTGCATTAGCATTTATTGTTGTTTCTGGAATAATTATTTTAGGACAAATATGGATACCAAAGAAATAAAGTTCTATTTTCTTAAGTAATTAAAAACGCTCAAATTTTGGGCGTTTTTTTTTATTTAATTTTTATAGTATAATAATTATTAATTTAAATTTAAGGGGGTTATTATGATTAAAGTAATTATGCTTATGAAAAGAAGACCAGGAATGACTGTCTCTGAATTTAGAGATTATTACGAAAATAATCACAGAGTTATAGGTGAAAAATACCTTAATGGTTTTGCAGTTAAATATATTAGACGTTTTATAAACCCTCTTGTTGATAGATCAGGTAATTTAACTGATCCTGAGTACGATGTTTTAATGGAGGTTTGGTATCCTGATGAAGAAACTCTTAAGGCCTGTGGAGAGAAATTAAGTGAGCCAGATATTGCAAAAGAGATAAGAGAAGATGAAGAAAAGATTTTTGATACTCGCTTTATGAGATCTTATACTGTTGATGAATTTGAGTCAGAACTTAAAATATTATAAGAAAACTTAGTCTACCTTCCATTGAATAATTTCAACAACATAGTTATCAAGGTCGCGACCTAATCCAACTAAGCCATCTATTGTATAATGAGGAAGAGCGTATCTATCTATTTTCCCACCAGCATTTTCAATTTTTTTCATAACAGCTTTTGCGTCTTCGACTTCAAAGACAATTTTTACATTATCACCATCATATTCTTTTTCATCTTTAGGCCAATTCATTAGCACCAATAATGTTCCAGGTTTATCTTTGTAGCCAAGAACAACCTCATTAAGATAGCTTTCTGATCCATCTGCGTTATCAACAATAACATTGTCATAAGTTCCGATAATTTCTAAACCTAGTATTTCTTGATAAAACTTTGTTGATTTTTCTATATTAGATACACCTATTCCAACAAATCCTAATTTAGAATTTGCATTAAAAGAAATAAAAAAAGTTAAACAAAAAGTTAATGAAATTAAAATTAGTCGCATTTAACCCTCCCGCAAAAATTTAAATAATAAATTAATGTTTACATTATAAAATTAATATATGGAATTAGTATTTACCTATAGATGCTAATTTTTAACTAGATTAATAGCTCTGATTGCAGTAATTTTATTAACTGTATCAGGGCCATTTTTTTATAATTTTTTATATAGGATTTTTACATGTTGAAAGTTCATTTTGCACCAAATTCTCGGGCTGGAAGAATAATTTGGTTATTAGAGGAGTTACAGCTTCATTATGAAGTTAATAATATGGCTTTTCACCCAAAAGATCTTAAGTCAGATGAGCATAGAAAAAGACACCCTTTGGGCCGTATTCCAGTTTTAGATGATGGTGATATTAGAATTTACGAGTCTGGTGCAATAGTTGAGTATATATTAGAGCGCCATAAAAATGGTGGACTTAAACCCAGTATCAATTCTGAAGAATATCCTCAGTATTTACAATGGTTTCATTATTGTGAGGGAATGGTAATGCCTCCAATAAATACAATAGTTGTTCAAACAATTTTATTACCAGAAGATAGAAGAGACGAAACAGTTCTAAATCAAGCAAAGAGTCTTTTAACAAAAGCTCTAATTCCTGTTGATGAAAACTTAATGAACAAAGAGTATCTAATTGGTGATTTTTCTGCCGCCGATATTATGCTTGGTCACGCTTGTTTTATGAGTAATAGAATGGGTTGTGTTACTGATGAAATGGTTAATTTAAAAGGCTATGTTAATCGTATATCTGAAAGACCTTGTTTTAAAACTGCTATAGAAATGAAATAGGCTTATCAACATGTACAAATTTTGGACAGTTGATGTATTAAGATTTGTAACTATTTTTTTTACTATTTCAGTTTTTATATCAATGCTTTTCTATCCTGGTGGGAATATTCACGATCCATTACAGATCGGTTATTCAATTAGTCATAACTTTTTAAGTGATCTTGGTGGTTACAAATCTCAGTCGGGTTTACCAAATTTCATTTCCTTTTTAATTTTCAATTTTTCTATGATTTTATTTACCTTAATTGGTATTTCTTTTTTGTTCATTCCCAAATTATTTAAAGAAGATATTATAAGTTTTATAATTTCAATTATTGGTTCTGTATTTCTTTTTTTTGGAACCCTTTTTTTTGCTGGAGTTGGTTTAACCCCCTATGATTTGTATCTAGATGAACATATTTTTTTCGCTATAAACGCTTTTAGACTTCTTGTTCCAGGGTTGATTTTGTATTTTTTTGTTCTTATACGAAGTGGTGTGAGTAAGAAATATGCAGTAATGATTTTTTGTTTATTATTTTTTACTTTTTTATATGTTGTTTATCAAATTTTGAGTGATAGTCCGTTAACTAGTATTGAGCAAATGGTAGAGCAGGCAATAATTCAGAAAATTATTACTTTAGTGAATATTATATGTATGTTTTTTCTAAGTTTTGCTTTTTCTGAAAGATTAAAAGATATAAAACTTAATTAGAATTTTTTTGAGGATCTTTATGACAAAAAATTTAACACCAATTATCGAAGCTAATAATAAATATAGCAAAGAATTTGATAAAGGTGATTTATCAGCACAACCAAAAAAAAATTTAGCTATTTTAACATGCATGGATGCCAGGTTTGACCCTGCTAAAGCATTGGGTCTTGAGGAGGGCGATGCTCATGTAATAAGGAATGCCGGAGGAAGGGTTACGGATGATGCAATTAGATCACTAGTTGTTTCGCATAAATTACTAGGAACAATTGAATGGATACTGATCCAGCACACTGATTGCGGTATGCAAAAAATTTCAGATGAAACAATTGCAAAATTACTGGAGGATGATTTAGAAACAGCATCTTTCAATGGAAAATCTTGGTCAAATAATAATGCTCAAAGTGAAAACTCCAAACCTGGCTCTAAAGAAGGCCATAAAATTAATTGGTATACCTTTTCTAGTTTAAAACAAAGTATGACAGAAGACTTAAAAATCATTAAAAGTCATAGTCTTATACCCAGTAATATTAAAATTCATGGTTTTATATACGAAGTAAGTTCAGGAAAGCTGATCAAGATAGAAGATTATAAATAAATACAATCTTTTTAGATTAACAAACTGTGACATTTTAAACCTTGTAATTATCTAATAAATTTGTTTTTTAACATCTAAATTTAATGAATGGGGGGTTTTTTGAAAAAATTATTATTAATTACTTTAGTTTTTTTACCTTTAAATATTTATGCAGCTAATGCAATTCATCATGGCCCCATAGGTGTTATGGGAGATCATTTTCATAAGAAAGGCGAATGGATGGTTTCATTAAGACTTGCAAATATGGAAATGAAGAAAAATATTCTTAATGGAAACTCAATTTCAGCTGATAATATTCTAAAACAACCAAATCCCTTTTCTAAAATGCCAATGATGATGAAGAATTCTGAATCCATGAAAATGCCAATGAATTTGAGCGTTATACCAAAAAAAATGACAATGAGAATGATTATGTTGGGAGCTATGTATGCACCATCTGATAAAATAACATTAATGGGAATGGCAATGTTCAATGATAAAGAAATGACCTTAGATACTCATCAAGGCATGATGGCAAGAAACTATTTGGGTTCTTTTGAGACATCTTCCTCTGATCTATCAAAAATTTCTCTTTCTGCTCTGTTTAATCTACATAAAGGTGAATCTTCAAGGTGGCATTTTATTTTTGGTCTAGAAAAAAGTGTAGGTGATAATTTTGAAAAAGGTTTGGTTTTAAGCCCTATGAACATGAAGGCTACGATTACATTGCCTTATGGCATGCAATCTAGTGATAAAGCTCTTCGATTAATTACTGGAGTTACTAATGTTAGATCAATTGGAAATTATATATTGGGTAATCAATTATTGGTTAAAAAAGTAATTAATGAAAAAGATTGGAATTATGGTGATGAGTTTGAATATAATTTATGGTTTCAAGGATCTTTCAACGAAAAGTCTTCTTACTCTTTTAGAATAAATTATAAAGATCAGGATTCAATTGACGGATCTGATATGACAATTATGGCACCAGTGCAAACAGCTAATCCTCTAAATTACGGTGGAGAGGTGATAAATTTCGGAATAGGAGTTAATGCAATTTTTGATATTTTTGGCGGAAGGCATAAAGATAGGTTTGCTTTTGAGATTACTAAACCAATAGATCAAAATAAAAATGGTTTACAAATGAAAGATGATATTACTATTCATATTGGATTTCAAAAATCATTATAATTTAAATTGTAAAATTTAGAACATAACTCTAAGCTTTTAGATATTTTTTTGGAAAAAATAATGAAAAAGATTTTAATTTCTCTATTACTTTTTTTTGTTCTTGTATCAACTTTTCTTGGATTAGGACCCTTTTTAACGCTTTATTCAATTAAAGAGAGTATTGAGGCAAAAGATTCAAATAAGTTAAGTCAAAATATCTATTTTCCTGAATTAAGATCAAATTTAAAAAACCAAATTAACTTATCTTTATCAGATCGTATTAATAAAAAGTTAAATGATAATCCACTAAGATTCTTGGCCGAGGGATTGGCTGATATAGTTGTTGATGAAACTCTCGATGTTTTTCTCACACCTGATGGATTGGGAAGGTTAATTGATGGGGAGGATCCGTCTTCAATTATTAGAAATAATAAAAAATTAGATGCAGAGGATGATGGGATAGAAATTTTAGAAAGCATTGAATTTAAATATCAATCTATTAATAGATTTATTGTTTTCATTAAAACTGTTAATAAAAAGCAAATTATACTTCACTTAGACAGATTTGGCATAAGGTGGAAGTTAGTTAATGTGATTTTACCTTAAAGATAGATATTTATATGGATAATAAAAATATAATTTTTTTTGGTGGTTCTGGTTTAATAGGTAATTCTGTTCTAAATTTATTGGATAGAAAGGAATCCAATATATATGCATTTTCGCGCCAAAATTTGGATAATAAATTCAAAAATGTAAAAGATGTGATATTTAATTTTGATACACTTGAAGCGAACATTGAATTAAATAATTGGGATCATATTTATATTTGTTTAGGCAGAAGACTCAAGGTCTGGGAGTTGCTTTACATTCAGAAAAAGGATAGAGAAAATCATTTCAAGATTGAGCATGATTATATAATTAAGATCCTTGAAAAAGCAAAAAAACTAGGTGCTAGAGATATTTCAATTATCTCAGCTATTGGCGCAAATTCAAAATCATCAAACTTTTATTTGAAAACTAAAGGTCTTCTTGAGGAAAGTATTAAATTACTCGGATACGATAATGTTTCGATTTTACGTCCTGGTCATATTCTTACGAATAATAGTAAAAGTTCTAAGGATTTTTTAATTTGGATTGTTGATATTTTTTCAAAACTAGCAAATTTTTTTCTCATAGGTCCTATGAGAAAATACAGAGCTATTGAAATTGATAAACTTTCAAATTTTATGGTTGAAAAAAATAATAAAGGTTTGAATATTTATTATTATGATGATTTCATAACTGTAAAATAAGGAGGAAAAGAATGAGCGTTTTAGTGAATTTAGAAATTCCTGTAAAAAAAGAAAGAATTGAAGATTTTTTCGATTATTTAAGGGATATTTTGGTTGATACAAGGGCTTATAAAGGCTGCATTCGATTAGAAACTTATCATGAAATGGAAAATTCAACTGTTCTTCTTATTGAGGAGTGGGAAAAAATAGAAAATCAGGAAGCTTATATGCAATGGAGAACCGAAACTGGGCTGGTAGAGGCTTTATCCGAGTTTCTTGATGGTGAATTAATTATCAAGAAATATTTTTCAAAAAAGGATGTATAATCATGGATAAAAAATTTGATATAATAATTTATGGAGCTACAGGATTCACAGGGCAGTTATGTGTAAAATACCTTTCTAAAAATGCCAGTGATATAAATTGGGCCATAGCAGGGAGAAATAAGGGTAAGCTTGAGGATTTAAAAAATAGGTTATCTCTTGATGTAGATATTTTTATTGCAGATAGTGATGATCATGAGGCTCTTGGTGAAATAACAAAAAATACAAAGGTTGTATTATCTACTGCAGGTCCATTTCACAGATATAGCTCAAATTTAGTAAAGTCTTGTGTTAAAAATTTATCGCATTATGTTGATATTACAGGTGAATTCTTTTGGATTAGAGATATGATTGACCTCCATCATGAGGAAGCCTTCTCAAAAGGTGTTAGAATTATTCCAGCTTGTGGATATGACTCTATTCCTTCAGATTTAGGAACCCTTTTTGCAAGCTCTAAAATTAATGGACCTGTAAAAAGAATTGAGTCTTTTCACGCCGGTCAGGGAGGTGTTTCAGGGGGTACTACTGAAACAGGTTTTTCAATGGGAGATCTCAAACTAGGAAAAAAAATGAACGATCCATATGTTTTAAATCCAGAAAAATCAGTTTCCAAGGAGCAAAAAGCTCTTGGATCAGATTCGGTTGGTTTAAAGAAAAATAAATCAATAAATTCATGGACCGGACCGTTTATTATGGCTGTTTCAAATACTAGAGTTGTGAGAAGAAGTGCGGCTCTTTTAGAGTTAAATCAAAATGGTTATGGTGTAAATTTTACCTATCAAGAGCATGCTTTTTATAAAAAATTTAAAACAGCTTTATTAGTAACCTCTGTAACACTTTTGTTTGGTTTGATTTTAAGGACACCTATTCGAAAGTTAATTAGACCATTACTCCCAAAACCAGGAGAAGGTCCTAGTGAGGAGACAATGGAAAATGGATTCTTCGATAGTTTTTTTACTGCTGAATTAGATAATGGAGATAAAAAATTATTTCGTGTTTATGGAAAAGGTGATCCAGGGTATAGGGTAACTTCCAAATTTGTATGTGAAAGTGCATTAACTTTAATTAAAGAAAATGAGAAATTACCTGGTGGAAAAGAATATGGTGGTGTTCTTACACCAGCATCAGGCCTTGGACAGCCGTTAATAGATCGTCTCTCTTTAAACGGTGTAAATTTTGAGGGCCCTCTATAGTTAAATAGCTATTACCCCACCATCCACTGAAATTGAGTCACCTGTAGTAAACGCAGAGTCGTCAGAAGCTAAAAACAAAACAGCTTTTACAACTTCATCTGGGTCACCAACTCTATTCATAGGATGTGTTGCAGCAAAATCAGCAAGTTGTTGTTTTGGGTCTTCTGCTGCATCGATATACCTTTGCATCATTGGTGTATTGATAGCACCAGGCTGTACAGAGTTACATCTAATTTTATAACCCATTTCAGCACAATGAAGAGCAACAGTTCTTGTGATAGCAAGTACACCTGCCTTACTATAATTATATGCTATTACAAATGGTTTAGGCCTTGTTGCCAATGAAGAAGAAAAATTTACAATTGAACCACCATTATCCTTCATTGCTCTAACACCAAACTGACAACCTAAAAAAACTGATGTTCCATTGATCGAATGTGTTCTATTCCAATGATCAAAAGTTTCATCTTCGATGGTTGCAGGTTCACTAATTCCTGCAGCATTAATTACCGAGGTTACCTTATTAAACCTGTCACCTAGATATTTCTCTAGATTATTCCATGAATCAGGATTTGTTACATCTGCATGAACAAATTCACATTTTTCTCCAATTTCATTTGCAACTTCTTGACCGAGATTATCATTTATATCAAGTGTTATAGCTGTACCACCTTCTTCCACTACACGTTTGGCGGTAAGGGCACCCATTCCTGATGCACCTCCTGAAATTACTACTAATTTCTCATTAAACCTTTGCATTTTTTTCCTTCTTTATTTTTTTCTTCTGATTAAAATATTTTTGATCTTTTTCTCTTTGCTTTTCTAATTCAATATCAATTGAATTTACTTTTTTGCTTGTATTACAAACTGAAATTCCCATATCATCACCTTTAACTACATTAAATATTAAGTAAGAACATGAATAAAATCAAAGATAAAAATAAAATTGAAGTTTTTTATAATGATAGCTGTCCAGTATGCAAAAGGGAGATAGAAATTTATAAATCAAAATCTGAAGGGGTTGAGTATAAAGATTCTTCAGAAATGGATGATAAATTTAATAGAAGAATGCATGCTTTTCAGAATGGAATTGAATACAAAGGTGCAGAAGCATTTATTATGATATGGAAAAATACAAATGGCTTTAAATGGTTAAGCCGCCTATTAAATAATAAGGTATGTATTTTTTTTATGAATTTGGTTTATGAACCCATAGCTTTTTATTTGTACAAAATGCATTTAAAAAGGAGACAGAAAAAATGAAATTAGTTTCTTATATAAATGAAAATAAACCTCAAATTGGTGCATTAAAAGACAATTATATAATACCCTTCTCTAGTAACTCTGATATTCCTCAAGACATGTTAACTTTTATTCAAAATGGTGAAGAATTTTTGCATTTAGCCAGAAATTTACTTAAACATAATGAAAAGAGAATTCCTTTAAAAGATTGCAAATTAACCTCCCCCATTAAAAGACCGCCTAAAATAATTGCCATAGGGTTAAATTATCAAGATCATCTTAAGGAAATTAGATTACTAGGGAGAGAAGTTGATGATCCAGAAGTACCTATGATTTTTAACAAACAGTCTACTTCAGCTTGTGGTCCTTATGATCCTATTCACGACCCTTTTGTTTCAGAAAAACTTGATTATGAGGGAGAGTTAGCTTTTGTTATTGGAAAAAAATGTAGACATGTTCCAAAAAAGGAAGCCCATAAGGTTATTGCTGGATATTGTGTTTCAAACGATGTAAGTGTTAGGGATTGGCAACTAAGGGTGCCTACTTTTACTATTGGAAAATCTTTTGATACTCACTGCCCATTTGGACCAGCAATTGTTACACCAGATGAAATTTCAGATCCCCATAATTTGGAAATTAAAACTGAAATTAACGGCGTTATAAAACAAAATTCTAATACTAAAAATTTAATTTTTAATTGCTTTGAATTAATAGAGCATCTTTCAACCTCATTCACTCTTGAGCCTGGCGATCTTATACTTACAGGAACACCAGGGGGAGTAGGTGTTGCAGAAAATAGCTTCCTCAAAGATGGCGATAAAGTTAAAATAAGTATTTCTGAATTAGGCTATATTGAAAATAATGTAATTGATGAACCAGCCTCAACAAAAGTCTATTAAATTCTAATTATTTTCTGAAATTAAAATTTTATTTTCCATAATTTTAATAATGGGCTTATCCACCACCTTACCTTTATATGAAAAAACTCCATTATTACTTTTCTTATACAAATCGATAATTTCTTTTGCCTCTAATATTTCCTCTTCTGAAGGTAAAAAATATTTTTTTATAATGCTTATCTGTAATGGATTTATAGCTGCTTTTGACTGCATTCCAATAGCCTTAGATTTTTTAACTTCATTTTCAAAAGCATCCATATTTTCTATATCCATAAATGGACTATCTATTGATATTAAATTATTTATTGAGCATTCGATAATAATTTTAGATCGTGCATAAAGCATTGCATCCCAACTCATTTCAGATCCAATCATGCTGCTAAAATCTGCAGCTCCAAAAGATAAGCCGATAACTTTTTTATTTTTTGCAATTTTATTTAAATTATTAATCGCTAAAGGTGTCTCAATTAATGGAATAATTTTTATATCTTCAGAAATTTTTGTGAAATTTTCTTCATTTTCAAATTTAGGAACAATAAAAGCGAAATTAAGCTCGCTGAGCATTTCTATATCACTTATTCCAATTTCAGAATTTAAATCATTAACTCTAATGTAAGTTATTGCATCAGGGCTATTACTTGATAAATATTTAAACAGATTTTCTCTTGTTTTAGTTTTATCGTTTAACAAGATTGAGTCTTCAAGATCAAAAATAATTCCATCTGCTCCAGATTTAATAGCTTTCTCAACATAGTTTAGTTTATTAGCTGGTATAAAAATTGGACAAATGGGGAATTTATTCATCTTAAGTTCCATAAATTTTATATAATCTTAACATTAAAAATTAAAATGTAGTATGGAAAAACTATATATAGTAAAATTACTTTTTTAGAGGCGTAAAATTTTTAGATGTTTGATGTAAGTAATAAAAATATTTTAATAACAGGGGCTACTTCTGGTATTGGAAGAGAGTCAGCTCTTGCGCTAGCAAAAATGGGTGCAAACATAACATTCATTGCTAGGAATAAATTAAAAGCAGAAAATTTATTGAATGATATAAATAAAATATCCAATGGACAAAATTCATTTATAATCGCTGATTTATCTTCGCAAAAAGATATTAAGACCGCATCTGAAGATTATATGAATAAAAATATCTCTCTAGATGTTTTATTAAATAATGCTGGTCTTATTAATTTTAAAAGGAAGGTAACGATTGACGGTTTTGAAGAAACTTTTGCAATAAATCACTTAGCATATTTTTCTCTTACAAATTTACTTTTAGACAAAATTAAAGAGTCAAGCTCATCAAGAATTATAAATGTATCATCAGGAGCTCATCAATTTGTAAAAAGAATGAATTTTGATGATATACAATCAGAAAAATCATATAAGCCTTTTCAAGTTTATGGATATACCAAATTAGCTAATATACTTTTTACAAAAAAACTTTCATCTATTCTAAAAAATGAAAAAATAACTGTAAATTGTCTGCACCCAGGTGTAGTAGGAACTTCTTTTGGACAGAATAACAGTAATAATATTAACAAAATACTATCTTTTATCGCTAAACCATTTATGCGAACTTCTGAAAAAGGAGCTGAGACATCGATATATTTATGTTCTTCATCAGATGTATCGAATATTTCAGGTCAATATTTTTATAACTGTAAATTAGCAAAAATTTCCAAATGGGCTCAAAACGAAGAAGATGCTGAACAATTATGGAATATCAGCGCAAAGTTGACTGGAATTAGTTAAATGAAGGGTGTTTTATTAATAAATTTAGGTTCTCCTGAGGATCTAGAGATATCCTCAATAAAAAAATACTTAAAGGAATTTTTATCTGATGAGTATGTTTTAGATTTACCAAAAATAATAAGACAATTTTTGGTTAATTTTATTATTGTCCCTTTTCGTTCTCCAAAAACAAAAGAGGCTTACGAGTCTATATGGACAGAAAACGGGTCACCTTTAATATTAAATACAAAATTAATCTCTAAAAAATTAGAAAAGAAAATAAAGAAACCTGTAGAAACCTCGATGAGATATCAAAAGCCTTCAATAGAGGCAGGTTTAAAAAACTTAATTAATAAAGGCTGTGATGAAATTATCGCTGTTCCGTTGTATCCTCATTATGCTCAATCAACTTCGCTTACAACTGAGTTAGAGGTAAAAAGATTAATAAATAAAATTAACCCAGAAATCAGCTTAACTATTTCACCACCTTTTTATAACAATTCGAATTATATAAATTCTCTTTCTGATAGTATAAATAAGCACTTACCAAAAGATTTTGATTATCTTCTTTTTAGCTATCATGGAATTCCAGAAAGACATGTTAGAAAAATGGATCCCACAACATCTCATTGTTTAAAAAATATAGATTGTTGTGAACAAGAATCTGAGTCTCATAAATTTTGTTATAGACATCAGGTAAAAGAGACCTCTAAGCTATGCGCAGAAAAACTTAATTTGGATGATGATAAATGGGGTATTTCATTTCAATCTAGAATAGGTCCAGGTTGGCTTCAACCTTTTACCGATAAAGTTCTTGAGGATTTACCTAATAAAAATATTAATAAAATAGCTGTCGTTTGTCCGGCATTTATTGCGGATAATTTAGAAACATTGGAAGAAATGAATATTCGAGGAAAAGAGTCTTTTATAGACTCTGGAGGAAAGGATTTTACCTTCATTCCCTGCATAAATGACAATGATTTATTTATTGATTTTTTAGAGGAATTTGTTTCAGAATAAGAAAAAAATAAAGGTAGTAAAATGTTAACCAAAGGTGACGATTTTCCAATCCATCAACTATCATCTCCAGTTTCAGAGGTGGGAACCTCAAGAAATTTTTACGATAGATATTTTTTTAATGGATATAGCAAAGATGGTAAAATTTATTTTGCTGCTGCAATGTGTATTTATCCAAATTTAAATATTATAGATGCCGCATTTACAATTTCTTTTGATGGATTTCAGCATAATTGCAGGGCCTCGAGAGTATTAAATGAAGAAAGATTAAATACTAAAGTCGGATCAATAGATTTAACTGTAATTGAGCCCCTGGAAAAAATAGGATTAAAGGTTAATGATGAAAATGCAGGAATATCAGCAGATATAATTTTTGAAGGCATTTTTAAAATGATGCAAGAGCCTAAAATGATCATGTACAATGGCCCAAGGCTTGTAATGGATACTTTTAGGGGTGTACAACATGGAAAGTGGAAAGGGGAAATAAATCTAAAAGGAAAAATATTTAATCTCCAAGGCCTTGATATAATTGGTGTAAGGGATAGGTCTTGGGGTGTTCGTCCGGTAGGTTTAGCTGACAGTCAACCAGTTGTTCCTTTTGAAGTACCTCAATTTTATTGGTTATGGTGTCCTATGCAGTTTAAAGACTCTGCTGTGCAGATACATTTTGTTGATGATGAAAATGGTAGATTAATAAATGGAAATTCTGTCATTCAGTCTAAAAATAAAAACGATGATGAATTTCTTATAAATTTAAGGAAGAAAGTTAAATACCAAAGTAATTCAAGAAGAGTCAAAGAATTGTTTATTTTTGCAGAAAAAGATAATGGAAACGAAGTTGAGATAAAAATGACACCTAAAAGTAAGAATTTTATGTGTGGCATAGGGTATATGCACCCCGAATGGGGTCATGGTCATTACAAGGGTGAAAATGAGACTTTTTATGATCTTTATGATTTAAGTGATGACCCTCATCACCCACCTTTTTTACATATTCAATCATTCTGTAATGTAACATTTAAAAATGATGGTAACAGCCATGATGGTTTTGGAGTTTTAGAGGAATTAATTATAGGTCCTCATAAACCAAGTGGTTTTAAAGATCTTTTTGATAAAGCTAATGCCGATTAGTACTGAAAAAAACTTAGATACTAAATTAAACCTCTTAAAAGAATGGTTTGTTTCGGAACAAAATTTTGATAGGCAATCAATTTCTATTACCCCGCATAACAATACCTTGGCATCAGGTTTTTCAAATGAAACTTTTGTATTTAAATTAACAGAAAAAAATTATAATTCAGATCTAGTTCTTAGATTGGCTCCTACTGGCTATAGAGTATTTCCAGAGTACAATTTAAAAAAACAAGTTAGCATTATGAAAGCCCTATTTTCTAAAGGTTTACCTGTGCCTGAAGTACTTTTTTATGAGGGCAATAGTTCAATTATTGGTTCCGAATTTTATATAATGAATTACATAAAAGGAGAGGCTCCGTCAGACAACCCTCCTTATCATTTGGATCCAGATGGAATGATGGGTAGAGCTGATTCAGAAAAAAGAAGAAATGTTTGGATTGATTGGTTATTTCACTTGTCTAATCTTCACAATTTAGATCTTAAAGATATTAATTTAGACGACTTTTCCGAAGATGATATTAATAGAAACCCTATAATAAGTGATATTGAATATTATAAAAATTTCTTAGATTGGGGTATGGATGGAGAACCAAATAATTTGTGCGATGATGTAATTAATTGGTTAAAGAAAAATATTCCATCCGATTCCAATCCAAATAAGCTGTGTTGGGGTGATTCAAGACTAGGGAATGTTTTATATCAAGATTATAAAGCCTCGGCTCTTTTAGATTGGGAAATGTCATCAATTGGGGATCCTATTTCTGACTTGGCCTGGGGTTTTGCAGTTGATGATGCTAGTAGCATTGGTTTAGGGATAAAAAAACTAGAGGGTTCATTAACTTCAAGAGAAGCGATAGATATTTGGGAAAAAAATACAAATTTATCATCTAAAAATTATAAATTTTATCGTATTTTTTCTCTACTAAAATTTTCAATTATAATGATAAGGGTTGCAAAAAAATTAGTGATCAACAACATTATAGAACTTGAAAAAGATTTTTATAAAAATAACTATATTTCTAATTTCTTAGAAAAAGAATTTAAAGAAATTTAATTAAGGAGAATAAAGTGAATGATTTTATATATCCAGGAATATTAAGTAGTATTGCTTTGCTAGTTTACTATTTTACCCTTTTAAGAGCAGGTATAGCTAGGGGTAAATTTGATATTAAAGCCCCTTCACATGATGGTCCTGAGGAATATGTTAGGCATGTTAGGGTTCATCACAATACTTTAGAGCATTTAGTTTTATTTTTACCTGGTTTATGGCTATTTTCTTTTGCTGTTGATCCTATATGGGCAGCTATAATTGGTATTTTATGGCCGATTGGTAGAATACGATATGCGTTATCATATTATAAAGATGCTGAAAAAAGAGGTCCAGGTTTATATTTTAGTATGCCTCCAATTTATATTTATGTATTAGGATCTTTAATAGCATTCCTGTATAAAATAATTACATAATTTTTGACAATACTTGTGGAGAAATAAATTGAATAATTTGGGCAAAAATAAAAAATTACTTTTGGCAAAATACCCTGATGGTCTGGCAGAATTAGATGATTTTATTACTGAGGAAGTTGATGTACCTGAAATAGGCGAAAATGAAATATTAATTCAATCGCATTATGTAGGTGTTGATGCAGCATTAAGATTAATTGTTAGAGATAGTGATGAATTTTTATTTAGAGTTCAGCCCGGTGATATCATCCACGCTAATATAGCTGGTGAAGTTATAGCTTCTAATAATAAAGATTTTGAAGCGGGTGAATATGTTACAGGTTCATTAGGCGTTCAAAGCCTATCAATCAGTAATGGTGATGGTTTAGAGAAGTGTGATCCGAATTTATCACCTTTGGGTTCTTGGCTAGGAGGTTTTGGGGTTTCTGGTTTAACTGCTTACTTTGCTTTATTTGATGAATGTAAACCTCAACCTGGGGAGACTGTCTTAGTAACTGGAGCAGCAGGAGCGGTTGGTTCAATGGCTGGACAGTTTGCAAAACTTGCCGGAGCAAAAGTAATAGGAACTACTAGCTCAAAAGAAAAATGTGATTGGTTAATAAATGAGCTAGGTTACGATGTAGCGATTAATTATAATGATGAAAATTGGTATGAGCAGTTGGAAGCTGCAGCACCAGATCGTTTAAATATTATTTTCGATAATACTGGTGGTTCGGTTATGAATGAAGCCTTAAAATTAATTGCCATGCATGGTGTAGTTTTGCTTTGTGGTTCAACCTCACAGTACTATCAAAATGAAATGAGTGGGCCTTCAAATTATATTTGGTTAGGTAGTATGAGAGCTAGATTGCAAGGTTTTGTAATTTTTGATTATGCTGAAAGATACGATGAAGCAAGAAAGAAAATATCTCAATGGATTGTTAATGGATCTTTAAAATTACCTGAGTTTATTTGTAATGGCGATATTGAAGAGTTTCCTAATGCATTCAAACAATTATTTGAAGGCAAAAACTTTGGTAAAATGCTTCTAAAGCTACCTGCAGCAAAATAGCATTTATTTAGAATTTTTTAAGGTAGTATTGTTAATGTTTTTTATATTATAGTTAAATTATGGATAATCATTTTGATGTAATAGTTATAGGTGCGGGTATATCTGGTATTGGAGCTGGATATCACCTTCAAACAAAATGCCCTGAAAAATCTTTTGCCATACTTGAGGGTAGGGATACCATAGGTGGTACTTGGGATCTTTTTAAATACCCTGGAATTAGATCAGACTCTGATATGTATACTTTAGGATTTTCTTTTTTTCCTTGGAAAGAAAAAGAAGCCATCGCAGACGGTCCATCAATTTTAAAATATCTTGATGAGACATCAAAAAAATTCAATATAGATAAAAAAATCAAGTTTAATCATTATGTGAAAGATGCTTCATGGTGTTCTGAAAAATCAATATGGACTTTAAAAGTCGAGGATAAAAATGAAATGGATACAGTTACAATATCTTGTAACTTTATTTTCATGTGTTCTGGTTATTATAGTTATGAAAAAGGATATACCCCTGATTTCGATGGTATTAACGAATTTAATGGTAAGATAATGCATCCTCAAAAATGGGATACATCAATAGATTATAGTGATAAGGAGGTTATTGTAATTGGAAGTGGTGCGACTGCGGTAACTTTAGTTCCAGAAATGGCAAAAGATGCAAAACATGTTACAATGCTTCAAAGATCGCCTACCTATGTAGTTTCTGCTCCTCAGCAAGATCCATTGGCAAATTTTTTACAGAAATATTTAACCTCAAATTTATCTTATTTTATTGTGCGCTGGAAAAATATTTTACGACAACAATGGTATTTTAGATTATGTAAAAAAAATCCAAAAAGAGTAAAAGATTTTATTATAAATCAAGTAAGAAAATCTCTTGGTCATGACTATGATGTTGATAAACATTTTACGCCTAACTACAATCCTTGGGATCAAAGAATGTGTCTGGTTCCTAATGGCGATTTGTTTAAATCTATTAGAAAAAAACAAACATCAGTGGTAACCGATAAAATTGATAAATTTACCCCAACAGGCATTAAACTTGAATCGGGTAAAACCTTATCTGCAGATCTTATAATTACTGCTACTGGTCTAAATTTAGAGATATGTAGTAATATAAAATTAAAAGTTGATGGTAAGGATATTAATTTACCAGATACTGTCACATATAAGGGTATGATGTTTAGTGGTGTTCCAAATTTAGTTTCTACATTTGGATATACAAATGCATCTTGGACATTAGGTGCGGATTTAACATCTGAATACGTCTGTAGGCTTTTGAATTATATGAAAAAAAGTTCTATTAAAAAATGTTGCCCTGAGGCTAATAGTAAAATTGAAAATAACGATGATTGGCTCAATCTAACTTCAGGTTATATAAAGAGGTCAAAGGATATTTTTCCAAAACAAGGAAAAAGGAGTCCTTGGACAAATAATCAGAATTTTTTAAAAGATATTTTTCAAATACGTTATGGAAAAATTAACGATGGTGATATTAAATTTTCTTGATATTAATTTAATCGATTTCAAATAAATTAATTTATATTTTATATTTAGGAACAAGAATGAATTCAAAAATTTGTGAAATGTTAGGAATTGAATTTCCTTTATTAGCTTTTTCTCATTGTAGGGACGTCGTAGCAGCTGTTTCAAAAGCCGGTGGTATGGGGGTTTTTGGTGCAGTGAATCTTCCCCCAGATCGTTTAAAAGAAGAGTTAGATTGGATTGAAAGCAATGTAGATGGCATGCCTTATGGTATAGATTTAATTGTTCCAAATAAATTTGAGGGTAAGGGTGAAAAGATCACTACTGAGCAATTAGTTAATGCTATACCTCAGGGTCATAGAGATTTCACAAAAGAAATTTTATCTAATCATGATATTGAAACTGATGATTTAGTTGATCTAAAAGATGGTGCGGCTCAATTCAGGATGAATTTATCTGACGAAGGTGCGGCAACATCTCTAGAGGTAGCCTTTCAATACCCAATAAAACTAGTTGCAAATGCTCTTGGTGTTCCTCCAAAAGTAATGCTTGAAATGGGAAAAAAACATAATGTTGCTGTTGCGGCATTGGTTGGTGCAAAAGAGCATGCTGTTAAACAGGTTGAGGCAGGAGTAGACATCTTAATTGCTTCTGGTGGAGAGGCCGGAGGTCATTGTGGTGACGTTTCTACCATGGTTTTAATACCTGAAGTCTATAGGGCAATAAAATCAATTAGGGATGTTCCTATATTGGCAGCAGGAGGAATTACAACTGGTTCTCAGATGGCTGCAGCTATGTCAATGGGTGCATCTGGGGCTTGGTGCGGATCAGTTTGGCTAACTACTTCGGAAGCAGAAACAAATCCAATCGTTAAAGAAAAAATGCTATTAGCAAGTTCTAGAGATACTGTTCGTTCAAGAAGTAGAACTGGAAAATATTCAAGACAGTTAAGGTCACCTTGGACTGATGCTTGGGAAGAAAAAGGACCTGAACCACTTCCTATGCCTCTACAATCTTTGGTAAGTGAACCTGCGCTAAAAAAAATAGATAAGTTATCTCAAAGCGGTCATAAAGGTGCAAAAAATCTCGCTACCTATTGGGTAGGTCAAGGTGTGGGTCTTATGGATCAGCCTATGAGCGCAGGTGCAGTTGTTCAGGATTTTAAAAAAGATTTTGCAGAGTCATTTGAAAGGCTAAATCATTTCTTCGAATAGATTAGAAATTATCTAGAAATTATCTTATGAAAATATTTTTTACTATTCTATTAGTTTTTGTTACTTTAATTGTATTATCCTTTTCTTATCTTTTTTTTACAAAACCACCACGAATGCCTTTTATCGGGCATTTTTTTGATAAAGTTGGATATGGTTCGTTATATTATTTTGATAAACCAAATAAATCTCTAACTTATAGTAAAAAAAATAACATAAATTTAAAGTTACATTTTTTTGAACCATCTGAGAAAAAATCGAAATCAACTCTTTTACTTTTTCATGGAGGTGCTTGGGCGTTTGGATCCTCTTATTCTCTTTTTAAAATATGTAGGGATGTCTCTAATCAAGGAATTACCTGTATAAGCGCTGATTACAGAATTGCTCTTAAACATAATACCAAAGTAAAGGACTCAATGGATGATGCAAGAGCGGCCTATCAGTGGATAATATTTAATGCAAAAGTTTTAAATATTGATCCAGAAAATATAATTGTTGGAGGTGGTTCATCGGGTGGTCAATTGGCTGCATCGTTAGCAATGATCCCTGATGAAAATGATAAAATTATTGAAAAAATTAAAGGATTAGTTTTATTAAACCCCGCACTTAATACTTCTGTTTTGGATAGAGAAATACCTGATAATATTGAGGAAAGAAGAAAAAATCTTTGGTTGTTTGTGAAAAAACTTTTTGATGGCAATTTTGAAAAATTTTCACCTTCAAATTATATTAGAGAAGGTCTTCCGCCTTCAATAATTTTTCATGGTAAATCGGATAAGACAATTCCAATTGAAATTATCGAAAAATTTTCAAATGATATGATTAAAAAAGGAAATATGGTAAAATTCCTAAAATGGGATAACAAAGGTCATCAATTTTATAGGTGGGATAAAGAAGCGTACCCTGAGGTCATGAGTGAATTAATTAAATTTATAAAGGAAAATTAAAATGCCATTAAAAATATCCATATTAGGTTCAGCTGTATCAATTGTTTTAGGATTTTTAGTAGCCTATATTGTTGGTCAAAATAGTTTAGATTTTTTTGGTTTTCCCTTGCTTATTTTTTGTTTTCTTTATTCCTATATAGTCCATTGGATTTTTTTTATTCATGCTTATATTTTTCAAACCGAACATTACTTTGATGCAACCGGAAGTTTTACTTACATAAGCTTATCAATAATTCTAATTCTTAATTCTGTGTTTAACTCAGGTTTTGAAGAGCTAAATCCTTATACTTATTTAATAGGAATAATGGTTATTTTATGGTCTTTAAGGCTTGGAATGTTTTTATTCAAAAGAGTAAAGGATGTTGGTCAGGATATTAGATTCATAGAAATGAAAAAGGACTTTTTCTGGTTTTTAATGACTTGGACTTTATCTGGTTTATGGGTATTTCTTACTTATGTGGCTGGTTTATCGGCGATGACATCAATAAATTTAATTGAAAATATGAGCTCTTATCATTTTACTTTTATTTTTATAGGATTTTTATTATGGGTTTTGGGTTTTGTAATAGAGATATTGGCCGATAATCAGAAAAAAGTATTCCGAAAAAATCCTATCAATAAAGGTAAATTTATTAACTCTGGTCTTTGGGCTTGGTCACGTCACCCTAATTATTTTGGGGAGATTATTTTATGGTTAGGCATATCAGTTATAGCCTTCCCTTCAATGGAAGGTGGAGAATTTTTAGGGCTAATTTCACCAATATTTGTTTATGTATTGCTTACAAGAATTAGTGGAATACCGATGTTGGAAAAAAGTTCTGATAGCAAGTGGGGATTTGATGAAGATTATATAAAATATAAAAACACTACACCTATATTATTTCTAAAAAAACCTAGCTCTAATTAGTTACAAGATCATCTTTTAAGTATCTACCAGCCATATAATAATGGAAAGCGCACCATATTTTAAGTGAAGCAAATATTAGCAAGCTATACCTTAAGGATTCTTTTCCATATTCAGATTGAAGAATATCGCTTACAATTCCAACAGCTGATGGACCAAACCCAAGACCAATTATATTAATAATAAATAATAAAATTGCAGCTGCAACTGATCTCATTTTTAATTCAACCACTCCTTGAGTCTGACTAAATGTAGCTGCCTGATAAAAATTACCTAAAGCTACAGGTATAATTAGCCATAGAAGGGATGTAGTAGCTGTAGGGCTCATATAAACAAGATAATATAATGGCGCAGTAATACCCATAGCAATAGCAGCTACCCATAAAGACCATCTAACATCTCTTGATCCAAAATAATCTGATAAATAGCCACCAAGAAAAATTCCTAAGCCACCTGGTAATCCTAGTATTAAACCTAAATACCAACCGACATCACTTGTGGGCATTCCATAAGAGCGCTGGAAAAATGATGGCAACCAATTAATTCCCCCATAGCCGACAAAAGCAGCAAGAGAGGCTGCAAAAGCCAAATGACGGAATGATTTCTTCCTGAGAAGATAAGTAATTGTTTCATAGATAGTGGGTTGATTTTCTGAAGCAACCTTACCCTCGGCCTGCCCTCTAATTGGTTCTTTGACGGTAAAACGAAATATTATAGCTATTAATATACCTGGAACTCCAACAATAAAAAAGGCAGTCCTCCAACCAAACATTTCGTCGATCCATCCACCAGCAAATAAACCAAACATAATACCAAATGGAATTCCCAAAGAGTAAATACCTAAGGCAGTTGATCTCTTATTTGCTGGAAAATAATCTGAAATCATTGAATGAGCTGGAGGACTACATCCAGCTTCACCAATACCAACACCTATTCTTGCAAGAAGTAAATGTAAAAAGTTCTGAGCTAATCCAGAGAGTGCAGTCATTAAACTCCATATAGCTAAAGATATTGAGATTAGATTTCTTCTATTTCCTCTATCAGCGTATTTTGCAATTGGTATACCTAATGTTGCATAGAATGCTGCGAATGCAAAACCAGATAATAATCCTAGAGAAGTATCAGATAAGTTTAAGTCTGTTTTTATGGATTGTAGAAGAATTGATAATATATTTCGATCAATGAAATTAAATGTATAAACAATAACTAAAATTCCAAGAGCATAATTTCTTACTGATTGCGACTTAATATTTTCTGAAGCAGTATCTGACATAATCCCCCTCTGCAAATTAATATATAAATATATAAAATTAATTTATTAATACTAGGGAAATATAATTAAATATTATTAATAAATAAAAGGTGGTAAAAAAATTTTACCACCTTAGATTTTTGATAATTCTTAAAATTATGAGTTTAAAAGACTCTCCTTACTAGTAAGAGGAATTTTCTTTGGTTTTTTATTTTCAGGAATTACCCTTTGTATTCCAATATAAAGTATACCATTGGATAGAGCAGCACCTTGAACGACCATATCTTCTGATAAAACAAATTTTCTATTAAAATTCCTTGATGCAAGACCTTGATGAATTAAATTTTCATTCATTTCATCAGATTTTTTACCATCTATTATTAAGTTTTGTTCAGATACTTCAATATCAATATCTTTTTCATCAAAACCAGCTACTGCTAGCTCAATACTGTATTTATTTTCAGGCAATTTTCTAATATTGTATGGAGGATAATTTGTATTTTGAGCTTTTGAATTTGCTAATATTGATAGCGTATCAAATGTTCTGTCAAATCCTACCGTGAAAGGAGAAAGGTCTCTCCAAATTGTTTCTATTCTTGTATTCATTTTTTACTCCTTTTAAAGCAAGTTATTAAAATTAGGACCCTTTAAGGCATCCATGTCTTATAGGTGGTAAAATTATTTTTGTTTTCAAGAGTAATAAAAATACTTTTTTTAATTATTTTTTTTTGTAATAGTTATATTTAATAATTGCGACAAAAATACAATGGATTTAATTAGATACCTCTGATAATACATATTATTGAATATTCAAGATTTAACAAATATCACTAGTATCACAATGTGTGTCAACTAAATTAGGAAAGACTAAAAATATGGATTTAAATTTTACAAAAGCCGATCAAGATTTCAGGAACGAAGTACGTGAATTTATTGAAGAAAATTTTTCTTCGGAAATTAATGCTGGTCAAAATATTGAAAAATATCATGAGGTTACTTCTGATCAAATGAAGGAAGGAATACTTTCGTGGCATAAAACTCTTTATAAAAAAGGTTGGATAGCTCCTCATTGGCCTGTTGAGTATGGCGGTATTGATTGGTCTATTACTCAAAGATATATCTGGGATCAAGAATGTGCTAATGCTGGAACAACCCCATTAATACCTTTTGGATTAACCATGCTAGGCCCTGTTATTATTGCCTTTGGTAATGATCATCAGAAGGACTGGGTGCTTAAAGGTATTTTGTCAGGGGATGATTGGTGGTGCCAAGGTTATTCTGAACCAGGTGCAGGATCTGATCTTGCAAGCCTAAGAACAAAAGCCGAAAGAGATGGTGATCATTATGTTGTAAATGGTCATAAAATATGGACTACGTTAGCCCAATATGCCGATTGGATGTTTTGTTTAGTAAGAACTTCAAATGAGGGTAAGCCTCAAGAAGGTATTTCCTTTTTGTTGATTGATATGAATACCCCTGGTATTGAAGTTAAGCCAATAATTACAGTAGACGGTGGTCATGAGGTAAATGAAGTTTTTCTCGAAGATGTTAGAGTACCTGTTGAGAATCTTGTTGGTGAAGAAAATATGGGCTGGACAATTGCTAAGTTTTTACTTGGTAATGAAAGAACTGGTATAGCTGGAGTTGCAAGATCAAAAAAAGCAATTGATAAATTGAAAGATATTGCAAATTCAGAGCTAAATAACGGTGAGCCCCTTATGAAAGACTCGTCATTTAATAAAAAAATTACTGAACTTGAGGTAGATTTAACAGCTCTAGAATATACTGAGTTAAGGACACTTGCAAAAGAGAGTCAAGGTCAAGGTCCAGGTGTTGAGTCCTCAATTTTAAAAATTAAAGGTACTGAGATACAACAAAAGATTTCCGAATTAACTTTGGAGGCAATTGGTAATTATGCAAGTCCATATATTACCCCTTTAAGCGTTAGAAATTTTGGATCAAACTATCTTGAGGTAGGACCAGAGCATACTCAAGGCGTTTCTCAAAATTATTTTGGAATGAGAAAAACTTCAATTTATGGTGGGTCAAATGAGATTCAGAGAAATATTATAGCAAAAATGGTTTTAGGACTTTAGGGAGAAAAAAATGGATTTTTCATTTAGCGAAGAACAAACTTTATTACGTAATACAATACAGTCTTTTATTCAGGATAATTATGATTTTGATAAAAGAAGGGAAATTATTCAATCCGAAGAAGGTATGAGTAAAGATAATTGGAAACAATTAGCTGAGCTTGGGCTTCTGGGAGTTCCTTTTTCGGAAAATGATGGTGGTTTGGAGTTTAGTTCTGTTGAAACTATGATTGTTGCTGAAGAGTTTGGAAAAGGCCTGGTAGTAGAACCTTATATTCAAACCGTAGTTACATGCGGAGGTTTTTTAAGAAGAGCATCTGAAGCTCAAAGACAAGAACATCTTCCAAGGTTAATCTCCGGAGATGAGATTTGGGCATTTGCTTATGCTGAACCACAAGGAAGATTTAACCTTGCCGATATAAAAGTATCTGCATCAAAGAGTGGTGATGATTATACTTTAAATGGAGATAAATGTGTTGTTTCTGCTGCCCCTTGGGCACAAAAACTGATAGTTTCAGCTAGAACTTCAGGAGATCAATCAGATAAAGAAGGTATATCTTTATTTATAGTGGATAAGGCTAATGATGGAGTTTCAACTCGCGATTATAAAACTGTTGATGGCAGCATGGCCTCAGAAGTTTCCTTTGAAAATGTAAAGTTAAATAGTTCATCATTAATAGGTGAAGAGGGAAATGCCCATGCTTTAATTGAGTTGGTTGCTGATGAAACAATTGCTGCTTTATGTGCCGAAGCTATAGGTGCTATGTCAGTATTAAATGAAACAACAGTTGAGTATTGTAAAACAAGAAAACAATTTGGTCAGCCAATAGGAAAATTCCAAGTCTTACAACACAGAATGGTCGATATGTTCATGCAATATGAGCAATCAGTATCTATGACTTATATGGTTAACCTAAAGCTTGAAGAGGAAGATATAGAGAGAAGTAAGGCCGCTTCAGGAGCAAAAGTACAAATTTGTAATGCTGCAAAATTTATCGGTCAAAGTGCTGTTCAGCTTCATGGTGGTATGGGTATGACGGATGAACTAAACGTTGGACATTATTTTAAAAGATTATCAATGATTGAAACCCAGCTTGGAAATGCCGATCATCATCTAAAAAAATATTCTCTAGCTTCTTAAGGGCTAAATTTAATGAATAATTGGTTAAAATTTGAAAAAAATGGATCTGTAGTAACATTAACTATGAACAGACCTGATATTCGTAATCCATTAGGTGAACCAGAGGATGTTATTAATTTTGAAGAAGCCTCAAATTTAATTAATCATGATAGAGATGTTCGTTGTGTTATTTTAACTGGTGCTGGTAAAGCGTTCTCCGCAGGCGGTAATGTTAAAAACATGCAAAATAAGTCAGGTAATTTTTCAGGATCCTCTGTTGGCCTTCGCGATAGATATAAAACAGGTATTCATAAAATAATTAAAGCTATTTGGAATATTGAAGTCCCTGTTATTGCTGCAATAAATGGACCAGCTATTGGGTTAGGAAATGATGTTGCTTGTTTGGCAGATATAAGAATCTCATCAGACACCGCAAAATTTGGAGTAACTTTTCTTAAGATAGGATTAATTCCAGGTGATGGTGGAGCCTGGTTGTTGCCAAAGATTATTGGTATGTCGAGGGCTTCTGAATTATTATTTTCTGCAAAATTAATCGAACCTGAAACAGCTAAACAGTGGGGGTTAATTAGTGATTTTTATAAATCAGATGATCTTTTGAAAGAAGCAAATGAAATAGCTTCATCAATTATTAAACAACCTCCAGATGCGCTTAGAATGAGTAAAAAACTTTTAAGAGAGGGAATGGGTGCAAGTTTTGATAATATTTTGGAAATGTCTGCGAGCATGCAAGCTCTAATGCATCTAACAGATGATCATCAAGAGGCTTTATCAGCTTTCTTCGAAAAAAGAGAAGGTGATTTTAAAGGAAAATAAAAGGAGTATACTATGGATTTAGATTTTAATCAGAATGATATAGATTTTAAAAATGAAGTAAGAGATTTTATCAAAGTTTCATACACCCAAGAAATGAAGGATGAATTATCGAGATCGAAAAATGGATCTGCTAGTAAAGAATTGCATGTTAAGTGGCAAAAATCTTTATACGAAAAGGGCTGGATTGCTCCAAATTGGCCTGTAGAACATGGTGGCCCAGGTTTTACAACAACACAAAAATATATTTTTGAAACAGAAATGGCTCATGCAGGTGCACCGAGAACAGTTCCTTTTGGTCTTTCAATGGTAGCACCCGTTCTAATGGAATTTGGCACAGAAGAACAAAAGAAAAAATATTTACCTGATATCCTCGCTACAAATGTATGGTGGTGTCAGGGTTATTCAGAACCAGGATCTGGTTCTGATTTAGCTTCTCTTCAATGTAAGGCTGAAGATAAGGGTGATCACTATTTAGTAAATGGAACAAAAATTTGGACAACTCTTGCCCAACATGCTGATATGATTTTTTGTCTTGTGAGAACATCTAAAACTGAAAAACCTCAAGAAGGTATTTCTTTTCTATTAATTGATATGAAATCGCCTGGAATAGATGTAAGACCCCTTATAACGCTTGATCAATCTCCAGCCCCATATCAAGAAGTAAATCAAGTATTCTTTGAAGATGTTAAAGTGCCTAAAGAAAATCTTGTTGGTGAGGAAAACAAAGGATGGACTTATGCTAAATACCTCCTTGAGTTTGAAAGAGGGAATTCATACTCACCATCATTGTATAGAGGAATTAACAAACTAAAGGATATTGCAAAAGATACTTCTATTGGGAATGGTAAATATTTAATCAATGATATGGATTTTGTTAATAAATTAAATCAATGTGAAATTGAAGTTCAAGCTTTAGAATTTGTAGAATTACGAATTTTTTCTGCTCTTTCTGCTGGTCAAAGAGTAGGTCCAGAGTCTTCTATTTTAAAATGTAGAGGTACAGAGCTTCAGCAAAAAATCCAAGAATTATCTGTAGAGGCTATTGGTTATTGGTCTTCTCCAACTGTTTATGACTCCTTTGCAAATATAAATGAACCATCCATAGGCCCTGAATATGCTATGACAATTACTCCATCTTATCTAAATGGAAGAAAAACAACTATATATGCGGGTTCAAATGAGATTCAGAGAAATATTATTTCAAAAGCTGTTTTAGGATTATAAATACATATATTTTATCGAAGAAATTTTAATACGACTCATATATTTTAGAATCTATGTCAGTATGGGGTAAACTTGCAGGTGTTACTGCTGGATATTTAGTTGGTGGAATTTTTGGCGCAGTTGTTGGTGCAGTTGCTGGTCATTATGTATTAGATAAAAATGATGAAGATGTTGCTTTCGCTATAGCCTTGATAGCACTATCTGCAAAAATGTCTATGGCTGATGGAAAAATTTCAAATAAAGAATTTTCTGCTTTTAAAGAAATACTTCATGATCTTCCAGAAAACGAGCTTAAAAATGTTCTTAAAGTATATAATTTAGCAAGAGAGGATGTTTCAGGATATGATATATATGCAAAACAGATATCTTCTATTTTTCAAAATAATCTTCATGTATTAGAAAATGTTATTGACGCCCTTTTTCATGTTGCAAAAGCAGATGGCCCAGTAAATAAAAATGAAATAATTTTCTTAGAAAAGGTAGCAGGAATTTTTGGTTTTTCTGCAGCAGATTTTGCTAGAATAAGAGCAAGCCATATGGCTGCAGAGAATGATGATCCTTGGTTAATTCTTGGTTTAGAAAGCGGAAGCAATCTCAAATCAGCAAAATTACAGTGGAAAAAGCTAGCAGCTGAAAACCACCCTGATAAATTAATTTCAAAAGGAGTTCCTAAAGAATTACTTGGTATGGCTAATGAAAAGCTTGCTGTTATTAATGGTGCTTATAATAAGATTGAAAAAGCACACAAAATGAAAGCCGGTTCAGGAGAAATTTAATGTCAAAAGAAATGAAAATAATTGCCGCTAAAGAGGCTATAACTTATGTGAAAGATGGGATGACATTAGGTCTAGGAACTGGATCAACTGTTGATGAATTCCTCATTTTATTGTCAAAAGAAATTCAGAATGGCTTAAATATATGTGGTGTAGTAACTTCGGAAAAAACGAAAAATTTATCAAACAAACTATCAATACCATTAACAACACTCGAAAATGTAAAAAAACTTGATTTAACAATTGATGGAGCAGATGAAATTGACGCTGATTTATCCTTAATTAAAGGAGGAGGTGGAGCTCTTTTAAGGGAAAAGATTATTGCTTTCAATTCTAGTGAGGTATTAATAATCGCCGATGAGAGTAAGTTGGTAGATAAATTAGGTATTTTTAAATTACCTATAGAGGTTTCGCCATACGAGCATGAGGTAACAAGCTTTAAGATTATGGATAAGCTTAATGAAGTTGGTTATAATGGATCAATAAGCCTAAGAAAAGATGATCAAAATATTTTTATTACTGATGGTGGAAATTATATTTATGATTTATCAATTGGATTAATTAATGAACCTGATAATTTAGAGCAATTACTTAATTTAATACCTGGTGTATTTGAGAATGGTTTATTTATAAATCTTACAAAAAAAGTAATTATAGGTAGTGAAAATGGTGTAAGAGTAATCACTAAGTAATTATATAGCGCCTGCTTTTTGTGCGTATAACCAACCAGCTTCTGCTAAAGGCCTTACTCTGTTACTTCTTTCTTCAGCATGTTCACTTGCAGCTGTTCCATCTCTAACTCTCCCAATAATACCTTGAAGAATACCAGCAAGCCTGAAAAAGTTATACGCAAGATAAAAGTCAATATTATCAATCTCTTTTCTATTTGTTTGTTCGCAATACATTTTAATATAGTCATCTGCATTAGGGATTCCTAATTCTTTATAGTTTGAATTTGATAAGGATTGTGTTCCAGCGCCGCCTTCAACCTCAGGCATAAACCATTGCATAAGGTGGTACGTAAAATCTCCTAATGGATGCCCTAAAGTAGAAAGTTCCCAATCTAGAACAGCTAAAACTTTTGACTCTGTAGGATGTAAAACCATATTATCTATTCTATAATCACCATGAACTATAGATGTTTCATCTTTTCCAGGGATGTTATTAGGAAGCCATTCTATTAAGGACTGCATCTCATTAATATTTTCTGTTTCAGAAGCAATATATTGCTTTGTCCATCTAGAAATCTGGCGAGAAAAATAGTTACCTGGTTTTCCAAAACTTTCTAAACCAATTTTTCTATAATCAGTATTATGAAGCTCTGCTAAGGTCTTATTTTTAGCTGCAAAAATTTCTTTTCTTATTTCTGGTGATGAATTTGGTATTGTTGGTTCCCAAATAATCCTTCCATCAACCATTTCCATAACATAAAAAATTGTTCCTATTATTGACTCATCCTCGCAAAGACAAAATGTTTTAGGAACAGCGTAATTTACTGAGTTTAATGCTGTTATAACTCTATATTCTCTATCAACTGCATGTGCTGATGGCAGAAGTTTACCTGGGGGCTTTCTTCTAAGTACGTATTTTTTCCTTGGTGTAACAAGTTGATAGGTTGGATTTGATTGACCACCTTTAAATTCTTTAACTGATAAATTTCCTTCAAAATCTTGTATAGTATCTGAAAGGTACTCTTCTAATTTTTTTTCAGGAAATTTGAGCTTTTCTTGAACATCCATTGTCCCTGTAAACTTTTCAGTAGATGTTAAATCTTCGTTATTATCCATTTTCCTCTCTTTTTATCGCACGCCACCCAATATCATTTCTATGATAAGAACCATTCCAATCTATCATATTTATAGCGTTTAAAGCATTATAATTTGCTTCTTTAACAGTTTCTCCTAGACTTGTTATGTTTAGAACTCTTCCACCATTTGTAAAAATTAAATTATTCACCCTTTTAGTTCCAGCATGATAAATATAAATATCTTTTAGGTTTTTAATCTCATTAATGCCTTTTATTTCATAACCAGTTTTATAATCATTAGGGTAACCCTCAGATGCCATTACAATAGTTAGAGCAAATCTAGTATCCCATTCAATATTCTCTTCAATAAGAGAGTTTTGACAACTACTGATTATTAAGCTTAATAAATCTGATTTTAATCTAGGTAAAATTACCTGACATTCTGGATCACCAAACCTTACATTATACTCTATAAGTTTTGGACCTTCATTTGTAATCATTAGACCAGCGTAAAGTATCCCTGTATATGGACACCCCAATTCTTTCATTGCCCTTAACGTAGGTTTTATAATCTTATCAATAGTTAATTCTTTTAATTCATCGTTCATTAATGGTGCGGGAGAATATGCACCCATACCACCAGTGTTTGGACCTGTATCACCTTCGCCAATTCTTTTATGATCTTGAGCGCTAGTTAACTCAATAAAATTATTTTCATCTGCAATGATAAAGTAACTTATCTCTTCACCAACCAAGAACTCTTCTATAACTATCTCTTTTCCGGCATCCTTAAAAAGACCTGAAAAAATTTCTTTAACTGCATTTTCAGCATCTTTATAGTTTTCAGCGATAATAACACCTTTGCCAGCCGCTAGACCATCTGCCTTAATAACAATTGGAAATACTTGTTTTTGAAGATATTTTAAGGCGGATGATTCATCTTTAAAGGTTTCAAATTCTGCAGTAGGTATATTGTATTTCTTACATATTTGTTTCGTAAATTTTTTTGAACCTTCAAGCTGAGCAGCTATTTTCCTAGGACCAAAGACTAAAATATTATTTTTATTTAAAAAATCAGCCAACCCATTAACTAGAGGTACCTCAGGTCCAATTACTACTAGCTCAATTTTTTTTGAAATGCATACATCAAGCACCTCTTCATTATTGTTAATATTTACATTTATTAACTCTGCAAAGTCCTCAATTCCTGGGTTACCTGGAGCACAAAATATTTTCTTATTTTTTGGACTTTCACAAAGAGATTTTGCTAATGCATGTTCTCTTCCACCTGAACCTAATAAAAGTATATTCATATTTAGTTATTTAAATTATTTTGTTTTAAAGATCGCTAATAATAATTATATTAAAGTAAATAAAAATGAATTCTACTATAAAAAATACATTAGAGCTTTCTGTTTCAGAGTTATCTGTTTCAATTAAAAATTTAATTGAAGATAATTTTGGTTATGTAAGGGTTAAAGGAGAGATTGGTAGAGTATCAAATCCTGTATCTGGACATGTTTATTTTGATTTAAAGGATAAAGAATCTGTAATATCTGGAATAGTCTGGAAAGGGAATGCATCTGCTCTTGAAGTTAAGCCAGAAGAAGGTTTAGAGGTTGTTTGTACTGGCAAGGTAACAACATATAAAGGTCAGTCAAAATATCAAATTATTGTTGATAATATTGAGCCTGCAGGACTTGGAGCATTAATGGCTTTGTTAGAAAAAAGAAAAAAAGCCTTCTCTAATGAAGGACTTTTTTCAAACGATTTTAAAAAAAATATACCTTTTCTTCCAAATGTTATCGGTGTTGTTACGAGTCCCTCAGGATCTGTAATTAGAGATATTATTCACAGGATAAATGATAGATTTCCTTCTCAAATAATAATCTGGCCAGTAAGGGTTCAGGGCGAAACATGCCCCGATGAAGTTGCTGATGCTATTGATGGCTTTCACCTTTTAGAACAAAGTGGAATTCCAAATCCTGATTTAATTATTGTGGCAAGAGGGGGTGGAAGTGTTGAGGATTTATGGGGTTTTAATGATGAAAAAGTGGTAAGATCAGTTTTTAGATCAAAAATACCAGTTATTTCTGCAATTGGTCATGAGACTGATAATACTTTAATTGATTTAGTTGCAGATTTAAGAGCTCCAACCCCAACGGCGGCGGCTGAAAAAAGTGTACCTGTGAAAAATGACCTAATAGATGTTATTGAAGATTTAGAGAGTAGATTTAAAAACTCTATTTTAAGAAGTATTCAATTTAGAGAGACTCAATCAAAAAAAATATTTAAGTCTTTTCCAGAAATAATAAATATTTTAAAAAATCCATTTCAAAAAATTGATAATTTATCCTCACGCCTTATTTTTTCATTAAAATCTAGTGTTAGTATTTTTGATGAAAAATATTTAAGTATTTCTAAAATATTAAGACTTTCTTTGTTGAGTAATAAATTAATACGTTTAGACGAAAATGTATCTTCAAATTACAAATCTCTTGGAATTAAATTTAGTTACTATTTAAAAAATTTTAAAAATAGATTAAATTTGTCTTCTGGTATTTTGAGCGCGCTTAGCCACGAAAAAGTTCTAAAGAGAGGTTTTGCAATAGTTAAAGATGATAATTTATCATTAATTAGGTCATCAAAAGATGTTGAAAATAATCAAAATTTGAATATTCAATTTAGCAATAATGACGTTTTGATTGCAAAAGCTAGTTTAAAAAATAAGGAATAATTATTAAATGAGTTATGATGAAATTGAGGCAGTAGTAGAATATGGGGATGGAAGTTTTAACGTTATAAAACATGGTACTTATGTTATTTGTTCAGTTAGCAACAAAAGAATACCTCTTTCAGATTTAAAATATTGGTCTGTTGAAAGGCAGGAGCCATATCTTGATGCGAAAACCTCGTTCATAAGAGAAAAAGAAATTAATTCAGGTTAAATTTTTTATCCCAACGATTATGTATCCAAAACCAACTTTCAGGTTTACTAGTGATACAGCCCTCTAAAAACTTATTAATTTCAGATGTAAATATCTTTATATCATTTTGTTTGTTTGAGCTTATATTAATTTTTATTTCTGGATAAAAGCTCACATTAAAATTACTACCTTTAGTTCTCTCTACATTAATAGGAATTACAGGGTAATTATATTTTATAGCTAAAGATGCAGCGCCATCAGAAGTCATGGCGTCAGATCCAAAAAAATTAACCTTAACACCGCTTGATAATTTTTGATCAACAAGCATAGCCACTGCACCATTTTCCTTTAATAAACTTAGCATTTCTCTTGCACCGGATGATCCTTTTTTGATTTGGATAGGCGTTGTATTTTTATAGCGTTGTTTTACAACCCAGCTATTTACAAAGAAATTATTTGAATGCCTATAAATACCTCCAACCTTATCTCTATAATCTCTTAAAATTAAGGGGATAATCTCCCAATTTGCAAAGTGACCAGATACAAAAATTACACCCTTATCTTCATATTTCTTTATATATTCTTCTCCTGATACCGTTATTCGGTCATTTTTTTCTTCTGATATCTTTTTTAAGTGAAAAAATTCAGCGACAACCATTCCTATATTTTTCCACATTTTAAAAATTATTGACTCAATTTCAGAGTCTTTAATGTTTGGAAATGCTAGATGAAGATTTTCTTTTGCTTGATTAGAAATTTTTAACTTGGGACCAATATTTGAAAAGAACCAACTTAAAGTTTTTGTAGATAATTCTAACCCTAAAATTTTAGTTAAGATTAACATTTTTAATCCTAAAATTGCTTCAAATAGATATCTTATAGTTTTAATTTTAATCATAGGGTTGTTATATAACATTTTTAGCACTAATTTCCTTTTAATAAATATTTATATGGAGAATTAATTGTCTGAACCTATAGAAGATGAAGTAAATGAGGAATTAAGACGCCAACAATTAAAATCTATTTGGGATAGGTTTGGTGTCTATATAATTGGCTTTGCTGTTCTTATAATATTATCTGTTGGTGGAAATGAAATTATAAACTACCTTAATAACCGAGTTTCTCAAAAAGAATCTATTACCTTTGATAATGCTTTAAATCTTATTGAGAAAGGAAATGATAGTGATGGCCTAGATCAATTGATAAAACTAACAGAAGGTAAAACTGGATATAAAGGATTAGCATTTTTTAGATTATCTTCAGAAAGTCTTGCTAATGGTAATTATCAAGAAGCTCTAGATTATTTAAAAAAAGCTTCATTGGATAAAACATTAACAAAAAACCTTCGAGTTTTTGCTAAAATAAAAGCTGGATTAATTCTAGTGGACCATGGAAATTTATCTGAAGTTGATATATTACTAAAAGGGGTTGTAGAAAATGGAGGTCCATTTTCTTTTCATGCAAAGGAAATATTAGCCCTTGCTTTAATTAAAAATGGAAAAGATTTGGAAGCTCAAGAAATCTTTCAAGAAATAATTAATGATGCTTCGGCTCCACCAGTTTTGGCTAGAAGAGCTGAGATATTTTTACGTTAGTTAATGTAGGTTTATTATGAAAAAAATAATTTCTGTTATTTTTATTACAATAATTCTTAATTCATGCGGAAGTGTAAGTAACTTTTTTGGCGGAGAGGATATTGATAAAGATCGAATTCAAGGTGATAGAATATCAATTTTGAGTTTAGAAAAAAATCTTAGCTCAGATCCCCAGTTAAGAGATAATAGAGTTATTATTCCAAGAGCAGTAAAGAATTCGTCATGGTCTTATCCAGGAGGATCAATTGATAATTCTTTACACAATCTAGTAGGGCCTGAATACCTCAGCCAAACGGCAAAATTTAATATTGCAAAAGGTTCTTCAAAAAATGCTTTTCTTTTAAGTTCCCCTATAATCGTAAATGGAAAAATATATTCATTAGGCTCAGACTCAAAAGTAAAATCTTATGATTTAAAAACTAAAAGAAAACTCTGGCAAAAAGATATGTCCATTAAAAAAGAACAGAAGAAAGAGGGCTTTGGGGGCGGTATTTCTTATGAAAAAGATATAATTTTTGTCACGAATGGTTTTGGGAATGTTTTAGCATTAGATGCAAATTCCGGTGAGGAAATATGGAAAATTAATATAAGAATTCCTATTCGCTCTGCGCCTATTGCTTTTGATAATATAGTCTATGTAATTAGTCATGATAATCAAGTTTTTGCACTCAATTCTCTAAATGGTGAGATATTATGGAATCATAGAGGAATTCTTGAGTCAGCATCAGTTTTATCCTCTAATTCTATTTCTATCGATGGTGGCCTTGTTTTTGTACCATACTCATCTGGTGAAATTTATGCAATTAGAAGCTTAAATGGATCAGTTGTTTGGACCGACTCTTTGTCAAGAACTGGTTCTTCAACATCTCTTTCAGAAATTAACTCCATTACAGCAAGACCAGTAACAGATAATGGAAGGATGATATCAATAAGTCATGCTGGCCGTATGATATCTGTTGATATATCAAGTGGAGAGAGATTATGGACGTTGGATATTTCTGGAACCGAAACACCTTGGGTTTCAGGAGATTGGGTTTTTGTATTATCAACAAATTCTGAGTTAGTAGGTGTTTCAAGAAATGCAGGAAAAATTAAATGGGTTACTCAATTAGAACAATATAAAAATGAGGAAAAAAGAGAAGGCCCTATTAGATGGAGTGGGCCAGTAATGATCTCCGATAAATTATTTGTTATTTCATCCCATGGAGTTGCTGCTTTTATCTCTCCTCAAACAGGAGAAATTATAGAAACTAATAAAATCCCTGGATCTTTTTTTATAGCTCCGGTAATTGTTGACGGTGTTATTTACCTATTAAATGACTCAGGTGATTTAATAATTTATAAATAAAATCTGATATGTCAGAAACATTAACCATAATAGGAAGACCAAATGTTGGTAAATCTTCGCTCTTTAATAGACTGATAGGCAAAAGATTAGCTTTAGTTGCTAATGAGCCAGGAATAACTAGAGATTATAGAACTGAAAAATTAAATATTAAAAACACTTCTTATAAATTAATTGATACTGCTGGAATTGAGGAATTATCAAAAGATAATATTTCGAGGATTACAAAAGACTCATCAATCAATGCAATTAATAAATCCGATATTATTTTGTTTGTAATTGACTCAAGAAATAGCCTTACACCAGATGATTATTCGCTAGCGTCTATAGTTAGAAAAAGTGGTAAAAAAGTTATCCTTATTGCAAATAAATGTGAGGGAAGGAGTATTAAGCAGGGTGAAATTGACTCATATTCGCTTGGTTTTGGTGATCCTCTATCAATCTCTTCTGAGCATAATTTGGGAATTTCTGAGCTTCAAAATCAAATAATTGAAAATTCATCAATAACTACAGAATTTGAAAATGAAGAAAATAACGTAAAAAAAATAGCTATATTGGGTAGACCAAACTCGGGTAAATCAACTTTAATTAATCAGTTAATTGGTGAGAGTCGTCAAATTGTTGGACCTGAAGCAGGGCTTACTAGAGACTCAATTCCTTTATTTTTTAATTGGAACTCTATTAATTATCAAATATGGGATACTGCTGGTATTAGAAAAAAATCGAAAGTTTTAGATCATGCTGAAAAATTATCAGTTATGAGTTCGTTAAATGCTACCGAGGAATCTCAAATAGTTATTTTAATGATAGACTCAGAAAGAGGATTTGAAAAGCAAGATGCTAATATTGCTAATATTATTGAATCTGGAGGAAAACCTTTTGTAATTGCTGTGAATAAATGGGATCTGGTAAAGAATAAAAAAGAAAAGAAAAAAGAAATTGAAGAAAAAATTGAAGAATTTCTTCCTCAGATTGGTAAAATAAGTATCGCTTATATCTCTGCTCAAAAGAATCAAGGTATTGAAAAATTAATAAAGTTTTCTGAAAGACTTGATAAAATCTGTGATAGAAGACTAACGACATCTGAGTTAAATGAGTTTTTAATCCAAATATCAAATAGGCATCCACATCCCAATAAAAATGGAAGACCTGTGAAAATAAAATATATTACACAACCAAAAGTAAGGCCTTCTCATTTTATTATTTTTTCTAATTATCCTAATTACATTAAAGACTCTTATAAAAGATATCTAATCAATGAAATAAGAAAAGAATTCGATTTTGATGGTGTTCCAATAAGAATGGATTTTAGGAGCTCAGATAACCCTTATGATTCAAAAAAATGATAAACTAATTCTTTCTAATTAAATTAGTCAGCAAGTTAGCCATTTCGTCAGGATTTTTTAAGTTTTTATTTCTTTCACCAGGCATAAAACTAGACCTTAAGTGAGTATCCATATCCAGGGGATTAAAAATATGGGCTTTAATGTTAGTTAGATTTATTTCTTTTTCCCAGGTTTTAACCAGAGCTTCAAGACCTAATTTAGATATATTATAGGCTCCCCAATAAGGATCAAGTTTCTTGTTTTTTGAGTCTGATATAAAAACTACATCAGCACTTTCTGAAATTTTTAATAAAGGCTCAAATGATCTTATTATTCTGTAATTTACATTTAAATTTAAGTTAATAACTTTATTCCATATTTTTGGATCTAAGTGAGAAATTGGAGTTATATCTCCAACTATACCGGCGCAACTAACTAAAATATCTAATTTCCCCCATTTTCTATGAATTTCACCACCTAGCAAATCAATTGCCTCATTATCTTCAAGGTCTAAAGGAACAATTGTTGAATTAGACTCTAATTTTTTTATTTCATCATCTAGGCTCTCTAATGCACTTATTGTTCTAGACACTAAAATTAGTTCAGCTCCATTTTTTGCTAAATTTTTGGCTACTGCTCTACCTAGCCCTCTAGACGCACCTGTTACAAGCGCGATTTTATTTTGAAAAATTTTTGACATTTAAATATTTATATCGTTATCAGACAGGAGAGATAATTGTTCTTGAATTTTTTCATCTTTATAATCTTTTAGGTCAGTTGGATAATCGCCTGTAAAACAATGATCTGTAAATTGTGGATTATTATTATCCCTTCCGTCTTTATAACCCATTGCCTTATATAGTCCATCAAGAGATAGGAAGCCAAGGCTATCCGCGCCTATAAAAGAGCACATATCATTTATTGAATGATTAGCAGCTAAAAGTTGTTCCGTTTCTGGAGTATCTATTCCATAAAAGTCAGGAAATTTAATAGGCGGACAGGCAATTAGCATATGTACTTTTTTTGCACCTGCATCTCTCATTAATTGTATTATTTTAACAGAGGTTGTTCCTCTTACAATACTGTCATCAATAAGAATTATATTTTTTCCGTCAACAGAACTTTTATTTGGATTATGTTTTAATTTTACTGATGAATGCCTGCTTGATTGGCTTGGTTGTATAAATGTTCTTCCAACATAATGATTTCTAATAATAGCCAATTCAAAAGGTATCTTTGATTGTTCGGAATAACCTAAAGCCGCTGGAACTCCAGAGTCAGGAACAGGAACAACAATATCAGCATCTACAGGAAATTCTTTTGCTAAAACGTTACCAAAAGATTTTCGACAATCATATACTGATTTACCATCTAGAACAGAATCAGGCCTTGAGAAATAAATGTACTCAAACAAATCTAGTCTTTTTTCAGTTTTTGAAAAAGGATTTATACTTTCAATCCCATTTTCTGTAATTATGACAACTTCACCTGGCTCAATTTCTCTAACAAAATCAGCACCAATTATATCTAAAGCACATGTTTCAGAACATAAAATGTATGCACCATCCAAATTGCCCAAAACAAGAGGTCTTATTCCAAAAGGATCCCTTGCACCAATCAATTTTTTATTAGTAAGTATTACTAAAGCATAAGCTCCCTCAATTTGAAGTAATGCGTCAACCAGTCTTTTTATTGTTCTATCTGCACTAGAGCGGGCCACAAGCTGAAGAATTGTTTCAGTATCAGAGGTGGATTGAAAAATTGATCCATTTTTCACTAAATCATATCTCAGTGATAAAGCATTCGTAATATTACCATTATGGGCAATTGCAAAGCCTCCCCCCCCAAAGGTCAGCAAAAAGTGGTTGAATATTTCTATGAACAGTTCCTCCAGTTGTAGAATATCTATTATGACCAACGCTATTTCTGCCTTGTAGTCTATTAATTACAGATGGTTTTGAGAAATGATCACTAACAAGTCCTAAATGCTTCTCTGATAGGAATTTATCACCATCGAAGGTAACTATTCCTGCAGCCTCTTGCCCTCTGTGTTGTAAAGCATGAAGCCCTAGAGCGGTTAAAGCAGCAGCATCAGGGTGGTTATAAACACCAAAAACCCCACATTCTTCATGTAATTTATCGTCTTCATAATTTTGATTTAAATTATTCAATATCTTTATCCCTCTCTTCTTCAGAGATAATATTTTGATTGCCATAAGACAGATAATTAAAGCTTTCTAACTCTGGAAAATTATTGAATAAAAAATTATTTGAGCTTTCAATAATTTTTGTTAAATTAGATGATTGAATGTATGAGGGTCTTTTTTCTTGTTCAATCTTTTGAATAAAAACTCCAAAAATTATACTCGCTAAAATATAAATTCTGAGAAGTCCAAATAAAAACCCTAAAGTCCTATCGATGTAACCTATAGATGTGATTTTAAATAGCTTTACAATAAATAAACTTAAAAATCTCCATACAAGAAGAGTGGTTATAAAAATTATAGAAATTGTAATTAAATCAGACAATGCTTTGGACTCAAAAAAAGGGCTTAAATATTTTCCTGCTTCAGGCATAAATAAAATTACTGATATAAATGATACTAACCAACCAATTAACGATAGAATTTCTTTTACAAAACCTTGAGTAAGTGCCAATATCCCCGAAACCAACATGGTTAAAATTATTATTATATCTAGTAAGTTAGGATTCATACATAGCTCTTTAATTAAAAGATATTTATAAATAGATGGTTATTATATAAATTACTATAGTTAATTATTTTGAATTTTAATAGGACCATCAGACTGGCCATTAACAAACTGCAATATGTACTCATTTTTAGTTCTTTCCATTTCCTCGACATTATCACCCCATATTATATTACCTTCATGAAGCATATATACCTTTGAAGCGATAGTTCTTGCGCTAGACATATCATGAGTAATAGTTAGTGCTGTTGCCCCAAGGTCATTTACTTTTTCAAGAATAAGTTTATTTATTACATCTGCAGTTATTGGGTCTAAACCGGTTGTCGGCTCATCAAAAAAAATTATATCTGGTTCTGAAAAAATTGCTCTGCCAAGTGAAACTCTTTTTTGCATTCCTCCAGATAATTCCGAAGGATATAAATCAGCTACATCTGAATTTAAACCAACTTTCTCAAGAGTCTCAATTGCTATTTTTTTACACTCTTTTTCACTTACCTTATTTTGTAATGATGAAAAGCTTATATTTCTCCATATATTTAAACTATCAAAAAGTGCACCACCCTGAAACAACATTCCAATTTTTACTGATTTATTGTTACTGTATTGAAGATTTTTTCCTAAAATATTTTTGTTACCAATTTTAATAATTCCACTATCAGGCCTAAGCAAACCTAACAAACATTTTAATAAAACTGATTTTCCTGTTCCTGATCTTCCAATTACAACAGCAGACTCACCTTTTTCAATTTTTATATTTAAATTTTTTAAAACTTCATTTCTATTAAATTTCTTATTTAAATTATTAATTTCTATCATAATTCTCTCTTTACGAAGCAAATAGTAAATTTGTCATTATATAATTTGACCCTAAAATTAGTATTGATGAGCTAACAACTGCATTCATTGTAGATCTCCCAACCCCTTGAGCTCCACCTTGAGAGAAAAACCCATGATAACAGCCCATCATTGTAATAATAAAACCAAAAACAGATGCCTTTATGAGGCCTGAAATAATGTCATTTGATTCTAGAAAAATTTCGGTATTTTGAAGATATACAGAGCCATTAAAATCTAAACTTTGAACTCCTACAAACCATCCTCCCATTATTCCTATTATATCAGCAAAACCAACAAGAATAGGTAAAACTATTATTCCTGCAATAACTCTAGGAAAAACTAAATATTCAAATGGATCTGTTGATAATGTTCTTAAGGCGTCAATTTGTTCTGTTACTTTCATAGTTCCAATTTCAGCTGCAATAGCAGCTGAAACTCTTCCAGCGACCACTATACCACCAAGGACTGGACCAAGTTCACGAGTAATTCCAAGTGCTACAATAGAAGAAACAATTACTTCAGAATTAAATTGATTTCCTCCGTAATAAATTTGTATTGCAAGAGCTCCACCAGTGAAAAATGATGTTAGAGCAACAACGGGAAGCGACAAGTAACCTATTGATATCATTTGTTGAAAGATATTTTTAAAATACCATTTTGAAATTGAAGATTTTAAAGTTTTAAGGGTGAAAATAAAAAATCTACCAGTTTCCTTCAGGAAATTAATGACAGAAGAGCCTACATTGGTAAAAATTTTCATAAATTTTAATCCATTCTTTCAGGTAGGTATTGATCTCTTGCAAGATCAGAAAATCTTGTAAATTCTTCAGTAAATTGCATGTCAACATTTTTAACAGCCCCGTGTCTATGTTTTTCAATTAAAACAGATGCTTTACCATGCGCAGCCTCCATTTTATTTTGCCAATCAATATGCTGTTCAGTTCCTGCGTCTGGTTCTTCCCTTCTTAAGTAGTATTCTTCTCTATAAACAAACATAACTATATCTGCATCTTGTTCGATAGCTCCAGAGTCTCTTAAATCAGCAAGTTGTGGTTTTTTATTATCCCGATTTTCAACATTTCTTGATAGTTGGGATAGGGCAATTACAGGAACGTTTAATTCTTTGGCTAGTGCTTTTAATCCTTGAGTAATCTGAGATATTTCTTGAACTATATTGCCTCTGTATTTATCTGAACCTGTTGTGGCTAATTGCAGATAGTCTACAACAATAAGAGATAATTCTTGATTTTTTTGTTTTAAAGTTCTCGACAAGCGTCGAGCTCTTGATGATAAAATTCCTATAGGAATAGCTCCTGTTTCATCAATATAAAGAGGTATATTTTTTAGTTCATTTGCAACATTTATATAATTGCTAATTTCTCTCTCATCAATTTTTCCTTTTCTTACGTTACTGGAAGACACTCCAGACTGATCAGATATTATTCTAGTACTAAGCTGTTCAGCAGACATTTCTAAGGAAAAGAATGCGACAGCACCAGGATTTTTTTCTTCATCATCTGATTGGTTTAAGTTATTTTCATTAATTTGATCACCAAAGGATTTAGCAATATTAAATGCTATATTTGATGCTAAAGCTGTTTTTCCCATTGATGGTCTACCCGCTAAAATTATTAAATCTGACTTTTGTAATCCACCTAGTGCTTTATCAAGATCTACAAAGCCGGTTGCCAAACCTGCTAATCCATCATCAGAAGAATAAGCAGCTTCAGCTGCTAAAAGAGATTCAGCAATTGAGTCTTCAAAAGAGTAGAAGCTTTTTCCTGTTTCACCTTTTTGATCTATTTCATACAATTTTATTTCAGTATTTTCTATTATTTCTGAAACATTTTTATCTTCGTTTAATGCGTACGATGAATGTTCCAAAAACTCAGCAGTATCAATTAATTGTCTTCTGAGTGAAAGTTCGTAAATTTCATCTGCCACTTCTTTTATAACGAGACTATGGGCGGCATTTGCAACAAGATTTACAAAGTAACTATCAGAGTCAAAATTCTCATTGGACTCAAATAACGTTTTTAAAAATAATATGGTTACAGATTTACCATTATTATTCATTTGTATAATTTTTTCATAAATTTCTTCATGGAATGTTTCAAAAAAATGAATTCCTTTAAGACCATTTTGAGAAACTCGATCAATTAATTCATTATTTTTTATTAAAGCGCCTAATAATTGTTGCTCTGCCTCTAAATTATGGGGTAATTCAATATTATTAAGAGTTTTTTGGTCTTGATTTAAAGGTATGGGAGATGATTGTTTCATAAAAACAATCTATAACTATAAATATAATAAAAAAAGAAAATTATCTGTGGATAACTGTGGATATTGGGGTTAACTTTTTAAGTATCTGATTTATCTTTAACTTCTTCTTCAGATAAATTTTCATTTGTTTTTGAGTTAGTCACTTCTTCTTCAGAAGTTTCTTCATCATTTACATCTTCATTTAAACTTACTTCTTCCTCAGTTACAGATTCTGGAACTGCACCTTCTTCAAAAATTTCTTCTAGGTTAACTTTGTCTTCTTTTACAGCTTCAGTATTGGTTACTTCGCCCTTAATTAACGACTCAGCTTCTTCTTGACTTCTCGATATATAGATTGAAATATTTGATGTTACCTCTGGATGAAGTTTGACCCTTATTTCATGATGACCTATTTCCTTAATTGGTCTATCAAGTACAACTTGATTTTTTTCAATTGAAAAACCTTCCTCTTGAAGCTTGTCTTTAATATCTCCAGAGTTAACTGATCCATATAGTTGACCAGTATCACTAGCCTGACGAATTATAATATAATTATTTACGGTAATTTTTTCAGATACAGCCTCAGCTTCAGTTTTTAATTTTAAATTCTTAGCTTCTAGGTTAATTTTTTCTTTTTCAAAAAACTCTAAATTTTCTTTATTGGCTCTTAAGGCTTTATTTTTAGGCAGTAGAAAGTTTCTTGCGAAGCCGTCTTTTACAACAACTACATCACCCATTTGGCCAAGACGTTCAATTCTTTCTAATAAAATTACTTCCATTTTGCTTAATCCATTTGATATGGTATTAGAGCAATGTATCTTGATCTTTTAATAGCTCTTGCCAATTCCCTCTGTTTTTTTGCTGAAACCGCAGTAATTCTGCTTGGGATCATCTTTCCTCTCTCAGAAAGATATTTTTTTAATAATTTTGTATCTTTATAATCGATTTTAGGAGATTTATCTCCTGAAAAAGGACAAGTTTTCTTTCTGCGAAGAAAAGGTCTTTTTGTAGGTATTTGAGTAATATTTGGAATTGAATTATTCATAATTAAGCGCCTTTAGAAGAACTATATGAGCCTTCTTTTTTCAATGAGGCTTTCATAATTGGGGATGACTCTTCGCTTAGGTCATCAGTTTTAATGGTTAAATAACGAAGAACATCTTCATTAAGTTTTTGAATTCGTTCCAATTCATGTATTGCAGAGCTTGGGCTATCAATTCTAATTAAGGAGTAATGGCCTCTTTCACTCTTTTTAATTTTGTATGCAAGGTCTCTCAAACCCCAATATTCTGTATAAACTGACTTACCACCGTTATCTTTGATAACTGTCTTAATTTCTTCAACAAGATTTTCTACTTGTTGAGGAGCTATTTCGGGTCTAGTTATAAACACATGCTCGTAATAAGGCATATTATTCCTTCATAAAATATTTAAATTAAAAACTTAGGAGTTCTTTAATGTATTAAGCTAAAATTTGCAAGCTTGTAATATATTGATTATTTATTTTTAATATATAAAAAAAGGAGGTTTCAAAATGAAAGCATTTGTTTTTCCAGGTCAAGGTAGTCAATATGTTGGTATGGGCTTGGATTTGTCAGAATCGTTTCCTGAAGCAAAACATGTTTTTGAAGAAATCGATGATACTTTAGAACAAAATTTATCTAAAATTATGTTTGAAGGTCCTGAGGAAGAATTAATTTTAACTGAGAACACTCAACCTGCTCTAATGGCTGTAAGCATTGCTATTGTAAAAATTTTAAAAAAGCGTGGTTTCGAAATATCTGGTGTTTTAGCTGGGCATTCTCTAGGTGAATATACAGCTTTAACAGCCTCAAACAGTTTTTCAATAAAAGACGCTGCATTAACTTTAAAGATAAGGGGGAAAGCTATGCAAAGCTCTGTTGGTAAAAATAAAGGCTCAATGGCAGCAATTCTTGGTTTAAATATTGATCAAATAGAAGAAATAATAACTAAAAACAAATTACAAGATGACGTTTTTATTGCAAATGATAATGCTGATGGCCAAGTTGTTTTATCCGGCCTAAAAGAAGGTATTGAAAGTTCACTTGAAATTTTTAAAGAAAACGGTGCAAGAAAAGCTATGAAACTTGCAGTGAGCGCACCATTCCATTGCCCTTTAATGAGACCTGCACAAGAAATTATGGAAAAATCATTATCTTCTATTAAACTGAATACGCCTAATGTACCCGTAATATCAAATGTTACGGTTAATTTTTCTAATGATGAAGATCAAATAAAAAATAATCTGGTGAATCAGGTAACCGAAATGGTAAGATGGAGAGAAACAATGATTAAATTTATTGATTTGGGTGTTAGAGAGTTTTACGAAATTGGTAGTGGTTCTGTATTATCCAACCTAGCTAAAAGAAGTTGCCCATCTTTTAAAAGAAAGTCAGCTGGGAATAAAGAATCATTAGAAAGTCTTCTTCTAGAATTAGATAGTTAAGGATTATAAATGATAGATTTAAAGGGAAAAAAAGTTTTGGTTACAGGTGCAAGTGGTGGAATTGGAAAAGCCATTGCCATGCAACTATCATCAAGTGGAGCAGACCTATGCTTAACAGGAAGGAATAAATCAGAACTTGAGAATTTGCAAAAAATTATCGGCGGAAATTGTCAGATAATTATATCCGACCTTTCAAATTCTGAAGGAATTAACAATCTAGCAGATCAAGCCCAAAAAATTATGGGTCAAATTGATATTTTGGTTAATAATGCTGGAATTACCAAAGATAATTTATTTATGAGAATGTCGGAAGATGATTGGAATGAGGTTATAAATATAAATTTAAATTCAATTTTTAAGCTTACAAAGCAATTGATCAAAGGAATGATCAAAAGAAGGTATGGTAGAATTATAAATATAACTTCAGTGATAGGAGTTGCAGGGGGAGCAGGTCAATCAAATTATTCTGCATCAAAAGCTGGAATAATTGCAATGTCCAAATCACTTGCTCAAGAGGTTGGCTCACGATCAGTTACAGTTAATAGTATAGCTCCTGGATTTATTGAAACAAATATGACTGCAGAATTAAGTGATGACAGAAAAGAGGATATTTTAAGATCAATTAGTATAGGTAGGTTAGGTAGACCAGATGATATCGCTGGAGCTGTTTGTTTTTTAGCTTCAGACAAAGCTAGTTATATTACTGGTCAAACAATTCATATTAATGGCGGAATGTTGATGATTTAATTATTGGCTCATTTAACAGATTATTGTATAACTTGTTCCAATATGCTAAGTCGCATTGTATTGATTCAAAATTAATAAATTAAATTAAGTTATAAATAAAAAAAGGGAATATAAAATGAGTGATACACTAGAAAAAGTTCAAGCAATTGTAGTTGAGCATTTAGGGGTGGAAGCTGATAAAGTTACCGCTTCAGCAAGCTTTATAGAAGATCTTGGTGCTGATAGTTTAGATACAGTTGAGCTTGTAATGGCTTTTGAGGAAGAATTTGGTATTGAAATACCTGATGACGCAGCTGAGACTATACTTTCAGTTGGAGATGCTATTAACTTTATAGACTCTGCCAAAAGTTGAATTTAAAAATTGGTACAATTAATTGCGTAAAGTAGTAATTACTGGATTAGGTGTTGTAACTCCTCTTGGTGGAGATTTAAACTCTAGCTGGAAAAATTTAATTTCTGGAAAATCTGGTGCTTCAACTATTACAAAATTTGATCCTGCTGGCTATCCATGTACAATCGCTTGCGAGGTTCCATTAGGAGATGGATTAAATGCTAATGATGGATCTTTTAATGCGGAAGATTGGATCTCTCCAAAAGATCAAAAGAAAGTTGATACATTTATATTATATGGTATTGCCGCTGCTGAAATGGCCCTTAAAGATAGTGGTTGGAAACCTCAAACTGAAGAAGATAGTTTTCGAGCAGGTGTAGGAGTTGGTTCTGGAATAGGTGGATTAGCAAGTATAGAAAAAACAGCTCTCCTACTTAATGAAAAAGGACCTAGAAGAGTTAGTCCCTTTTTTATTCCTGGTGCTTTGATTAATTTAGCTGCTGGTCAAATTTCAATTAAAAATAATTTAAAAGGCCCTAACTTGGCTGCAGTTACTGCTTGCGCTTCAGGTTCTCATTCAATAGGAGAGGGAGCACAAATGATAAAAAATGATAAAGCGGATGTTATGTTAGTTGGTGGCGCTGAAGCAGCAATATGTCCAATTGGCATGGCTGGATTTTCAGCCAGTAGAGCATTAAGTACCAATTTTAATGAGGCTCCAGAAAAAGCATCTAGACCATACGATAAAGACAGGGATGGTTTTGTTATGGGTGAGGGTGCTGGTTTTTTAGTTTTAGAGGAGCTAGATCATGCTCTTTCAAGAAATGCAAGAATATATGGTGAATTAAAAGGGTATGGTGTATCTGGTGATGCTTTCCATATAACTTCTCCATCAGAAGATGGTGATGGTGCATATAGATCAATTTTAATGGCAATTGATGATGCAGGTATAAGTAAAGAAGAAATTAATTATGTTAACGCTCATGGAACTTCTACCCCTCTAGGAGATGAGATTGAGCTAAGAGCTGTAGAAAGAGCCTTTGATGGGGCTATAAAGGGTTTATCAATGTCTTCAACAAAATCATCTACAGGTCATTTATTAGGAGCTGCTGGAGCAATTGAAGCTGTTTTTAGCGTTATGGCGCTAAATGAAAATATTATTCCTCCTACAATAAATTTAGACAATCCATCTGTAGAAACTAAAATTGATTTGGTCCCACATAATGCAAAAGAAAAAGAAATAAGATCGGTATTATCAAATTCTTTTGGATTTGGAGGAACTAATGCTTCCCTAATCTTTTCTCATCATTATAATTAAATGAATGGAAGGTAATCAAAATACAGATAGAAGAGGAATGATGATTGTTTTATCTTCACCCTCAGGAGCAGGAAAAACTTCTTTATCCAGAGAGTTATTAAAAGAAAATAAAAATTTATTCTTATCAATATCTCATACAACTAGACCTCCAAGGTCATTAGAAATTAATGAGAATGATTATTTTTTTGTTAGTGACGAAAAATTCATTGAAATGCTTAATCAAGGTGAATTTTTAGAACATGCAAAAGTTTTTGATTATTATTATGGAACCCCTAAGCAACCTGTAATGAATGCACTTAAAGATGGAAAGGATATTCTCTTTGATATTGATTGGCAAGGAACTCAGCAGTTAATGAATTCTGTACAAGACGACTTAGTTAAAATTTTTGTTTTACCTCCCTCGGCAAAAGAGTTAGAGAAAAGATTATTAAAAAGAAATCAAGACACCGAAGATACAGTAAAAAAAAGAATGTCTAAGGCTTCCGATGAAATTAGTCACTATGCAGAATATGATTATATAATTATTAATGAAAATTTTGATGAAAGTTTAAAAAGAATTAATTCTATCCTTATAGCTGAGGGATTAAAAAGAACGAGACAAAAAAAAATCCAGGATACGATTAAATCACTAAGAGATAGTTTACTTTGATAGTTTTTCATATCCAACTGTTAAATTGCTAAAATCATCTATACTTAAATTTTGAGCTCTTAATCCTAGATCAATTTCACATAAATCAGCTAGTTTATTTATATCAACATCTAAATTTGATAAACTTTTTTTAAGTGTTTTTCTTCTAAAGCCAAAGGCATGAGAGACTATTTTTTGAAAGTTTTTTACCGATGGAGTTTTTATATTATTTTTCGGCTCTATTGAAATGACGGATGATAAAACTTTAGGGGGCGGAATGAAGCATGTTGGCTTAATTTCACATATCTTATCGATTTTACATCTCCATTGAGTTAAAATACTTAATCTTCCATATTGTTTGGTATTTACTTTTGCCATCATTCTATCTGCAACTTCTTTCTGAACAGTAAGTGTTAATTTTTCCCATTTAACTGGCTGTTTTTTTTCTATTAAAGAAATTATAAAAGGTACAGATATATTGTAAGGTAAGTTTGAAACGATAGAATATTTTTCATTGATAATTTTATCCAAATCAACTTTAAGAATATCATTTATTATAAAATCAAATTTTTTTTTATGATTTTCTTTAAGTTTTTCTAAAATAGGAAGAAATGTTTTATCAGTTTCAATTACCAAAACTTTTTTAATATTTTTCTTTAAAATAGCGTTTGTTAATAAGCCTGGGCCAGGACCTACCTCAACTATATAATTGTTGTCGCATGACGAAGATTTTACTATTTGATTTATTATATTTTTATCATGTAGAAAATTTTGACCAAATTTTTTTTTAGCTTTTAAGTCATATTTTTTAAGAATATTTTTAAGAGTATCATTATTGCTATTCATTTATTTTTCTATTTTTTGAAATTAGGAAAGCCTGCCTTATTGCATAGATAAAGCTCTTTGGATTCGCTTTATTTTTTCCAGCTAAATTAAAAGCTGTTCCATGATCCGGTGAAGTTCTTACAAAAGATAAACCAGCAGTAAAATTAATTCCTCCATAAAAATCTATTGTTTTCAAAGGTATTAAGGCTTGATCGTGGTACATACAAATTCTTGCATCGAATTTTTTTAAATTCTTTTTATAAAAAAGTGTATCAGCAGGTAAAGGACCTTCAATTTTCATACCCAATTCCTTTAAATTATTTATACAAGGTAAAATTATTTTTACTTCTTCCTTTCCAATACTGCCTTCTTCTCCAGAATGTGGGTTAAGAGATGAAACAGCTATTTTTGGATTTTTAATATGAAAATCCCTTCTTAGACTTTCATGAAGAATTTTTATTTTTTTAGAAATTATTTTTCTTGTGAGTGACTTTGATACTTTTGATATTGGAATATGAGTAGTTATTGTTGCAACTTTTAAATCTTTTGACATTAAAATCATTAATGACTCACTGTCATCTTTTTCCGCTAGATACTCTGTATGACCTATAAAGCCTGAGCTACCTTCCATTATATTTTTTTTATAAATTGGGAGAGTGACAATTCCACATACCTTATTTTTTTTTGCAAGATTAATTGAAATATTAAGTGACTCCAATATAGCTTTATTATTTTTTTTGTCGGGCTTCCCCAAGTTTGAAAAAACCTTATTTTTAATGGGTAGGATGTTTAGTTTATTTTGCTTAATTTTAATTTCATTAGAAATAATGTTTAATGGAACATCTATATTAAAAATTTTTTTTGATTTTTTTATCCAGTCTGGGTCGCAAATTATAAAAAAATCTATTTCTTTATTATTACTTATCTTATTAAATGATTTTAGAATTATTTCACTATTAATCCCTGATGGATCGCCCATAGTAATAGCAATAGGAAGGTTTTTCTTATCTGTATTCAATGACAGCATCTCTACGTAAATCACGAAGATGTCTTCTAGACATCATACCCATTTTTTGAGAATAAATATTATCTTCAATTATATCTCTATTCACCTGAATTCCAATGTCATCTTTGCGGTCACAAATTAATATAATATCAATATTTTCTTCTGAAAATCTTGGAGATAGAGCATTTCCAGCATTTTTTTCTAAAAGTTCTTTATGTAGCTCCTTAGGCAGCTCTTGAAGAAGTCTTTTTCCAATCACGTTTACTTCTTTTTGATTATAATTTTCTAGGAGACCATCCAGTCTTTTACAAGATATAAAATTATCAGAAAAATCTTTAGCCATAATCTTATCTTCAATATTAAAAGATACTGAAATTAAGTCGTATTGGTTTTTCATAGAGTTTTTTCCACCTTCTTCAGATTTACCATTTAATTTGATAATATAATAACCGTTTACAGTTTTTATAGGATTTGAAACTGAACCAATTTCCAAATTTTCAATATTTGAAATTATATCCGGATCTAATTGTCCCTCCGAGACCCATCCAATAAAACCACCTTGACCAGATGATGGAGCTTGACTGAATTGTTGTGCCACCGGTTCAAACGCAATTTCATTCTTTAGTTGTTCTGTTAATTTTTCTGTGAGTTCTTTAGCCTCTTTTTCTTCTGACTCATCCTCAAAACCAATAAAAATTTCTGAAATATCATATTGTGAGTTATTAATATTTTGAATTGTTCTGTCATAGATAATATTTACTTCTTCATCACTAATATTTATATATGAGCCAAATCGACCTCTAACAATTTTATTCCATAAAAGTTCAGATTTGATTTGATTTAAAAGAGTTTCAGAATTTACACCCTGACTGGTAATAGACTCTAAGATCCCTTCTGCTGTAGTTTGATTACCTCTAGCAATATTATCTAACATTAGGTTAATTTCATCAGGCGAGTCTGGAACCTCTAATTTAATTGCTTCTTGTATTTGTATTTTTTCGTCAATCAATGCTTTAATTGCTTGTTCTTCAATTCTTTTAATATTTTCTTCTGTGGCTGGTATTCCTGATGTAACTAAAATTAATCTTACTCTTTGATTAACATCATATCTTGATATCACCTCATCATTCACTATCACTGCAATAGCTTGAATGTCCTGACTTTTTAAATTTTCATTAAAATTCATAATTAAAAAAAATATTAAAAATATATATTTAATTTTTTTTATCATTTTTTAACCTAAAATAATTTTAATTATCCCACAATTTTGAAATACGATCTGAACTATTTAATGTTCCGCCCCCAAATGTAAATACATTAAATTTAATCATAAAGGAATTAGATGGCTTAAGATCTCTATATTCAGAGAATTTTCTTCTAAATCCTATTTCAAATGATATACAATCGTCAATATAAACTATAGATATTCTATTGTTTAAAGATTTTTTTGAAACTTCATCATAACGTATAGCCGACTGAATTAACCATCTATCAGTAATATTTACAAAACTTGCAAAGCGCAATTCTCTCTGTTCTTTAAAGTTTAAAATTTCAATATTATTCAATAAAACATGACCAGCTCGAATTCCCCATTTTTCATAATTTAGTAACATATCAAATTCTGATCTTCTGAGATTAATATCATTTTCATCTAACCTTCCTCTGTAAGAGAAAGTAATTTCTTTATTTGGCTTAAATAAAATGTCTATAATAAAATCTGATAATTTTTTTTCTAAACCTGAGCCTTTATCAAAAAAGTCGGGGTTTTTGAATTTATAACTTTGTCCAATCATACCTGAAAAAATACCTTCTTTATTGAAAAAATGAGATAGTTTTAGGCCGTAATTAACTCTTCCACCTGTCTCCCATAAATCAAGACCAGGCATTCTATTTTTTGCAAAAATATTATGAGAGTTTAATTCAAACCCAATACTATCTTCGTTTGGTATTTTGTAATTTTTTTCATTATCTGATGAGTATGATAATTGAATAATTGGTTCGATTATAGTATCTGACAAACCATTCTTTAATGGTAGTCTCCATTCTAAATTCACTGAGGGTAAAAGACGGTGAATATTTTGATTTTTACCAAAAGGATTTGACTGTAACCTTCTAGTTGAGTTATTTGGTGTCCATTTTTTTGAAGTATTATATAAATCTCCTCTAAAATTAATATTAAGTTTAAAAATACTTCCACTTTTATGAATGTAATTTCTATTCCAGTCTAAAGAACTTGAGAGCCTATAAGTATTTCCGTCAGTTTTTCTAATTATCCCTATAGAATTTAATTTAATTGTTGAAATACCGCCAAATATAATTCTTTTAGGTTCCCAAAGGAATTTTATTTCGGGTAAAATTAATGGTTCTGAACCATCTTTTTCGGGTAAAAGGGATGAAAAATGAAGAGAATTTATCTCTATTTGAGCGTTTTTCCAGTTCCTATTTAGTGATAGATAAGATTTTATTTCAGTGTCATCATTTAAATCAAACCTTCTTAAAAAGGTATCATCAGATACAAATTTTCCATTAAAGTCTAAATTCCAGTTTCCAAATTTAAAATTTCCTGATGCACTAAATGATCCCCTATAATCATAACCAATAGCATCTCCAATTGACGATGGTCTTGAATCATTAATTTCAGCTACTTCAACATTTTTTATTGAATGAGTATTATCATCATATTCAAAAACTAATTTCTTATTTATTTCATTTAAATATGAAGGGGTATTAAATGGTGAATTAATTATTGCTTTCCAATCATCATTTATATTTACGGTTCTTGATTTAAATTGATCATTTGGGGAGGCAACAATACCGCTAAAATTAATAGTTCCTCTTTTGAATCTTTGTCTCCATTCACCTTCAACTATTGCCGCACCTTTTGTAACAATCCATGGTGTTATTGTTAGATCATAATGCTTAGAAAGATTGAAAAAATAAGGAACTCTAACAACCGCACCAAGATCACCTGAGCTTCCAAGAGTAGGAGCTAAAAAACCACTTCTTCTTTCAACTTTTTCAGTAGGGTGGGTTGCAATTGGAACATAAAAGACAGGAATACCAAACAATTCAAATCTAGCATCTTCATAAATAATATTTTGATTAATCTCATCATAAATAATTCTGTTAGCTTTAACCTGCCAAGATAACTTACGTTTTTTATTGCTACATACCTTACAAGGGGAAAAAATTCCCTTTTTTAAAATTAGCGAATTGCCGTTTGTTCTTATAGCATAAGCTGACGAAATATTTATTCCGTCAGAGGTTTGAAGTGAGAGATTTTCAATAACCCCATCTTTTAAATCTGATGAAAGTTTGATTCTTGAGGCAAGGATTTTTTCACCTCCAATTTTTTTTAAGGTAATATTTCCATTTCCTTCGATAATATTATTTTTTTGATTAAAGGAAATTTCATCAGCATTCAGCTCATGCTCATTTTGAATAATTTTTACAGATCCAATAGCTTTTATATTTCCATCCAAGTTAAGATATTCAATTTTATCTGCCTCAATTGAGTTAGCTATTTCTTCACTTTTTAATGAACCCAAATTAAAAAAAATAATTAGAAAAAAAACTACTTTTTTCATCTAACCTTCCTCAATATAAATTATTGCACTAATTCCCAAAAGAATTGCTAAAATCGGTGGCGACCATGCTGAGAGAATAGGGCCAATATTTCCAGAGGCACCAAATGCATATATAACATTTGAAAAAGTATATAGTATTAAACCGGACATAATTCCTGATAAGATAAGATTATTTATACTTTCAGATCTTATAAATCTAACTGAGAATGGAGCAGCTATAATTAACATTGAGGATAGAAAAAAAGGAAGAGCCAATAAGGACTGAAATTCAGTTTTATGTTTAGTTGCGGCAAATCCTGCATTTTCAGCAATTTTAATAAATTCAGGGAGATTCCAAAAAGATATTGTTTCTGGTGGTGCAAAATTTTCTTGAATCTGTTCTGCTGTTAAATCAGTTCTTATTTCTATTTTCTTTAAAAATTCAGTCTCTTCTATATTTTTATAAATCCAAATATTCTCTAATTCCCAATAATTAGGTTTTAAAAATACTTTTTCTGCATCATATCTGCTAATTAATTGACCACTTTCTGAGTGATTAAAGAAAATTACATTTTCTAAATATTTTGCATTTCTATCAAAACCCAAGGAATTAATTATTCTATAAGCATTATCATTCGTATCTGAATCTTTAAGCCAAAGACCATTTTCTGTAATTGTAATTAAGCTTGTTTGTCCTCTGATAGTCTTAGCCTCTAACTCTTTAAATTTATAAGAACTTGTTGCAATAAGAGGTTGAATTAGAATTACTGTAAAAAATCCAATTATTAAAATTAAACTTACTCCTGGGATTAATAAATGCCAAATTGATACACCACTTGCCCTAGCAACTATTAGTTCAGATCTTTTTGCGAAATAGAAGAAGGTGCTCAGTGAAGCAAAAAGAACAATAAAGGGAAAAATCTCCATAATCATTCCAGGTAACTTTAATAATGCTAACTCAAGTGCAAGTAGAAAGTCACTGTTATTTGACTTTGTTATTCTTCTTGATAATTCAATAAGATCGATTAAAAAAATGAAAAATCCAGAGGCAAAAAGACAAAAAATAAGATTTTTTAGTAAGTTTTTTGAGAAATACACTGGTAATAAATTATTTAATTTCATTTTAACTACTCACTGTTTGATATGTTTTTTTAAACAGGTAAATTAATAAAAGAAAAAATAATAATGGTAATAAGTATAAAAACCCAATTGCGAATAAATTAGTTTGTGCTTGAGAGGCAAGGAAAAAGTCTAAAATTTGAAAACTTATAATTCCAAAGGTCAGATTTAGAATATTTTTATTTGTGTCCCTCCTATCAAATTTACTATTTATAAAAATTATAAAAGAGAAAAAAATAAAAATTATTGGGTGAAAAATTTGGGCAATTTTATGATTACCTGCTGCAATAAGTAGACTTTTTCTAGTCTTGGCATATTCATCATTTTCATCAGGAAAAAGTAAGTCATTTAAATATCTTTGACTTGTATCGAAATTAAAATTTTTATTTTCGGTTAAAAAATCAGAAAATAAATATTCATTCTTTTCAAAACTTACTGTTGTCATTCCAGGGCCATCAATAAGAAGATTTCTATATTGAATATTTCCATTTAGAAGTATTAGTTTTGGGTTATTATTTTCATTGATTAAATATCCCTTCTCTGCAGAATAGGTTATTGGGGCATCACTATTTCTGTTATCATGAACAAGTATACCATCAATAGAATTATTATTTTTTCTATGAGCATATACAGTCAGACCTTTAGCTGGCATTGAAAACATTCCGTCTCTGACAAGAGTTCCGGATAAATCATGACGAATTTCATGAATTTTTAACTTAGTATATCTCATTCCACTCGGACCTAAAAGCATTGAGAAAATGACTAAAAAAATTGTAATGGAGACACCAAAGAATAAAAATGGCTTAAATAATCTGGTTGGATTCATTCCTGATGATAGTAAAACTATCATTTCTTTATCAGAGGACATTGCATTTAGAACAAAAGCAGATGTAATAAAGGCTGCCAAGGGTGTGATTTGAGAAATAATATTTGGTAAGACAGTTATAGAAAGCATGAAAAAAGTTGATAAATCTGCACCTCTCATAACTATTTCATCAAGAAGCTTTAGAACTTGACTAAGCCATGCAAGCGAGAGTAATCCAATCATTACTGTAAAAAATGACAATGAGAGTTTTCTAATTATATATTTATCAATATTTTTCATTTTATAATGTATTATATACGACAAACTATACCCTTAATCATTAAATAATGTTAACAGATGTTATTGAAAATAATTGGAGAAAATAATGAAAGTAAATTTTGTTTCAAAATTGACTGATAAAAATGAAATTTTAGCCCTGGTAACTGATAAAAAATCTCTTTCAGAATTTAAGGGATTAGATAAAAACCTTTTGAGTAAAATTAATCATGCTGTTAATAACGAAAATTTTGAATTTAATAAATTTTCTTCGCTTGAAATTATTAATGATAAAAATAATTCATTTTCGAAAATAATTATAATAAGCCCTGGGCAAAAGAGCTTAATTTCAGGTAATGACCTTGCTATTATAGGTGGAAAAATTAATCAAATTTCATCAAAATCTAAAAATAAGAGAGTTAGTGTATTAGTGGCAAATGAATTTTCTAATGATGAAAATTTAGTTGAGATTGGCTTTGGCGCAACATTAAATACCTATAAATTTAATAAGTATAAATCTAAGAAAAAAGCTATTAAACAAATTAATGAAATAACAATAATTTCTAAAAATGCCGTTAAATTAAAAAATAAATTCAGGCAAAAAAATTCTGTTGCTGAAGGTATTTTTCTAGCAAGAGATTTAGTAAATGAACCTAGTAATATTCTTAATCCTGAGGAATATGCAAAAAGAATTAAAGGGCTTTCAAAATATGGCCTCAAAATAGAAGTTTTAAATGAAACAAAAATGAAAAAATTAGGAATGTGGTCATTATTGGGAGTTGGACGAGGCAGTCAATATGAAAGTCAACTAGTTATTATGAAATGGGATGGTAATAAAAGTAAAAAAAGTAAACCATTATGTTTTGTTGGAAAAGGCGTTTGTTTTGACTCTGGAGGAATATCTCTTAAACCTGGGAATAAAATGGAAGAAATGATTGGTGATATGGGGGGATCAGCAGCAGTTGTTGGCTTGATGAAGGTTCTTGCACTAAGAAGGGCTAAGGTTAATGTTGTAGGGGTTGTTGGCTTAGTTGAAAATATGCCTGATGGAACTGCTCAAAAGCCTGGTGATATCGTTAAGTCAATGTCAGGTCAAACTATCGAAATACAAAATACTGATGCTGAGGGAAGGTTGGTTCTAGCTGATGCTCTTTGGTATGCTCAAGATAAATATAAACCAGAAATAATGATTGATTTGGCAACATTGACTGGCGCTATAGTTATGTCTCTTGGAAACAAAATGGCTGGTATTTTTAGTAACAATGACGATTTATCAGATAAACTTTTGGATGCTGGAAGAGATTCAGGTGATAATGTGTGGAGATTACCATTATCTGACTCCTATGATAAAATGATTAATTCTAAATTTGCGGATATGAAGAATATCGGTATTGGTGGTGCAGGATCAATAACAGCGGCTCAATTTTTAAAAAGGTTCGTGAATAAAGTGCCTTGGGTTCACATAGATATTGCTGGAACTGCAACAGGTATGGAAAAGAGCTCTATCAATACAAGTTGGGCAACTGGCTTTGGAGTAAATCTTTTAAATACTTTAATTTCAAAATTTTACGAGTAAATTTTGTCAGAAATTTTTTTTTACAAACTTAAAAATTCAAGTAGTGAAATATTTCTCTCCAACTTAATTGAAAAGTCAATCGAAAATAATTGGAATTCAGTTGTTCTTCTAGACAATATTGAGAGAATGGAAGAAATTAATGATTTTTTATGGTCATATAAAGATACATCATTTTTACCTCATGGTAGCCAAAATGATAAAAATCCTGAATTTCATAGAGTTTACTTGACCTGTGAAGAAGAAAATCCTAATGACTCAGATGTTATTTTTTCAATTGATGGGTTATTGATTAAAAATATTAATTCATGGCAAAGATGTGTATATATTTTTAATGAGCAAAACTTAAAAGTTATTGATCAATTTAATGCTTATAAAAAAAATATTGATCAATCACAGCATGTTTTAAAATCTTTTAAACAGGATACAAATGGTAAATGGATTAATTCTAATTAAAGGAGAGTATTATGGCCATTCAAAGAACACTATCAATAATTAAACCAGACGCTACTAAAAGAGATGTTACTGGTAAAATTAATCAAATGCTTGAGAGAAGTGGATTAAGAATTATAGCTCAAAAAAGAATAAAACTATCCCAAGAACAAGCCGAGGGTTTTTATTCTGTTCATAAAGATCGACCATTTTATAATGATTTAGTTAATTTTATGATGTCAGGGCCAGTTGTAGTTCAGGTTTTGGAAGGTGAAAATGCTGTTAAGGTTAATAGAGATACAATGGGCGCAACAAACCCTGAAGAAGCAGAAGAGGGTACAATTAGGGCTGAAGTTGGCTTGTCAATAGAGGCAAATTCTGTTCACGGTTCTGACTCTGAAGAAAACGCTAGAAGTGAAATTAATTTTTTCTTTAAAGATGAAGAAATTTGTCCATAAATTATACTTTAAAATCGTCTAAAATTTTAATTGCCTTTTCTGAAAAAATTACTTTATCATTTTTAACTTTAACTAATTTTTCGGTAAATAATTTTAAGCATTTTGGATAGAGTTTATGTTCTAGCTTAAGAACCTTTTCTGCTAGAGAATCTTTATCATCATCAGTATCAACCGATGTTATAGCTTGACCTATGATTGGCCCCTCGTCAACACCTGATCTTACCAGATGAACAGTACAACCGGCAAATTTAACTCCTGACTTAATAGCTCTTTCATGTGTATTTAAGCCTTTAAATGATGGAAGAAGAGCGGGGTGGATATTAAGATGTTTATTAAACCATTTTTCAACAAACTTTTCTCCATGTATTCTCATAAAACCAGCATTACATAAAAAATCTATTTTGTTTTCAATTAAAACATTATTAACCTGATTATCAAAATCTTCCCTTTCAGAGAATCCTTTATGATTAACTATTTTAGTTTTTATATTTTTTGATTTTGCAAACTCAATACCTTTGGCATCAGGGTTATTAGATATAACAATATTTATTGAAGCATTTTTATTATTTTGACATGACTCTATAAGTTTAATCATATTTGAACCACCACCAGATATTAGTATTCCAATTTTCATTTTAATCTCTATGATAAATGATCTTAGGGCTATCTATTTGTGTTTCTATAATTTCACCAATGATATAAAAATCTTCATTTTTCTTTTCTAAAATTTTGGATATTTTTCTAATATCTTTTTGATTTATTACTAAAATCATACCTATACCGCAGTTAAGAGTTTTAAGCATTTCTTCTTCATCAATATTTCCTAATTCCTGAAGCCAGTTAAATATTGATGGTCTCACCCAAGATGACAAGTTTACCTTAGCCCCAATACTTTCATTATGAAAGATTCTTGGTAAATTTTCTGTAATTCCCCCGCCAGTTATATTCGAGATAGCCTTGATTTGATCTGAGCTTTTAAGTAAATCAAGAATAAGTTTCACATAAATCTTTGTTGGTTCCAAAAGAGTCTCTGCAATTGTTTTTTCGCTATTACCTGGTATTGGTAAGGTTATATTTATATTTTTTTGATCTATTATATTTCTTACTAGAGAGTAACCATTAGAATGAAGACCATTTGATGGAAGGCCTATCAGTACATCACCTTTTTCAATATTATTTTTTGGTAGTAATTTATTTCTTTCAACTAAGCCAACAGAAAATCCTGCTAAATCAAAATGCCCTTTTTCATACAAACCAGGCATTTCTGCAGTTTCACCACCTATAAGAGCACAATTAGACTCTATACATCCTTTAGAAATACTTTTGATAATTTTTTTAGCAGTTAAATTTGATAGTTGTCCTGTGGCGAAGTAATCTAAAAAATAAACTGGTTCTGCTCCCTGTACAATTAAATCGTTTACACACATAGCAACGAGATCAATTCCTATGTAATCATAAAAGTTATTCTCTATTGCAAGCAATAATTTTGTTCCTACACCATCAGTTGATGAGATGAGTAAGGGATCATTATAATTTAGAAGCCCTATATCGAAAACTCCACCGAAACCTCCAATAGTCCCATCTGCACCAAGCCTCTGAGTTTTTTTTATTATAGGTTTAATTTCTTCTATTAGATCATTAGCCTTTTCAATATTAACACCTGATGAAGCATAAGTTATCTTTTTATTATGATCTTTGGTAATTTTTTGTTTTTTCAATGCCTCAGCCTTATTGCTATGATTTTTAATGACATGAATCATTTTTATTACATATTAATAAATATATCATTAATATAATTAAATAAGGTTAATTTAATGAATATTGCTAATATTATAACTATTGTAAGACTACTTTTTACTCCTTTTATTATTTGGTTGATTTTATCAAGCTATTACAAAACTAGTTTTATTTTTTTTATCTTAAGCGGTCTTTCTGATGCAATTGATGGTTTTATAGCAAAAAAATTTAATCAAATAACCGTTCTTGGAAGTTATTTGGACCCACTAGCTGATAAAATATTAATTGTTTCTTCAATATTGGTTTTAGGATTTATTGGAATAATACCTTCATGGCTTTTGATCTTAATAGTATCAAGGGATTTGGCAATTTTGGGAGCTGTAATTATTTCTTGGCTTATGGAAAGTGATTTAAAAATTGAACCAATTTTTTCAAGTAAAATTAATACATTCCTTCAAATTTTATATATTTGTTTAATTTTATTGAATCTATCAAACTTTATCAATTTCAGTACCCTTGGAAGTTTAATAATTCCTTATTTTTCCTATATAATTGGCTTTTTTACTTCATTATCTTGGAGCATTTACTTGGTATTATGGTTGAAAAATATTGGCATAATCCCAACGAGTGAAAATCATGAAAATTGAAAATGATAACTTACAATTAACTATTGAAATGCCAAAAAGAACCGCTCTTGATAGAGAGGATTTTCTTGTAAATACTAGAAATAAAGCTGCAGTAGAATTTATTGATAATTTTTATAAAAAGCCAATTAAGTTTGGTATCTTGATTGGTCCAAAAGGTTGTGGAAAAACTCACCTTGTAAATGTACTTTGTAAAAGTCTAGAAGGAATTAACTGGTCTTTTTTAAGCTCAGAAAATAAAGATATATATAATATTTTTAATACAAATGATGTAATTATCATTGAGGATATAAATAATTTTAATTCCAAACAAAAGGAGGAGTTTTTATTTCATTCTATTAATCTCTCTAAAGAATTAAGTAAGGCTTTGTTATTAACTTCGTCTCTAAAACTATCAAAATTAAATTTCAAAACTTTAGATTTAGTTTCAAGGCTTGAGGCTATGAACACAGCATTTATAGAAGAGCCTGATGATACATTAATGGAGGCTTTAATAATAAAACTATTTAATGATCGTCAGCTCTTAGTAAAGCCAAACGTAGTAAAATTTCTTATGCAAAGAATTGAGAGATCTTACTCAGGGGTTTCAGAAATTATAGAGCTTATTGATAAAGTTTCTCTCTCGCAAAAAAAGTCAGTCTCTATAAAATTAATAAAGACTTTAATAGATTAGGGCTTTATAGTTCTTTTAGCTCTATATTATTATTATTCATTACTATGGCTATTTTACCGTTTTTAAACTCTAAAGCTCTCTTACCAAATAATTCATACCTCCAACCCTTTAGTGTTTTTATATCAGCATTATCATCTGCTATTAACTCTTCTAAATCTTGTGTAGTTGCAATGAGTTTCTGAGCAACCTCATATTTTTCAGAAACTGAATTTAAAAGAATTTTTAACAATGAAACTCTACTATTTGTTCCATGCGGTAACTTTCTTTTTTTTGGTAGCTTTGGGAGATCTTTATCTTTCGTAGATAAACCAATCAAAACATTATCAATAATTTCCTCTTTAACCTCTTCTTTTAATCTCAACCCATTTGATAAGGATCGCATACTATTAATTTCATCAATTGATTTGGGTTTTATCGAAGCCAGCTCATAAATAATATCATCTCTTAAAACTCTGCCTCTAGGAATATTATTTAATTGAGCTTTTTTTTCTCGCCATAATGCCAGTTGATAGGTTATGGCTCTAGTTTTTATATCATAACTTCTAATTTTTAATCTTTTATAAGCATTTTTTGGGCTTACATCATAAGTATTTTCAGATAGTAAAATTTTTAATTCATCCTCTAACCAGCCAGCCCTATTTTTTTCAATAATTTCTTTGTTTAAAATAGTGTATATCTCATAAAGATGAGTTACATCTCCAATAGCATATTTTAATTGTTTTTTTGAAAGTGGTCTTTTCGCCCAATTTGAAAATCTTGATGATTTGTCTATTTTCTTATTAAGAGTTTTATCAACAAGTTTTTCATAACCCACAGACTCACCAAAACCACAAACCATTGCAGCTATTTGAGTATCAAAGATTGGTCGAGGAATCTTTCCAGACATTTTATAAAAAATTTCAATGTCTTGCCTTCCAGAATGTAAGACTTTTAAAATAGATTTTTTGTTTAAAATTTTAATAAAAGGCTTTAAATCAATATCATTTTCCAATGGATCAATTATTATTTCCTTATCATGTGTACAAATTTGTATTAAACATAATTTAGACCAATAAGTTTTTTCTCTTATAAATTCTGTATCAATTGTAATGAATGTTTCTTTACTTATTGACTTACAAACCTTAACAAGTTCTTCGTTTGTTTTTATTAACTCCATTTAAACCATATACATTAAATTTTTTTACTTGTCCTTGACAAAAGACTTTTAAATTGTCCTATTGCTCAAATAATTTTAAGGTAACTAAATGAATCATTATAGAACTCATAAATGTAACGAATTAAAAATAAGTGACGTCGATAAAAGTGTTTATTTATCTGGTTGGGTTAATAGAAAAAGAGATCATGGTGGATTACTTTTTATTGATTTAAGAGATCATTATGGCTTAACTCAGCTTGTTTTCGATCCTGATAGTAAAGCTTTTGATCTAGCAGAAAAAATTACAGCTGAGACAGTTATAAAAATTCAAGGTAAAGTTGTTAAAAGGGATGATGATACAATAAATTCAAATTTATCAACCGGAGAAATTGAAGTTTATGTCGATACTTTAGAAGTATTGTCTGAAGCAGAAGAATTACCATTACCTGTTTTTGGTGAACCCGATTATCCCGAGGATATTAGACTTAAGTATAGATTTTTAGACCTAAGAAGAGAAACTCTTCATGGAAATATAGTTTTAAGATCAAAAATAATTCAATCCATCAGAAATAGAATGATCAAAAATGATTTCTTGGAATTTCAAACTCCTATTATGACTGCCTCAAGTCCAGAGGGAGCTCGAGATTTTTTAATCCCTTCAAGAATTCATCAAGGTAGTTTTTATGCGCTTCCACAGGCACCTCAGCAATTTAAACAAATTTTAATGGCCTCTGGTTTTGATAAGTATTTTCAAATAGCTCCATGTTTTAGAGACGAAGACGCAAGAGCTGATAGATCACCTGGTGAGTTTTATCAACTTGATATTGAAATGAGTTTTGTCACACAGGATGATGTATTGAATACTGTCGAACCAATTTTAAGAGATCTTTTTGAAGAATTTTCTTCTAACAAGAGAATTACAAAATCTTTTCCTCGTATTCCTTATCTAGAATCTATATCAAAATATGCTACAGATAAACCTGACTTAAGAAATCCTATAGTAATGTCAGATGTTACCGATGTATTTGAAGACTCCGGGTTTAAAATTTTCTCTGAATCAATAAGAAAGGACGATAATGTTAAGGTCTGGGGAATTCCGGCAAAAGATGGTGGTTCTAGAGCCTTTTGTGATAAAATGAATTCATGGGCGATTAAAGAAGGACAACCAGGGCTTGGTTATATATTTTTTAAAGATGGTTCAGGATCTGGTCCAATAGCTAAAAATATAGGAGAAGAAAAAACCTCTACTATAAAAAATAAATTTAATTTAAATGATAATGACGCTGTTTTTTTTATATGTGGAGTCCCTAAAACATTTTTAACATTTGCTTCAAGTGCCAGAGATAAGATTGGTAATGACCTTGGTTTAATTGATGAAGATAGTTTTGAGTTTTGTTGGATTGTTGATTTTCCTATGTATGAATTTGATGAGATTAATAAAAAAATAGATTTTTCTCATAACCCCTTTTCAATGCCTCAAGGTGGTATGGATGCGTTGGAGGGTTTAAATCCTCTTGAAATAAAAGCTTTTCAATATGACATCGTTTGTAATGGTGTCGAACTATCTTCTGGCGCAATAAGGAATCATAAACCAGAAATTTTATTAAAAGCTTTTGAAATAGCTGGCTATGATCAAGGAGAAGTAGAAAAAAGATTTGGTGCTATGAATAATGCCTTTAAATACGGTACACCTCCTCACGGAGGAATTGCACCAGGTATTGATAGAATAGTAATGCTTTTATCTGATTCAGATAATATAAGAGAAGTTATTGCTTTTCCAATGAATCAACAGGCTCAAGATATCCTTATGGGAGCCCCCTCAAAAGCATCTAATGAACAATTGGATGAGCTAGGCATTAGTATAAACGAAGATGATGATTAATAAGAATATTATAAAATGAAAAACTTTTTTTTAGAAATTTTTACATGGTGGAGTAGCCAAACACTCGGTACAAGAATATATACATTGTTAAATGGTAAACTTGTTGGAACTGATACAGACGGAAATAAATATTATCTAAATAAGAAAAATGGACTAAATCGTTGGGTGATTTATAACGGTCAAATTGACGCCTCGAAAATTAATGCTGATTGGCATGACTGGATACATTCTAGAACCAATGAAATTCCTAAAGATGAAATAAAGAAGAAATCATGGTATAAAGATCATGAAATGAACAATACTGGAACTGAAAATTTTTATACGCCTAAAAACTCAGCTAGTAAAAAAAATAATAAAAGTTATGAATCTTGGTCACCGGAGAGCAAGCAATGAAATCAAATACATTCGAAGCATTAATTGGGGCAGTTGTAATTATTTTTACAGTAATATTTTTATTTTTTGGATTTCAGTCAATGAGACTAAATAATGAAGGAAATTATGACGTTTTAGCAGTTTTTAATAGAATTGATGGTATAAAATTAGGTTCAGATATAAGAATGTCTGGAATTAAAATTGGAACTGTCTCAAGTCAAGAACTGGATAACATAACTTTTCAGGCTAGAGTATTAATGTCCATTGATTCTGATGTTCTAATACCAGATGATAGTTCTGCAAAAATAACAACTGATGGCTTGTTGGGTGGAAATTATATTTCTATTGAGCCAGGAGGAAATGATATTTATTTAGAAAGCGGAGATGAGATTTTATTTACTCAAGGATCAGTTGATTTAATAGGCCTTGTTGGAGAAGCGTTGTTCTCTGTAGAGGATAATAAATAAAGAATTATTTTTTATTTTCCATGTAATTTTCTACCCAATGGATATCATAATCACCGTTTAAAAACTTTTCCTCTTTAAGTATTTCTTGGTAGAAAGGAATAGTAGTTTTAATTCCTTCAACAACAAACTCTCCAAGAGCTCTCTCTAATCTTGCTATACAAGTATTCCTATCTTCTCCATAAATTATTAATTTTGCTATCATGCTATCGTAGTAAGGTGGAATCGTTATTCCACTGTAACAACCTGAGTCTACTCTTACACCAGGACCACCAGGCGCATGAAAATTAATAATTTTACCAGGACTTGGCATGAATGAAACAGGGTCTTCAGCATTTACTCTGCATTCAATTGAATGACCGTTAAAGTTAATTTCATTCTGATCTTTTGATAATTTTGAGTTATATGCTACTTTTATTTGTTCTTTTACGAGATCAAATTTAGTTATTTCTTCGGTTACTGGGTGCTCAACTTGAAGCCTTGTATTCATCTCCATGAAATAAAATTCATTATTTTCATATAAATACTCCACAGTTCCTGCACCACTATATTTAATTTTTTTGAGAGCTTCTACGGTTAAATTTCCAATATAATCCCTTGTTTTTTGATCAATTATTTTAGATGGTGTTTCTTCTAATAATTTTTGATTTCTCCTTTGCATTGAACAATCGCGTTCACCCAAATGGATCATATTTCCAGAATTATCTCCAATTATTTGTATTTCAATGTGTTTAGGATTTTTGAGATATTTTTCTATATAAACAGTATCGTTATCAAATGACTTATCTGCTTCAGTTTTTGCTTTTTTTATCGAGTCTTCAAGCTCTTTTTCATTATAGACAACAACCATACCTCTTCCACCACCACCGGCAGAAGCTTTTATAATAATTGGATAGCCAATACTTTTTGCTATAGATTTTGCATCTTCATAATCTTTAACTTCACCATTTGATCCAGGAATTACTGGTAATCCAAATTTTTCAGCTGTTTTTTTAGCAAGTATTTTATCGCCCATGGTCTTGATATGATCAGCTTTTGGGCCAATGAAATGAATATTATGTGCTCTTAATTTTTCAACAAAGCTAGCATTTTCTGATAAAAAACCATACCCCGGGTGTACTGCTTCTGCACCTGAAACTTCGCATGCGGCGATTATAGATGGTATATTAAGATATGATTCTTTTGATTGAGGTGGTCCAATACAAACACTTTCATCAGCCATTTTTACATGCATAGCATTTTTATCTGCAGTCGAATAAACTGATACTGTCTGAATTCCAAGATCTTTGCATGCCCTAAGAATTCTTACAGCAATTTCACCTCTATTAGCGATTAATATTTTTTCAAACATATTATTCAATAATCACTAGAGGATCTCCAAATTGAATTGGTTGCTCATTTTCAACCAAAATTTTTTTTATCACTCCATCTTTATCAGCAGGAATATTGTTCATAGTTTTCATTGCTTCAATTATTAATAAAGTATCACCTTTTTTTACTTTATCACCCTCACTTACAAAGGGATTAGATTCTGGGTCAGGTTTTAAATAAATTGTTCCCACCATAGGTGAGCTAATTGCATTAGATAAACCTTTTTGTTCACTTTTGGCTTCTTCTTTAGCTACTAAATTATCATTTGTGTTATTTTGAGAAGAAGGTAAGATATTTGAGTTGAACAAATTTTTTGCAACTTTTACTCTTCCTACGTCTTTATTTTCAATTTCTATTTCACTTAGGCCTGTTTGTTCTAATAACTTAGATAATGAAATAATTAAGTCTTTATCAAAATCAGCCATATTTACCTCTCTTTAAATATTTAATTTTTAATATTTTTTAACATACTTTCTAATGCAAAAATATAACCATCTATACCAAAACCACTAATAACGCTATTTGCCGCCATTGAGACGTAAGAAGAATGTCTAAACTTCTCTCGTTTGTAAATATTTGATATATGGACTTCAATTATAGGGACATCCAGAGATAATAATGCATCATATATTGCTATAGATGTATGGGTATAACCAGCTGGATTTATAATAAGTCCATCTGATTTTTTTTTTGCATCATGAATCATTTCAATAAGCTCACCTTCATGATTTGTTTGTTTAAAAATAATCTCTGTATTTTTAGTTTTAGCAAATTGCTCAGTAAGTTTTTGAATATCATCAATAGATTCAGAACCATAAATTTCAGGCTCTCGTTCACCCAGTAAGTTTAAGTTTGGACCATTTAATATATATATAATTTTCTTCATCTATTTAATAATCTCAACATTTCATTTTTTCCGATTGCCCCAGGAATCAAATCATTATTAATAATAAATGCTGGGGTTCCTTTTACTCCAATAAGGTCCGCTAGCCTATAACTTTCATTAATTAATAATATAGTCTCATCACTATTCATATCTTTTTGAAGTTGTTCGTAGTTAATTCCAAGTTCTTTTGAAATTTTTTTAATATCTGAAAGAGATATTAATCCAGAAAAATTGATTAATTCTTGATGAAATTCAAAATATTTATTTTGCTTTTGTGATGCAATAGAAGCCTTTGATGCTAGAATTGAATTTTCTCCTAAAACTGGAAGCTCTTTTAATATAACTTTGATATTTTTATTTTCTGAAACTAGTTCCATAATTTCAGGAAAACTTCTTTTACAATAACCACAGTTATAATCGAAAAATTCAATAATTATATCTTTACCATTTTTATTTCCTAAGAAAAGATTATCATTTCTGATTAAATCTTTGTAATATAGAGAAATATTTCTTTTATTATTTTGTTCTTCAATTACCTCTAGCTTATTCAAAATTCTTGGCAAAATATTTTTATTTTCTGAAAGAATTTTTACAATTCTATCTTCATCAAATGTATTTTCTTCATTAGTTGAGAAGAAAAAAAATAAATTCAGAATAATTAGGGTTATTGCTAAATAGGGTAAACTTTTTTTTATTTTATTAATTAAACTGGACATCTTCTTTTCCATTTTGCCTTATTTTCTGCATCGATTAAAATATCTTGAGCTCTTAGTTTAAAAATATCAGAATTATTTAAATACCTTAAAGATTTTTTTGCATGGAATGATGCCATTTTTGTATTTCCTGTAAGAAAATGTCTTTCAGCAGATGATAGCTCTGCCATTCCTATATTTTTTTCATCAGAATAAGAAATCGCTAATTGATACCAAGTTTGTGAGTTTTTTTTATCATATTTCAAGGATTCTTTTAAAAGATTAATTGCTTTTTTTGCATCACCTTTATCTCCACGAGCGTTTAATGCGGTTGCTAATCCGACCATTAAAAGAGGTTCTTTTTCTTCAATCTCTAAAGCTATTGTATAGGGTTTTATTGAGTCTTCAATTTTTCCAGACTCATATAATATTTGGCCCTTTAATTCATAATACCAAGCGTTTTTTGGATATTTTAAAATCAATTCATCAAGAACGGATAAGGAATCACTTAATAATGCTTGTCTGTAAAAAGCAACTGCTAAAGCATATTTGGAATGATCAGAATTATCTTTCCCATTTTTTACTATATCATTAGCATTATTTAAAAAACCATCTAATTTTGCTTGAATCATTTTGTATTTAAATATTAATTCATCTTCATCCTTATTATCAATAAATTCAGATTTTTTAACTTTTTCTTCCAAAGATCTAATTCTATCTCTAGATACAGGATGGCTTCTAACTCTTATTTTTTGTTGACGTGGACTAAGAGCCTCTTGATTGGCAAAGCTATATAGAACTTCCAGCATTCCTGTGGAAGATTTTTCAATTTTTTCTAAATAATGAAATGCAGCTTGATCAGCTGCTGATTCTTGACCTCTTGAGTACTTAGCTATCATCCCCTTCGCTATTTGCTGGCTACCAAGAAGCAATGCTTGTGCTGCATCGCTTTCTCCAGCAATTGCAGCACCAATTCCAAGTAAAAGTCCAACAATCATTGGAGTTTGAGCTTTTTCCATAGCTTTATCAGAACGAGCTAAATGCCCACCAGCTATATGTCCAGTTTCATGAGCTAAAACACCTCTAAGCATGGACGGATCTTCAAATGATTGGATTAAGCCTGTGTTTATAAATACTTTTTGACCGCATGCTACAAAGGCATTAACAGCTTTGTCATTAAATATATAAATATCAACAGAATTTAGATTAAGATTTGCAGCTTCAAAAATTGGATTTGCCATTTCAGTCAAGAAATTTTCTATTTCAGCATCTCTAATAATATTTGCTTTAATGGTATTACTAAAAAATATTAAAATAAAAAGTAAGAAAATCTTATAAAATTTGTTTTTTCTAAAAAAAATTAACATGACCTTAACCTGATTTTTTATAATAATTTCTTAAAGTTTATTATTAAAAAATAGTAAATGAAAATTACAAAAAATTAATTATTTTAACCTTTATTCCACCAACCTGACTTTGGCTTTTCTTTTTTTTCATCTCCTTTAATTGGCGAACCAATATGATTTAAATTTTTTGGTATTTCATCATCTTGGAATTTTTTTACATCTTCTACTAAAGGTATTTTATTATTCTCTGTGATTTTCTCATTTTTGTTACCATCTTCTTTTGATTTTTTTACATTTCCAATATTTTTTTTGCCTTTGGATGACTTTTTTCTTGTTGGTTTTTTTTCAGTAACACTATTTTGATCTGACTTCTTAATATTTTTTGATTCAGTATTCTTAATCTCTTTATTTTTATTGTTTATTTTATTTTTATTATCATTATCTAATTTATTTGATTTATTATTTTTACCTTTTTTTCTTTTTTTATTTTGTTTTGAATCATTTTTATTTTCAATTAAATCATTACTTTTAATAATCTTATCAAGATTTATTTCATTATTATTTAAATCAAAAGCTCTAATTTTGTTCTCATTACCTCTGAGAATAGCATTTCCATAAAAATTTATTGAGGTATCCTTATTGTTTTCAAGATCTATTAGAAGATTTCGTTTTTGGTTAACTAAATAATTTAATATCTCACTAGGAATATCAGCATCAATTTTTTTTATATTTTCTCTAATGCTTATTTCACTTATTGTCCTTAATAATTCAAGTGATCTAGAATCTATTGAGCGAATAAGTCCTGTGCCATCACAATTGGAGCAGGGGGTATAGACACCCTCTTTTATACTAGACCTTATTCTTTGCCTGGACATTTCTAAAAGGCCAAAACTACTTATTTTTCCAACTTGAATCTTTGATCTATCAGACTTTAAAGACTCTTTTAGTTTTTTTTCAATAGATCTTCTATTGGCAAACTTTTCCATATCGATAAAATCTATAACCACTAATCCAGCCATATCTCTTAATCTAAGTTGTCTTGCAATTTCTTCAGCCGCTTCAAGATTTGTTTTTAAAGCTGTTTCTTCGATGTTATGATATTTTGTTGAACTACCTGAATTAACATCAATAGCCACTAAAGCTTCAGTTTGATTCAATACTAATGATCCACCAGATGATAAAAATACTTCATCAGCATAAATTGACGATAATTGTTTTTCGATATTATTTTTTTGAAAAATTGGTGATTCTTCTTTCCACTCTTTTACCTTTACCGCATGACTAGGCATAAGGAGTTTCATAAAGTTTTTCGCAGTTTTATATGTTTCTTTCCCTTCAATAAAAACATTATCAATCTCTTTTGAATAGAGGTCTCTCAGGGATCTTTGAATAACACCTCCATCCTCATAAATTAAAGAAGGAGCATTTGATGAAAGTGTATTTTCTTTTATTTTATCCCAGGTTTTTGAAAGATATCTATAATCTCTTTTAATCTCAGTAGATGTGGTTTTTGCACCTGCTGTCCTAATTATTAAACCCATTTTTTCTGGAACATTCAGCTTATCTAATGTATTTTTTAGTTTTTTCCTCTCTTTTGGATTCTTAATTCTCCTACTAACACCTCCTCCAGATGTACTATTTGGCATAAAAACACAATATCTTCCAGGAATTGAAGTATAGGTTGTAATTGCCGCTCCTTTATTTCCTCTTTCTTCTTTAGAAATTTGAATAAGTAAAATTTGATTTTTTTTAATAACTTCTTGAATTTTATAATTTTTTATTAAATCTTTATTTCTTTTTTTATTTATTGTTTCAATTTCCTCGAGATCATCACCACCTAGATCTTCAACATGAGAAGGATCATTTAAATTTTCATTGATCTCTTCATCAGTTTCATCAATGTTAAGCTCCGATGTATTTTTTTCAAAAATAGCCTCTTTGTCTGCTACCGGAATTTGATAATAATCTGGATGAACTTCTGCAAAAGGAAGAAAACCGTTTCTATTACCACCATAATCTACGAAAGCTGCTTGAAGTGAAGGCTCTACTCTTGTAACTTTTGCTAAATAAATATTTCCTCGTATTGGACGCCTTGAGTCAAACTCAAAATCATATTCCTCCAATCGATTGTTTTTTGTAACCGCAACCCTTACTTCTTCTTGGTGGGCTGCATCTATTAAAATTTGATTTGTCATAAATTTTCTCTCCAAAATCTGGAGCTAAAATAAATCTGTTATTTTTTATATTAAAATATAGCATTTTATTTTTTACCCTTCCAGATTGTTAATTTTCTATTAGTATTTGGTTTTTATAAACACCATTTACTATTTAATAATTTTTAATTGCCTAATCTAAAATTAAATTAGATTTATAAATATAATTAGGTTAAATTTAATATCCTGTTTACTTTTACATTTCATTTAATAGCTTTGGCAAGGAAGTATTCAAAATAATTAAAAAACAAATGTTATCTTATAAAAATATATTTAAAATTTTATTATCATTTTTCATTGTTTTTAATACATCAAATTTACTATCAACTGAATTATCTGAAATATCAAAACTAAGAATAATAAACATTTCTGAGGGTGTAAGAGTAATTTTTGAAAGTGATAAACCTGTTAAATATGAGGTATTTTCTTTAAAAAACCCTAGTAGATTAGTTGTAGATTTAGCAAATATTAATTTTTCTGATGATTTTTCATTACCACCAAATAAAGGAGTTGTAAAAAATGTCAGATTCGGCACATTTAGTAGCGACATATCCCGTATTGTTTTTGATCTTAATAAACCGCTCAAGAGAATAAAAACAAAATTATTAAAGCCAAGTAGCGGCAAAAAAAGGATGTTACATATTGAGCTAGAAACAATTAAAGATAATTTATATATTAAAAAAGAAATCCAAAAAAAGTCTTTTAAAAAATCAAAATCATCAAAAAAAAGAAAAACTATAGTTATTGATCCTGGGCATGGAGGTAAGGACCCAGGTACTTCTTTTCAAGGTAGATTAAATGAAAAGGATGTTGTTCTAAATTTTTCTAAAACTTTAAGAAAAAAATTAATAAATGAAGGTTATCGTGTTTTTTTAACCAGAGAGAACGATAAATTTATAGAACTTAAAGAAAGGGTTGAATTTGCTAAGAAAAAAGGTACAGATTTATTTATTTCAATTCATGCGGATGCTTCAAAAAGAGAGACTGTAAGAGGTTTTTCAGTTTATACCTTATCAGAGAAAAAATGGATAGAGAGGCTGAAAAAGTCGCAAATTTAGAAAATAAAGGGTTAGTTTTTTCAAGAAAGGGTTTAATAGGTATAAATCTTACTCAGGATAGAAACTTAATTGAAGATCATCAGATTAAAAAAGCTTTTGAAAAAGTCAACCAATCCTCTTTTGAATTTGCTGAAATTTTGGTTAATAAAGTTAAAGAAAAATCAAGATTATTGAAAAGACCTCATAGATACGCAGGTTTTGCTGTTTTAAAGTCACCAAATTATCCAAGTGTGCTTGTCGAGTTAGGTTTTATAACCAATAATAAAGATAGAAATAACCTAAGGAGTAAAAATTGGCAGTCAAATTTAGCTAATAAATTTGTTGATGCAATTAACGAAAATTATAAGTAATATAAATTTTAATGAAAAATGAAATTCAAAAAATAATTGATGATATTGAAGAGTGTATTTCTCTTCTAAGGGGGCATCTTTGACTGGGATGTATCTAACAAAAGGCTTGAAGAATTAAACTCTATTATAGATTCAGATAATTTTTGGAAAGAAAATGATAACCCTCAGATGATAATGAGAGAGAGGTCTAATATTGAAGAGGCAATTCAAAATTTTCTATCATTAGAAGAAAGTCTAAAAGATTCTATTTTAATGATTGAATTGGCTGAAAAAGAAAAAGATGAGACTATCATTAATGAAGAAATAGAAAATCTAAAATTAATTTTACAAAAAGCAAAAATTAGTAGTCTTGAAGTAATGTTATCTGGTGAGGCTGATAAAAATTCAACTTATCTTGAGATTCACCCTGGGGCTGGAGGCACTGAAAGTCAAGATTGGGCCGAAATGTTATTAAGAATGTATATAAGGTGGGGAGAGAATAAAGGTTACTCGATTGATTTAGTAGAAAAAAACCCTGGAGAAGAAGCTGGTTTAAAGAGTGCAACTATTAAAATCAATGGAAATAATGCATATGGATGGCTTAAAACTGAATCCGGTATTCATAGGTTAGTTAGAATATCTCCCTTTGACTCTCAAAAAAGAAGACATACAAGTTTTGCAAGTGTTTGGGTTTATCCTGTTGTTGATGATAGTATAGAAATAGATCTAAAAGAGTCTGATTGTAGAATTGATACGTTTAGATCATCTGGGGCTGGAGGTCAGCATGTTAATACTACAGATAGTGCGGTTAGGATAACACACATACCATCTAAAATTGCTGTTCAATGTCAGGCTGAGAGATCACAGCATAAAAATAAAGCTACGGCATGGTCAATGCTAAAAGCAAGATTATATGAGATTGAATTACAAAAAAAAGAAGAGGTTTCTCAAGAGCAATTAGATAGTAGATCAGAGATTGGTTGGGGTCATCAAATACGATCCTATATTCTTCAACCTTATCAACTTGTAAAAGATTTAAGAACTGAAGTAGAGGATACTAATCCACAAAATGTTTTGAATGGAGATTTAGACTTTTTTTTAGGAGCTGCTCTTTCAAAAAAGGTTTTAGATTAGTTCTTTAGCTCTTTCCAAGACAAAATTTGCGTGATTTTTAACTTTTACTTTTTTGTAAACTTCTAATATTTTTTTTTCGCTAGATATTATAAATGTTGATCTTTCAATTCCCATGTATGTTCGGCCGTACATTTTTTTTTCAACCCATACACCAAAACTTTCGATAACACTTCCTTCTTCATCTGAGGCTAATTTAATTTTAAGATCCTGTTTTTCAATGAAATTTTTATGTTTTTTAATAGAATCTTTAGAAATTCCAATTATTTCAGCATCTATTTTATCAAAATCTTTTTTTAAAGAACTAAAATCTTTAGCTTCATTAGTGCAACCTGGTGTATTATCTTTTGGATAGAAATAAATAATATATAATTTCTTTTTTAATTCTTCAGAATTAAATAAGCTGTCGTCACTTAAAGGGAGAGTAAAATTTGGTATATTATCGTTAATTTTTAATTCTATTGTCATTAGCGTTCCTACTTATTTAAAATGTTTTTAATTTATCAAAATATAATAAAATTATCCTCTAGTATATTCGGATTATTTATTTTTATTGTTTCTTTTTTTCTCTTACAACTTTCTGTTTCCTTCATTAATATAGCACCAATAGAATTTCTTATAAAACCTCTTTTGATAAGTAAAATTAATGATTATGAAAATAGTTTTTCAGAGGCAATTTTATACCTTGATAATGATCGAAAAACTATAAACGCAAGAATAAAAATAGATTTAATTAATAATAAAGATAAAAAAAAATATTTACTATCATCAAAAGCTCAAACAAATTTTAATGATGTTATAGGTTTTAAAAATAATTATTTTTTTTCATCCTATTTGATTAATAAGAATATTCAGTCTACCGAAAAAAATGATACAATAATTATTAAAACAAATGGAAAAATTAATTCTAGTCAATTGGAAATTAATGCATCAGGATCATCCATACCTGTATCTTTAGTAAAAAGTCTTTGGCCGGCAAATACAGCTAATGGAGCAAAAAATTGGGTTCGTAAAAATTTATCAAATGGAGTAATTAATAACTTATCGTTAAGGACTGATATTCAGTTAGATTCTTTTAAAATTTCAAAAAAAATTGACAAGAAAGACATAAATCTAAAATTTAATTTTAACGAGATGACTGTTTCTTTTCTTAAAGAAATGGATTCTATTTATAACTCTTCAGGTAATGCAATTTTAGATGGACAATCTTTTGAGGTTAATCTGGAAAAAGGTCAGGTTTTAGGAAAAAGTCATCAATCAATAGATATTTTTAATAGTAAATTTATTGCAAAGGAGATTACAAAAAAACATGGCCCTGCAGAAATTTCAATTAATGCAAAAGGTTCAATCGATGATATAATGATTTTTATCTTTCAGCATCCAAGAAATTTTAAAAGATTTGTTCCTCTAAAACTTGAAAATATTTCTGCAAATTCTGAGGTGAAAGTTCAATTTAATTTTCCATTAAAATCCAAATTAAAATTTGAAGAATTTATTATTAATTCAAAGACAAATCTTACTGATGTTAATATTAATGATATTTTTTCAAGAGATTTTAATAGTAATTTATTATCAATAGACCTATCAAATGATGGTTTGGATATAGTTGGCAAAGTAAATTCCAGCAATCAGACTCTGAATTTGATATGGGAGCAGGATTTTAAGAAAAAAGATAATTCCACGCTAATATCTCTATCAGGATCCATTAACGATAAAATGATTAATAATTTTATTAGTGAAAAGTTAAAATTCTCAGGAACAGTTGATGTTGAAGCAAATTTTATAGGAAATTCTTTTGATTTAAGGAAAGGAGAGTTATTTCTTGATTTTAAAAATACTAAAATAGAATCTTATATTCTTGATTGGGCCAAACCAAAATTTTCATCAATGTTTTTAAAAAGCAACATAAATTTTTCAGATAATAAAGAAATCAATTTTTATAATTTTAAAATTGAAGGTCCCCTAATACAGGTGGATGGAAATTTTAATTTTAAAAATAATAGAATTGAAAATATTAGTTTAAAAAAATTTAAATCTTATTCATCAAATGATATTATTTCTAATAACTTTTCATTGAAATATAGCGATAGTTTTCATTCATTATTGGAATTATCAATAATAGGTGATGTTTTAACCATAGGTAGAGATGGCTTATCAAACCTTATAAATTTTAATAATTCCTCCAGTAATCATAAAAATATAATGATTAATATTTTTTTTGATGAGCTCATATCAAAATCAAAACTTAATTTTAAAAATGCACAATTTTTTTATAATAAAAAATTAAATAAATTGACCGATTTATCTTTAAACGCTTTTTTAAATGGTGAATCTGTAATTTTTGGGGAGGTAACAGAACAGAAAAATATAAAAGAAATAAAATTATTTACAAAGAATTTTGAAAGTTTAATTGATATTTTAGGATTAAATATAAATTTAATAGGCGGTCCCATTCACTATAAAGCTATTATTGAAGATTTAGAAGGTCTTGAAACTTTTTCAGGTAATTTAAATTTAGGTGAATTTTCTATTTTGAAACTACCAATTTTTGCAAAGCTTCTTAATATATCTATACCTAATTTAACCTTTGATAATAATTCAGGCATCGAATTTAAATCGGCCTCCGCAAAAATAAATATTAACTCAAAAGGTATTTTTATTGATGATGGTGTAATTAAAGCTAAAAGTGATTTACCAATTTTTGATAACTCCCTTGGAATGTCAATTTCTGGTATTTATGGATTTTCGGAACTAACAAATATTGAAGGAACGCTTGTGCCCCTAGCAAGTATAAATATGGTACCATCAAAAATTCCTTTTATAGGAGAACTTTTTAAAGGTGATAATAAAGGGGAGGGATTAATAGGTATTAAGTATAGAATTTATGAAGATGAAAATGGATTAATTAATATTCAAAGCAATCCTCTTTCAATTTTGACCCCAGGAATTTTACAAAGAATATTCTAAATTATTTTTCAATTCTTACGATAATTGTTTTCTTTTTACCTAGAGATATTTCAATATCTTTCTCTTGATTAAAATCAGATAAATTTAAGATATATTTTTCATCAGAAATTGTTGTTCCATTTATTTTTATGGCTTGTGATTTAACGTATCTTCTAGATTCGCTATTTGATTTAGTAAGGTTTAGAAATTCTGGAGATAGAAAACTTAACAAGCCTATGCCGTTATTAATTAATTCTTTAGAAATATTGTATACTTCATTACTATTCCAGTCTGAGTCTTTTCCATGAACAGTTTCTGTAATTTTAGTAGCTAAAACTTCTTTAGCCTTTTCAACGTCTTCACCCTCTAGGCTTTCATATTCTCTTATTTCATCTAGCGATAAATCAGTAAATAGCCTCATCCACTTACCAACAAGATCATTCTCTGTTTTATCTCTCCAGTAGTTCCAGAAATCACGTGGGTGGGTAGAATATTCTTTTTTATCTTCTTCATAACTAAGCCAAATTGCCCCATTTTCAGTTTTACCCATTTTTTGCCCTGATGAAGTCGTTAAAAGAGGTGTTGTAAGGCCATATAAACTTGCCCCAGATAATCTTCTGGCTAAATCAATACCACAAACAATATTTCCCCACTGGTCTGAACCACCCATTTGTAAAATACATTCATATCTTTTGTTTAATTCATAAAAATCATAACCTTGCATAACCATATAATTAAACTCAAGAAATGATAGTGGTTGTTCTCTCTCTAAACGAAGCTTGACTGAGTCGAAGGAAAGCATTCTATTGACAGAAAAATTGCTTCCAACATTTCTTAAGAAATCAATATAATTTAACTTTCCAAGCCAATCATTATTATTAATTATTTTTGTACCTTTTTTTTTGAGATCAATAAACCTTCCGAAGGTTTTTTGAATACCTTGAAGATTTTCATTGATATCTTCCTCTGATAACAGCGACCTTGATTTATCCTTTAATGATGGATCACCAACCTTACTGGTACCTCCTCCAACTAATATTATTGGATTATGGCCAAAATTTTGAAGATGTCTTAGCAGCATTATTTGTATCAACGACCCAATATGTAAACTTGGAGCTGTACAATCAAAACCTATATATGCTGTAACACTTTTGTTATGAAAGGCATTGTCTAAATTTTCTGGATCGCTAACTTGATTTAGGTAACCTCTCTCATTTATATATTTTAGAAATTCTGACTTGTATTTGTACATTTTATAGCCTTGTAATTTAACCTATATCAAAGTCAGAACTAACTAAACGTGTATTAAGATAATCATTAACTTTATTAACCAAGATATCATGCTCTTTTTCAAAAAAATGATTGGCTTTAGGAATACTTTCATACTCAACTTCAATATTTTTTTGCGCTTGAAGCTTTTCAACTAACCTTTGAACATCTTCTTCAGGAACAACTTTATCCTCTTGTCCATGCATTATAATTCCCGATGATGGACATGGTGCAAGAAAATTAAAGTCATACATATTCGCAGGAGGTGCAATAGATATAAAACCCTCTATTTCAGGTCTTCTCATTAATAATTGCATAGCTATCCAAGCCCCAAAAGAATATCCAGCAACCCAGCAACCTCTTGAGTCTGGAACTTGGGACTGTAACCAATCTAAGGATGCTGCAGCATCAGATAATTCACCAATTCCCTGATCAAAGGTTCCTTGGCTTTTTCCTACTGATCTAAAATTAAATCTTAATACCGAAAAACCTCTTTTAAGAAAAGTTTGATATAGGTGGTAAATAATTGGATTATTCATATTACCTCCAAATTGAGGTAATGGATGTAAAATAAGGGCAACAGGTGATCTTCTTCCCTCAACTGTATGTATTCTTCCTTCTAGACGACCATCTGGTCCGCTGTATATTACTTCTGGCATTTTATTTCTGACCTTTTTAGTTTCTTAATAATTAGATAAAATAATAGTTTTTCCGTTGTTCTTGACAAAAATACTCGGAAAATATATTAAAAAATCAATATTACTTAAATTGTCT
>QCGZ01000002.1 GCA_003279705.1 OCS116 cluster bacterium AG-390-I16
AAATAAAAGAGTGTATTCACAACAAGCAAAGAATCTCCCATCATCTAGAATAAGACTCGTTGAATATATAAAAAATAATTTAGCTATAAAAGGTTAAATGATGAAATTAATTGATCAGTATCAAGATATTGAGTTAATAGATGCCCTTGAGGAACGATATCTGGCATATGCCCTAACAACAATTATGGATAGGGCTCTCCCTGACTCAAGGGATGGTTTAAAGCCAGTTCATAGAAGAATTCTTTATGGTATGTTTAAATTAAGCCTTAAAGCTAATTCCTCTTTTAAAAAATCTGCAAGAGTAGTCGGGGATGTAATGGGTCGTTTTCATCCTCACGGTGACCAAGCAATTTACGATACTTTGGTTCGTTTGGCACAAGATTTTTCTGTACGTTGGCCTTTAATAGATGGACAAGGGAACTTTGGAAATATTGATGGCGATAATGCTGCCGCCATGAGGTATACAGAGGCTAGACTTACCAATATTGCAGAATTATTATTAGAAGGCATTGAAGAGGATGCAGTTGAGTTTCGTTCAACCTATGATGAGGTTGATACAGAGCCAACTGTTTTACCGTCAAATTTTCCAAATCTTTTAGCAAATGGATCATCGGGTATTGCAGTAGGAATGGCAACATCAATTCCCCCTCATAATGTCGAAGACTTATGCAGCGCATCACTTCATTTGATCAAGCATAGAAATGCTAGCTATGAGAAATTAATAGAATTTATTCCTGGACCAGATTTTCCAACAGGTGGTGAAGTTTTAGAGTTCAAAGATAATATAATTGAAACCTATAAAACTGGAAAAGGTGGTTTTAGACTTAGAGCAAGATGGTTTGTTGAGAATGAAAAACGGGGTTTATGGAAGATTGTAATTACCGAAATTCCATATCAAGTTAGTAAAGGAAAATTAATTGAGAAAATTGCTCAACTTATAATCGATAAAAAATTACCTATGCTTGAGGATATTCGTGATGAATCTTCGGAGGATATAAGACTTGTTTTAATTCCCAAAAATAAAGAAATCAAACCTGAAAATTTAATGGATAGTCTTTTTCTTTTATCAGATTTAGAAACAAGGTTTTCTGTAAATTTAAATGCACTAAGCAATAATACCCCAATTGTGCATGGTTTGAGGGACTTAATTTTATCATGGCTTGATCACAGGAAAGAGGTTCTTGTAAATATTTCAAAATATAGATTAGCTAAAATTGATGAAAGGCTTGAAATTTTAAATGGCTATTTAATAGCTTACTTAAATATGGATGAGGTAATAAGAATTATTAGAGAAGCCGATAATCCTAAAAAGCAACTGATTAAAAAATTTAAATTAACTGATCTTCAATCTGAATCAATTCTAAATATGAGATTACGTTTACTAAGGAAGCTAGAGGAAATTAAAATAAAAGATGAGTTTAATGACCTTTCAAATAAAAAGAAAGATCTTGAAAGTCTACTTAACTCAAGTGATAATCAATGGAGGTTTATTTCTGAGGAAATAAGATCATTAAAAAAATCATTTTCACAAAAAAACAAGATTGGTAAAAGAAGGACTGATATTATTCTTCTTGAAGAAGAGATTGCATATAAAAACGATTATACCTTACCAAGCGAACCTGTATCTATAGTTCTATCAAAACAAGGTTGGGTTAAGTGTTTAAAGGGCAAAGTTGAAGAATTAAAAGATTTAAAATTTAAAGATGAAGACTCTTTATTTATATCAATAAACGCCAATTCTAATGATAAAATTATTTTTTTCTCTTCTAATGGTAAAGCCTATTCCCTTGATGCCTCTGAACTACCATCTGGAAGAGGACACGGAACTCCATTAAAAATTCTTTTAGATATTGAAGAGCAACATTCTGTAATAAGTGTCTTTCCCTATGAAAATGAAAAAAAGTATATTTTGGCTTCGTCGGTAGGTAATGGTTTTATAGTTAATAGTAATGATATGCTCTCTAATCGAAAATCTGGAAAACAGGTACTTAATATAAAAGATAATCAAAAATCTATTATTTGTAAAAAAATAACTGGGGATAGTGTAGTTGCAATTGGTGAGAATAAAAAAATGTTAATATTTTCTCTAAATGATTTACCACAATTAAGCAGGGGTAAAGGTGTAAGAATACAAAAATATAAAGACTCAGATTTATTATTTCTAGATACATTTAACTTAGATGAGGGATTAAAAATTGAAGATAGCGCAGGAAGAATAAGAACTTTTGACAATCTTAAAGATTGGATTGGCAAAAGGGCGCAAGCTGGAAGATTGATACCAAAGGGTTTTCCTAAATTAAATTAGAGTATCTTATTAGGAAGCCATGTAGCAATTATCGGGAAAATCGATAGTAAAATTAACATTAGTATCTGTATAAAAATAAAAGGAATTACTCCTTTATAAATATCAATGGTTTTTATGCTATCTGGAGCAACACCCCTTAAATAAAATAGAGCAAAACCAAATGGTGGTGTTAAGAAGCTAGTTTGTAAATTTATTGCCATCATTACACCAAGCCAAACAGGATCAATTCCCATTTTAAATAATATTGGAGCAACAATTGGAACAACAACAAATGTAATTTCTATAAAATCTAAAAAGAAACCTAGGATAAACATTGTAATCATTACTGCAATAACGGCGCCAATGACTCCCCCTGGGATAGATGTTAAAAGTCTTTCTATTGTTTCATCTCCTCCAAGCCCTCTAAATACAAGACTAAAGAAAGTGGCGCCAATAAGAATTATAAATACCATTGAGGTTATTTTTGTTGTTGAGTAAGCGGTCTCCATTAAAATTTTATTTTTATATAGCTTAGATAAACATTTTATAATTGAGAAACTAAAAAGAATTAATATTATGAAAGATCCATAAATGAATAAATTTGTTAAAAACCCAACATTTTCTCTGTTTAACCTTAAATCAAAAAATATTGAAAAAATTATTAAAAATATAAATAGAGCTGCGGCTACTAAAGGCCAAAAGTTATTATCAGAGGTTTTGTATGTTGCTAATAATAAAGCTCCAATAGCTCCTACAGATGCCGCTTCAGTAGGTGTTGCAAAACCTGATAAAATAGAACCTAAAACCGATATTATTAAAAAAAGGGGAGGAAAGAGAATAAGCAATATATTTTTTTTATTTTTAGAATTTTCATCATTTTTAATAACACTTGGTATTGAGGATGGATCAGTAAATGATTTCACAATTTGATAAATTATATATAGAAACACCAGTAAAATACCTGGCAAAAGAGCTCCGGCAAACAAATCTCCAACTGATAGTGTTTCAGGTGAAAATACCCCCATGTCGAGTTGTGATTTTTGATATGCATTAGATAACACATCACCCAATAACACTAGTACTATTGATGGAGGAATAATTTGACCAAGTGTACCTGCTGCAGCAACTGTGCCTGTTGCAATCTTTGGGTCATATCCTTTACTTAACATAGTTGGAAGGGATAAAAGTCCCATAGTTACAACAGTTGCTCCTACTATTCCTGTTGATGCAGCCAATAAAGCACCAACAATTGATACAGATATACCCAAACCACCCCTTATATTTTGAAAAACCCTATCCATATTCTCCAAAAGTTCTTCAGCTACTTTTGATTTCTCTAACATCGTTCCCATAAAAACAAATAGCGGAACTGCCATAAGAATTTCATTTGTCATGGTTCCAAATATTCTTTGAGGAATAGCTTTTAAAAACTGCATTGGGAAAACACCAAAATAATCACCGATAAAAGCGAAAAGTATTGCTGAACCTGCCAATGTAAAGGCTACTGGATAGCCAAGCAAAAGAACAATGCAAGCAAATCCAAACATTAATAAATCTAAATGTTCGATCAATTTTTTATCTCAATTATAACTTTGATATTTCTGTAAATTATTGATATTGCTTGAATTAACAGTAATAAAGGGAAAATAATCAAAGCTGTTTTCAATAAAAATACTGCATTAAGTCCACTTGTTTCTGGAGAGCCTTCTAAAATTTTCCAAGATCTTTCTACATAAGGAAAACTTGTCGAATAAGTAATAAGACAAAATGGTATTAGAAAAAATAAAGAACCTAAAATATTGATTACTGATTTATACTTATCCGAGGATGCCCTATAAATTAAATCAACTCTTACATGCTCATCACTCAAAAGCGTATATCCAGCTGCAAGTGTAAAAGATAGTCCGTGAAGATATATTAATAATTCTTGTAGCTTTAAAAAGCCAACACCAAAAATATATCTGGCCATAACAATTATTAATTGAATTATAACCATAAAGACTATGAACCAAGAAATGTATTCCCCAATTACTTTATTGGATTTATCAAAAAAATTTACAATAGTATTAAGCAAATTTAACCTCTTGCTTTCATATATGCTTGCTCAGACTTAGATGACCATTCTTTAAGTCTAGTCATAGAATCTTTAAAAGATAAAAATATTCTTTTTGAAATTTCAGTTCTTGTAGAAACATCCTCTAAAACTTCATCGGATAATTTTTTAAGTGATTGCATTATTTCCGGGGAGAATGTTCTCATTTGAACATTGTGTTTATTAATAAGTGTTTCTAAGGCTATTGAATTATGATGATTAAATTCAGCTAAAGTAAAATTATTTTCAAAAGCTAGTATTTGCCTTATAATAGACTGTTCAGACTTTGAAAAAGAGTTCCAAGTATCAAGATTAATCCCAGTAGCGAGACCAGCTCCAGGTTCATGAAAACCAGGCCAATAGTAAAATTTTGCTGCTTGATAAAATGCCAATGATAAATCATTCCAAGGTCCAACCCATTCAGTTGCATCAATTGCACCAGATTTTAAACTTGAAAAAATTTCACCACCAGGAATTGCTACTGCAGCAGCTCCAACCTTTCTTAAAACCTCTCCACCTAAACCAGGCATTCTTATTTTTAATCCATTTAGGTCTTCAAGGTTTTTTATTTCTTTATTAAACCAACCACCCATTTGAACACCAGTGTTAGCTGATTGGAAAGAAATAACATTAAAATCTTTTGTAAGTTCATTCCAAAGTTCTTGCCCTCCACCATGATCTATCCAAGCATTTAATTCATTAGCAGTCATTCCAAAGGGAACGGCGGTGAAAAAATTAAACCCTATATTTTTGCCTTGCCAGTAATACTCAGCACCATTGTACATATCTGCTAATCCACTTGATGCAGCGTCAAACGCTCCAAAGGCAGGTACAAGCTCACCGGCCGAAAAAACTTTAATTTCAAGTTTGCCTTCTGTGGCCTCCTTTACTCTTAGGGCAATCCTTTCAGGTGACGTTCCTAAACCAGGAAGATTTTTGGGCCATGTTGTGACCATATTTAATCTTCTTATATTTTTTGAAATTGCAGGAGTAGAAAACGCAGATCCTATTGCGATTGATGATGCGGCTCCAAGAAGAAAGTTTCTTCTTCCAAATTTTTTATTTTTTTGCATTTTTTTCCTAAAATAAGATTAAAAAAACTAAATAGATGTCCAAGTATTATCAATTAAAACTTCAGAAGAATTAAAGCTATTTTTATAATCCATTTTACTTGAACCTTCTACCCAATAACCTAAATAAACATATTTTTTACTCATTTCCTTAGCTAATCTGAAGTGGTCTATAATTATATACTTACCAAATGAATTTTTAAGAAAAGAGTCAGTATAAAATGAATAAACCATTGATAAAGCTCCCTCTAAAAAATCTGATATAACACAACCTACTAATTCATCCTTGTAATAATATTCATAGATCTTTGTAATGATACCAGGGGGGGTAAACATTTTACAATAATCATCAAAATTCATTTCATTCATTTCACTATCACAGTGTTTAAATTTTAGATATTTTTTAAAAAGTAAAAACTGTTCTTCAGTAGGTTTGTCAGATAGTTTTTTTATAAAAAGATTTTTATTTTTATTTAAAATTCTTTTATTACTTTTTGATAATGTAAATTCATTTACATTTATTCTTATCGATCTGCATGAATTGCAATTTGCACACACTTGATTATATAAAATATTATGACTTCTTCTAAAACCATTTTTAATAAGAAACTCATATTCGTTTGACTTGTTAATATCATTCATTATCAAAAATATTTTTTTTTCATCTCTATTAGTTAGATATGGGCAGGGCTCTGTATTTGATAGATAAAAGTCATGATTATTTTTATTTATTTTATTCATTATTATTCTTTAAAAACCCATATATGTAATCATTAAAGTATAAGTGAGCCAAAGTATTATTACTAATGGAATTCCTGAAATTAGGAAATCTTTAAATTTATAATTTCCTGGACCCATAACCATTAAATTTGTCTGATAACCCATGGGTGTTGCGAACGAACAGTTTGCAGCAAAAATTATGCAGTAAATAAATGGTTCTGGTTCCATTTTTAAATCTAAAGCTAAACTTATTGCTATAGGCGTAAATAAAACTGCTGTAGCATTGTTACTAATAAAATTAGTAATAATCGCTACAAAGATGAAAAGAATTGATAAGACAGCTATAATAGATAAATCTAATGTTAAATCATAAATGCTATCTGCTAAAAATTTTGCGCCACCTGTTTCTTGAAGAGCAATTGACAGCATAATTGTTGACGCAACTAATAAATAAATTCTTGGATCAAGTGACATAACAGCATCTTTTACATTTAAAACTCTAAAAATTAGCATTAAGGCAGCCCCCATAACAGCTGCAGCGGTGATATTAAAGAGACCTGATGATGCAAGAAAAATTGTAGCTACAAATATTAATCTCGCTCTCAAAGCAAATAATTTTGATGGAAGGTATATTGTTGACCATTCAATTGGAAAGATATCTTTAATACCTCTAAGCGATCTTATTGATTTTTCAGATCCTTTTAAAAGAATAATATTTCCTGGATTAAGCTTAAGTGAGTCTAAAGTTTCAATCTCTGTACTTACCCCCTGTTGAATTCCTACAACTTTACAGTTTACCTCACTTTCAAAATTAGTTTGATTTAAGCTTCTGCCAATTAAAAATGAACCAGGAGTAATTGCAGCCTCAATTATAATCTCTGGTTTAGTTGTTTCAGATAGGGTGCTTATACTATCAAAAATTGGATCATTCCTTTTTAAGGCATTTGTTAAATTACCTTTTGTAATTGATAATGTAATTTTATCATTAAATTCTATTTCTAAATCATCGTAAGGTGGTAATAATTTTTTTTTGTTTCTTGTTATAAGACTAATTGAACAATTTTCCATTTCAGGTAATAGTCCTGAGATAAATTTTTTACCAATTAATGGATTACCACCTTCGATTAAAATTTCTACAATGTATTGCTTACCATCATTTTGAAAATCATCTATATTTTCATTATCTTTCTTATTAAAAGTCTTGAGAATAATTGGTAACAAAAAGGTAGCATAAATAAAGCCCACAAGAGCAAGAATCATTCCTTGTTTAGTAAAATCAAAGAAACCAATTTCCTTTCCTATTGTAGAATAAACTGAACCAGAAACGAGAAGATTTGTTGAGGAACCTATCAATGTTGTCATCCCACCTAAAATACAGACATATGAAAGTGGAATAAGTATATATTTTGATGGTTGGTCTAACTGTTTACACAATGATAAAATTATTGGAATAAACATAACTATTATTGGGGTATTATTTAACAACGCACTTAAAATAAAAACCAAAAACATTACTGATATGAATTTAATTTGGGTGTTATGAGATTTATCTCCTGATATCCAAACGGCAATATCTTCAAGAGCCCCAGTAACAAGCAATCCATGGCCGATAATAAGTAAACACATTAAAGCTATTAATGCAGGATTTGCAAATCCCCTCAATATGACCTCTAAAGAAACAGGTACACCTGAAACAGCTCCCAAAATTGGACTATTCTGGAATATTATTATTAAAATACTTATTATAGCTAATGATGTTATTTCAATAGGTATTTTATCTATAGAGAATAAAATTACGCTTATGAATATTAAACCAAAAATAAACCACATATATAAATCAACAGAAAACATATTATTTCTAGCTCAATAAGTTAAATTTTGTTTTAAAGATATAGTCATGAATACATTTTCTCTCATCATTTACTAGAGGAATTATTAAAGAAATTAACAAAACTAAACCAATAGGAGTTACTATAAAAAACAGAAAATTATAAATTAATAATTCTTTAGTGTTTAGTTTCTTATTTTTATTATTAACTAATCCTATCTTAAAAATTTTCATACCAAATGTTGAGCCATTTTCATTTCCTATTGAAAAAGAGTAATAACTTACAATTACTACTGGAATAATAAATAAAATTGCCACGTTAAATAAGTTTAATGTAAAAAAATTAATAATTTTGAAAATAATAACCGTGATTGTTATTAACGACAAGCATATCAATAGATCGAGAATACATGCCTTTATTCTGTTAATCAGTATTTGATCATAATATGTTAATTTATAATTTTTCATTAATTTATAAAAATAAATATTATTTATACTTTATCAGAAATATAAAAGAATCTGTATATATTAAATTTTATTATATTTATAAAATTACATGTTTTTATTATTTAGGTTTACATTTTAAAGTACTGATTATAATGATTAATTCTAATTTTCTTAACAATAATTTTCTTGCTTTTGCTCATAGGGGTGGAAATGATTTTGGCCCAGAAAACTCACTTAAATCATTTATGTGCGCATATGAAATTGGATATAAATATCTTGAAACAGACGTTCATCTCTCAAAGGATGGTTATTTAGTAGCATTCCATGATGAAAGTCTTGATAGAGTAACAAATAAGAGTGGTCTTATAAAAGACCTGAATTTAACTGATATAAAAAAGGCAAAAATTAACAATATCGAAGAAATTCCTCTGTTGATTGACCTTTTAGAGAATTTGCCAGATTGCTTTTTTAATATTGACTGTAAATCTGATGATACAGTTGTGCCCTTAATAAATTTAATTAAAAAATATTCATTATTAGACAGAGTATGTATAGGTTCTTTTTCTCAAAAAAGAATAAATTTTATTCGAAAATCGTTAGGTCCCAATGTAAAAACATCAATGGGACCTAATGAAATTTTATTTGCTAAAATTTTATCTAACTTATCTGTTGTTAGAAATTTTAAATCAACCTATGCATCTTTACCCATGAGAAGATATGGCGTTAATTTACTTAATGAAAAATATATAAATTTTCTAAAAAGTAATAATCAAAAAGTAATTGCATGGACTATAAATAATGAAAGTGAGATGAGGCTTTTAATTAAAAGGGGTGTTGACGGAATAATGACAGATAAAATTCTCTTGTTAAAAAATATTCTTATTGAAGAAAATAAGTGGAAATAAGCATATAACTTGTGTTAAATTGCAAATAATTATACAAAATATTGTGTCATTTATATAGAAAGTTCAAATGGAAAAAAAATTAGATAATATTACTCCCGAAGGTTTTTTCGATAATAACCTTGAGAAAGCTGATAAAGATATTTTTTCAGCAATGGCTAAAGAATTACATCGTCAACAAAGCCAAATAGAGCTGATAGCATCAGAAAATATTGTTTCTAAGGCAGTTTTAGAGGCTCAAGGTTCTATAATGACTAATAAATATGCTGAAGGATATCCATCTAGGCGATATTATGGGGGTTGTGAATATGTTGATATTGCCGAAGAATTGGCAATTGAGAGAGCTTGCAGTTTATTTGAAGTTAATTTTGCAAATGTTCAGCCTCACTCTGGCTCACAAGCAAACCAAGCAGTTTATACTGCATTATTAATGCCTGGTGATACTATTTTAGGTATGAGTTTAGCTGCAGGAGGTCATTTAACTCATGGAGCAAAGCCTAACCAATCGGGTAAATGGTTTAACTCAGTTCAATATGGTGTAAGAAAAACTGATAGTTTAATTGATATTGATGAAGTCAAAGAATTGGCAATTAAACATAAGCCTAAGTTAATAATTGCAGGTGGATCTGCTTATCCAAGACATATTAATTTTAAAGATTTTCGAGAAATTGCAGATTTAGTTGGAGCCTATCTTTTAGTTGATATGGCTCATTTTTCTGGTTTAGTTGCTGGTAAATCACATCCAAATCCATTTCCTTATGCTGATGTTGCTACAACTACAACACATAAAGTACTAAGGGGGCCTAGAGGTGGTCTTATACTTACTAATAATGAAGAAATTTCAAAGAAAATAAATTCAGCTATTTTTCCTGGTATTCAAGGTGGCCCTCTTATGCATACAATTGCTGCTAAAGCAGTTTCATTTGGCGAAAGTTTACAACCAGAATTTCATTTATACACTGAAAATGTTCTTAAAAATGCAAATGCTCTATCATCCACTCTCATGAATGATGGATTTGATATTGTTTCTGGTGGTACAGACACTCATATCGTTTTAGTAGATTTAAGGCCAAAAGGTATAAAAGGTAACATTGCCGAGGAGTCTCTTGGAAGGGCGGGAATAACTTGTAATAAAAACAGTGTACCATTTGATCCTGAAAAGCCAATGATTACCTCAGGAATAAGACTAGGGTCTCCAGCTTGTACAACACGAGGCTTTAATGTCTCAGAATTTAATATTGTTGGTGATTTAATTTGTGAGGTTCTTAATTCTATTTCTAATAATAACAATGAACCAGTTGAAGAAGTTGAAAAGGGCGTTAAAATCAAAGTTGAAAAACTTTGTAGTAAATTTCCTATATACGAGAAATAATGATGCAATGTCCTTTTTGTAATAATCAAGAAACACAAGTACGTGACTCAAGACCTACAGAGGAAAATTCTGCAATTAGAAGAAGGCGCCAATGTCTTGCTTGTGGTGGACGTTTTACTACTTTTGAAAGAATACAAATGAGAGATTTGACGGTTGTCAAACGATCAGGAAAAAGGGCTCCTTTTGATAGGGATAAACTTATGAGATCTGTAGATATTTCTGTTAGAAAAAGAAATATTGATCCAGATGTTATTGAAAGAATGGTTACCGGTATCGTTAGACAGCTTGAGAGCACAGGTGAAACAGATATACCATCAAATTTAATCGGCAGCTTAATTATGGCGGCATTAAGAGAGGTTGATATGGTTTCTTATGTAAGGTTTGCTTCTGTTTATAAAAATTTTCGTGAAGTTAAAGACTTTGAAGATTTTGTTGGAGAGTTAGGGAATCCTTCTGAGATAATTCATGAAGACTAATCTATGGTTTTTTTGTTTTAAATAATGAAATATTATCAAAATGATAGCTTTTTTATGGACTATGCAATTAGGCTCGCATCAAGAAATATTGGAAATACAGGGGAAAATCCCTCTGTAGGGTGTGTTATTGCCAGTGAGAATAAAATTGTAAGCATTGGAGTTACTGGAAGAAATGGTTCGCCTCATGCTGAATTTAATGCAATAAATAATATAAAAAACTTTCCAAAAAATACCACTGCTTATGTAACTTTAGAACCATGCTCACATATTGGTAAAAATCCTTCATGTGCAAAATTATTAATAGAAAAACAAGTAAAAAGGGTTGTTATAGCTCAGAAAGATCCTAACCCTCTTGTTAATGGAAAAGGGATTGAACTTTTAAAGGCTAATGGTGTTCATGTTGATCTTGAAGATTATGATAAAATAGCTTTAAAAAATCATTATGGTTTTATAAGTAATATAAAAAATAAACACCCAGAAATTAATGTCAAAGTTGCATCTTATAAAAATGGGCTAACTATTCCTAAAAAAGGTATGACATGGATAACAAATCATTTGTCGAGATCTTATGGGCATATTTTAAGATCCAATCATGATGCAATTATGGTCGGAATAAACACTGTTTTAGCTGATAATCCCTCTTTGGATTGTAGATTAAATGGGTTAAAAGACAGATCGCCAATAAAGATTATAATCGATACTAATTTTAAAACCCCTGAAGATTCAAAGTTAGTTAAATACTCCAAAAATGATTTAATTATTTTTACTAACATATTGAAAAGTAAGAAAATTAGTCAATTTAAAAATAAAGGGATTAATGTTATTTATATAAATAAAAATGAAAAAGGTTTTCTTGAAATTAAAGAGATTTTATCTTTTTTAAATAAAATGAGTATTAATAGATTGCTAATCGAAGGCGGCTCAACACTTTCAAGTACCTTTGTCGAGAAAAAATTGGTAAATTTAATTTATTGGTTTTCCTCTGAGAAAAATGCTAGCGAAGATAAATTACTGAATAAAAGCGATAAAAAACTCAACAAGATTAGATATAGTCATAAATTTTTGTTAAAAGATTGTATTAATTTACGAGATAATAAGCTAGAGATCTTTAGCTCAAAGAAGGATTAATATTTTGTTTACAGGAATAATTACTGATGTTGGTGAAATAGAGTCAATTAATTTAGATAATGGTAAAATTAAAATATCATCAATATTCAATCATGAGGATATTGATCTCGGCGCGTCTATTTGTTGTTCAGGAATTTGTTTAACAGTTGTTGAAAAAAATAAATTTAACGATAATTCTTATTTTTGCTTTGAAGTATCACAAGAAACTATTTCTAGATCTTCTGTAAAGTTTTGGAAAAATCATACTAAAGTTAATTTAGAAAAGAGTTTAAAGTTTGGAGATGAGGTTGGTGGACATTTAGTTACCGGTCATGTTGATTGTTTGGGTGAAATCGACTCAATCATAAAATCAAAAAATAGTAATGTTTTTAAAATAAAATATCCTAATAAGTATAAAAAGTTTGTCGCTTCAAAAGGATCTATATGCTTGGATGGTATTTCACTGACAATAAATGATGTTTTTGATGATTTTTTTTCAGTAAATATTATACCTCATACTGAAGAAAATACTTCATGGAGTAGTGTTAGCAAGGGTGATAGTGTAAATATTGAATTTGATGTATTGGCTAGGTATGTTTCAAGACAGCTTGAGGAAAGATTATGAAGAAATATATTTCACCCATAGAAGATATTATCTCTGAAGCATCAAAGGGTAATATGTTTATTCTTGTAGATGCTGAAGATAGAGAAAATGAGGGTGACCTTGTTATATCTGCAGAAGATGCAAATGCCGATATTATTAATTTTATGGCTAAAAATGGTAGAGGTTTAATCTGCTTGGCATTAAATGAAGATAAGGTAGAAAATCTTGGATTGTCACTAATGTCTTCAAATAATAAATCAAGGCATGAGACAGCATTCACTGTTTCTATTGAGGCCAGAGAGGGTGTTACTACAGGTATTTCTGCTCATGATAGAGCTTTGACAATTGCAACTGCAATCTCAGGAAATACCAAAAGTACAGATATTGTTACACCTGGTCACGTTTTTCCTATTAAAGCACGTCCTGGTGGTGTTTTGGTTAGAGCTGGTCATACTGAAGCAGCTGTTGATATAGCAAAACTTGCTGGTAAAAATCCATCTGGTGTTATTTGTGAAATAATGAATGATGATGGAACAATGGCAAGACTTCCAGAATTAATTGAAGTTGCAAAAAAATTTAATTTAAAAATTGGAACAATTGCCGACTTAATATCATATAGAATTAATAATGATCATATAATTACTAGAGTTCAGAGTGAAAAAATAGAGAGTGAATTTGGTGGAGAATGGGACTGCATTGTTTATAAAAATGATCTTGATAAAGCAGAGCATATTGCCCTTGTAAAAGGAAGAATTAATTCTAATGATGTTATTCCTGTAAGAGTTCATTCTGTAAATATTTTTGAAGATTTAATATCAATAAATCCTAATCGAAAGAATTTAATTTCAAAATCAATGGACTTAATTAGTGATCTCGACTCTGGTGTAATAATACTAGTTAGAGATACAAATGATGATGCTTTATCAAACCTTCTTAAAAAATATTCAGGTAATAATTTGAAGCAAGATAATAAATTGAAGGAATATGGTGTTGGAGCTCAAATACTTATTGACTTGGGTGTAAAGAAAATGAGTTTAATTTCAGATACCAATGCAATGCCAATTAATCTGGAGGGTTATGATTTAGAAATTTCCGATAGACAGCCTCTTGAGGATAATAATTAATATGTCAAAAAGTATTTGCATAGTTGTTTCAGATTATTATAAAAAAATTTCTAATGGTTTAGAGTTAGGGGCAACAAAATTTTGTGATCAAAACTCAATCTTTTATGAAAAATTTTATGTTCCTGGGGCTTTAGAAATTGGACCTGCTATTAAGTTTATTTCTGAAACAAAACATAATTTTGACGGTTTTGTGGCTTTAGGTTGTGTTATAAGAGGCGAAACAAGTCATTTTGATATAGTGATTAATGAGTCTGCAAGAGCTATTACAAATTTAAGTCTAGACTATTCTCTTATAATCGGAAATGGTATTTTGACTGTTGAAAATAAACAGCAGGCAATTGAAAGAAGTAATAATAATCAAAATAATAAAGGTTATCATGCGGCATTAGCCTCCTCAAAGCTGATAGATTTTAAAGGTAATATTTAATTTGAAGTCAAATATTTATAATAAAAAATCATCAGCCCGTCTTTTCGCAGTGCAAATCTTATTTGAAATGGAAATAAATGGAAAAAAAATTAATAATATTCTTGATAGATTAACTGATGATTATTTAATAGAAATCTCAATGCTAAATAAAGCTGAAAAAGCTGATAAGAATCACTTAAGTAGAATCTTAAAAGGGGTTACAAAAAACCAAAAAGCAATTGACTCTGATATTAGGGATAATTTAATTGGTTGGTCTTTATCGAGAATAGATTCCGTTTCTCGGGCAATATTAAGATCGGCTTTATATGAATTAAAAGAATGTAACGATATTCCAGTTAAAGTCATCATTAATGAATATATAGAAATATCAAAATCATTTTTTGAAGGTGAGGAACCAAATTTTATTAATGGTATTTTAGATAAAATATCCAAAATTTATAGATCAAGTGAATTATAAAATGATTACTGAATTTGATTTCATAAAAAAATATCTCTCCTCCAAAGAAAAAAATTCGAAATATTCTTTAAACTTTAATGATGATGTTGGTTTAGTTGACGGTAAAATCTACTCCACTGATACTATTTGTGAAGATATTCACTTTTTTTCTAACGATAGGCCAAATCTTATCGCTAAAAAACTTATACGAGTAAACGTATCTGATATAGTTTCAAAAGGAGTTAAACCAAAATATTGTTTATTCAATTTCTCTATTGGTAAAAATATAGATGAAAATTGGATAAGTAATTTTATGAGAGGTTTAAGATCTGATATTCAGTTTTTTAAATTAAATTTAATTGGTGGTGATACTACTAAAACATTAGATAAAACAGTTTTATCCCTTACAATTTTTGGAAATTTAATAAATGACAAATTTGTCAGAAGATCTTCAGCTAAAAGTAGTGATTATATTTATGTTTCAGGTACAATTGGTGACTCTGCATTGGGTTTATATTGTAAAAAGAAAGAAAAAGTTAATATTTTAAAAAAACATAAAGAGTTTTTATTAAATAGATACCTAAAACCAACTCCAAGAATTGATTTGTTTAATTATATAAATAAAAATGCATCTGCTTCCACAGATGTATCAGATGGTCTTTACAGTGATCTAAGTAACATATGCCGAACTTCAAATTTAGGTGCTGATATAGATTTTAATGCAATTCCATTATCTAATTCTGCTAAGGCTATTATCTCTAAATATCCTAAATTAAATAAATTAATATTAAATGGTGGTGATGATTATGAGTTGTTATTTACAGGGAAAGACGGGCTAGATAGAAATAAAAATATTACTAAAATTGGTAAAATGAAAAAAGGCTATAATATAAATATAGCTGATTTTAATGACATAACTGACTTAGATGGCTATAAGCATAAATTCTAGTAATGTTTAACTTGATATTAGAACATTGTTTTGGCAATGTTCGTCAAAATTATGAACTAGTTATTTAATAATGTGGAGGAAATTATTATGGATATTATGTATCTAATTATTGGATCTGGAGTATTGGCTGTTCTATATGGAATAATTACTTCTTTATCTGTTTTATCAGCAGATACAGGTAATGAAAAAATGCAAGAAATTGCAAAAGCTATTCAGGAAGGGGCAGGAGCATATTTATCTAGACAATATAGTACTATAGCAATTGTTGGTGTGGTAATTCTTATAATTTCATATTTTTTATTAGGTCTTGAGGTAGCAGTTGGCTTTTTAATTGGATCAGTTATGTCTGGAATAGCAGGCTATATAGGTATGTTAGTATCTGTTAGAGCAAATGTTAGAACTACTCAAGCATCCTCAGTAAGTTTAGCTAGTGGCCTCGGTATTGCTTTTAAGTCAGGTGCGGTCACAGGCATGCTTGTAGCTGGTTTAGCGTTACTAGCAGTATCCGTTTATTATTATATTTTAACAAATATTTGGGTTCCTGAAAATGATAGAGTCGTCATTGATGCTTTAGTTGCTCTAGGTTTCGGTTCTTCATTGATTTCAATTTTTGCTAGACTGGGTGGAGGAATTTTTACAAAAGGAGCAGATGTTGGTGGAGATCTTGTAGGAAAAGTTGAAGCTGGTATTCCTGAAGATGATCCTAGAAATCCAGCAACAATTGCTGACAATGTTGGTGATAATGTTGGTGATTGTGCAGGAATGGCTGCAGACTTATTTGAGACATATGCTGTTACTGTTGTTGCTACAATGGTCTTAGCTTCTATATTTTTTACAGGTAATGTTGTAATGATGATTTACCCTATGGCAATCTGTGCAGCTTGTGTAATAACTTCTATTTTGGGTACTTATTTCGTTAAATTAGGTAAAAATAATTCAATAATGGGCGCTTTATATAGAGGATTTATTGCTACTGCTATTTTATCATTAATAGTGTTATATTTTGTAACAGACTTGGTAGTAGGCTTTAATACAACTCTATCTATTGATGATATTTCTTTTAACGGTCTTGATTTATATATTTGTGGAGTAATTGGATTAGCTATTACTGGGCTTATTATATGGATAACTGAATATTATACTGGTGTTGACTATCGACCGGTTCAATCAATTGCAAAGTCTTCAGAAACTGGACACGGTACAAATGTAATTCAAGGTCTTGCTGTTTCAATGGAGTCAACAGCTCTTCCTGCTCTTGTAATAGTTTTTGGAATTATTTTAACATATAGTTTAGCTGGTCTATTTGGTATTGCAATTGCTGTTACTACAATGCTTGCCTTAGCAGGTATGGTCGTTGCTCTTGATGCTTTTGGTCCAGTTACTGATAATGCAGGTGGAATAGCTGAAATGTCAGAGTTACCTGAAGATGTGAGAAATACAACAGATGCATTAGATGCCGTTGGAAATACAACAAAAGCTGTAACAAAAGGTTATGCTATTGGATCGGCTGGATTAGGAGCTCTAGTTTTATTTGGTGCATATACTGCAGATATTGATTATTTTACGACCAATGCTGTAGAAGGAAGTTATTTTTATGGAGTGACAACAGATTTTTCATTATCTAATCCATATGTTGTAGTTGGTTTATTGGTTGGCGGTATGCTTCCTTATTTATTTGCAGCAATGGGTATGACTGCCGTTGGAAGGGCTGGTTCAGCCATTGTTGAGGAAGTAAGGCTTCAGTTTAAAGAAAAACCTGGAATTATGACTGGAAAAGATAAACCTGATTATTCAAGGGCTGTTGACCTTTTAACAAAATCAGCAATTAAAGAAATGATTGTGCCTTCTTTACTTCCTTTACTTTCGCCAGTTATTTTATTTTATTTTATTAATTTTATAGCTACAAAAGGGGATGCTTTTTCTGCACTTGGAGCAATGCTTCTTGGGGTAATTGTAACTGGGTTATTCGTTGCGCTATCTATGACAGCTGGAGGCGGTGCATGGGATAATGCAAAAAAATATATAGAAGATGGTAATCATGGAGGTAAAGGATCAGAAGCACATAAAGCTGCTGTTACAGGTGATACTGTTGGTGATCCATATAAAGATACGGCAGGGCCTGCAATTAATCCAATGATTAAAATTACTAATATTGTTGCATTACTGTTGCTAGCGATTTTAGCGCATTAATTTTTAGTAATATAAGATTTTCAAATCATAGAGATTCCTGTTATTTTTAATTAATAGTAGGAATCTCAAATGATAAAAAAAGCTATTTTTTCTACATCCTTTGAAAATTCAAAAGGTAGATTGCATAATGAGAATGAGAGTCAGAATAGAAATCCTTTTCAAAGAGATAGGGATAGGGTTATACATTCCGACTCATTTAGATTGTTAAAACATAAAACTCAGGTTTTTTTAGCTCACACAGAAGATTACTATAGAACACGTTTAACTCACTCACTTGAAGTAAGTCAAATTTCAAGAGCTGTTTCTAGAAGACTTGGTTTAGATGAAGATTTAGCAGAAGTATTGGCCTTATCTCATGATTTAGGCCACCCACCTTTTGCTCATTCTGGTGAAGAAATTCTAAATAGTTGTATGAAAGATTATGATGGCTTTGATCACAATGCTCAAACTTTAAGAATATTAACCTCTTTAGAAGAGAGATATCCTCTATTTGAAGGTTTAAATTTAACTTGGGAGACTCTAGAAGGTGTTGTAAAGCATAATGGCCCATTGTTAAACCCTCATATAGTTATAAAAGAATATAATAATATTCATGATTTAGAGTTAGATACATTCCCAGGGCTTGAGGCTCAAATTGCATCTTTATCAGATGATATAGCTTACAATAATCATGATATTGATGATGGATTTAGGGCGGGTTTAATTACTCTTAGTGACTTAAAAAAAATTGATTTATTTTCAGAAATTATTAAAGAAATAAATATAGAATTCAAAAATATTGATGATTATATGATCGTTAAAGAATTAATCAGAAGATTAATAGGTTTGATGGTAAATGATTTAATAAGTAATACTAAAAAAAATATTGATAAAATTAAGCCCAATGATCCAGAACAAATTAGATCTCAGAAAAGTTTAGTTGCAGGTTTTTCAGATTTTTTTATTTCACAGGATAATCAAATAAGAAAATTTTTAAGATCAAGGGTTTATGAGCATAGTTCAATTGAAAACGAGAGAGTAAGATCTATGAGAACAATTGAAGATATTTTTTCTAAATTAATAAAAGATATTGATCTTCTTCCAATTAAATTAAGAGAAAAATGTGATACTCCATATTCTAAGATTTCTGCAAGAGTTATTTGTGACTATATAGCATCTATGACTGATAGATCTGTTGTTGAAAATCATGCTAGATTATATGACGAAAATTTATTAGATCTTCCTGGGTACTAAAATGAATATAATAAATCACTACAGAAATAAAATTGAAAATATCCTACTCAAAGAGTTTGCTCTAGAAAAAAGTGATTTAAAAAATATATCTTTTGAATTTCCAAAAGATGCTTCTCTGGGAGACTTATCTACTAACGCATCAATGGTTTTATCCGGAAAGTTAAAAAAACCTTCTCAAGAAATTGCATCTAAAATTATAAATTTAATAGAAAACAATCCTGATTTTGAAAATGTTGAGATTGCAGGAAAAGGTTTTATAAATATAAATCTTAAAAAAGATATTTGGTGGAATTTACTTCCAATAATTTTAAAAGAAAAAAATAATTTTGGCGATGCAGATTATGGTAAAAATGAAAAAATAAATCTTGAATATGTATCTGCAAATCCAACTGGACCTCTTCATGTTGGACATACTAGAGGTGCAGTTTTTGGAGATACATTATCAAATATATTAAAAAAAGTTGGTTATAATGTATGTAAGGAATATTACGTAAATGATGCCGGTGAACAAATAGATAAATTAGCTCAATCTGTTTTTATGAGATATAGAGAAGCTTGTGGCGAAAATATCGATGAAATTCCAGAGGGTTTATACCCTGGTGCTTATTTAAAATCAGTTGGAGAAGATCTAAGAATACAGTTTAAGGATTCATTAGTTGAAGTTGAAAAGGAAGATTGGCTTCCAATTGTTAAAGAATTTTCAATTAAATCTATGCTTAGTGTTATCAGAGATGATCTAAATTCACTCGGAATAAATCATGATGTTTTTACATCTGAAAATAAACTTCTTAATGATGGTTATGTGCAAGAAGTTTTTAATGATATGTATAAGTCAGACCTTCTGTATGAAGGTGAAACCCCACCACCAAAAGGTGTTAAAAAGTCTGAGTGGACGAAGAAGAAACATATACTCTTTAAATCGAAAAGCTTTGGTGATGATGAGGATAGGGTTGTTAAAAAACATGATGGTTCATGGACTTATTTTATGCCTGATATAGCTTATCATAAAGAAAAGTTTAATAGAGGTTTTAATAAAATGATTAATATATGGGGTGCGGATCACTCTGGTTATATTTCTAGGGTAACCTCTGCAGTTGATGCAGTGACAAAATCAAAGTCCACTTTAGAGGTAAAGGTGTGCCAGCTCGTTAGATTAATAAGAGGTGGAAATGTTTTAAAAATGTCAAAAAGATCAGGAAGTTTTATAACATTGAGAGATTTAGTTGAGGAAGTGGGCTCTGATGCTGTTAGATTTATGATGCTGACAAGAAAAAATGATGCGCCCTTAGATTTCGACTATGATCTTGTTAAGGAACAAACTAAAGATAATCCTATTTTCTATGTTCAATATGCTCACGCAAGAATAAGCTCTATTATTCGAAAAGTTGGGGATGAAAACCTTTTTTCAGTTGACGAAAACTTTGTTAATAATACAAACCTTAGGCTTTTATCAAATTCTCATGATATTGAGCTTATAAAAATAATTTCAAATTTTCCAAGAATAATTGAACAGGCAGCAATATATAGAGAACCTCATAGAGTTGCTTTTTATCTTAGAGATATAGCTTCATCCTTTCATTCTTATTGGAATTTAGGAAATGAGGATAATAATTTGAAAGTTTTAAATATTGATAATTTAGACGAAACTAGAGCAAGACTAGCTTTGATTATGTCTGTAAAAATTACAATATCTGAAGGATTAAGGTTATTAGGCATAAATGCACTAGAGGAACTAAGATAGAATGAAGAAGAATATTTTTATATTCTTTACCACCTTATCTATAATAGTAATTGTTGGCCTTTTTATATATTTTAACTCAGATAGCGAAATACCAATAGTTTATCCACCAAATGGACAAATTAGGGAACTTCCAGAAAATACACCTGAAATTAAAAGACCTTCAAATATTCCATGTGTATATTCGCTTTGGAATAACTCAAACGAACCTTGCGGAACTCTTGAGAATATTTTTGAGGAGAGAAAATTAAAAATTAACTACTTTTCATTACTTTTTGGAACTTTTTCAAATATTAAAGATGCTGAAATTCATTTAAAAAAACTCAAAATGCAAGATTTTTTGAAAGATAGGATTATTAAGATAGAGAAAATTCTCCCAACAAATATAGTAATAAATATAAAAAAGGGAGATACTATTTCAACAATTGCAAGAAATTATTCAACAACCTCAAAAAAAATAATTGAATTAAATAATCTCACAAATCCCGATAGAATTAAAGTTGGGCAAAGATTGTTCCTTCCTGGTGAAGATCTTAAATATCGAATCATATCAACTAATATTGAAAATATTGATATTGCTCAAGATTATTGCAATAGCCTTTTAAATTTAAATTTTAGGTGTCAAATTCTTTCACAAAAAAACCAATAAATTGACTTTATAAATTATATATAAATTATTGATTAATATAGATAATATTATAAATATAAAATTATTTTAACTCTTTAATTATCTTAAATCTAGTTATTACAACAATTTGTCAGTACTTAATGTAGTGTATATTTGTTAAAATAACAGCTATATATTGTTATATGGAGAATAGTTTGAATGATAATTATAATGAACAATTAGATTTGTTTCATGTTAATCTGGATGGCTTCGAAGGTCCTCTAGATTTGTTGTTATCTTTAGCAAAAGAACAAAAAGTTGATCTTTTAGAAATTTCAATACTAGAACTAGCTTCTCAATATTTAAACTTTATTGATCAAATGAAAAAAATTGATATTGATTTGGCTGCTGATTATATTGTCATGGCATCGTGGTTAGCTTTTTTGAAGTCAAAATTGCTTTTACCTGATCAGGATGATGAAGATGTTTCCGCAAAAGAATTATCTGCTATCTTAGCTTTTAGACTTAGAAGGCTTGAGGTAATGAGAGAAGTTGGTTCAAAGCTTATAACTAGGGATAGGGAAGGTATTCATGTCTTTAGAAGGGGCATGCCCGAAAATATATTTTTAATTAAAAATTTTAATCATAAAGATACACTTTTTGACTTAATTTCTTCTTATTCTGGATTAAGAAATAGAAATTATGATAATAGTTGGAAACCAAGAGTTTTTTCAATATTTTCTATTGAGGATGCAAGAAATCGATTGGAAAAAATGCTAGGGACTATAGTAGATTGGACAAAAATTGAAGATTTTCTTCCTGTAAATAATGATGTATCAGAGGAAGGAGTTTTATTTAGAAAAAGTTCCTTAGCTTCAATTTTTTCTGCATCTTTAGAGTTATCAAAAGAAGGCATGATTGAAATAAACCAAAATAAAAATTTTGGATCAATTAAATTTAAAATTAAAGAGAATAGATCTAATATTAATGAGATGTTGGCATGATTGAAGATAACGAAAATAATCCTTTAATAGAATTTTCTGACCAAATTAGAGCTGTTGAGGCTCTCTTATTTGCTGCATCTGACCCACTTGATGAAAAAACACTTAAAGATATGCTTCCAGTTGATACCGATATTGAGGAGATAATGAATAATCTTCTCAATCTATATAAAGGCAGAGGGGTTGAATTAAAGAAGGTAAATAATAAATGGATGTTTAAAACTGCATCTGACTTATCCTTTATAATGCAGAAAGAAGCAAAAATTCAAAAAAAATTATCAAAAGCTGCATTAGAAACATTATCAATAATTGCTTATCATCAACCCGTTTCAAGGGCTGAGATTGAGGAAATAAGAGGGGTAACTGCATCTCCAGGGACTATAGATACACTAATGGAGATAAATTGGGTTAAAATTAAGGGAAGAAGAAAAACCCCTGGAAATCCTATAACATACGGTACAACTGATGAATTTTTAGTACACTTTGACTTGGAAAATACAAAAGAACTTCCAGGTCTCGATGAATTAAAGTCTACTGGGCTATTAGATAGTAATTTACCGCCAGACATGTATCCAATAGATGATGACTTAGAGCATATCGAAGAAAATAATTAATTTTTCATTATTGAGATAAGTGTATAATATTAATATATTTTTTATAAGGAATTAAAAAATGTCACCAAGTTTAATGCAAATTTTAATAGTAGTTGTTCTTGTATTAATTTTTTTTGGAAGAGGAAGAATATCTAATTTTATGGGTGATCTAGCCTCAGGTATTAAAAGTTTTCGTAAGGGCTTAGAAGATGAACCAAACGAAAATGAAATTGAAAATAATGATACGAAAGATAAAGATTAAATTATAAGACTATGTTTGATTTTGGTTATAGTGAATTATTAATTGTTGCTGTGGTTTTACTTGTAACTGTAGGCCCTAAAGAATTGCCTAGCTTACTCAAAGTAATCTTTGATTTTGTTTCAAAAATAAAGATATACGCTGCTGAATTAAGAACGGGCGTTCAAAGTATAGCAAATGATCTAGAAATAGAAAAAATTTCAAAAAATAAAAATAAATCTATTAATAAAAATAAAACAACTGAAGATGATTAATTCTATTTATGTCGAAATCAGATAAAATACATCAAAATCAAAATGATTTTTCAAAAGCCCCCTTGATTGATCATTTAATTGAACTTCGATCTAGGTTGATAAGATCAATAATTATTTTTTTTATTGGATTTCTAATATCCTTTTATTTTTCAACAAGCATATATTCTTTCTTAGTAAATCCTTTTTTTGATACAGCAGGATCTAGCGGTGAAATGATTTATACAGCTCCACAAGAATTTTTAATGACTAAACTTAAGATAGGAATTTTTGGGGCATCTTTAATTGGACTTCCATATTTTGCTATTGAACTATATCTTTTTTTAGCGCCAGGATTATATGAAAATGAAAAAATGGCTCTAATACCTTACTTTATTGCTACACCTTTTTTATTTTTAATTAGTACATTAATGGTTCATTATTTAATAATGCCCTTGGCATTAAACTTTTTTATCTCTATGCAGATCGAATCTAGTCTTGATAATTTATCAATAAAACTTCTTCCAAAGGTTAGCGAGTACCTTAAATTGGTAACATCGTTAATTATTGCATTCGGTATATGTTTTCAGCTTCCGGTAGTTTTAACATTATTGGCAAAAATAGGTATTGTTGGATCAGAAAATTTAAAAAAGGGAAGAAAATATGCAATTGTATTAACTTTTTTAGTTGCAGCCTTTCTCACTCCACCTGATTTAATAAGTCAAATTGGTTTAGCAATTCCTACACTTTTACTGTATGAGTTATCTATTCTTTTGGTGTCTTTAATTGAAAGAAAAAATAAAGAAGGAAATACATTAAAGAATTAAAATGCACGATATTAATAAAATAAGAAATGATGCTGATTTTTTTATCAAAGGATGGAAGAGAAGGGGATTAGATGTAAGTCTAGATACAATACTTGCACTTGATAAAGATTTAAGAAAATCAATTACAGATCTTCAAGAGCTTCAAACTCAAAGAAATGATTTATCAAAGAAATTTGGTATTGCTAAAAAAAATAACGATAAAGTTGTCTATGAGAAACTTTCAGCTGATGTTCAATTAATAAAAGAAAAAATGCAATCTTTAGAGGAAAGCAAAGAAGAATTTTCCAAGTCTCTCAGTAAAGAATTATCTTCCTTACCTAATATCCCTTTAGATGAAGTACCTGATGGTAAAGATGAGAGCTCAAATAAAATTATAAATGAGTATGGTGTAAAGAAGGATACTTCCCCAAATCATTATGAAATTGGCGAAGAGCTTGGAATGTTAGATTTTGATAAAGCTACAAAATTATCGGGCTCAAGATTTTCAATTCTAAAAAAAGACTTAGCTCAAATGGAGAGAGCTATTGCTAATTTTATGATAGATCATCATGTGTTAGAAAATAGTTATGAAGAAATCAGTGTACCTTATTTAGTTAAGGATGACGTTATGTATGGCACAGGTCAGTTACCAAAATTTGCAGATGATCAGTTTAAAACAGAGGATGGTTTTTGGTTGATACCGACTGCTGAAGTTCCTTTAACAAACCTTGTTAAAGATGAAAATCTTAAAGACAATAATTTACCTTTACGTTTTGTTTCATATACACAATGTTTTAGAAAAGAGGCCGGTGCTGCTGGTAAAGATACAAGAGGGTTAATAAGACTCCATCAATTTCCAAAAGTTGAATTAGTTAGTATTGTTAAACCAGAAAATTCTTTAGATGAATTAGAAAGACTTCTTTCTTGTGCCGAGGGGATTCTAAAAGAACTAGAATTACCATATAGAACAGTTGTTTTATCAACCGGTGATATGGGTTTTTCTGCGGTAAAGACTTATGATCTTGAAGTTTGGTTACCTGGTCAAAAACTTTTTAGAGAGATTTCATCATGTTCATTATGTGGAGATTTTCAATCAATAAGGATGAATACTAGGTATAAAGATCAAAAAACTGGAAAAAAAGTCTTTCCACACACTCTAAATGGCTCTGGATTGGCCGTTGGAAGAACTCTAGTTGCAATTTTGGAAAATTATTATGAAGGGTCTGGAGTAGTTAATATTCCAAAAGTTTTACAACCTTATATGAATGGTTCTAAGAAAATTGAATTAGAAAATACTTGATATCAAAATATTAATTAAGTTTGATATTTCGATAAAATTTACATATTAATTTATAACTCAACAACAAGGATAAGTTATGCAAGAAGTTTTATTTCAAATAATGCCATTAATTTTAATCTTTTTCGTTTTTTATTTTCTAATAATTAGACCTCAGCAAAATAAAGTTAAAGAGCATGCTGCAATGGTTAATGCAGTAAAAAAAGGCGATGAAGTTGTAACTCAAGGTGGTTTAATAGGAAAAATTTTAAAAGTTTCTGATGACGAGGTTACAATTGATTTTGGTGATAATGTAAATATCAGAGCCGTTAAATCGACTCTAGCTCATGTGAAGTCTTAATATGTTATGATATATTTTTCTAATTCTAAGAAAATATTTTTACTGATAATATGTGTTATAGGTTTTTTTCTAGCTCTTCCTAACTTTTCCAAAGTTAATATTCCTTTATTCCCAAAACAAACTATTAATCTTGGTTTAGATTTAAGAGGAGGGTCATATCTTCTTTTAGAGGTAGATACAGATTCAATTAAAAACGATAGATCGCAATCACTTTTAGAGGATATTAGATCGACCTTTCGGCAAAATAAAATTAAATATTCTGGTTTAAAAACTAATAAAAATGGAGTTCAGGTAACAATAAGAGATGTTCTTAAAGTAAATGAGGCAAAAAAATTAGTTCAAGAATTTAATATTTCATCATCAAATTTATTTACAAATACTAATAATGAAGAGTTTTCAATTAATATTAATGATAATTTTTTCTTATTAGATTTGAATGAGAATTCATTAAAAGAGAAATATAGGTCTGCTGTATCTCAATCAATAGAAATTATCAGAAGAAGGATTGATGGCCTTGGCGTTACAGAGCCATCTATTCAAAGACAGGGTAATAATAGAATCTTATTAGAGGTTCCTGGAATGGATGACCCTCAAAGATTAAAGGATTTACTTGGTCAAACCGCTAAATTAAATTTCAGAATGGTTGATACGTCTATTAGCGTTAGTGAGGCAAGACAAACTAGAATTCCTAGTAGATCAGAAATTATAAGAGATACAGATGGATTTGAATATCTTGTTATGAAGAAGGTATTAGTATCGGGTGAAAGACTTGTAGATGCGCAAGCAAGTTTTGATCAGGCAACTAATGCTCCAATTGTTAACTTTAGATTTGATACACTTGGGGGAAAGTATTTTGCAAAAGCAACATCTGAGAATGTTGGAAAACCTTTTGCAATAATTTTAGACAATGAAGTAATTTCTGCACCAGTTATTCGTACACCTATATTAGGCGGGTCTGGACAAATTGAAGGCGGTTTTACAGTTGAGGAAGCAAATAATTTATCAATTTTATTAAGGGCAGGTGCACTACCTGCTCCTCTAGAGATATTGGAAGAAAAAACAATTGGACCTGGTCTTGGAAAGGACTCAATTGACTCTGGAACTTCGGCAGCAATTATAGGTTTAGTTTGTGTATTAATATTCATTATTCTTAGTTATGGAAGATTTGGTTTTTATGCAAACTTTGCATTAATTTTAAATATTATCTTCATTGTTGGTATTCTATCATTACTCCAAGCAACACTAACACTTCCAGGTATTGCAGGTATCGTATTGACCATCGGCATGGCCGTAGATGCTAATGTTATTATATTTGAAAGAATTAGAGATGAAATTAATAATGAAAAAAATCCAATATCAGCAATAGAATCTGGATATTCGAAGTCTTTTGGAACTATTCTTGATGCGAATGTAACAACCTTAATAGCATCTCTTGTTTTATTCTTTCTTGGGACAGGACCTGTCAAAGGATTTGCAGTGACATTATCTATAGGGATTATAACATCTGTTTTTACTGCGTTTATCATAACCAGATTATTAATTTCAATTTGGATTTTGAAAAAAAGACCTGAAGAACTATCTTTGTGAGAATTTAAATGAAAACCTTAAAAATAATAAATCAAAATACGAATATTCAGTTTCTTAAATACAAAAAAATAACATTATCTATTTCCATTATTTTTTGTCTTATATCGTTTTTTTCTCTTTTCATTAATGGACTAAATTTTGGTATAGATTTTAAGGGTGGAAGTCTTATTGAGGTTAAGTCTGATGAAAGCATAAATATTAGTGATGTTAGGTCTAAATTATCATTATTAAATCTTGGTGATGTGCAAATTCAAAATTTTGGATCTGAAAAAAAATATCTTAGTTAGAGTTGAGTCATCATCATCAGAAAATAATTCTTCAGTTTTATCAATGATTACAAATGAATTAGAAACTTTTGGAGAAATTCAAAGAACAGAGGTAGTAGGTCCAAAGATAAGCTCTGAACTAATTCAAAAAGGAATTCTAGCAATTATTTCAGCTGTTGGCTTAATGCTTTTTTACATTTGGATTAGGTTTGAATGGCAATTTTCTCTGGGCGCTGTGTTAGCTCTAGTTCATGATGTTATTATAACAATTGGAATTTTTTCATTTTTTCAAATTGAGTTTAATTTATCAATAATTGCCGCTCTATTAACTATAATTGGATACTCTATGAATGATACCGTTGTTGTTTATGATAGAATTAGAGAGAATTTAAGAAAATATAAAAAACAAGATTTATATGATCTTATAAATTCATCAATTAATCAGACACTATCCAGGACAGTGCTAACATCCTTTACTACACTTTTAGCCTTATTCTCTCTTTATATTTTTGGCGGTCAGGTTATTAAAGGATTTACACTAGCTATGATTATAGGTGTTTTTATTGGGACATATTCATCTACATTTATAGCTTCTCAGCTTCTTCATATTCTTGGTGTTAAAAGGGATTGGTCAAAAAATAACGATAACTAGCTTTCAAAATTGAATAATAGATATTATTATAGATTCATATTTAACAAGGGTGTCTAATATGAGTTCAATTTTATCTTCTTTAAAAAATACTGTAACAGCAGGTTTTATAGTTACAATTTTGTTATTAATAGTTTTCATGTCATGGGGGTCTGTATCTTCTGATAGCTTTTCTGATCAAGCTTTTTATTCTTTTCTATTTAGATGGCTACATGTTTTATCAGGGATAATGTGGATTGGCTTACTTTGGTATTTTAATTTTGTTCAAATTCCAAATATGCCAAATATTCCTGACGATCAAAAACCTGCAGTTTCTAAAGTTATTGCTCCTGCAGCTCTTTGGTGGTTTCGTTGGGCTGCAATGTCAACAATCATAACAGGATTAATTCTCGGCTATTTAAATGGTTATTTAGAAGCTGCAATGACCCTAGGCTTTAGAGGTGATGCAGCTCCTTCACATATAGCTATTGGGATAGGGATGTGGTTAGGAACAATTATGTGGTTTAATGTTTGGTTTGTTATATGGCCAAACCAGAAGAAAGCCTTAGGTATAGTTCCCGCAGAAGATGACGTAAAAGCTGCATCAGCTAGAACAGCAATGCTTTTTTCTAGGACTAATACATTACTAAGCATACCAATGCTTTTTTCAATGGTTGCTGCTCAGAATATTTTTTAAATTTAATAAATAAATTAAAAAGGGGCTTTCAGCCCCTTTTTTTATATTATTTTCTTTAAATATTGACCTGTATAACTATTTTTTATCTTTAAAATACCTTCAAGCTCTCCTTCATAAACAAGCTCTCCGCCTTTATCGCCTCCATCAGGACCTATATCTAAAACCCAATCTGCGGTTTTAATTACATCAAGGTTGTGTTCGATAACTACCACTGTATTTCCATTATCAACTAATTCATGAAGGACTTCCAAAAGTTTTTTTACATCATCAAAATGCAAACCAGTTGTTGGCTCATCAAGTACATAAAAGGTTCTTCCAGTAGCCTTTTTTGATAATTCCTTTGCTAATTTTATTCTTTGAGCTTCACCTCCAGATAATGTATTTGCCTGTTGTCCTACTTTTATATAACCAAGACCGACCTTCTTAAGGGTCTCCATTTTATCTCTAATAAGCGGAACAGCCTTAAAAAGATCAGAACATTCTGTAACTGTCATATTTAAAACATCTGCAATTGATTTATCTTTATATTTTACCTCTAAAGTTTCTCTATTATATCTCTGTCCTTTGCATTGATCGCACTCAACATAAACATCAGGTAAGAAATGCATCTCAATTTTAATTACGCCATCACCTTGGCATGTTTCACACCTTCCTCCCTTCACATTAAAGGAAAATCTTCCGGGTTTATATCCTCTTGCTTTTGCCTCAGGTAATTGACAAAACCAATCTCTTATTGGTGTAAAGGCTCCTGTGTAGGTAGCAGGATTAGATCTAGGCGTCCTTCCTATTGGTGATTGGTTTATATCAATGATCTTATCAATATAATGTATTCCATTAATTCCCTCATAATCCATTGGAGTTTTTTGAGAATTATTTAATTTTCTGTTTAAAGCCGCAAAAAGAGTATGAAGCAATAGAGTTGATTTACCTGAGCCTGATACACCTGTAACGCATGTTAGAGTGCTTAAAGGAAAATTAGCTGTAACATTTTTTAAATTATTCCCATTAGTATTTGTAATCGTTATACACCTATCTTTATTGATTTCTCGTTTTTGAGGTATATCAATTTTTAATTTTTTTGATAAATATTGTCCCGTAATACTTTTCTTATTATTTGAAATTTCTCTAAATGTTCCTTCAGCAACGAGATATCCTCCATGAATACCAGCACCTGGACCAATATCAATAATATGATCAGCTGCATTCATTGTTTCCTCATCATGTTCAACAACTATTACAGTATTACCTAAGTCTTTTAGTCTCGATAAAGTTCCAAGTAATTTATCGTTGTCTCTCTGATGCAAGCCTATAGAGGGCTCATCTAAAACATATAAAACACCCGTTAAACCTGATCCTATTTGAGAAGCCAGTCTTATTCTTTGGGACTCTCCTCCAGATAATGTTCCGGATTCTCTTGATAAAGTAAGATAATTTAAACCAACATTTTTAAGGAAAAATAGTCTTTCAGTAATCTCCTTAATAATATTTCTTGAAATTTCAGTATCTTTTTTTGATAATTTTTTTTGCAAACTATTAAACCATAGGATTGCCTCATCTATTGTAAGCTTTGATATATCACCAATATTGGATCTATTAATTTTTATACACAATGCCTCTTCTTTCAGCCTATAGCCATTACACTTAGAGCAGTTAGATTTTGACTGATATTTTTCAATTTCTTCTCTCATCCAATTACTATCAGTCTCTAAATATCTTCTTTTTAAATTATTAATAATACCTTCAAAAGATTTTGTTGTTTTGAACGTTCTTGATCCATCATCATAATTAAATGTAATTTTTTCATTTTCAGAACCATCTAAAATTATTTTTTGAAATTTGGCTGGAAGGTTTGACCATTTACAGTCAATTGAAAAATTAAAATGCTCAGATAATGCCATTAATGTTTGAAGGTAATAGGGTGATGGAGATGATGTTCTTGACCATGGGGCAATTGCTCCATCTCTTATACTAATATCTTTATTTGGAATTACTAAGTCTCTATCAATAAAATATTCTGTTCCTAGACCGTCACAATGCTGACAAGCCCCAACAGGATTATTGAATGAAAATAATCTTGGTTCAATTTCTTCAATTGTAAAACCAGTTTCTGGGCACGAATAATTTGCTGAGTATATTATTCTTTTTCCATTTTCTTCACCACTTGCTAATTCAATTGCAGCAAGACCATCTGATAACTGAAGTGCTGTTTCAAAACTATCTGCTAACCTATTTCCAAGAGATTTATCAATAACAATTCTATCAACAACAACATCAATATCATGTTTAATATTTTTCTCTAAGTTAGGAATATTATCTAATTCGTAAAATTCACCATCAATTTTTACTCTTTGGAAACCTTTTTTAAGAAGATTCGAAAATTCTTTTCTATACTCACCTTTTCTTCTTCGGACAATTGGAGATAAAAGATAAGCTTTTGTTCCCTCTTTTATCTTGTAAACCTGATCTACCATTTGAGTAACAGTTTGACTTTTAATTGGTAAGCCTGTTGCAGGTGAATGAGGAACGCCTATTCTAGCAAACATTAGCCTTAAATAATCATATACCTCAGTGACTGTTCCAACAGTTGATCTTGGATTTTTTGAGGTTGTTTTTTGCTCAATTGCTATAGCTGGTGATAAACCGTCAATTTGGTCTAGGTCAGGTTTTTGCATCATTTCTAAAAACTGTCTTGCATAAGCAGATAGACTTTCTACATATCTTCTTTGTCCCTCAGCATAAATGGTATCAAAGGCAAGAGATGATTTTCCTGAACCAGAAAGACCTGTTATTACAGTAATGCTATCTTTTGGAATACTTACATTAATATTTTTTAAATTATGCTCTCTTGCGCCTACAATATTAATAAATTTTTTATTCGCTATTTTATCTTTTTTAGATGACATTATTAATCCTAGATTTTTATGTATTAAATATAATTACAAAAGGTTATATCATAGTGCTTTCACGTAGGAAGAGTTTTTGTTATATATATTATAATTATTGGAGTTTTTTATGGCAGGTAGTTTAAATAAAGTAATGCTTATAGGTAATTTAGGAAATGATCCAGAGGTCAGGAGCACTCAAGACGGAAGGTCATTATGTACTTTCTCAATAGCCACAACTGAAAGTTGGAAAGATAAAAATTCTGGTGAAAAAAGAGATAAAACTGAATGGCATAGAATAGTTATATTCAATGAGGGTCTTGTCAGAATTGCAGATCAATATTTAAAAAAAGGTTCAAAAGTATTTTTAGAAGGACAATTACAGACAAGAAAGTGGGAAGACAAAGATGGTATTGAGAAATATACTACGGAAGTAGTTCTTCAAAATTTTAATGGAAATTTAACTATGCTTGGTGGAAGAAATGATAATTCATCAGGCGATTTCGCTAATGATTCAATTTCAAGTGAATCTGCATCCATAAGTTCTGATATGGATGATGATATACCCTTCTAACTTATTGATTTAGAAGTATAATTATTAATTCCTATTATTCTTAATTTATTGAAGTGAATGAACAAAAATGTTAGTATATCAGTACATTTTTTTTATGATTTGATTCGTTTTAAATCATTCCTTTAAAGGGTATTTATGTCTGACATATTAGATGAAAATTCTGAAATTTCTAATATCAATTTAGATACAGAAATGCGTCAATCTTATCTTGATTACGCAATGAGTGTAATTGTTTCCAGAGCATTGCCTGATGCGCGTGATGGATTAAAACCAGTTCATAGAAGAATACTTTATTCTATGTATGAAAATAATTATGAATGGAATAAACCTTACAGAAAATCTGCTCGAGTTGTTGGTGATGTTATAGGTAAATACCATCCTCATGGAGACCAAAGTATTTATGATGCTCTTGTAAGAATGGCTCAACCTTTTTCAATGCATTTACCTTTAATAGAAGGTCAAGGTAACTTTGGTTCCGTAGATGGAGATCCTCCTGCAGCAATGCGTTACACTGAGGTGAGAATGGAAAAAATAAGCCAACATCTACTTAATGATCTAGATAAAGAGACAGTAGACTTTCAGGAGAACTATGATAATTCAGAGTCCGAGCCGATTGTTATACCAGCTGAATTTCCAAATCTTCTTGTAAATGGCGCTGGTGGAATCGCTGTTGGTATGGCTACAAATATTCCTCCCCATAATTTAGGTGAAATTACTGATGCATGTTTATTATTATTAGATAAGCCAGAAGCTTTAATAGATGAATTAATTGAAATTGTTCCTGGCCCAGACTTTCCAACAGGTGGAATTATATTAGGTCAATCTGGTGCTAGAAGCGCATACTCTACTGGCAAAGGTTCAATTATTATAAGAGGTAAAGTTTCAATTGAAGATCTTCCTAAGGATAAAAAAGCTATAATCATTTCAGAAATACCTTATCAACTTAATAAAGTATCCTTAATTGAAAAAATTGCAGAGCTTGTTCGAGAAAAAACTATTGAAGGAATAACAGATCTTCGGGATGAGAGCGATAGAAATGGAATGAGGATCTATGTTGAGCTAAGAAAAGACGCCGTTCCTGATGTTATTTTAAATCAATTGTACAGGTATACTCAATTACAGACATCTTTTGGGGCTAATACTGTTGCACTAGATAGAGGTAATCCTAAAACACTGAATTTGAAGGAACTTTTAGAGTGTTTTTTAGATTTTAGAGAAGAAGTTGTAACAAGAAGAATTAAATTTTTATTGAATAAAGCAAGGGATAGAGCTCATATTCTAGTAGGTTTAGCAATAGCTGTTTCAAATATTGATGAAATTATTAAACTTATAAGATCATCAAAAAGTCCATCTGATGCTAAAGAAAAATTGATGCAAAAAGAGTGGCCTGCAAAAGAAGTTAAATCATTAATAGAGCTTATTGATGATCCGCGACATAATCTAACAAAAAAAGGTCTCTGTAAGTTTTCAGATGAGCAGGCAAGAGCAATTTTAGAACTCAGATTACAAAGACTAACAGCCATTGGTAAAGATGACATTGAGAATGAAATGGATGATTTAAAAAAGAATATTGGAGATTATCTATCGACGCTTAAAAGTAAAGAAAAAGTTATCGATATAATTAAAAAAGAATTAAATGAAATAAAAGATAATTTTTCAATTCCTAGAAGAACTGAAATTGTTGACTATATTGATGATGTTCAAGACGAAGATTTAATCAAAAAAGAAGAAATGGCAGTAACTGTTAGTCATTCTGGATATATAAAAAGAGTACCTTTATCAACGTATAGATCACAAAACAGAGGTGGTAAAGGCAGATCAGGTATGCAGACAAAGGATGAAGATTTTGTTACAAATATATTTGTAGCAAATACTCATCAGCCCATTTTATTTTTCTCATCAACCGGAATGGTTTATAAATTAAAAACTTACCTTCTTCCAATTTCCAGCCCTCAAGCAAAAGGTAAAGCTTTAATAAATCTTTTACCTTTATCTGAAGGAGAGGTTATTACAACTATTATGCCACTATCCGAAAATGAAGATGATTGGAAAGATTTGTATGTAATGTTTGCAACTTCAACAGGTGGTATTAGAAGAAATAATTTATCTGATTTTTTGAGAATTAATAAAAATGGTAAAATAGCTATGAAACCAGCTGATGGTGAGTCTATAATTTCTGTTCAAACCTGTTCTGATGATAATGATATTCTTCTTGCTACAAAAAAAGGTCAATGTATTAGATTTTCTGTCGATAAAGTTAGGGTTTTTGCTTCACGTTCATCTACTGGTGTTAGGGGTATAAAACTCGATAAGAATGATAGTGTTATGGCAATGTCCATACTTAACCATGTTCAAGGTGAAACAGATGAGTTTAGGGCTTATTTAAAAGCATCATCAATTATGAGAAGGGCGAAAGACGATACAGAAGAAGCTATTTCTGATGATGATGTTAGCGTGGAACTATCTACAGAGAGATATGCAGAATTAGCTGCAAAAGAAGAGGTTATTTTAACTGTTGCATCAAATGGTCAGGGAAAAAGAACATCATCCTATGAATACAGACTGACTAATAGAGGAGGAAAGGGTGTTATTAGCATGATGTTATCTAAATCTAACTCTGATATGGTTTCATCTTTCCCAATTGACGAAAATGATGAGATCATGCTTATAGATGATAATGGACAGCTTATTAGATGTCCTGTTTCAGGGATTAGAATAATGGGACGAAATACTCAAGGTGTTAAAATTTTTAATATAGATAAAAATTCTTCTGTTGTTAGTGTTGAAAGAGTTGTAGAACATGAGGATGAGGAGGAGTAATTATGACACTAGCTGTTTATCCTGGATCTTTTGATCCTTTTACATTGGGTCACAGAGATATTTTGTTAAGAAGTTTAAAAATTTTTGATGAAATTATTATCGCTGTCGGTGTAAATCAAAATAAAAAAACCCTTTTTACACCTCAAGAACGTGTCAAAATGATAGAAAATGAGGTAAACGACATTGATCTAGCAAAAAAAAATAAAGTAAAAGTAGAATGTTTTGAGGGTTTAATTGTTGATTTAGCAAGAAAATATGATGCAATTTCTCTTATAAAAGGTGTTAGAGGACCTGTTGATTATGATTACGAGGCTCAAATGGCCGGAATGAATACTGTAATGTGTCCTGATTTAGAAACAATTTTTCTGATGTCAAAACCAGAATTTAGCTTTATTCATTCATCACTTGTAAAACAAATTTCGTTAATGGGCGGTGATGTTACTGGCTTTGTTAGTGAAAGTATAAAAAATAATTTAAAATCAAAATCTTAGAAATGAAAATTAATAAAATAATATACATATTTATTTTTTTATTTTGTACAAATGGAGAAATCATGGCTAAAAATAATCAAAATTTAATTACTATGGTAATTACTCAAAATGAAAAAGTAACAGATCCAGGTGAAGAATCTCCTACAGCTAATGTTGTTATTGAGTTATTTCCAGACATTGCTCCAAATCATGTAAAACAAATTAAAACGTTAATTAGTGAAGAATTTTATGATGGTATAATATTTCATAGAGTTATAGAGGGATTTATGGCTCAAACCGGAGATCCTACTGGTACAGGTATGGGTGGTTCAGATTTACCTGATATAAGGGCAGAATTTACTATAACACCATTTGAAAGGGGAACATTAGGTATGGCTAGATCTCAACACCCAGATAGTGCCAATTCTCAATTTTTTATATGTTTCCAGGAAGCCTCTTTTTTAAATAATCAATATACTGTATTTGGAAAAGTTAAAGATGGTATGGAGTTTATTGATAAAATTGTTCGAGGAGAACCACCGGAATTTCCTGATAAAATTGTATCTATAAGGCTTTCAGATAGTAATTAATGAATCTTTCTGATTTTGATTTTGATTTACCAGATAAATTAATAGCCCTTAATCCAGCAAAACCAAGGGATAGCTCTAAACTGCTTAGAGTTAACTCATCTGATTCTTTTGAGAATATTATTTTTAGTAAATTAACTGATTATTTGAATGATGGAGATGTTTTAGTTGTAAATGATACAAAGGTTATACCATCAAAGATTATTGGTTATAAAGTTAATATTAAGAAAGAATTAACTAAAATATCATTTACATTCTTTGAAAATAAAGAAAATGGTCAATGGAAAGCTTTAGCTAAGCCAGCAAGAAAAATTAATAAAAATGATCTTATTTTTTTTGAAAATGATGATGATAAATTTTATAATTTATTTGCACAAATAATTGATAAAAATAAAGGTGAGGTAACATTTGATTTTGCCTCAGATAGTGAAAAATTTATAAATATTTTGAAAGAGAAGGGGGATGTTATGTTGCCTCCATACATTACCTCAAAAAGAGATATAAAAGAGGAAGATAATTCAGATTACCAAACAATTTTTCAAAATAACGAAGGATCTATTGCTGCTCCAACAGCAGGCTTACATTTTACAGAAGATCTAATTAAAAAAATTATAAAAAAAGGAATAACAATAGAAAAACTAACGCTAAATATTGGTCTTGGAACATTTCTTCCATTAAGGGAGGATAGTGTTGAGGATAATACTCTTCATAGCGAGTATTGCTATTTATCAAAAAAAACAGCGGAAAAATTAAATGAAATTAAAAATTCGAAAAACAGAAGGATTATATGTGTTGGTACAACAGCTCTTAGAACTTTAGAAACTTCTTTTGAAAATGGTATTTTTAAACCAGTAAATAAGAAAACGAATAAATTTATTTATCCTGGAATAGATATCAATTCTATTGATGCACTAATTACGAACTTTCATCTACCAAAATCATCATTATTTATACTTATTTGTGCATTAATGGGTACAAACAAAATGATAAAAGCCTATGAATATGCTATAAAAAATAATTATAGGTTTTATTCATACGGTGATGCGTGCCTATTAGAGAAATAATATGTCTGGATATAAGTTTTTACTAAAAAAACAATATAAAAAAGCTCGTACTGGTATAATTAAAACATCCTTGGGTGACATTAAAACACCTGCTTTCATGCCTGTTGCAACTCAAGGTGCTGTAAAATCTACTCCAATCAACATTATTGAAGATATTGGCTATGAAATGATATTAAGCAATACATATCATAATATTTTAAGACCAGGACTAAAAACTATTAAAAAATTTAAAAATTTATCGAAATTTATGGACTGGAATAAACCAATATTAACTGATTCAGGTGGTTTTCAAGTTATGTCATTATCTAAATTAAGAAAAATAAATAAAAAAGGTGTTATTTTTCAATCACATATAGATGGTTCTTCATACGAATTAACTCCTGAAAATGTAGTTGATACCCAAAATATCATTGGTTCAAATATTCAAATGGTTTTAGATGAGTGCACGCCTTTTCCTTCAACCTATAATGATGCAGAAAAATCAATGAAACTATCATTAGATTGGGCCGAAAGAGCAAGAAAAACATACTTAAATTCAAAAAATAGATCTGATGCACAATTTGGTATAGTGCAAGGAAGCACTTATGAAGGTTTAAGAAAAAAATCCGCAGAAGAAACAATTAATATTGATTTTGATGGATATGCTGTCGGTGGCTTAGCCGTAGGAGAAGGTCATCATAAAATGATAGAAGTTTTAAATTATACAGTTCCTATGCTCCCTAATGAAAAAGTAAGGTATTTGATGGGGGTTGGCAGGCCCGAAAATATTATTGAAGCTATTTCTGAAGGTATTGACATATTTGATTGCGTTATTCCTACCAGAGAGGGAAGGCATGGGCATGCATATTGTAAAAGTGGAACCTTAAATCTTAAAAATAAGATATTTGAAGATGATAAAAGACCGTTAGATGAAAATTCAAATTTTAGCTTTTCTAAAAGATATTCAAGGGGTTACATACATCATTTAATTAAATCAAAAGAACCTTTGGGTGGCTTAATTATATCTTGTCATAATCTTAATTATTACAAGAATTTTATGAATGATATAAGGTTATCAATAGAAAATGATGATTTTGACGATTTTAAGAAAAATTTTTATTTTAATAAAGATTCGCCTTGATTTAATTCAAGGCTTTCAATATTTGGATTATTATCATTGTTTATAATTTCTAACTCATCTTCAGTTGAATCATCGTTTTCTGTTTTAACAGCTTCAACACACTCTTCAGTTTCAATACCAGCTGCAGCACATACAAGTTTACCAGCCACATCTGGAGTTTCTTTCTGAGAAGGTTTAAGAACTCCCGAGATACTTTCATTAATCCTTTCAACTGTTGAACATGAACTAACAACAATAATAAAAAAGGAAATTGCCAATAATTTATTATAATTTGATGACATATAAAAAATTTAACACATAATAGTGAATTTACTAGAGATATATATATTTAATAATAGATTAATTTTAATAATATTAAATTTTAAATTGATTTGGTCGATTTAATTGATTAAAAGACTCATTATATCTTGGTATTTAGGGCCCTTAGCTCAGTTGGTAGAGCAGCTGACTTTTAATCAGCTTGTCGCAGGTTCGACCCCTGCAGGGCTCACCAAGGTATACCGTAGAAAATAGCCATTATTCTTATTTTCACTATTTAACTAAAGCTTTCATTTTTAAAAGTTTCCGCAAAGTTTCCGCAAAAAAATTGCTCTATCTAAAAATTTAATTAATTTCTTATTTTTTAACTTATTGATTCTTTTAATTAAAAAAAATTACTATGCTCTCTACACAGGGTGTCATATGATATTAAATAAGCTTGTCGGTGGTAGAGGGTAAATAATGAATAAAAATCTAATAATAGCGTTCTTAATGGGAACAATTATAACATTACTTGTTGTTAATTATTTACCAAAATTTGATATTAAAATTGAAGTGACTGAGAAATCTGAAACTTTGAAAAAAGATAAAACAGAAAAAAATGAATTATCTGAGCAAACTTCTATTGTTGATCGTCTAAAAAGTAAAATTATCCCTGAACCAATTCCTGAAATAACAGCTGATGAATTTTTATTACAAAATTATCCAGATACAAGAATTTATAATTATAGAGAATTCTTTAAAGGTGAGCAATCTAAGTATATAAAAAATGGCAAACCAAAAGCTAGAAGAACTCAAACATTATCAAAAAAAGTTGGTGCTGATTTCTTGAAGGCCCAAGAAGCACTTGCTGAAGAAAAAACAGATGAGTCTCTTAAGATATTAGAAGAACTTTTAAGTAATCAAGAATTAAGTATTTTTGAAAGAGCAACTATCTATAGGCTTCAAGGTTATGTCTATGCTGAAAAAGAAGATTATCAGAAATCTATTGAATCTTTACAGCAATCTCTCTCCTATAATGTACTTGAACCTCAAGCCCAATTAGATCTTCAATTTAGTATAGCTCAACTTTTTCTTGCTATTGATCAATGGGGAAATGGACTTCGTGAAATTAATGATTGGGGTAGAAACTCTGAATCATTAGGGGTCGATCCTGGTCCATTATTTCATGCCTTACTGTCTCAAATATATTTATACCTTGCATCTGAAACGGAAACGGGATCTTTAGCGGAAAAGCAATTTTATGAAAAAGCTGCACCACATGCACAAACTGCTATATTAATAGCTTCAAAGCCAAGAGAAAATTGGTATCAAATTTATTTATCAATTCTTTTATTTGGTGAGAAGTATGAAGATGCTAGACCAATACTAGAAGAGATGGTTAAAAGATTTCCTGAAAGAGATACTTATAAAAGACAACTCTCAGGATTATATTATAAATTAGATGTAAATGACGGATTGGTTCCACCAGAGAAATCATCACAAGAAATTGTTTCAACTCCTGATTATGGCGGTCCTCAATTTGGGAAATTTTCTTCATCAATTGATGCACATTTACTTCCAATTGTTAAATTTCCTCCTAAATATCCTGATAGAGCGCTGAAACAAAAAATTGAAGGTTGGGTTTTACTTGAATTTACAGTTACAGAAACAGGTGAAGTCTTAAATCCTGTTGTAATTGATTCAGACCCACCAGGAATTTTTAATAGATCTGCTTTGAGAACAATAGCTCAATGGAAATATAAACCAATAATTGAAGATGGTAAGGCTGTTAAAATAAAAGGTGTTCAACATTTAATTACTTATGAACTAAATGAACCGAAAAAAATTATGAGAAGACCCGCTCCATCAGGCAATAATGATATAACTAAAGTAGATAGAATAAGCAATAAAGTTTTGAAAGAATATAATGCATCAGAAAACAGTGACGTAATAATTAAATCTAGTTTTCCACCTAAATATCCAAGAAGAGCTAAAGACCATGGTGTTGAAGGATGGATTTTAACAGAACATACTGTTACTTCTGATGGAGATGTAGTCAATCCAGTTGTAATTGATGCAGACCCACCAGGAATTTTTAATAGATCTGCTATGAGAACAATAGTTCAATGGAAATACTTACCTGCTAAAAAAAATGGTAAAGCTGTTGGAAGAACTGGTGTAAGAAATGTAATGACATACACATTAGAAGATAAAAATAAAAAATAGGGTAGAATACCTAAAAGTTTCCGCAAAGTTTCCGCAAAAAAACCTAATGAATAGGTTTTTAAAAGATTTTAAAAATATATAGGTTCTTATAAAATATAAGCAATATAAAGGTTTCTATGTAAATTATTGATTTAATTGAGTTATTAAAAATCTATATTTAGTTACTTTTAATCAGCTTGTCGCAGGTTCGACCCCTGCAGGGCTCACCAAGTTATAACCGCTTTATACTGCTCCACTTTCCTAGGTCTTCTAATTATTTTTATTGTCAATTATTTATCAAAATTTGATTTTATTATGATATTGTAAAGTGAAATAAATATATATGGAGTATTTACTATGAATAAAATTATAACATTAAGTTTACTAGTTTTATTAATGTCATTTTCTGGAAATGTTATAGCGCATTGTGGTGATGCAGAAGCTCATGCAGCCTCATCTCAAGAACATATTGAAAAAGATAATGCAAATAATAATGATGAAAAAAAAGAGAAAAAATCATATAAAAATAATATGACCAATAGATATTAGTCTTATTTACAAAAATAGGGTTCTATATGTTTAATGGTTTTGTCTTATTTCTTGGTTCAATAGGCTTGGCTCTAATTTGGAGCCTTTTGAATTTTTTAACACCAAATTTCAAAGAGAAAGTAAAAAAAGAAGGAAAAAAAATTTGGGATTTTAGCTTTGGGGGTAAACTATTTATTGTAAGTAGTTTGCTTTTTGTAGTTTTATTTTTTGGTTTTGCTTTAGACTTCCTCATTAGGCTTATTCTTTCTTTTCTTTAAATAAATAATTTATTAATTTCCTAACACTTATGTCGCATTTTGGACTATTGCAGATCTTTCAATTTCCATGATATTTAAATATAAAATGTTTGGTTAATTCTTTATGGAGAAAAAATGACTCTTTATTTATCAGAGCAAAGTATACCTTATCTACCTTTAATAATTTCTATAAAATTAATAGGGTTTTTAATTATTCTTATTATTGCAAGAAATAATAAAAAAAAATTTGAGGCAAATAACAATAAGGCTTAGAATTTTATTAACTTACTTAATTACCTATCTTTACATAAAGGTATATTAAAAAAACATCATAATAAGTTTCTCATAATATTTCTAATAACTAGAGGATTTTAAATGTTATTTTAAACATTAAGCTCTAACATTTGCATTCTTTTTAAAGTGAGGTAATCTAAATTATAAAATAAGGATAATTATCATTTGAAAAAAATATGTTTAATTTTTGGACATCATAATACAAACAATTCTTTCAATGCATCAATAAGAGATGCCTTTATCAACGAAGCAGAAAAATGTGGTCACACGATTGACCTAATTAACTTATTTGATGAAGAGGAACAATTACCATTTTATCGAACAGATATTAACCCGCCTCCAAACAAAGTTCTTGAATACAGAAAAAGATTAGAAAATTGTGATGTTATGTTCTTAATGAGCGCTTGTCATAATTTAAGAATGAGCGGTATTACTGAAAATTGGATAGATTGGGTACTGCATCCAAAGTGGTTTTTTTCATACAAATCTCTTTTACCAGATAGTAAATTTTTTGAAAATTATGGTTACCCCATTCCAGGAGCATTAAAAAATAAAATCGGAATTGTCTCTATTACTTATGGCGGCCCAATGATTAGCTACTTCAATTTTTCACTTTTTGATAATATACCTTTTAGAAGATTAAAAAAATCAGTTTTTGCTTTGGGTGGATTGAAAATAAAATATTTAAGATTCTATTCTGTTTTACCTATAATGAATGAGAAAAAATTTCAAAAAAATATTCAAAAAGTTCGAAAATTCGCAAGGCAACTATAGTTTATTTAAAAAAGGAATTAATTATGAGACTTTTATGCATTTTTATTATTTTTAATATTTTTATATTTAATGAAAGCTTATTTTCAAAAGAACTTACTGAAAGAGAAAAGTTTGATAATCTTTCCAAAGAAATATCAAATTGGGGAAGGTGGGGAAAAAATGATCAACTTGGTACATTAAATAATATTTCTGAGTCAAATATAATTAATGCAAAAAAATTAGTTATTGAAGGAAAAACAATTTCTTTATCTAGAAATATGTCAAAAGAAACTAATCCCTTTAATCACGCACCTATTAAACATAAACCTTTTATTTTTCCTGCTGATGCCTTTGGAACTGATCCTAAGTTAGCTCAAGAAGGAGCTGGAGATGTTTTTGAGATAGAGTATCATGGTTACTCACATACTCATATAGATGCAATAAATCATTTTGGTAGAAATGGAAAAATGTATAATGGCTATCCTTTTGAAATAAACTCTAATAATGAATTCGAAAATTTGGGTGTTGATGAGATAGGAAAATCAGGAGTAATTAGCAGAGGTATTTTAATTGATTTACCAGTTTTTTTTGGAGTTGACTATGTTGAGGCTGGAACAATAATTAGAATTGAAGATATTAAAAATTGGGAAAAAAGGAATAATATACAAATTGGCAAAGGAGATATTTTATTACTTAGAACGGGAAGATGGGAACAACTTCGTCAAAAGGGCTATTGGGAAATTACAAAAAAAAGTACAGGGTTTCATTATTCTGTAGCCTCTTTTTTAAAGGAAAGAGATGTCGCTGCAATAGGTTGTGATGGTGTATCAGATGTTTACCCATCGGGTATTAAAAGTAAAAAAGATGCATTACACGAGTTAGTATTAGTGGATTTGGGTATGCCTATTTTTGATAATATGGATCTTGATTTATTATCTAAAAATTTAGAAAGATTAAATAGAAAAACATTTATGTTCGTTGCTAATCCTTTAAAAATAAAGGGTGCTACAGGTGCTCCTATAAACCCAGTTGCAATTTTTTAAAATTAAAAAACCCCTGATATTAACCACTTTTCATCATTTTTTATGAACAGGTATGAAGCGCTCCCAGTAAAAATTAATGAATTATCTTTTTTGTCGCTCTGAGTGTACTTTACAATTAACAGATAAGTATCTTCACGCATTTTGAATATAGATTTACTTTCAACAGATGTATTTATTTCTGTATAATTTCTACCAGTATTAACAAATTTTGATTGAGGGGCTTCTTTTATAAGGTTTTGATAGATAATTTTTATATCTTCTTCACTTTTTGCAATTTGAACTTCACTTACAAAGCCTTTAAAAAGAGATGGAAAGGAAAATAATTTAGCTAGACTATCCATATCATTTTCAAATAAATGTTTGTAATAAGCGTTATGATTATCTTCTATTTTTTTAATATCCATTTCATTCGAGTACACATCTTCAATCATTGTTAGAGCAAAAATAATTCCATATATTAAATTCTTCATTTCGTTTCTCCATTTAAAATAATAACACTTAATTGTTTATTTTTTTTAAAATTAATTAGAAAATAACAATTTATAAGTAATGGAGAATAAAATGTTACAGGTACATCATTTAAATAATTCAAGATCTCAGAGAATATTGTGGCTTTTAGAAGAATTAAAAGCTCCCTATGAAATAATTCATTACAATAGAGATTCAGAAACTAATTTAGCTCCAGAGAAACTTAAAGATATACACATGTTAGGTAAATCTCCTGTTATTAACGATAATGGAAAGGTTATAATTGAGTCAGCTGCGATTTCTACTTATATAATTGATCAATATGCTCCCGCGGATTTTTCTCCCAGTAAGGATGATGGTGACTATTATGAATATCAACAGCTTATGCATTATGCTGAAGGATCAGCAATGTTACCAATGTTACTCCTTCTTTATTCAAGCTCACTAGGAAAAAATGCAGAACCATTAATGAATAGAATTTTTTCAGAGATAAATCTTCATATAGGTTATCTATCTGAATGCCTCGGGGAAAATGATTTTTTCTTTAGAAATAAATTTTCTGGTTTAGATACAATGATTTCTTTTGTTTTAGAGGCCGCAAAAATTTCTGACTCATTAAAATCATTTCCAAATTTAATAAATGCTCTAGATAATTATCAATCAAGGTCTGCTTATAAAAAAGCATTAGAAAAAGGCGGTGAATATATTTTAGGATCTTAGTAGCTATAATAAATGAGAATATTAAGATTATTTTATTCGTTTTATTAATAGGTTAGGAAATAAAAAGGTAGCAAAAAAGTTTAAAGATAAAAAAATGACATTAAAAATCCAGTTAATAAGCCAATAGATATAAAGAAAATTAAATTATAATCCTTATTATAAGATTTATATAAAATAAAACCTAATAATGCTACTATTGTTAATTCTTTATAGTTTAATAAAAAATTAATAACAGAATCAAAAAAAGGTAAAATAAGATCTAAAATTAAAATTGAAATAGAGCATAATAAGACTATAAAAATAAATAAAATTATTTTCTGTTTAATATTTTTCATTTTTTCTCCTGTATTTATTACAATATCACTTATTAACAAAGAAGAAATAGTGGGTCATTTATATATTATTAATATAATTTATTTGCTTAAATAATTCTTAATTTTTAATTTCATATCATTAGGAAATTTAATTGGCTTTGCATTTTTATCTAAAAGCGCAAACTCTATATTAGCAGAAAATACTTTTTTCTCTTCTTTATAAATATCTTGTTTGATTTTGAGCCTAACACCTTCAATGCTTATAAAATTTGATCTAACTTCTAATATGTCATCTATAGTTGAGGCCCCCATAAATTTTGAATTCATTTTATATACAACAAAATATTTTGGTTCATTGGAATTAATTAATTCTGAGTGATTTACACCCAATAACCTCAGGAAGTTAGTCCTTCCTCTCTCAGCAAACTTAAGATAATTTGCATGATAAACAATGCCAGTAAAATCTGTATCTTCATAAAAAACCCTAATTTGAAAAAAATGGGTTTTTTGTTTAATAATTCCTGATATATCAGATGTCATAATTCTTTCTTAATCACCAATTAACCATATATATCTTAATTTTATTAACCTTTGGAGATACTTTTATACAAAACTATTTAAACAATTAGTCTAATCGCTGTAATTTTGAAAAAAATATAAATAATAAATTTCATTTTCAGGTTTCTTTTTAACTATTATTCGAATTGGATGGGGCATTCATATAATCTCTGTAATAAGTCATAAGTCCATTTTCTACCCTATAAAGACCACAACCTTCTATCTCACCCTTAGGAGATTCAGCAATCCATTGTGCCCATGCAACTTCTCCGCCACCATCTATTTTTACAGCTCTAAAGACCGTTTCTCTCGAGCGCATTTCTTCATTCATTTTTTTCATAAATTCTAGAATTTTTGCTTTCCCTTTGAAAGTTCCATATACAGGATCCTCAAACAATGCATCCTCAGAAAAAAGATCGATTACCTTCGTATAATCACCTTCATCTTGAATTTCCCAAAATCTTTTTATAACTTCATTTGCACTTTTCATTTTTTTCTCCTTTAATTAATAGTAATATTAAATTCGAATTGATCCAATAGTGAAAATTTTAACAATTTTAAATAAAAGGAATGCATAGGAATATGGAGTTTTTATTAAATATTCCTTTCTTAAAATTTTTTTTACTAATTTTAGTTGGAATAATAATATTTGGAAATTTTAAAAATCTTAATAACAAAATCCTAGTAATTGAAATTGTAATCATTTTATTAGCTCTTATTTTTTTATTTTTAGATATAAAAAGAGTATTCTTTGCTGAAGGAATATCATTAATAGGGCATTAAAAAAGTTGATAATTTAAATTGCGTCAATCTGACACTTCCAAAAAGTAATTTTTACAGTTATTTATTCATTATGATTAAATCAAAATATAAATATAATGAAAAATCTGATTACATAGCTCTTTCTATGACTAAATTTTTTAGATTTATTGCTGATAGATTTTTTGCAAAGAGATATGGCCACAGAGCTGTTGTATTAGAAACTATTGCTGGTGTTCCTGGAATGGTTGCTGGTGTTTGGATGCATTTTAAAAGTCTTAGGAATATGAAAACTGGGCTTGGGGATTATATCAAAGAAATGCTCTCTGAAGCTGAAAATGAGAGAATGCATTTAATGTTTTTCATTGAAATTGCAAAACCAAATTGGTTTGAGAGAAGGTTGGTTCTCATTGCTCAAATATTTTTCTCTATTTTCTATTTTCTTATATTTATTACTTTTCCAAGAACTGCGCATAAAATGATTGCTTATTTCGAAGAAGAAGCTGTTACAAGTTATACTGATTATTTAAATATGATTGAGAGTGGTGAAATAGATAACATTAATGCACCAAAAATAGCTATCGATTATTACGAACTTGATTTAGATGCAAAACTCTCTGATTTAATTATTAAAGTTAGAGAGGATGAACTTCATCATAGCAAAACTAATCATAGATACGCAGATATTAACTCAAAGAACATTGTAAAGAAAAGCAATGAAAAAAGCTTAATTAGTACAATAAAACTTCAAAAATTTTCAAATAGTATAATTTCCATGGAAACCAATAAAAGAAGTTAATTATATTTACATTTTGATTACTTGACTATGGTTTTTACTCCAATAATCTAATAATTGATTCTAAATGGAGTACTTTATGGAAGAATTAACAAAATTAATCATTAAATGGCATCATGATAGAAACCTCATAGAGGGTAGTTCAGATAAAGATCAAGTTTTAAAATTAATGCAAGAACTTGGAGAATTAAGCGATAGCGTTTGTAAGGATAAAGATGTTAAAGATGATTTAGGTGATATGATGGTCGTTATGTTGAATATTATGGAAAGGCAGGGAGTATCAATGGAGGAATGCTTAAAAACGGCTTATGATGACATTAAGGATCGAAAAGGAAAAATGGTCGACGGTATTTTTGTTAAGGAAGGAGATCATTAACTTGACTACTAATTCTAGTTTTTTGGCTTTTAAATCAGCTTTAATGGTTGGTAAAGATGACAAAAGTTTAAGGAAAAATCTTAATAAAAGTGAAATTGATAGAGCAATAAAAGAAGTTGAAATAGAATTGAGAAATAAAAAATTTAAAATCAAAGATTTCTAATGGATATAGATTTAAAAAAAGAACCTGAAAACCTATATGAAGCTTTAAAAGACGCACTTTTTATTCATATAATGGCACCTACAAAAGAGCAATCGGATGAAGCACTGCATTTAGCTGATATATTCTCGGAAAATTTAACTGAAGAAGAGATTTTAAAAGCAAAAAGTGAGGTCGATTTAAAAGTTGATGAATTATCAAAAGAAAATAATAATATGGATAAATCTGTCAAAATAGACAATTATTTAACACCTGGATGGGACGAAGAACTTAATAATTTAGAGATATTCGATCTAGAGGACTAAAATCCATAATAAAAAACAAGAATTTTATTGATTAATATTAAAAAAAAATAAACAAAAGTAAAAAAGCCAAAAAATATTATTAGTAAAAAAAATATTTTATTCATGAATAATACATGAGGTTAATTTTATATAATAAGTTATTAATATTATTATACTTTTTTATCTTCTTTTTTCTCTAATAATGTAATTTTATCAATAAAGCATGAATAATTTTTAAGCTTTAAAACATCGTTTGAACATATTTTATAACCCATTTTTATTGGTTCAATTATTAAAGGGTGTTGAAATGTTAGGTGCCTAGATCCTTTACATGTCAGAGAATAATTTACATTTCTTCTATTTTCAAAAATTAAATGATCTTTTTTAAATAAAATATTTTCAATGTCTCTTGTTTTAAAGCAAATTCTTTCTTCAGATTTGACAGCTAAAGGGATTAAAGCAACCAATAATAGAGCTAATATAACATTTTTCATTTTTTATCTTTCTTGACTATAGTTACAAAATTAAACTTAATAAATAAACATTATCAAATTATCATGTATCAAGAAAAAGAAAAAGAAAAAATAGAATCTAGAAATTACATTTTTTTATGTTTTTTAATACTTTTAAATGTAATGAACTTTGTTGACCGTCAGTTATTAGCAAGTTTTGCAAATTTTATTATTCCTGATTTATCTCTAACAAACACTCAGTTTGGAATTTTAACTGGATTTGGTTTTTTATTTTTTTATTCAATTATGGGCCTTTTTATGGGGATTTTGGCTGATAAATTCCATCGACCTAAATTAATTGCACTAGGCGTAGGTTTATGGAGTGCTTTAACTGCAATATCAGGAGCTGCTAGAGGCTTTGTTGGATTGTTATTACCTAGAATGTTTATTGGGGTAGGGGAATCTATTTTAACACCTACATCTCTTTCTCTTTTGGGAGATAAATTCCCTCAAAATAAAATGGGTTTTGTTACTGGGGCTTATTATATGGGGGTTCCTATTGGCGCAGGTTTAAGTCTAATAATTGCAGGTTATTTGGGGCCTATAATTGGTTGGAGAATGTGTTTTTATATTCTTGGAATGATAGGCCTAATTTTTGCTGGAATAATGTTTTTTATTAAAGAAACCCCAAGAAAAAATATTAAAGAAAATGTAGTTGAAAAAAAAATTAATTTTAAAGAAATAAGAATGGATATATCTACAGCTTTAAAAGAAAACCCAGCACTTACACTTTGTATATATGGTGCAGTTATTTATCACTTGGTTTTGGGGGCTGCAGTATACGATCAAGTCTGGTATGTTAAAGAAAGAGGCTTTGATAGAGCTGAAATTGCTCAATATACAGGTTATATTGTCGTAGTTTTCGGTATTTTAGGAAATCTTTTTGGCGGCATTGGTTCAGATTTATTTAGAGAAAAGTTTAAATTAGGACGACCTATGTTCTTATTTTGGCTTATGCTTTTTCTTCTACCAATTAATATACTTGGAAGACTGGTTTCACCTGAAAATTATATTTTTTGGTTTGCTATGATGGCTGGATCTTTTCAGTTAGGAGCTCTTTATGGTCCAACTTTCTCAACAGTTCAAGAGCTAGCACCATCGCACATGAAGGCTACTGTAATAGCCTTCTTAATTCTTAATATAAATTTGATTGGAATGTTTATAGGAACAACCGGAACCGGTATAATTATTGATACTCTATTAGCTTATAACGAAACTGCAACCAATCCTATTATAGAGCCTTATACAAAAACATTGTTATTTTTTACACTAATATCGTCTTTATCAATACCAATGTTTTGGTTAGCAGGAAAAAAACAAAAAACTAATTAATTGATTTTGGGGGATCCTTAATATCAGACCAGTTAAGCTCGATTGGTCCACCATTTGATATTAAAATAAAAGTAACACCATCAGGACCTGGTTTTTCTGGTCCATACGAATGACCACCTTCGACAACCCTGATATCACCTTTTTTATAAATTGGCTCTTCATCGCTAAACGACATCTCTCCATCCATAATAAAATACATTGTATCGTATTTGTGCCAATGATCTTTTGCTTCATAGTCAGGATCAAACTTGGTTCTAACTATATATGGAGACTCATCGCATATAACTTGAACAGGTTGTGTAGGTCTTCCAAACTCATCTTCAAATGGTATAAAAGGGACAGTATTAATATTTGCATTACCAACACCATTTCCTCTTTTAGCGAGAGATTCTTTTAAATCATCGGGAAGAGGGTATAAATCATCCCACATTAATGGAATATCCCCGCCCAATGCAATAAGATAAAATCTTGACCCCTTATCACCAGCACCTTCTTTTGTTGATTGACCAGCTTTTACCCACCTAATGTCTCCTGGATAAAAAGATCCTTCTCCTTCCGCTATAAATTCACCTTCAAGAAAAATTTGAACAATATCATAAGGATGCCAATGGGATTCAGCAACGTAATTGGGTAATAAATCTGCTTCCCAAATATACTGATTACCCTCATAAAATGTTCTTACCTTAGAGGTTTCTCTTCCATGTTTGTCACCAAAATAATCCCAATCATAATCATTAGTTTTTATATGTTTCCAATTTGTCATTTTTTATGGCTGTAAAACAACCCTCCCTGTAATTGAACCATCTCTTAAGTCATCAAGAGTTTGAGTAGCTTCTTTAATATCTCTCTTAGAAACTGGAATAGGGTCGACTTTTCCTTGTTTAACTAATTCAAGCATTTCTTTAGTTTCTTCAAGATTTCCTACAAAACTACCCCCAATACTTTTTGCAGATAACGGAAACATTGGTATAGGCATTTGAAAAGCTCCTCCAAAAAGACCAACAACAACAACTTGACCACCTTTTTTTGTCGAGTCTAAAGAATATTGGACAGTTTTTTCAGCCCCTACAAAATCAGCTGTAGCTTTTACACCGCCACCTGTATCTTCTAATAATTTCTTTATAGAAAGTTCATCAGATGTATCATAAACTTCATCTGCACCAGCACCTTTTGCAGCTTGAAGTTTATTAGGATCTATATCTGCTGCCAAAATTTTACAATTAAATAAGGCCCTAGCAAATTGTAAACCCATCATTCCAACACCACCTAAACCCATAATTAAGATATGATCATCATCGGATATATTAACAAACTTTTTTAAAGCTCCAAAGGCTGTAAGTCCAGAACACATATAAGTTGCCGCTAATCCAGGTCTTATACCTTCATAATCTAAAACATATTTGGAATCTGGAACTATACAATAATCAGCAAACCCCCCAGGTAATTGAATACCTAGCTGCCTAGGTGCATTACAATAATGTTCATCACCAGCTTTGCATGTTGCACACTCCCCACAGCCAATCCATGGGTATGCAACAACATGTGATCCAATTTCAACTTCAGTTACTTCTGGCCCAATACTTACAACTTCGCCTTCGATCTCATGACCCATTGTGTGTGGCAAATTAAGCATTGCCCCTACAGGTAATTTATTTCCTCCACCTAAATCAAAATAACCATCATGAATATGAACATCAGAGTGACAAACTCCACTATGCGTAATTTTTAATAGAACTTCATTTCCTTTTGGCTCAGGTGTTTCTGTCTCAATGGTTTGGAGTGGTTTACCTAATTCAACAATTGCTTCACTCTTCATTATGCATCTCCATTTGGTTTTTATTCATTTTTAAAGCTTTTTCTGAACTTGCTACTATTGTTGATACAGTGCTATCACCTGTAACATTAACAACTGTTCTAATCATATCAAGAATTCTATCAACTCCTAAAATAAGTGCAATACCTTCAGTAGGTAATCCAACCTGAGATAAGACCATTGCAAGCATAATAAGACCAACACCTGGAACTCCAGCTGTACCAATTGAAGCTAACGTTGCAGTTAAAATCACCATTAGATAATCTATTGTTGATAAATCAATATTATAGGCATTTGCTATAAAAACAGTTGCGACACCTTGCATTATTGCAGTTCCATCCATATTTATGGTTGCCCCTAAAGGAATTGTAAACGATGCAATTTTTTTATCAACGCCAATATCTTCTGTAACAGTTTTTAAAGTAACAGGCATTGTTGCATTTGAAGAAGAGGTTGAAAAAGCAAAAATCATCAATGGTCTTAATTTACCAAAAAACCAATAGGGATTTATTTTTGTAAAAAAATACAAAAGGGAAGGGTATACAACAAGCCCATGAATAAGAAGAACAAATATAACTAAAAAGAAATATTCAGCTAAATTTCCTAAAACATTTAAACCTTGAACAGCAAAAAGTGATCCCAACAAGCAAAAAACACCAATAGGTGCAAAATTAATTAAAATAAAAACCATCTTCATTATGACATTTGTTATATTATTCATAATTTCAAAAAGATTTTTATTAACGTCTTTTGTAAGCCTAAGCGCAATTCCAAAAAATATTGAAAAAACAATTATCTGCAGCATTTTACCTTCAGCCATTGCCTGAACTGGATTCGTTGGAAAAATATCAATAATTACCGATTTTAAACTTGGAGCTTCGGGTGCATTAAATTGAGATAATGTTATAAGGTCTAGTCCTGAACCAGGTGAAACGAATATTGCAATTAAAAGACCAAGAGAGATGGCGAGAGCTGTGGTGAATAAATATAGTAATAATGTTTTGAGGGCTATTAAAGAAATTTTCTTCTCTTTATCAAATGAAGCAACACCAGTTGATAATGAAAAAAATACAAGCGGCACAACCATTAATTTAAGAGAAGATATAAATATAGATCCTATAATTTCAAAAATACCTTCAATAAAATATGTATTGATATAAAAATTATTATTAAGAGAGAAAAAATTTATTACAGACCCCGTAATAAAGCCAAGTAACATTCCTATTATTATTTTTAAAGTTAAAGACATAGCTCAAAATATATTAAATTTTAATAAAAACAAATAAGATCTTAAATATTGCTGTTTTTAACGAATCAACAAGTAATTATAATTTTATGAGGTATTTTATGGACGATCTTAATGGTACAGCTCTTTATGCTGGTATTCTTGGTATTATGGCTGTTGCATTAGCTTTAAATATAGCATTTAGAAGAATGGAAACTAAAACAGCAATTGGCGGCGAAGACGATATATTGGTTAAGAGATCAAGAGCTTTTGGAAATCTAGTAGAGCATACACCTTTAATGCTTATTCTTTTAATGCTAATGGAATACAAAGGAAGTGAGTTTTTTGTTCATCTTTTTGGAATTGGTTTTATTCTTTGCAGAGGATCACATGCATATGGAATAATTGCTAGAAACGGCTTAGGTCCTGACAATATTCCTAGAGCTGTAGGAGCAGTTGGAAGTTGGTCTTTAATGATTTTAGCTTCTTTAATGTGTATTTTTTAATCATTATTTGACCGACTCATTAATAAAAGTGTAATTTTGTAGATATTATAGTTTAAGGAGATTTTAAATGTCTTTTTTTCGTACCTTTTTTGTTTTTATGTTAATTTTTTCACTTGCTTCATGCGCAGAAATTTCATCCTTAACCAATCCTGGAAGTTCAACAACTGTGTCTGAGGTTTCGGAGTTGAACGAACCCACGCAAGAAGATGTTTTAAATCAATTTAGCGATGTTGCTTTTCCTCCAGAAACTTATTTAGATTTAACAAAGTCTGTGGTTGTAGGTAGTGATGAAAATTGGTTTGGTCAAATTTATTTTAACTCTGGATTAGATGCTAACTCAGTATTTAATTACTTTAAAGAGCATATGCCTGATACAGGCTGGTTTTTAATAATGGAGCAGCAAGGAAATCAAGTTTTCTTGGTTTATGAAAAGGATTTAAGAACAGCGATAATTAGTATTAGTAGGAAAAGATCAGGTGCTGATACAATATTAGCAGTAGCGCCTAGGGCTCAATAGTTACTCAAGAATTATTATTTCTTGATCTTCATTAACGTTATCACCTTCTTTGATTAGAATATCCTTAACGACTCCTTTATATTTGGACTCGATAGGAATTTCCATTTTCATTGACTCCAAGATAACCACAACATCATCAATATGAACTTTTTGACCAATCTCAACATTGATTTTCCAAATCACAGCCTGTATTTCAGTTTTAATTTTCATTTTCTTATTTTAGAGGAATAGGGGAAGGAACTGAAGAAATTAATTTTTTTGTATAAACACTTTGTGGGTTTTTAAATAAATTAATTGTATTGTCGCTCTCAATAATATTTCCATCCTTTAAAACAATTACTCTATCACAAATTGACTTAATAATGGAAAGATCATGACTAACAAAAATAATAGTTAATTTATACTTATCTTTGAGAATTTTTATTAAATCCAGTATCTGTGCTTGTATTGACAAATCTAAAGCTGATACTGGTTCATCACATATCAAAACAGATGGTTTATTTATTAATGATCTAGCTATACCGACTCTTTGACACTGGCCCCCTGATAATTCATGAGGATAACGATTAAATAATTCATTTGATAAACCAACATCCTTCATAGCCGTTATAACAAGTTCTTCTTTTTCTTTGGTTTTCAAATTTTTTCTATAAATATCTAATGGTTCAGAAATTATTTTACCAATTGTCATGCGCGGATCTAAACTGCCGTAGGGATCTTGAAAAATAATCTGTACTGATTTTCTGAAGTTTTTTAATTCATAAGAATTGAGGCTATGAATATCTTTATTAAACCAGCTTATAGATCCGGATGTTTTATTTATTAATTTTAAAATAAGCCTGCATACACTAGATTTTCCAGAGCCAGACTCCCCAACAATACCCAGTGTTTCACCACTAAAAAGAGAAAAACTAATATTATCAACTGCTTTAATAAGAATTGGAGATTTAAATAAACCTCTTGAAAGTTTAAAATGTAAGTTTAAGTGATCTACTTGAAGAATTTTATCTTTATTTTCCATTTAATTACCTATCCAAGGGGGAATACAAGACAGTAAATGTTTAGTATATTCATTTTTCGGTTTAGTTAAGACTTTAGCAGTTTCTCCACTTTCTAAAATCTGACCATCTTTCATTACTAATACTTCATTTGATGTTTCAGCTATAACGCCTATATTGTGTGATATTAATACCAGCCCTATATTAAAATTATTTTTTAAATCATTGAATATATTAAGTATTTCTGCTTGTGTAGTTACATCAAGGGCAGTTGTTGGTTCATCTGCGATTATAAGATCTGGTTCACACATTAATGATATTGCTATCATAATTCTTTGTTTCATTCCTCCTGATAATTCATGAGGATAAGAATTAATAATATCTCTGTTAGATGGTAATTTGACAATATCCATTACTTCAATTGCTTTTTTTAAAGCTTTATTTTTATTAATTTTTTTATGATAAATAGCTATTTCAGCTAATTGATCACCAATATTTAAATGAGGTGTTAGACTTGTCATTGGATCTTGAAAAATAAAACCTATTGATTTTCCAAGAAAACCTCTTCTTGTTTCATCGTCGCATGTTATTAAATTAGTATCTTTAAAAAATGCCTCTCCCTCAACATAGCCATTATTTGCCAGTAAACCTGTTATTGAGAAAAAAGTCTGAGTTTTACCGGAACCAGATTCACCAACAACTCCAAGACATGTTCCTTTTTTTAAATTAAAATTTGCATCTTTTACAACGTGAGATATACCCTCCGGGGTTTTAAAAAATACATTAAGATTATGAATATTTAACAATAAATTATTGTTTTTAATATTCTTTTGGGTCAATTGCATCTCTCAATCCATCTCCTATAAAATTTAATGAAGCTAATGTAATTGTCATAAATAAACCTGGAAAAATTAATAACCACCAAGCGGTTTCCATTTCCCTGGAACCCTCTGAAATTAAAACACCCCAGGATGTTAATGGTTCCTGAACACCTAAGCCAAGAAACGATAAAAAACTCTCTAAAATAATTACAGATGGTACCATAAGGGTAATGTATACAATTATAGGACCAGCTAAATTTGGTATTATATGCTTCCATATAATCATAAAGTTAGTTTGGCCAAGTGCTTTACTTGTTTCAATAAATTCTTTTTCTTTTAATGATATAGTCTGTCCTCTTACTATTCTTGCCATTGTTAACCATTCAACAGCACCTATAGCAATAAAAAGAAAATAAATATTTCTTCCAAACACTACCATTAGAATAATAACAAAAATTAAATAAGGCATTGCATATAAAATTTCGACAACTCTCATCATAAATATGTCTAATTTTCCACCAAAATATCCCGCGATAGTACCGTAAATAACACCGATAAACACACTAACAAGTGTTGCTAAAACTCCGATACTTAAGCTTAATCTTCCTCCATATAAAATCCTTACCAATAAATCCCTTCCGTTTCCGTCAGTTCCGAGAAAATGTCCATTGATGAGGCTAGGGGGGTAATATATTGAATTCCAATCAGTATCACTAAAGCTATATTTTAAGAAAAAAGGACCAAAAAAAGATAAAAAAGCTACAAAAAAAAGTAAAATTAAAGAAACAACCGCAGCTTTGTTTTGAAACAACCTTCTTCTGGCATCAACCCAAAGAGATCTTCCTTTAATATTTGAGTAATCTTCGACTATTTTTATATTATTTCTATTCATAGTCTTAAATTTTGACCCTGGGATCTAAAATTGCTCTAATAATATCAGTAATTAATATTAAAAATATCAACAAGGAAGCGTATAAAATTAAAACTCCACTTACTAATGTATAATCCCTCTGTAATGCACCCACAACGAAATATCTTCCTATTCCGGGTAAACCAAAAATTTGTTCGATTATTATTGATCCAGTCATTAAACCTGCTGAAGCAGGAGCCAAATACTCAATAATTGGTAAAATTGAGGCTCTAATTACATGTTTTCTTATAATATATGATTGATTTAAGCCTTTTGACTTAGCTGTTCGTATAAAGTTTGAATTCAATACTTCAATAGTACTTGCTCTCATCATCCTAGAAATTACTGCGATTTGAGGTAATGATAATGCTGTTATTGGTAAAATAAGATTCAATATATTGCCATTATTCCAACCAGATGTTGGTAAAATTCCCAAATATAGACTAAAAAACAACGATAATAGCGGTGCCATTACAAAGCTAGGTACACATATACCGACTAAAGAAACACCCATAACTGAATAGTCAAAGACAGTATTTCTGTTAATAGCGGCAATTATTCCTAAAAATGATCCTATAAATAATGAAATTATTATCGAGGATAAGCCTAAAGTAACACTTACTGGTAATCCATTTAGAATTAACTCCTTTACAGAGAAGTCCTTATATTTAAAAGAGGGGCCAAAATCACCTTTTGTTAAGTTTTTAATATAGATATAAAATTGTTCATAAACAGGTTTATCAAGATTATAAGCTGCTTTAATATTTCTCTCTATTTCTGGTGGCAATGCTCTTTCATTTGTAAATGGTCCACCTGGTGCAACTCTCATCATAGAAAAGCTAAAAGCAACTATAATTAGAAGAGTAGGTATAGCTATAAGTATTCTTTTCGTTATAAATTTAATCATAGTAATGCGCATAATATATATTATGTATAAATAATATATCTAAAGATCTACCTCAAAAGTTAAATTATCAAAAGCTGGTTCAATATGATTGGGTAATGTTTCTTTTAAATCATTATAATCAAGATCAATATGAAGGTTTGTAAGTATTCCTCTCTTAACATTAAGGTTACTTATCCACTCTAACGTAAGGTCTAAATGAGCATGTGTTGGATGAGGATCATATCTTAATGCATCAACAATCCAATAATCTAAATTTTGTAGCACATCAAAACTTTCAGGATAAAAATCTACAACATCACTTGAATAAGCAATATTATTAAATTTAAACCCTAAAGAATCAATTTTTCCGTGTTTTTGGAGGAATGGAAGAAATTTAATATCTCCACCAGGTCCATTTATTGTAAAGTCCTCAAACGGAATAATAGTATTTTTTTCCAAAATTGCCGGATAAACCTTATCTTCAAGAGTATTAAAGCAATAACTAAATCTAGGTATTAGCCTAGATGCAGTTTCATTATCTATGTAAACTTGAACTCTTTTTCTTTTTCTAAGAGCAAAGATCCTTAGATCATCAATACCACCTGATTGATCAGCATGATCATGAGTATACAATACTGCATCAATCTGTTTTACATTGGTTTTTAACAATTGATTTCTTAAATCTGGAGAAGTATCAATTAAAACAGTGGTAACATCGCCCAAATCATTAAATTTTTGAACTAATAAAGAGCATCTAGATCTTAAATTTTTTGGTTCATCTGGATTACAATTTCCCCAGTCACCATCTATCCTTGGAACACCTCCAGATGAGCCACAGCCTAGAACGGTTACTATAATTTTATTGTTCATTAAGAGGCCTTTTTGCTTTTTTAAAAATTTCAAAGAAATTATTTGTTGTTAATGCAAAAAACTCATCTTCATCTATATTATAAAAGTTTGCTAAATATTTTGCTGTATGAACCACATGTGAGGGTTCGTTTCTTTTTCCTCTCATAGGCTCAGGTGATAAATATGGAGAGTCAGTTTCAACTATCAGCCTTTCTAATGGAATATTTCTGATAGTTTCTCTTAATTTTTCAGCATTTTTGAATGTTACTATTCCTGATAAAGATATATAAAAGTCTAGATCGATAACACGTCTTGCTAAATCTTCACCCGCAGTAAAGCAATGAATAATTCCCGGAAATTTACCTTTTTTAGTCTCTTGTTCCAAAATAGAGCATGTTTCATCGTCAGCATCACGAGTATGAATAATGATTGGAAGTTGAGTATTTCTAGAGACATTTATATGTTTTTTAAAACTTTTAATCTGATCTTCTTTTTTAGAATTTTCATAGTAAAAATCGAGACCTGTCTCCCCTATTCCAATTACATTTGAATTTTTAGATTTTTTTTCAAGAAAACCTTCATCTACTTGATTATCTATATTAGTTGAGTGGGGATGAATGCCTACAGTACAATAAATGTTATCATATTTTTCAGATATATTAATAATTTTATCAATTTCATCTAATTCAGTTGAAATTGAAACCATTACCCTTACATTTGATTCTTCCGCTCTTAATAAGACTTTTTCAAAGTCATCATTAAAGTCTTTAAAATTCAAATGACAATGACTGTCTACTAAATATGATGATTTTATTTCCATTATAGACAGTTATGCCTTTAGATTTTAGAATAAGCAAGATTAAGCTACAAAATTAAGAGAAAATAATGATAAAAATTGATGTTATTTCAGATACTATTTGTCCATGGTGCTATATCGGAAAAAGAAACTTTGATAAAGCGTTAAGTCTTGTTCCGGATGTAAAGGTAAAATTTACATACTCAACATTTCAATTGAACCCAGATTTTCCAAAAGAAGGTGTTAATAGGAGAGAATATATATCAAGAAAATTTAACGAAGATCATCATAGTAGTATGAAGGAAAGAATTAAAAGCGAAGCCTTAAAATCAGGAATATCTATAACAAACAATAAGTTAAGTATAATTCCTAATACTTTTAATAGTCATAAATTAATTTTTTGGTCTAAAGAATATGACTGTCATACAGAAGTGGTTGAAAATCTATTTAAGGCATATTTTGAAAAATCTAAGGATATAAGTAATATTGATATACTAATAGAAATCGCTGAAGAATCAGGTTTAGACAAAGAAATAATTAGAAAGAAATTTTTAGAAAACGAAGATAATGAAAATGTAACTGAAGAAGAGAGAAAAAATAGAGAAAATGGAGTTATGGGTGTTCCAACTTACATAATAAATGATGGAATTACTCTTACAGGATCTCAACCAGTTGACTCATTGGTTAAACTTTTAAAACATATAAATTCTAATTAGCTTTCAATCATTTTCAGAAAATCGATAACTACGGATTTAATATAATCAATTATATTTTCCTTTTCTTGATTAAACTTAACAAATAATCTTTGATCTGGCCTAATACTTATATAATTCTTATTACTATTAATATATTTAACAAGCTCTGTAGGATTAGAAAAAGTATTGTTCTTAAAAGAAATTAAAAAACCACTTTTTCCGCAATCAATCTTTTCTATATTTGTTTTTTTACACAAATTTTTCAAACCTATTGTATCGATTAATGTTTCAACTTCCCTAGGAAGGCTTCCAAATCTATCAATTAATTCTGCAGCAATTTCATCTGTTTCTTCCTCTAAAGAAATTGATGATAACCTTTTATATATTTCCATCCTTATAGTTAAATCTGATATGTAATCTTCAGGTATCAAAACAGATAAAGGCAGTGATATCTTTGGTGACCATTGATTATTATTAATTTTTTGATTTGTATTTTTTAACTCTTCAATAGTTTCCTCAAGCATATTTTGGTATAGCTCAATACCAACCTCCTTTATTTGTCCTGATTGTTCTTCACCAAGTAAATTACCAGATCCACGTATCTCAAGATCGTAACTTGCCAGATTGAAACCAGCCCCCAGTGAATCAAGAGATTGAAGAACCTCAAGTCTTTTTAGGGCTTTCTTTCCAAGTTTTTTATGTTCTTTATAGGTAAGGTAAGCATAAGCCTTTACTTTTGATCGTCCTACCCTGCCCCTTATTTGGTATAATTGAGACAAACCAAACATATCTGATCTATGTATTATCAATGTGTTAGCATTTGGAATATCTAAGCCAGATTCAATAATTGTTGTTGAAATTAAAACGTCATATGAACCCATATAAAAATCATTAATTCTGTCCTCTATTTGTTTTGAAGGCATCTGACCATGAACAGTTATATAATTAATCTCAGGAACAAATTCTTTTAAATATTCCTCAATATCCTCAATATCAGAAATTCTTGGAACAACATAAAAGCTCTGACCTCCCCTATATCGTTCTCTTAATAATGCCTCCTTAACTACCAAAGGATCGTTTGGAAAAACATAAGTCTCTATAGCTCTTCTATCAATTGGTGGCGAAGCAATTATTGATAGATCCCTTACACCTGTCATAGCTAATTGAAGAGTTCTTGGAATAGGTGTTGCTGTTAATGTAAGAACATGAATGTTATCTCTTAGTTTTTTAATTTTTTCCTTATGCTTGACACCAAAATGTTGTTCCTCATCAATAATCAAAAGACCCAAATCATTAAAACTAATTTTTTCACTTAATAAAGAATGTGTACCTATTACTATGTCACAGGATCCAGAGTTAATTCCTTTAATTACACTTTCTTTTTTTGGGGTTAATCTAGATAATTCTGAAATATTAATTGGAAAACCCTTGAATCTATCTTTAAATGTTTCAAAATGTTGTCTTGCTAGTAAGGTAGTAGGAGTTAATAAAGAAACTTGTTTCCCGCTCATAGCGGCTAAAAATGAAGCTCTAAGAGCAACCTCAGTTTTCCCAAAACCTACATCCCCACAAATTAATCTATCCATTGGAAGTCCCTTTTCAAGATCATTTTGAACATCATTTATTGCATTTAATTGATCATTTGTTTCCTCAAATGAGAATCTTGAACAAAATTCCTCATAAAAGTCTTCTGGAACATTTAACATTTCAGCCTTAGACAGCTGACGTTTGGCAGCGACTGAAATAAGCTCTTCTGCTAAAAATTTTATTTTCTTCTTTAAATTTTCTTTTCTTGCTGTCCAAGATAAACCACCAAGTTTATCAAGCATTTGATCTGATATTTCGGATCCATATCTTGATAAAACTTCGATATTTTCAACTGGAAGATATAATTTATCATCATTGGCATACTTAATTAAAAGGCATTCATGCTTTGCATTATTAATTTCAAGTGTTGATAAATTTTGAAATCTTCCTATTCCATGATCAACATGAACAACAGCATCACCAGGCATTACACTAGATATTTCTCTAATAAAATTTTCTGCTTTTCTAATAATGCGTGGTCTATAAAATTTTTCACCAAAAATATCTTGCTCAGAAATAAAGATATAATCTTCAAAATGAAATCCGTTATTTAAATTCAAAACGGTTATGTAGATATTACCTTGATTAATATCATTGAAGGAATCTAAGTTTTCTAGATGATTTAAAACACCATTATTAATTAATATTTTGGCAACTCTTTCACTTGAGCCAACACTTGAGCAGGCAAAGATAATTTTTTTGTTTTCTCTAATATAACTATCAATATCCTTTTTTAACTCTTTATAACTTGAGGAGTCATTTCTTTGTGATTTAATATTGGAATATTTTGAAGAAACTTTTCCACTTAAGTTTATTGCTTTTGGCTTCTTAAAAGGACTAATTTGAAAACAGTTTTTTGAATCTAAGTTTTTTTCATATTCCTCTTTTTCTTGATAAAGGTATGAAGGTTCAATAGAAAAATATTTATTTTCAATCTTTGACAATTTATTTTCATCATATTCTTTTCTAGATTGAAAATGATCAGTAACTGTTACAAGAAAATCCTCTAATGAATTTTCATAAAGATGATCTAATATGATTACTGGATCATTAGTGTAGTCAAAAATTGTATTAGTTTTATCATAAAAAAAAGGAAGCCAATGCTCCATACCAGGGTAGGAAATTCCTTCAGAAATACTTTCGTAAATTTTAATTTTTTCTTTTTGAGATCCGAATTTTTTATTAAAATTAATTCTAAAATTTTCTATAGTCTTGTCATTGAGAACAATTTCTGAGGCCGGATAAATTAAAACCTCTTTTAATAACTCGATAGATCTCTGTGAAATTAAGTCAAAGGATTTTATAGACTCTATATTATTACCAAATAGGTCTAGCCTTATAGGGTTATTTAAAGGTGAAAAAAAATCAATTATTCCCCCTCTTATAGAAAATTCACCATGTTCTCTAACAGTTGAGGTTTTTGTATAACCATTATTTACAAAGAAACTTAATAAATTGTCTATATCCACAATCTCGCCAGGTTTTAATGAAATGAATTTATTTTTAATTTCATTTATTGATAATGTTCTTTGGCATGAGGCCTGAATAGTAGTTAAAATAATCTTATTTTTGCACTCTCCATTTGATAGGATAGATAGGGTCTCTAAACGTTTAGAAGTAATTAATTTATTTGGAGAAATTCTATCATATGGAACGCAATCCCACTGAGGGTAAAATAAAACATCATTATTTACAAAATAATCGAGTCCATCTTTAATTTGCTGATATCTTTTTAAGTCCCTAGCTATAATAAAAATATTATTATCTATATTCTTAGATATTTCATTAATCAGTAATGATTCTGAGCCCTCAGGAACCTCACCAAAATGAGAGATATTATTAAGATTAGAATAAAATTCCTTTGAAAGAATTTCTTTTAAATTATTCATTTTTGACCTAAGAATTTGTTTTAAGAATTATATCTTCAATTAAATCTCTAAATTCCTCAGGGAAAGCCTTTTCTTCAGAAATTAACCATTTATACAAATCAGGATCAGATAAATTCAAAAAGCTTTGGAAATGCAACAACTCATCATATGACATATTTGATAAATTATTATCAGCATAAGTCCCTAAAACAAGATCCATTTCTTTTGTTCCGCGATGCCAAGAGCGAAATAAAATTTTTTTTCTAATTATTTCTGTGTTTTTTTCCATAATTTGTACTTTAATAGAGTAATGAGACCAAAGATTCTAGATAAATTATTTAAACCTATAGAAACTACGAAAGGTATAGGACCAAGATTAAAAATAAAACTAAAATATTTAATTGGTGAAAATATTGTTGATTATTTATGGCACCTTCCAAATAATATCATTGATAGAAGTTATAAACCTACAGTTATTTCTGCTGAAAATGAAAGAATTGTAACAATAGACATAACAGTTTCAAAGCATTCTCCATCAAGAAGAAGAGGATTACCATATAAAATAACCTGCATAGATGAAACTGGAGAAGTTGATTTAATTTGGTTTAACGCCAGAAAACAATATTTAGAAGATATACTTCCTGTTGGTTCAAACGCAACTATTAGTGGTAAAATTGAAACCTATAAAAATAGAAAACAAATCATACATCCCCAACATATTGTAAAAAATCAAGAAGTAGATGATTTTCAAGATATTGAGCCTGTTTATAGACTAACTCAGGGTTTATCAAATAAAGTAATCAGAAACTACATAAAAAAAGCTATAGATATGGTTCCAGATTTACCTGAATGGCATGACAAAGAACTTATAAAAAGAATGAAATGGCCAACATTTTCAAAATCAATTAATGATTGTCATAATCCTCAAAGCACACAAGATTTGGATCATCAAAATATCTCAAAACAACGACTTTCATATGACGAGTTATTAGCAAATCAATTATCTTTAGCGTTAATTGCAAGAAACTTTGAAGCACCTAGAGGCCAGGTAATAAATGATAAAAATCAACTAGTTAAAGAGTTATTAAATAATTTATCATTTGAACTTACTAACTCACAGAAAGTCTCAATTGATGAGATATCAAATGACTTATGCAAACCTGATAGGATGATAAGATTACTTCAAGGAGATGTAGGATCAGGAAAAACTATTGTTGCACTTGCCGGGCTTTTTCACGTAGTTGGTTCATTAAAACAAGGAGCAATGATGGCGCCAACTGAATTACTTGCAAGACAGCATTATGAGAGTATTAAAGATTTATGTTTAAAATCAGATATTAATGTCAGTATATTAACAGGAAAAATAAAACAAAAAGATAGAGAAAAAGTACTTAATGATCTTAAGGAAGGTAAAATTGATATAATTATTGGCACACATGCCCTTTTTCAAGAAAAAGTAATTTTTAATGACCTAGGATTGGTTATAATTGACGAACAACACCGTTTTGGTGTTCATCAAAGGCTATCCTTGACCTCTAAAAGCAAGGATTATCCTCCAGATATTCTTATAATGAGCGCAACACCAATCCCAAGAACCCTTGAACTTACTGCATTTGGATCAATGCAGGTTTCGAGGCTTTTGGATAAGCCCAAAGGCAGAAAACCAATAAAAACAATTGCAAAACCAATTGATAAAATTGATGAAGTTATTGATTCTATTGAAAGATTAATAAATATGAATGAAAAGACTTATTGGGTTTGTCCTCTAATTGAAGAGTCAGAAAAAATTGATTTGGCGGCTGCAGAAGATAGATTTCATCAACTAAATTTGATTTACAAAGATAAAGTGGGATTAGTTCATGGAAAGATGAAAATTGAAGATCGAGAAAAAGTAATGAATGACTTTAAATACGGTAAAAAGATGATCTTAGTTGCCACAACAGTTATTGAGGTTGGAATTGATGTACCTGATGCAACATTTATGATTATAGAACACTCAGAACGATTTGGTTTATCTCAACTCCATCAATTAAGAGGGAGAGTTGGAAGAAGTGATAAATTATCAAGTTGTCTACTATTATATAAGTCTCCGCTGGGAGAAAATGCTAAAAAAAGGATAGAAACATTAAGAGGTACTGATGATGGATTTATTATAGCTGAGGAAGACTTAATTCTAAGAGGAGCTGGTGAAATACTTGGAGTAAAGCAATCTGGTTTACCCTATTTTAAAATAGCAAATTTAAATATTGATAGAGAGTTATTGGAATTAGCAAAAAACGATGCAAATTTTATTATTGATAGCGATATTTTAGGGAAAACAGAAAGAGGAAAAAATTTAGAGATTTTACTTCATTTATTTAATAAAGAAGAGGCTCTTAAATATTTAGAGGCTGGTTAGTCTTTCTTTTCAGGCATAACTAGACCAGCTGAAATTATTAATTTTGCTGCACTTTCAACAGTCATATCAAGTTCAATTACTTTATCTTTAGGAACAAATAATAAAAAACCAGATGTTGGATTTGGTGTTGTTGGAAGAAATACACAAAGCATTTCATTTTCATGTTTTTTAGCAATTTCACCTTTTGCTTCAGTTGTTACAAATGCAATAGCCCAGCACCCCTCTTTAGGATATTCAAGCATTACAACTCTTTGAAAGTTATTTGAAGATTTTGAAGCAATTGTTTGAAATATTTGTTTTAAAGTACCGTATATATTTCTTATAATTGGTAAGCGATCAACTAATCGTTCACCATATCCAATTATAGTTCTTCCAAAGAAATTAGTTGTGAGAGCGCCTAGTATTGTCAAAATAATAAAAGCAGAAACAATTCCAAGTCCAGGTATATTAAAAGGAAGATCATTGTAACTTTTTGGAGCAAATGGAGAAAACCATCCATCTACTGCTTGTACAAACCAAATAGCCACCCATCCAGTAACAGTTATTGGAGCAGCAACAACAATACCAGTTAAAAAATAAGTTCTAATTTTTGAAAAAAAACCAGGCTTTAAATTTACATTTTTGTCTTTATTCTTTGTCATAATAAGTTTGTATCATAAAATAACTTATGAAAAAAACTATTATTAAATAGAAAAATGAATAAAACAGAAAAAAAAATAAAAGATTTCTTAATATCAAAAGATAAAAAATTTAATTCAATTTTTGAAATTGATAAATTACCGGGAGGCTCTAGTAACGAAACCTGGATAATAAAATACAACAATTCATCAAAAGAAAAAAAAATAGTACTTAGAAGACATTTTCAAGGAATGAGGAATATTGATAATAAATACCCTCCACTTTCATTAAAAATAGAGTCAGATGTAATGATGGCGGCGTATGAGGCTAAAGTTCCAGTTCCTAGGGTCTTGTACTCGACAGAATCCAATTCAGACTTAGGTGAAGGTTTTTTTATGGAATTTATTGATGGAATAGCACTTGGTAATAAAATTGTGGATGAAAGTTTTCTTAAAAATAAAGATGTAAATTTGTCCAAACAATGTGGTCTTTATTTATCAAAGATACATTCAATTAATTATAAAGAATTAAATAATATACAAAAATCTGAAGCGGCCGATGAATTAGAAAAATATAAAGAGGTATATAGAAATTATAATCTTAGTATTCCTGTATTTGATTTTAGCATTAAGTGGTTAGAAAGAAATATACCAATTAATAAAAGACCTTATTTATTACATGGAGATTTTCGAAATGGAAATATACTTATGTCTAAAACATCTGGTGTTAAATCAATATTAGATTGGGAGCTGTTACATCTTGGTGATCCCCACGAAGATCTTGCTTGGATATGCGTAAATAGTTGGAGATTTGGAAAAATAAATAATCCTATTGGTGGTTTTGGAAAGAGAAAAGATTTTTATAATTCTTATGAAAAAAACTCAGGATTTAAAATTAATAAAAAATCTTTACAATTTTGGGAAGTATTAGGAACATTAAAATGGGGTATTATGTGTTTAAAAATGTATGATGCTTATAAAACTGGCTATGACAAAAGTGTCGATAGAGCTGCAATTGGAAGAAGATCCTCAGAAACTGAAATTGATTTACTAAGGTTAATAACAAAGGAGTTTATTGATGAATAATCCCCCATCAAAAGAAGAATTGATTATTTCTATAATCAATTACATAGAAAATGACGTAATAAGTGAGCTAAAAGGACAAAAAAGATTTCATGCGCATGTAGCAAAAAATTCTTTAAATATAATTTTAAGACAATTAAGGCTAGAGGAAGAAAATAATTCTAAAGAAAAGAAAAGACTTAAGGAAATATTAAAAATTGATGGTGATTTGATAGAATTGAATAAAATATTGTGTGAGAAAATTAATAATGATGAAATCAATATTAATGATAACAATTTAATTGACCATCTTTATAAGACTACCATGGAGAAATTAAGTATTGATCAGCCAAATTACTCAGGGTATTTGGCTGAAAAAAATAATTAACTATCTAGAGCGCCAATAATTGCAATAGAACATACATTATTGGCAGGTTGACCACCTAAATTGTGAGTAAGTCCAATTGAAGGATTGCTTAATTGTCTTTCGCCAGCCCTTCCCTGAAGCTGTAAATACATTTCATAGAGCATTCTTAAACCTGAGGCACCTATTGGATGACCAAAACACTTAAGACCGCCATCAATCTGACATGGAACCTTTCCATCAGCATCATAAAAACCATCCATAACATCTTTTACGGCATTACCCTCTTCAGATATAAACAAATCTTCCATTGTGACTAATTCAGTAACAGAAAAACAATCATGAACCTCCATCATTGAAACTTGTTCACGAGGCTTGGTTATATTAGCTTCGGCATAAGCTTTTTTTGCAGCAACTCTTACAGTATGAAAATATGATCCGTCCCAACTATTATGTTGATTTTCAAGGCCGTTAGATACTGCTAACTGAAGAGCTTTAACAGATATTATATTACCTTTACCTAAACTTTTTGCAATTTCAGGTGTAGTTACTATAGCGGCAGCGGCTCCATCAGAAACTCCGCAACAATCAAATAAACCAAGAGGTTCAGCAATCATTGGTGCATTTAGAACTTGTTCTTCAGTTACTTCTTTTTGAAGATGGGCTTTTGGATTTTTTGCGCCATTTGCATGACTTTTTACTGAAACATGAGCAATAGCCCTTTTTAAATCTTCTGCAGAAACCCCGTGTTTTGCTCTATAGGCAGACGCTAATTGAGCAAAATTTCCAGGAGCTGAACCAGATGGTCCAATTTGAGGAGTTAATGTTCCATAATTTGTTGGGGATAAACCACCAAAACCAGTATCCTTTAGTTTTTCCATTCCAACTGCAATTGCTATATCAGCTGCACCAGCCGCTACAGCATAAACAGCTCCTCTGAAAGCTTCAGAGCCTGATGCACAATAATTTTCTACTCGAGTAACAGCAATATTAGGAAGTCTTAAGGCAATTGACATTGGGGTACCACCTTTTCCAGCGCCAATATCATCAATATGATGAGAAAACCAAGCTGCATCTAATTGATTTGGTTCTATACCGGCATCTTCCATAGCCTCAACATAAGACTCAACCATTAAATCTTCTGGACTTGCATCCCAACGTTCTCCAAATTTTGAACATCCCATTCCAAGTATTGCAACTTTATCTCTAATTCCAGTAGCCATGAATATCTCCGTATATTTAAAAATTAACTATATTATAAAATTTATAAAAATTAAACTGGTATTGCTTTCCAAAAATATCTAGTAAAACCTCTAATTTCATCTACAATTTTTACTCTAAAAACCATTTTTACGTCCATACCAGAATCAATATCACCTTTTTCAATATCAGTAAAATCAACCATTATTCTTCCCCCTTCTTCAAAATCAACTACACCATAATGATTAGGAGGATTAACTGAAAAAGATAAGTAATCTGCTGACCAAGATAAAATTTTGGCTTTCTTTTCAGCAAATTTATATGGTTCTTGAGTATTAAGATCAGGGCTATTAGGGCTTACGGATATAGGAGAAGCAGGATACTGAATTGTTCCAGTTTTTGTACATTTACCTCCTACAAGACCCATAATAGCGTCATTATGACGATATAAAGTTGTGAGAGCAGTTTTACGGTCTTGTTCACCTCTCATTCCTTTTTCCCACTTAACAAGATCATTAAATGTTAAGTACTTCATATAATTATTTTCTTCAATACCATTATTCAAAAGGCTTTCAATAGTTTGTTCAGGCTTATAATTTTTAATATTATCAGTTATTTCAAATAAAATTGCATCAGAGCCACCACCAAAACTACTAATAAGCACTTTTTCACCAGGATTTGCTTTCTCTAAAATACTTGCAAACATCAATAATGAATGCGCAGAGCCAGTGTCACCTGTTGATAAAGCAAGATTATCAACTACATTTTCTGGATTAATACCGCATTTTTTTGCAATCATTTGGTCAACCCTAGGAAAAACACTAGGAAGAATAAAATAGTCTATATCAGATCCTGAGATATTAGCCTTGGAAAATAACTCCACTATGGCTTTTGGTACTATTTTTAAATACCCCTCATCTCTAATCCACCTTTCCTCCCAATTATAATCAAATTCTTCATTCGGTTGTCTAAAATGATCAATAAAATCAATACTTAAAGATGAACTATTAATGTATTTTGCTATTAAGTTTTCATTATCAACTGCAATAGCAACAGCCCCATCACCAAAATCAAGTTCTTGAGAGCTTGCAGATCTTGCCTTTCTTTTATCAGAAGCTGAAACAATTGAGTAATCACTACCTCCACTTTTTACCTTATCTAATGCCTGAATAAGAGCAGTTGTTCCTGATTTAAGCGTGGAGGATATGTCTATACACTCAGTACTCTCCTCTAAAGTTAAAGCAGCTCTAATTATTCCCGAATTTAATCTGTCTACAAAAGGCATTGTAGTGGAAGCAAAAAATAAACTATCAACATGAGATCTATCATCATCCTTGCCCAGAACTCTTCTAATAGCCTCAACTGACATTGTTACACTATCTTCATCCCAATTTGCCATTGACCTTGTTCCTTTTCCCTTACCCATAAGGTTTGGTGCTATCCAAGAATTGGCTTGTGCAACAGTTTTTTTTGAAAGTCTTAAACGGGGTAAATACCCTGCAATAGATGAAATTCCTACATCGCTCATTTTATTTTCTCTTAATTATAAAGTTTTAATTATTAGTAAAATATACTTGTTCACAAATTTGAATTTGTTCATCAACAAATCCTTCAGTTAATGCAACAGCATCACTGAAAGATTTATATTTTCCACTAAAATACTCATCAGCAATTTTGCCTTGATCAGAAGCACTACTAGTAATACTTCTTACTTTAATTGTCTGAGATTCAGTTCCACCGGCAATTGAAACAAAAACACCATTAAAGAAGTCTGGGTGACCATTACCTTGAATTTCTTTTTCCAGAGAGGCTATTGCTTGAACAAAAGCAGGGATATTTTCCTGTTTTACCTTAAACCTTCCGACAACTTCATGCCCAGGATCTAATCTAAAGCTTTTAAGTGATTTCCATATAGTTGAGTGCTTTACTTTTCTTAACTTAGAAATAGAACCCTTTGCTTTATAAGGATCATACTTTAATGAACCGATCATAGCTGCTTCTACAGAAGGAAATGCATTCCATATCATCATTTGACCAGGATATTGGTTACCTGATCTTGTAATACAAACACCAGCATCGGAAGATCCAATAGCTTTAAAAGCATCAGAATTACTTCTTAAGAATGAAACGTATTTATCAACATCCGAAGCTGAAACATATAAAGAGGTAAAAGCACCCTCTTGAGGTTTGATGTTATCTTCAGCAAACAAATTAATTGAAAATACAAAAAGAAAGACGAAAAGAATTTTTTTCATAGAAATACCCTCTTAGTTTTGAATTTACATATACAGCAAATTATTAACAATAATGGAAGTTTTTTTTTAATTTTATACTTCTATAAATCTTTCTGTTCTATAAAATTTAAAGAAACACCATGTTGCAAAGGCTGTAATTAAATGCCAAATACCATGCGGTTGAATAATTGAGTCAGGATCACAAAATCTCGTATCGGGATAACCCTGAAGCCAAATTATGAAAGCAACAATATAGCTTATCATTCCTAGAAAAAACCACGGGTTATAAGTTCTTAACTTTGTTGGAGGGCTATTAGATAATAAAGCAGGAAGCCAAAAAAGTATTATCCACCAATAATTTATGATATTTGCAAAAATTTCAGTTGGGAAAATACCAAAAATACTTGCTACCAAGAAGCCAATAAAACCTGAATACCATTTATTAATTCTTCCCCAAAATTTATAAAGAAACTCTGATATAATCCATAAAGCTATCGAAACTCCAAATAGATCAAGATTGATACCCATATTTGTACCAAAAAACCAACTTAACAAAGAAAATAAAAATACAATTAGAACATAAGTTGTAAAAAACCTCTTTGAAGACCATCTACCTAATTCTTTTAGATTATATAGCCAAGGTACAATTATATAAGTAACCATACTAACGTTATCAATCCATTGACCCCAATATGAATGAGTTCCATGCATTAAAAAAGATCCTGGACCAAGAAAAATAACAACACTTGCATATAAAATTGAAATATTTGTTAAACCAGTAAAATCATTTAATTGTGTTTTGCTATTATCTTCCTTTGACAAAATCCAAAACATTATAAGCCCTGTGATCATAAAACCTACATTACTGAAAGCATTTATAGGTTCTCGATAAATACTAGAACTAACTCTTTCACACCAACGAGAGACGTCACCAACTGATAAATTAGGCTCTAAAGTAACAATTAATCCTAGTTTTGCTAAAATAAAATATACTAAGAAAAAAGATACCGAACAAATTAATGCAATAATGAAAGAATTTTGTTTTTTTAAAATACTCATCTCTAATTAATTGCAATTGGATTAATAAACATTTGAACAGCACCTCTTACTTTTGCATGGCCCAGAACAAAGAGAAACTCAAGCGCACCGTCTTTTACTAAAGGTCCAGTATTCATAGTTTCTAGAATATATATACCATTCTCTTTAAGTAATATTACATGCCCCTGAAATGCTTTGTTTATGTCTTTGGGGGGAATTACATCCAAACCCCAAGTATCAGCACCTACAGCAACAACTTGCTTAGATGCTAAGTATTCTGCAACCTCTGGGCTTTGACCAGGCTCTCCTGACCCCCATGCAACCGGATCTGATTTTAGTTTTGCGTCAGTCCAACCTGTATGGAAAATTACAACATCCCCTTTTTTAATTGGGGTTCCCTGTTTCTTCTCAACCGCTTTTACATCTTCAACTGAAAAAGATTGGCCGGCATCTAAATAATTAACACCAAAATGGTTAGCCATATTTAAAATTATCCCTCTAGCAACTATAGGAGGAACAGTCTCTATGCCAAGCTTTGTAAGACCATCTATTTGTGCAAAGTCTTTTCCTTTATTGCAATTGTAAAAAGTACCATCAGGGCCACCTAAATGCCCCAGCCCATCTAATTGAGAGCCAATTCCAAACCAACCCTGAAAAATATCATCGTTATAAGTAGAATTGGGTGATTGTTGATTACCAAATTGTTGATTGGGTTGAACCACTTGAAGAGAGAGTGATCTTGGAGGATAAGCAGGTGTATTAGCATCAATAATTATGCCCAAACCATAAACTTTTCCTGTTTTTATTAATTTTGAAGCTTTTAAAATAGAATTGTGGGTTATTAAATTTGCATTTCCAATTTCATCATCTGATCCCCACTTTGAGACCTCGCATTCTTCTGCGCTTAACGAGAGGATAAATAAACTTAAAAATATAGTTAAAAAAAGTCTCAAATTATTCTCCTTTTTTATTTTTAATCATTATATAGTCTTTTAATCTCATTGTAACGAAAACAATCATTCTCATGGTCATTTATTATACCTATAGCTTGCAAGTAAGCATAACAAATTTTAGGACCGATAAATTTAAAGCCTCGCTTTTTTAAATCTTTTGAAATATTATTACTTAACAATAATTTAGATGATAAATTTAATGCATTTTTATCTTTTGATTTAATAATTTTATCTTTAGCATAAGACCAAATATAATTATCAAAACTTCCAAAACTTTTTTGAATATTTTGAAAGGAAATTGCATTATTTCTTATTGAAAATAACTTTAGTTTATTTTTAATTAGGCCATCATTTGATAAAAGAGCAAAAATATCATCATCACTCATTAGGGATACTTTCTTGATATTAAAATTATAAAAAGCCTTTCTATAATTATCACGCTTCTTAAGTACAGTTATCCAGCTTAAACCTGCCTGCTGTCCTTCTAAACATAAAGCTTCAAACAAAACTCTATCATCATGAACAGGAACACCCCATTCTTCATCATGGTAACGGATATATAAATCATCATTACCGGGCCATAAGCATCTTTTTTTCATAAGCTATTCTATCAATCAAAGCATTAATTAGAAATTAGAAAAAAGTTCTAGTAAATTTTTATTTTTTGATTTTTAATAAACTATTGGAGGAATTATCATGGAAAAAATTAATAATTTAATAAATTCAATAACAGAACCATTTTTATTAATTGCTGACTTCACCATTCGTATTGGATTGGGGGTTTCTTTTTTTCTTCATGGTTATGGAAAGCTTCCAATAAGTCGGGGCTTCATTGACTTCTTAGCATCTAAAGGGGTTCCCCTCTCTGAAATGTTCGCATATTTAGTAGCCTGGGGAGAGATTTTAGCTGGAATAGGAATAATTTTAGGCGGATTGTTAATAAAACTTAACCCAATAATGGCAAATTTGATAACTAAATTATCTGGATTAACTATTGTTATAATCATGATAAATGCCCTATTAATTGCCCACTCACATTGGAGTATTTTTATAGGCGAGAGAGGTTCGGTATTATTTGCCAGTGAACAGCTTTTCTTATTACTTCTTGGTTTTTTCTTTTTTATTAAAGGAAATAGAACTTAAAAAACTTTATCCAATATTTTTTTCAATAATATTAGTTTTAATTCCATCAATAGACTTTGTATTGGCCTTTTTCCAGTATTTCTTAATACCTTTTTCTCCAGCTGCTTTATTTGATTTGTCCAAAATATTTCTTTCCTTTATGAACTTATATTCAGGAACAGCCCAGCCACAAGAAGTTTGAACAGAAGAAATCGATAGATCAAAAATCTGTCTTGAACCTTCCGAATAAGGAAAAAAATTAATTAAATCTGACCATTCTTTGTCAAGATGATGAACGGCTTTTGCTTCACCATAAATTCTTAAAATTAGAGGCTTTCCCTCAAAAGCATTCATCATAAGTGTCATTCTTGAGCTTTCTTGGACATGAGCAGCCGTTTCATTTCCACTACCAGTTAAATTCAACCAAACGATCCTATTACCATTTAAGACCCTGAGACTATCTAAACCCTTTGGCGAAAGATTAATTCTGCCATCAGCAACTGCTGTAGCTACAAAAAAAACTTTTTGTTCTTGAATAAATTTTATATGATCATTGTTGAGATTTTCAAAAATTTCCATTTTTTACCTTCTAAAGATTAATTATGTGAAACAGGTAATTTACTCCTACCCCAGAAAAGAAATGGCCCTACTCTTTTTCCGTTATTAATTAGTTTTAAATTTGGAAACCTTTTTTTAAGAGCTTTCAAAGCAACTCTTGTCTCCAGTTTTGCTAATTCCCTACCAAGACAAATATGAATACCGACACTAAATGATATAACTTTTTTACCATCCCTTATTGAATCAAATTTATTAGGATTATCAAAAATTTCACTATCTCTATTCGCTGCACCATAATGCATCATAACTTTTGTATTCGATGGAATTGTTACATCATCGTAAGTAACATCTTTAGAAGTTGTTTTGAACAACCCTAATAATGGAGGATCAAATCTTAAACTTTCACTAATAAGGCCATCAATTTGAATTTTATCGGCTACAAAGTCGTTCCATAAATTATCTATACTTAACAATCTCCAAACCAAATTAGAGATTAAAGAAGTAGTCGTTTCATTCCCCGCGACAAATATCTGAGCTAACAAACGAACTGCTTCATCATCTGATAAATATTCATTATTAATTTTAGAATTAGCTATTCTTGAAATTAATGAATCATCCTCAGGCATAGACCTTTTTTTATTAATTAATGTCAAAAAATAATCATCCATTTTATCAAGTTCTTTTTGAAATGTCTCAGGTTCCTCACTGCACATCTGAGCTACAGCAGCATCAGCCCAACCTTTAAATCTTTTTATATCATCAGTTGGTATTCCTAAAATTTCACAAATAATAATAACTGGTAATGGAAAAGATAAATCATCATGAATATCCCACGCCTCTTTATTATTTATATCGTCTAATAAATCATCAGTAATTTCTTCAAGCCTTCTCTCTAAATTTTTAATTGATCCCATTAGAAAATTTGGCTGAACTATTCTCCTAATAAAAGTATGATGATCTCCATCAGAGACAATGCCGTTAGATTTTATGAAATTTGGTCCATTTCCATATCCCTCAAGGAAGGTTTCAGGATCTCTTAGCGCTTTATCAATATCATTATATCTGGATAAAATATAAAAAGGAGGATCAAATAGGTCGTAATAATAAGCTCTTTGACCATTTAAAAGTTTTTCTGCCGAGATAGAAGGGTCAAGTAATTCCTCTTCACTCATAAGATTTAAACTATCTATAATTTTATCCATTTTAATTTACCATAATTTTTTACTCAGGTTTTGCATATCCCCAATAGTTGTAGCCTGCTATTCTTGGTGTTTTAGGAAGATACATTTCATCCATTTCTATAATTTTAAAACCTGAACTTTTAATTAACATCGGAATGTTTCTATTTATATTGCAACCACCAGCTATTTTACCCCAAATAGAATTCAATCTTTTCTGCCATTTCTTTATATTTTCATCAGGTGAGACACCATGTTCACAAAAAATCATTTTGCCACTACTTTTCAAAACCCTTCTTATTTCTTTATTTGCTTGAAGAACACTTGGAATTGTACACATAGTATATGTTATCAAAACTGTATCAAAATAATCACTAGGAAATGGTATATCCTCTGCACTTGAAGTAATGAAATTAACATTCACACACTCTTCAATAGCAACTTTTTTTGCCATAGCGTTTAATTCTTCTGATGGATCAATACCCCATATTTCTTCGATTTTAGATTTATCATAAAAAGGTAAATTTAAGCCAGATCCAATACCTACTTCAAGAATCTTGCCTTCAGCTAATGGGACAACTTTTTTTCTTTGATAAGTTATTGGCTCAGATGCACAAGCACAATTTAAAATTCTTGGTAAAATGTATTTTTCGTAAAAAGACATTATTAATTATTTTTATAAATTATCTTCTTCAATACTAGTTTCATCTTTTTCAATACTTAGTTTATCTTTTAAACTCATAATATATGCTGAGATTGATAAAATTAGTATTGCAGAAGCCTCGCCCACTAGCATTAAAGCATCCGTATCTTTACCTTGCATAATAATTAAACGACAAAGAGCCGTAATTGCAATAATAATAGGAAGAGTAACAGGAATTTTATTCGTACTATAAAAGACGCCTACCATTCCAATTATTTCTGCATAAATAAATAAAAGAAAAAGATCAGCTAATGTAATTTCTCTAGCAACAAACATTGAAAAAAGATATTGAGCTGCTGCAAGACATGTGGCTATACCTATTATAGCCAGAAGAACTCTCTCGCTAGACACAGTTGTCCAATGAAGACCTCTAATTATTTTTGTAAATTTAAAATCCATAATTGATAATAGCTCGATATTTATTTAAATCAATTATTTATCAATTATAAATTAAATCAAAATTTATGAATTATCATCAATCCATTCATTTACTATTTCTTCTAAAATAAATAGAGGAACTATACCTTGATCAAGAATTATAGAATGAAAAGATTTAATATTAAAATTTTGCCCCATTTTCTCTTTTGCCTTTTCTCTAAGTTCTAAAATTTTTAACATCCCAATCTTATAACTTAGCGCCTGACCAGGCCATACAATATACCTCTCAATTTCAACCCTTACCTGAGTATCTGACATACCTGTGGTTTTCTTCATATAATCCATGGCTTTTTCTCTTGACCATTTTTTAAAATGAATTCCTGTATCAACAACAAGTCTATTTGCTCTAAACATTTCACTCTGAAGAACACCTAGCTCATCATATAAATTTTTAGTCATTCCAATCTCAACCGCAAGCTGCTCTGCATAAAGAGCCCATCCCTCAGTATAGGCTGATGTCCTATAGCCCAGCTTTCTATATAAAGTTAATTCCTTATTTTCCTGATTTAGGGCAATTTGAAGGTGATGCCCTGGAATTGTTTCATGAAAAGTTAATGTGCGCATACCAAAAGTTGGTGTCTGTTTAATGTCATATAAATTAGCATAAAAAACACCCGCCCTTGATCCATCCAAGCTAGGTGCTTGATAATAACCGCCTGCGGCAGTTTTTTCTGAGTACTCAGGTATGGCTCTTATTTCAACTTTACTTTTTGGTAGTCTTTCAAAATAAGGCTTAACATCCTTTTCTGCTTGAACAAGCATTTTGTTATAGTCTGAGATAATAATTTTTTTTCTATCAGTTGTATCAGCATAAAGAAAATTTGAATTTTCATTTAATTCATTCATCATTTCGCCAACAGTTTTATCAACCTCATAACCAAGTTGATAAAAAATTTCCTTCATCCTTTTTGAAATTCTATCAACCTCAGAAAGGCCAATTTGATGAATTTTTTCAGGAGAGTAATTTGTGGTTGTGAAGGATCTTATTTTTAAATTATAAAATTCGTCACCGTTTGGTAATGACCATACCCCATGGTGAACATTAGCATTATCATAATTATCCTTCATAAAATTTAATATTAGTAAAAAGCCAGGATTCACATCTAACCTAATAACTTCAGTTAATTGTTCTTTTAGTTTTACAACATCTAATGTTGGAATGTTTATATCATTAAGTTTTTTTGTAAAAATATAAATGAGCGGATTATCATTTTCTTTATAGTTAACTAACTCATTTAACTGATTTATAACATGATCAAATACAAATTTTGGAGGGTATATTTCCTCCTTTTTTTGTTCCTTAAGCCATTCAAGGTTAGCACTTAAAATATCTCCAAAAAGTTTAACTCTTTTTATGTAGCTTAAAGCATCATTATAGTTTTTAAGCGGATGAGTATCTGTCATAAATTCAATAAGATTTAAATGATTTCCACTTATTTGATTAAATAAGTATGAATGATATCTAAATTTTTCATATTGATAAATATCATTTTCAGTATCAAAAATTGCTATTTTTTGGGTAATTTTTTGACTAGAAGTTAAATTTTCTTGTTTATATTTTTTTAACAAAGATAAGCGTTTTAATTTATTCTCGTGATTTTTTTTATAATAACTGCTTGTTGGAATAGTTAATTTTTCATTATGTTTCAAAATAAAATTAAATCTATCAAACACCCCTACATACGTCATATATTCCGGAGACCTTATGAGTTCCAAAGAAATTTCTTTATTAAGAAAATGGTCTAAAGAAATTGGTTTCATAAAGAATAAATTTATGAAAAAAATTATAATTAGGAAAAAAATAGATAGGAAACTATAACTTAGAAATTTAAAAAAATTTTTCATTAAAATTATTTAAAACAATACGTTAAAATTATAAAGTTTTATTTATACCAATCAGTTATTATTTTTATTATTAGTTAAAAAATATTAGGATACTTTTCTAAGAATTATACTTCCTGCTGAATAACCAGCTCCAAAAGAGCATAAAACCCCTACTTCATTACTTTTCATATCCTGACTATATAAAGAAAAAGCTATTATGGAACCTGCTGAAGAGGTGTTTGCATAATCTTGTAATATATTAGGTTGTTCATGATCTTCTGGAACCCTACCCAAAACTTTTTTTCCGATAAAATCATTCATGCTTTTATTTGCTTGATGAAGCCATAATCTTTTAATTTCTTCAATTTCAATTTTTTCTTCATAAAGATGGTCAATAATTAATTGGCTTACCATTGGAACAACCTCTTTAAAAACTTTTCTACCCTCTTGCATAAATAGTAAATCCCTATCCAATGGAGAAGATTTTTTTGCATTGTTAAGGAAACCAAAATTATTTCTTATGTTATTAGAAAATTGCGTTATGCATTTAGTCGAGAGTATCTCAAAGCAATTATTTGAATTAGCTGTATCTTTTTTTTCAAGGATCATAGCTGTGCATACATCACCAAAAATAAAATGGCAGTCACGATCTTTAAAATCTAAATGACCCGAACAAATTTCTGGATCTACTATTAAAATAGTATTTGCGCTTCCTGATCGGATCATATCAGCTGCTGCTTGAATAGCGAATGTAGCTGATGAACATGCAACATTCATATCAAAAGCAAAACCTTTAATCCCTAATAATTCTTGAACCTCTATTGATATAGCAGGATATGCTCTTTCAAGATTTGAACAGGCCGTTATGACTGCATCAATATCGTCAGGTGTCTTACCTGCTTTATCTAAGGCATCTTTAGAGGCTTTTAATGACATTTCAGCAAGAATTGAAGGTTGATCATTAGTTCTTTTATCTAAAATTGGATGCATTATATTTGGATCAAGAATACCTTTTTTATCCATCACATATCTATTCTTAATGCCCGAGGCATTAAAAATAAATTCTTCATTTGATAATTCTAGGGCAACTTTTTCACCAAGATCTATCTTATTTTTATTAGCTAGATTATAATTTTCGGCATATTCATTGTAAGCCCTAACTAATTCCTCATTAGTAATAGACTCCTCTGGCGTAAAGACACCCGTACCACTGATTACAATTTGTTCCATATTATTAGAATAAAGCTAAATATAAAATTTTAACAGAAAAACCTACTTCATATTTTCGAAATATATGAAAATCTAATTATTTATAAATTTTATAAATTATTTTTATTGCTTACTCTCAATAAGAATATTCGTTTTAATTTCCTCATCTGATTCACCGACTCGAATACCAGAAATTGGAATTACGTCTATATAATCAAAACCTATAGCTAATTTTACGTACTTATCATCAGGTGAAATACTATTTGAAATATCGAAACCTACCCAACCTAAATTTTCAATATAAACTTCTGCCCATGCATGACTTGCTTCTTGAATGTTCATGTCATTTAGCATTAAATAGCCACTTACATACCTAGATGGATAACCTAAAAGTCTAGTAGATGCTAAAAAAATATGTACATGATCTTGGCAAACACCATAGCCTAAACCCAGGGAGTCTTCTGCAGTAGTTTTAATGTTGGTTTTTCCTTTTAAGTATTTGACTTTTAGTAATATATTTTTTGATAAAAAATTTAATAATTCTAAATCTGAAATAGTTTTTTTATTAATATTTTTAAAAAGATTAGATACTAGTTTTTTAGTATAAGGGCCTGCATAGGTATATTTAGAAGAAGAAAACTTAAAAAGATCAATCGGGACACTACTTTTATGAGAACCCACAATACCATTTGTATCCTCAATTTCTAATTTACCATAGCTTGTAATTTCTATTTTTTTAGTATCATTTATTGTTTTGCATAAATGAATTTTATTACCTTGAAAATCATAAGTTTCTAACTCAATTGTACAGCCTTTGACATCTATATCCCAATTTATTATTTTTTGATTACCCTGATCCATAGGCGTGATCCTTAATTTCTGGATAGCTGATAAAGGAGCGTTGTTATAACTAAATATAGTTTTGTGCTTAATATTAAAAATCATTTTCTATACCAGATTAAAATCTCTTGTGATCATAAAGTGTAAATTTTCATTATTTTCTGTATATTTTTTTATAAAATTATATAACTTTTTATTATGAACAGTTCTTATAATACCGCTTGTAAGGCTATTTTGAGTTTTCTTTGCTATATTAAATGACTGATATTTTTTTTTGTATGTTTTCTGAAGATAGCTCAAATTAGATAATATTTCTTTATTACAAAATGATAAAGATCTAGGCATTCTTTCATCAAATATTAAGAAATTAGTAATTGCAGCAGGGTCTAAATATTCCCCACTTAGCCAGTTAAAAGATCTCCAAGCAGATAGTGATCTTAATAATATCTCCCATCTATTATAATCTATTTTACTGACCAAAACCGTTTTTCTTAATAATATTCGATAGTATTTTGTATTTAAAATTGAAGCAGTATTATTAGATCTTTCTATAAAAGTACCAATCCTTATAAAATTAAATGTATCGTTCCTTAACATGGTTCCGTAAACAGAACCTCTAAAAACAGTACCGGTATTCAATACCTTTTCAATAATATCTGGTAAATTATTTATCTTTATAGGACTATCTAAAAGTTTTTGTGTAGAGCTCCAAGACTGGTTTAAAGAATTAGAAACCTCTCTTGTTAAACCAGTTCTAACAATTTTTCCGTTAACACGTGCTTTGTGCAAAAGATTTTTAATATTATTTTCATTATCCTCATCGTTAATTAGATAATTCAGAACATTATGTAATGAAAAATCATTAAATTTATTTTTAAAAATTTTTTGATCCTGGTCCTCAATTAGAAACTTTAGAAGATCATTATTATTTTCTTTAGATGTGATTGAATAATGAAGACCAGCCTGTATTTTTCTTGCAGTATTTTCTGCCCTCTCCAAATACCTTGCCATCCAGTATAAATTATCTGCATATCGTCCAAGCATGGTTAATCAATTATCCATGTATCTTTTGTTCCCCCGCCCTGACTCGAATTCACTAATAATGAATTCTTTTTAAGAGCTACTCTTGTTAAGCCTCCATCCGTGATATGAATTTCGTTAGGTGACATTAGAGCAAAGGGTCTTAAATCTACATGACGCGGAGATATACCTTTTTCTGTTAAAATTGGTACGGTTGATAAAGCTATCGTCGGTTGTGCAATATAATTATTAGGCCTTGAAATTAATTTCTTTCTAAATTTTTTAATTTCACTTTTACTGCTAGTTGGACCAATTAACATTCCATAACCACCAGATCCATGAACTTCTTTAACAACTAATTTTTCTAAATTATTTAGAACATATTTGAGTGAGTTTTCTTCAGAACATCGCCATGTTTTTACATTTTTTAAAATTGGTTTTTCAGCGAGATAAAATTTGATTATTTCAGGAATATATGAATAAACAGCTTTATCGTCTGCAATTCCTGTACCAGGTGCATTTGCAAGTATTAAATTACCTGATCTATAAACATCAAATAAACCAGGTAAACCAATTAAACTGTCTGGATTAAACGTTAAAGGGTCCAAATAATCATCGTCTATACGTCTATAGATTATGTCGATAATTTCTTTTCCTTTAGTTGTTTTTATAACAACTTTATTATTATCAATAATTAAATCACGCCATTCTAGTAAATTTACACCCATTTCATCAGCAAGAAAGCTGTGCTCAAAATAAGCAGAATTATATATACCTGGTGTTAATACAGCTAAATTTGCCGTATGTGAGAGATTGCCAGAACATTTTTTCAAGGATTTTATTAGTTGATCTGGATAATCATAAACATTTTTAACGTTATATTTCGTAAATAATTCTGGAAACATGTGCATCATGGTTGATCTATTTTCAATCATATAGGAAGAGCCGGAAGGTACCCTGAGGTTATCTTCTAAAACATAAAAATTCTTTTTAGAGGTTCTGATTAGGTCAACACCAGAAACATGAATATAAATACCACCAGGTGGATAAAAACCACACATTTGAGGTTTAAATGCAGAATTATTATTTATTAATTTACTTGGTATAACCCCATCTTTTATTATTTTTTGGTCAAAATAAATATCTTTCAAAAACAAGTTTAATGCTTTTAATCTTTGAGCAATTCCTTTTTTTACAAAATCCCATTCTTTCTTTTCAATTATTCTTGGAATTAAATCAAAAGGTATTAATCTTTCTTCAGCCTTATCATCCTCATAAACATTAAAGGTTATGCCAACCTTTCTAAATAATTCCTCAGCTTTATTGGATTGTTTTAATAATACTGCTGAATTTTGGTCATGAAGCCATGAATATAATTTCCTATATACTTCATTTGATTTTTTACCGCTTTTATTAAGCATTTCATCATACATAAGAAATTAAAGACATTTTTCATGCCAAATAAAAATAATTGCCTAAATTAAGTAATTTAAAAATTAAAACAGTTAATAAAATATTATTATGTTTTTACCCAATCAAGCATGTCTTCAGTGTATAAATCATCTTTTGGTTTAAAGTTTTGTGGATTATCTATGCTACAAATAGTGATGTAAATATTTTTTTGATCTTCATCAAGACTGCAAGCCAATGGAGTTCCACAATCTTTGCAAAAGTATCTGACTCCATGGGATGAGGAAATTAGTTTTTTTGGATCTCCTTTAATGTAATCAAAGCATGATGATGGAATAGCTACCCAAGAAACAAAAGTGGCTCCTGAAATACGCCTGCACATAGAACAATGACAGTTAGCCGAAGGATAATCATTGGACTCAAAGCTGTATCGAACTGAACCGCAAAAACATCCTCCTTCTTCTATTGTATTATTCACTGTTTTTTTTATTCCATGGCTACTGTGCTAGTTAAAACCGTTACTCGATTAATTATCTTCATTATTGATTAAAAACAGATTTTAAACCTTTTCCAATTAAACTTGAAACCATAGTAAAGTGCGTTTCATCATCTAAAATTTTACCCCTAAAATTAAAGTTAGGATAATTTCTACTTTCAAGTAATTTAAACATTTCTCGAGAATATTCCTCTGTTTTTGCTTCAGTAAATAAAGGAACTATAGGATCAGGCAAATTTGGATATAAAATATGCTCATCACCTCCGGTTGCCATGTATACTACAGCATTTAAATCATTATGATTTTCTGAATATTTTTTCTCATATTCAAAACAAAGAGGATAATCCCAACACATCCAGGGGCTTCCAATAACATATCTTTTAAAAGAATCTGGTTTATTAAAAAGAGTATAAACTCCAAATAATCCGCCCATAGAGTCACCTATGTAGGTTGAATCGTCTGAAATATTATATTTTGAACCAATAAAGTCTCTAAGTTCAGTTGTTAAAAAATTAAGAAAGTTTGGAGCTCCACCACAAATAATATCTTCCAGCCTCATATCAGCTAATTCAGCTTGCATTGGAGTTTGCCATTTACATAATGAAGGACTGAAGTCTCTTGTTCTAAGCTTAATAAAATTGTTAAAATCCCCTCCTAATGGATAGCCTATAGCAACTAAAATAACTGGAGGAATTTCCCCTCCTAGCATTAATAAATTTGCAACATCGCATCCTGTTCCTAGTGAGTTATTTGCATCAGTTAAATAAATTACAGGTAAAGGTTGATCAGAAACATCTTCTGGTTTCATAACAGTAATTTCATAAATATCACCAACCTCTTCTGATTTAAGCTGATAAACTTCTGTGTTTTCAATAGTGGCTTTTGGCATTTTATAATCCTTTTTTAAATAGCTATTATAAATTACTCCACAGTAACAGATTTAGCCAGATTTCTTGGTTGATCAACATCTGTACCTTTTAAAAGAGCTATATGATAAGCAATCAACTGATTGGGTAGCGTATAAACAAATGGAGCTGAAATAATATCAGTTTCATCAACTAAAAATGTTTTAATTTTATCTTTTAAATAACCAATATTTTCTAAACCTTTTTCATCAGTAAGAAGAATTACAGAAGCATCTCTAGCGATAACTTCATTAAGATTTGAAACAGTTTTTTCATACAAAGTATTGCTTGGCGCCATCATAAATACAGGTAAATCTCTCTCAAGAAGAGCAATTGGACCATGTTTCATTTCTCCAGCAGGATAGCCCTCTGCATGAACATAAGATATTTCTTTTAGCTTTAATGCACCCTCCATAGCAACAGGATACATTTGGCCTCTTCCAAGATATAATGTAGTTGTTATATTCGAAAGATCGTGAGCAAGTTTAACGATTTCATCTTCTTTATCTAAAGTATTAGAAATTAATCTAGGTATTGATAAAAGTGATTTTACATAATCTTTTTCTTGATCTTTATTTAACGACCCATTTAATCTTCCAATCTTAATTGCCAGGCAAGCTAAGACAATTAATTGACAAGTAAAAGCTTTAGTTGATGCAACACCAATTTCCGGACCTGCAAAAATTTTTAAAGATGCATGTGAGTTCCTGCACATTGATGAATCACCAACATTGACAATTGATATAGTCTTCTGTCCTAGAGATTTACAATGTTTTAAGGCTGCGAGTGTATCAGCAGTCTCGCCGGATTGAGATATAAAAATGGTCAATCCATTTGAGTCCATAGGGGGTTCCCTGTATCTGAACTCGGAAGCTATCTCAACATCAACCTTAACATTTGTAAATTTTTCAAACCAATCCCTGGCTATTAAACCTGCATAATAAGAACTGCCGCATGCAACTAAAGTAACATTGCTTATTGTAGAAAGATCATAAGGTAAGTCAGGAACACATAACAAACTATTATCCATATCGATATAATTTGATAAAGATTTTGCTATTACCTCAGGTTGCTCGTGAATTTCTTTGGACATAAAATGCTTAAAAATTCCTTTTTCAGATAGAGTAACACTCTCAATAATACTCTGCTTTTCTCTCTCGACTAATGAATTAGACTGATCAAATATTTCATAAGATTTATTTTCAATTATAGCTATATCGCCATCTTTTAAATAAGTAATGTTATCTGAATATGCGCTTAAAGAGTATGTATCCGACCCAATGTAGTTTTCTTCGTCAGCTGAACCAATTGCAATTGGGCTTCCCCCTCTAACAGCAAATAATTTATTAGGTTCACTTGCTATTAAAACACCAAAAGCATAAGTACCCCTTATATCATTGATAGAAGCCCTTATAGAGTCATAAGCGCTTAATCCTGAGTTAATGTAGGAAGTAATAATATGGCAAACAACTTCAGTATCAGTATCGCTGGCAAATTTTGTACCCGCCTCAATTAATTGATTTCTGAGCTGATTATTATTTTCTATAATGCCGTTATGAACTACAGCAACTTTATCGGTAATATGTGGATGAGCATTTTTTTCTTCTGGAGTTCCATGAGTTGCCCAACGAGTATGACCAATACCTATATTACCTGGTAATGATGTGCTTAGTAGCTTTTCCTCTAAAAACTTTAAATTACCTTTTGACCTAACTCTTTCAATTTTTTCATTACTTATTGTTGCTATGCCAGAAGAGTCATAACCCCTGTATTCGAGCCTTTTTAATCCCTCCACTAAAGTAGAAGAAACCTCTTTTTTACTTACTAAGCCAATTATTCCGCACATTTTTCTTCCTCTTTATTAGTTTTTTTAAATTTTTTAGACCAATTACTTATAAATCTTATAGGGGCTCTTGTTATTGCAAGAGAGTTTGAATCCACATTTTTTGAAATGGAAGATCCAGCTGCAACATTAGCATCATCACCAATATTAATAGGGGCTATTAAAGATGAATTTGAACCTATAAATGCCCTTTTACCAATTGTTGTTTTATGTTTCTTAACTCCATCATAATTACAGGTAATGGTTCCAGCTCCAATATTTACGGCCTCATCAATTTCAGCATCGCCAATATATGATAAATGACTAACTTTAACTTCACTCTCTAAGCTTGAATTTTTAAGTTCTACAAAATTGCCTATCTTTGAGTCTTTACCAATATCAACATTATTTCTTAATCTTGCAAAAGGTCCAATGGATGAACCATCATGAATAATTGAATTTTCAATTGAACAAAATGATTTGATTGTAACATTATCCTTAATAGATACTTTTTCTCCAAAAACAATATTGGCACCTATCTCAACATCTTTTCCGATCTTGGTGTCATGAGAGAAAAAAACTGTCTCAGGGTCTAAAATTGTTGTGCCAGACTCCATAAAGCTATCCCTAAGTTTATTTTGATAAATCTTTTCAGCTTTACTTAAACCTTTTTTACTATCAATACCTATGGTTTCTTCATGATCGCACTCTAAAAATAAAGATCGACCACCATTATTGTTAATAATCTCAATTAGATCAGAAAGAATATATTCTTTTTTTGCATTATTATTTTTTAAAAGGCTTAAGTTTTCTTTGAGTTTATCAGCCTTAACTATCATTACACCGCCATTACATAATGTTATCTTTTTCTCTTCGTCATTAGCATCTAATGCTTCAACAATTTTTAACAGCTGATTATTGGTAACTAAAAGTCTTCCATATCGACCTGGATCAGGCGTTTCAAAACCTAAGACAGTTATATCGCTTTGATTATTTAAATTAATTAAATCCCTTAATGTTTCTGATGATAATAAAGGTGTATCACCAAAAACAACCAGAACATTTTCTACTTGTGATAAGTCCAAATCTTTAATACCTGCCTTAACGGCATCACCGGTACCCAATTGATCCCTCTGAAAAGCAAAAGTTAAATTGGGATTATTTTTCTTTAAAAAAGAGAAAAAATTCTCATATTCTTTATTTAGAACAATTACTGTTCCATCATATCCGGAATCACTTATGTTATGTAAAATATGCTCAATAATTGTCTTACCTGCAATTTTATGCAATGGCTTAGGAATAATAGAATTCATTCTAGAACCCTTGCCAGCAGCAAGTATTATAGCTATATTTTTTTTACTCATAATAGAAAGACGCCCTTTAAATTAGTGTTTAATATCCAATGAATTGCTGCTAATTTGAAATAAACTCTTGTTTCATTATGTAACTTTAAAAATTAATTAAAATTTTGCTATAAATAGTTGATATAAAATGTTTTTTTTTCCATTTAAAGATGATAACCCAACAAAAAATAAACCTTTTATCTCATACTTTATCATTTTTTTATGCTGCTTAATCTTCTTATTTCAATTTAGTTTATCCTCTGAAGCTGGATATTCGATAATAAAAACCTTTGGCGCAACCCCCTCTCTATTAACAAACGAACTATTCCAATATTGGTATTCTATCTTAAGCTCAATGTTTCTTCATGGAAGTTTAATGCATTTATTAGGAAACCTTATCTATTTATGGATATTTGGTGACAATATTGAAGATGAGTTTGGTAGGTTTAAGTTTATTATTTTTTACATTTTATGTGGTATAGGTGCGGTTATAGCTCAAATACTCCTTGATCCTCAAAGTAATATACCAATGATAGGAGCAAGTGGAGCAATTGCTGGTCTTCTGGGTTCTTATATAATTCTTCATCCAAAAGCTAAAATATATGTTTTTGCTTGGATTATAATATTTGTAAAACTTATAAAAGTTCCTGCTTTTATAGTTATAAGCATATGGATTGGTCTTCAATTTATGAATGTGTTTGATCAAGGATCATCTGGTGTTGCTTATTCCGCTCACATTGGAGGATTTTTTACGGGATTAATTTTAACCCCATTTTTTAAAAAAAATACTACAAAAATCTTTACACTAGATGATAATAAACCATATATTTCTAAAAATATTTCAAAAGAATTGGATAAGGATAGTATTCTAAGACATATGCCTTCGAATAAGAAAAAAGAGAAACAAATTAAAAATCCATGGGATTTATAAATGGAATATCTTGATACAAAATATTTTAGTTACGCAGACCCTAATGATCCAATTCATAGAAAAGCATTAATTAGATCCATTGAGTTTATGTCTGGTCAGCCATATCTCTATAATATTTACAGAGAATACCAAAAAAATCCTGAAAGATGGGATAGCTTTTGGGAAGGATGTGTTGATTTATTAAAATTAGATATTCAGTATGATAAAGAGAAAATAAAAAATGTTCCTTCCGAAGGTCCGTTAATGATAGTAGCAAACCACCCATTTGGTGTTCTTGATGGATTGGTAATTTGTTGGCTTACAAGCAAAATAAGATCCGAGTTTAAGGTTCTTACTCATTCACTCTTATTAAGAGCATCTGAAACAAAAGACTATCTTCTACCAATTGATTTTAGTGAAAGCAAAAATGCTATGATCACAAATTTAGAGACCAGAAAAACCGCAAGAAGTATACTTGATAATGGTGGAACAATTGTTGTGTTTCCAGGTGGTACAGTATCAACAACGAAAAGATTTTATAACAGGAAAGCACTTGATCCAAGCTGGAGGAACTTTACCTCTAGACTCATTAAAAGATCAAAACCCACAATACTTCCATTACATTTCACAGGTCAGAATAGTTTTTTATTTCAAACTGCAAGTCATTTAAGCGAAACATTGAGGTCATCTCTACTTTTTCATGAAGTTAAAAGAAGAATAAATACAAAAGTTCCTGTTATTATTGGTGATCCAATAAAATATTCAGATATTAATGAAAATTTATCTAATACAGAGCTATCTGAATATCTTAGAAATAAAACATATAAAATTAACCCAGAATGGAAGTCAAAAGATATTCCTCTAGGTAAAGATTTTAAAGAGTTTTAATTTAATCAATTAAATCAGGATAAGGATTTACTGTTCCTGACATATTTCCTGAACCACCATCATTATATAACACTCCATAATGTCTTTCAGAAAATAACCATTCACCATTAATTTTAATATATTTATCTTGATAAACACCAATATTAAACATGCCTGTAGGTTTACCCTGATCATCTTTTTCAGCAAATTGAAGGTGCTCAGTAATATACCATCTACCTGACGCCTTATCACCATCAACCTCAACAGTACCATTTTGAATTAATTGACCAGCAAATGGAAAACCTGACATAGCTTGAACCCATAAGGCAACTATCTCTTTTTTTCCTTTTACAGGAGGCATACTGCTTAGATCCCATATTGCATCTTCAGTCCAGGTTGATGCCCAATCTGCTTCATCACGCCTACAAACAGCATCTGCATATTTTTCAACTAAATTTCTAATTTCTTCTTTATCACTCATTTTAGATTCCTTATGAAAAATCAGCTCTTGCAACACCTGTTTCGTCATATACAGGCTCTTCTTTTGCGATTTTGTATTTTGCAGAAAAAGCACTTAATAAACCAACCTCATTAAGTGTTGCTCCCATATTTTTATACCAATCATCTTCAAAATGTTTTTTCAGAGATGCTTCACTTTCCCATCTTTCCATAACCCAAATTCTACCTGGTACATATGGATCTAATGTCCAACTGTAATCCTGACACCCCTCTTCAGTTAGCGCACCATCAATTAGAGGTTTACATCTTTTCATTAAATCATCAATTTGTTTAGGATCTACATCAAAAGTTGCTGTAATTATTATGTCTGTTGCCATTTTAACCTCCAAATAAATAAAATGAAAAAATATTAATGCATTACAAAATCAAAAAATAAAGAGTTTATTTATTTTTTTTTCTTAAGATTAAAAAATTTGTATTTATAGATAAAGAAACGAATCTGATAATAATTTTAAATGTCTAATTTTTTTAAAAATTTCTTAAAGCCTGAATCAGGTTTAGCTAAATTTCTTTTAATTATTTTTGTAGTTTTTTTCTTTTCGTTGGAGTTTTTACCTTTTCTTGAACCCATTAAACGATTTTTAAATGCTGATGAACTTTCAATAAGTATTGGGGAGACTAAATTTTCTGCTTATCTGATAATTCAGGGAACCTTAATCATAGCTGCTCTTTTGTGGTTAACAGGGGTACTATCCGATATTGCTGCAAAATTTGTTAAAAAAATTCCTGGAATTAATTCAAATAACAGAAACCTTATAACCAAAGCATTACAAATTTTAATTTATTTTATAGCATTTCAAATTGGAATGAATTTTCTTGGTATAGACCTTACTGCTTTAGCGGTATTTAGTGGTGCCTTGGGTATTGGTATAGGTTTTGGTCTTCAAAAAATTACATCTAATTTCATTAGTGGAATAATTATTTTATTTGAAAAAACTGTACAAAATGACGATTTAATTGAGTTAAACGATGGAACATTGGGTTTTATTAGAAATACCGGATCAAGAGCATCCCTTATCGAAACATATGATGGAAAAGAGGTTATGGTTCCCAATGAAGACCTAATTACAAATAGAGTTATAAATTATACTCACAGTAATAAAAAAGCCAGAATTACAATAAATATTGGTGTTTCTTATGACTGTGATATTAAAAAAGCACAGGAATTGATATTAGAATCTGCTAATGAACACCCTAAAACAGCCAAACACCCTAAACCTTTATGTTTTTTAAGAGAATTTGCTGATAGTTCAGTAAATTTTCTTTTATTGTTTTGGATAAATGATGTGATAGACGGTCGTTATGGTCCACAAAGTGATGTTTTATTTTCAATTTGGGAAAAATTTAAAGAAAACAATATTGAAATACCATATCCACAAAGAGATATTCACATCAAAGAGAGTAAAAATAAATAATGTTAAATATCAAAAATATAATCTTTTTGTGTTTTTCATTAATTTTTTCAAACAATATTTTATTCGCGCAAATAGTAAATATGGAATCTGCAAGAAAAGAAAACTTATCAGGATTTCACTTTCAGGCAAATTTAGGGCTTAACGGCTCCAGCGGTACAGTTGATAGAACTAATTATTCAGTTGAGACTAGACTAGATTTTAACTCTGATAAATGGCAGAGATTTATAGTTTTTTCATACAAAAGAGAGGAAAAAGATGACTCAATTACTTCCAATAATACCTTTTTTCATTTAAGAGCAGTTAGAAAAGTTAATAGCCTTTTTTCCTGGGAAATATTTACTCAACTTAGCGAAAAACCTCTGCAAAAAATTAAAAGAAGAGAACTTTTTGGTGCAGGTGTAAGACTAAGTCCATTTAAATCCCTAAGAATAGGACTTGGTTTATTCGATGAAAATGAAGAGAGAATATTGTCAGAAACAAGAAAAACAACTCGTTTAAATACTTATATCACTAATAATTTTAAAATATCTGATACAGCAACATTTGAATCAACCCTATATATTCAACCTGATATTGATGACTTTTCAGAGGTCAGGTCATTTTTTGTTGCTGGATTGAGATTAAAAATAAATGAAAAATTTTCTTCAATCATTTCTTATGAAAATACATATGACTCATCTCCTCCTCCAAATACAGATGAGTCAAATTCATTTTATGGAATAAAATTTAGTTTTGAATATTAAATAATCATTAATTTTCAATATAATATGATAATAAATTAAAGTATTCTAAAATTAAATTTTTAAATTCTGGCGTTATATAAAAAGTTACAAAAACACCTAAAATAAAACCAATTAAAAATTTAATCACAAATTTTTTCCTTTTTTCTATTATAAATCTTTTTATTTTTTACAACTCTTTGATAAGTTGCTTGTTTTTGTCTGATAACTCTTGGTTTTTTAGGAGTTTTCTCTTTCATTGCTTGTATTCCAAAGACCAGCTTCTTTTAACTTTCTTCTTTTATTCTCAAAATAGTCAATTAAGGAAGGATTTAAGGTAACAGCTTTTTTATAAAAACTAACAGCTTCATCAATATTTCCAAGGTATTCATGAGCCATTCCTTTGTTAAAATAAATAGCAGAAATATCATCTAAGTTGTTCTCATAAGACGCCTGATATTTTTCTAGGGCACCTTTATAATTTTTTAATAGTAATAAACTATTTCCTTGATTTAAAAGCACCTCAGCTTTCATACTTTCATTTTTAAATGCAATTTCAAATTGCTCTAGAGCCAATCTTGGTTTTGATTTGTTATTATATATTATACCAAGATTAATTCTTGTAGCATCAAGATCTTTTTTTGAAATTGTTTTATCAGATATTGCCTTTAAACAGGTAAAAATAGATGATTGAGTGGTGTATCCGTATTTAGCGTGTTTATAACAAATTAGTGCATCGCTGCTACCAACTACAGTTACGGCAGCATTTAAATTACTTGAACCTAAAAAAATTAGAAAAGAAAAAATTATTAATTTATTTAACATTATATATCCTTAAAAATCTGTTGAAAATCCATCTGAAACATGGCGTTCAGGCCAGAAAAATTCCAAATTCATATTTTTAATTTTCCATTCGCCATTAACTTTGACATATTCCTCATCGTAAAGAGCAAGCCAAAGAAAATTACTAGACCCGGGCTCAATGTCTGATCCATCCATATTTTTAGTTATACCGTCAAGTAAATAAACCCTCCCCTTCGCTGAATCAGGTCCGGTAATTTTTATCAGATGATTTGTATTTACATGCATACTTACAAATGGAGTATTCAATGTATCCTTAAAAGTTTCTTTATAATTATTGTAAATTACTTCTTTTCCAACCCAGTCGCCGTAAGGTCCATAACCACAAATTGCACCTTCAGCAAAAACATCCATTAATTTATCAAGATCTCTTGAATCCATATGATAAGAATACCTAAACCTTAATTCTTTAATTTTTTCAATATCAAGCAAACTCCTTAAAGATTTAATTTCCTCTAATGTTAAATTTTCTTCATTACTCATCGCTTTCTCCTTCCGAATATTGTTGATACTTAGCCTTACCTACTGAAGATACTTTAACTGGCGGATGAATAAAATCCTTATGAGTATTTTGTACAGGAGGTAAAAAAGATATAGAACCAAATGAAGTTTCTACAACACCTGGATTTTTAATTATTGACTTCCAATCATTACTTATATTTTTCATAGAATTATAATAAAATAATTTTCTTAATATTTCAAAGAATATCATTTTCTGATAGTTTAAGATATGGGTATAAAAAAAGATCTAGAAAAGTTTGAACAATGGTATGAAACAGAACCATTTGAAGATTTTGTTGGTCCCTTCTTTTATAAAAAAAATAAAAATAATTATATTTCTGCTTTTGAATGTAAAGATCATCATCTTAACGCCATGGGAACTCTTCACGGTGGTATGATTATGTCTTTTATAGATTATACAATGTTTGTAGTTTGTCTTGAGGCCATAAAAGAACAATCATTTGTGACTGTGTCGTGCTCAACTGAATTTTTAAACCCTTCCGTAAATGATGAAATAATTTATGGTGATGGTGAAATTACTCAAGAAACTAAGTCTATGATTTTTGTAAAGGGCAAAATTTTTAATAATCAAAATAAAAAAATCTCTACTTTTAGCGGTATTCTTAAAAAAATAAGATCTAAATAATTACAGGGATAATTAAACATATTACAACAAGAGTTGTTATAAGTGTCCTAGAATAGATATACTTCAGTTGAGTAATATTTTGTCGATAAATATAAAAATCAATCAATAATAGAATGACTAAAATTAATATTTGTAATAAAAAAAAATAATTTATTTTTAAAAATAAAATTCCAAAAAAACTTGAGATTGTAAGAAAGTTACTTAAAAAAAATAAATTAATTTTTAGAGTATTATTCGTTAAAAATAATCCCCAATGACTTCCACAAATAAAAGATATAATCGATAAGCTGTATATTGATAAAATATAATTAATATCTAAGTAAAAAAACTCTTCAAGAGATATTATTCTTAAAAATGAAAAAAAAACAAAAGGAATGCTTCCTATGAAAATCAATATATAAGGTAAATTTTTTTTATTCATTTAATTTTTATTTCTTCTACATCTCTCTGAGCAATATAAGACTTGATCCCAACATGATTTCCATTTCTTTCTCCAAGAAAAATCTTTTTTGCATACTTTGCATATTTTTGTTGGTAAATTTTTTTTATTCATCTTTTGATAACTATGCTTTACTCATTTTTTTTCTTTCATTTGGATCTAAATACTTTTTCCTAAGCCTTAAATTATTTGGCGTGACTTCCAATAGCTCATCATTTTCAATATAGGCCATCATTTGTTCAAGTGACATTTTTTGATGGGGTACAAGTATTACCGCTTCATCTGCTCCAGATGATCTAACATTAGAATGCTTCTTTCCTTTTAAAACATTAATACCTAAATCATTATCTCGATTATGTTCTCCAACTATCATTCCCTCATAAACCTCTGTTTGAGGACCTAAAAACATTATACCACGATCTTGAAGGTTAAAGAGCGCATAAGCAACAGCTGAACCAGTCTCAGTAGAGATTAAAACGCCATTTCTTCTTCCTTCTATATCACCCTTATAAGGACCATACTCGTGAAAAACTCTATTAATTACACCTGTTCCCTTAGTAAGCGTTAAAAATCTATTCTGAAAGCCAATCAAAGCCCTAGAAGGTGCATGAAAAATAATTCTAGTTTTCCCTTCGCCTGATGACCGCATATCTACCATATCGCCCTTTCTTCTATTCATATTATCAAGAACAGGACTAGAATATTCTTCATCGACATCAATTGTTACTTCTTCAATAGGCTCTAGCTTTTCATTTTTACCGCCTATCTTGTATAAAACTTTTGGTCTCGAAACAGTAAGTTCAAAACCCTCTCTTCTCATCGTTTCAATTAAAACACCCAATTGAAGCTCGCCCCTTCCACCAATTTCAAAAGATTCTTTTCCTCCAGCCTCAGAAAAAGTAATTGCAACATTTGTTTCAGATTCAGCAATTAGTCTTTCTCTAATGACAGTTGAAGTGACTTTTTTTCCATCCCTTCCAGCAAAAGGAGAGTCATTGACAGTAATAGTTACAGACATTGTTGGAGGATCTATTGGTGTAGATTTTAAAGGGGTTGTAACATTGTTATTGCAGATTGTGTCTGCAACAGAAGCTTTTGTTAAACCGGCTATGCAAATGATATCACCACAAAAAACTTCATCAACTGGAACTTTCTTTGTTCCCTCAAATTTAAAAAGTTTTGTTAAACGTCCATTCTCAATTAAATTTGAATTTAAATCAATTGCCTTTACTGAATCATTAATTTTTGCATTTCCTGAAATTACCTTACCAGTTAAACACCTCCCTAAATAAGAGTCATAATCAAGCAAAGTAGCAAGCATTGCAAAATCGTTTTCTTCATCAACCTTTGGCTCTGGAACGTGGTCAACTATTAAACTCATCAAAGGTTTAAGATCACTAGATTTATCGTTCAAATCGGTTACACACCATCCTGATCTTCCAGATGCATATAAAATCGGAAAGTCAAGTTGTTCATCATTTGCATCCAATGAAACAAATAAATCAAATATTTCATTCACAACCTCATCAGGCCTTTTGTCTTGTCTATCAATCTTATTAACAATAACCATGGGTCTTAAACCAAGTTTAAGAGCTTTTCCTAAAACAAACTTTGTTTGAGGCATCGGACCTTCTGCTGAGTCAACAAGCAAAATAACTCCATCCGCCATACCCAGTACTCTCTCTACCTCCCCACCAAAATCAGCATGACCTGGTGTATCAATAATATTGATCCTAATATCATTCCAAGTTATGGAGGTTGGTTTTGCTAAAATTGTGATACCGCGTTCTTTTTCAAGATCACCAGAATCCATTAATCTTTCGTCAACTTGTTGATTATCTCTAAATAAGCCGCTTTGTTTCATCATAGAGTCTATCAATGTAGTCTTTCCATGATCAACATGTGCAATAATAGCAATATTTCTAATTTTTTGGTTCATAATGCCTTGATTTAATTTTTGAAAGGTTTTTATATCTTTATTTTAATAATAGATAGTTTTTTTATAAAAAGCATTTTAAGTACCATAATAACAATAGCACTGTAATCACTGGAAATATAAATAAAGATATAATTCTAAACATTGTTACTTAATCGAAGAAATAATATATTAATGCAAGTAAAATATTTATGAATTAAAAGGTTTTTATAGAAAGAGAAATTTTAATGATTGATTCACCCTGTATTGGTATTTGCGCACTTCATAAAATTAACAATCAAACACTTTGCGCAGGCTGCAAAAGAAACCCAAATGAGATTAGAAACTGGATGAAATTTTCTAATAAGAAAAAAAAAGAAGTCATAAAAAGATTAAAAGTAAGATAGTCTAATAAATAAATGGTAAGGATGAACCACACTCAATACATAAATTTCTTTTTAGACTTTTAATTGGATTCATATACTGGCAATTGTAACAAGTAATATGACCATTCATTTCAATTAGTTTTTTACTCCTCTTTTTTCTCTCTGTTTTCATCTAAAATTAAATCCAGCGTCGAACCTTTGAACAATAGTCCAAATATTCATCATTAAATAAACCTTTCATAGTCTCTTCTTCAGGAATAATTTGAAAGACCGTTATGTAAAGAATAAAAAGAGGAACATAAACTATAATTCCAAGCAGTGAACTAAAATAAAAACATGAAGCCAAAAGAATACTCGTTAGACCAACGTACATCGGATTTCGCGTATACTTAAAAATACCCGAAGTAACCAAGCTAGTTGATGTTTCTGGTTTCATTGGATTTACTGTTGTTTCAGATTTTTTAAACTCTTTTGTTGCTGAGAAAATTATCACAAAACCAATAATTAAAAATAGAATTGATAGCGTATTCTGAAGATGCGGATGTAAATAAAGAATTAAAATATAATCTTTAGATAAAAAAATCAGTAATATACCAATTAAAGCAACTATAGGGGGTGGTATTCTTAAATGCATAATAACCTCGAAAAATTTATATAATTAAAATCCAAATGAAATAACTTATCAACAACCAGGCAATTGATCCTAAAAATAGCTTTAAAAAAAACATAATACTATCTAAAAGTCCTGAGCAGTTGGCCTAAGCACAATCTCATTTGCAGCAACACCTGGTTTCTGTTCTAAAGCATATAAAATTGCATCAGCAATTATTTCCGCTGGCTGTGCTAAATTTACATATTGTGCTTGGGTGGATAAATATTCGAGCATTGACTCATCTTTTATAGATGCTCCCAGCTCGGTTTCAAAAGCTCCAGGGAAAATGCATGTAATTTGAAGTTTTCCAGCACTTTCTATTCTTAATCCTTCCGAAATTGCACCAACGGCAAATTTTGTCCCAGAGTAAACAGAGCTTCCTGGTATAAGTCTCTTTCCTGCCACAGATGAAATGTTTATAATTTTACCACTTCCTCTCTCCATCATATGTGTATAAACAGAGTCTATAGCATATAAGACGCCCTTAATATTAACATCAATCATACTATCCCATTCATCAGTTCTTCCTTGTTCAATAAAAGATAGGGGCATAATTCCAGCATTATTTACTAATGAGTCTATTTGGCCAAATGTATCAATTCCGTATTTTGTTAAATCGTTAACATTTTGCTTATTTGTAACATCCGTAACTTTAAAAATTGCATTTTCATTACCTAATGAATTGCATAACTCAGCTAATCTATCCTCTCTTCTAGCACCAAGAACAACTTTTGCACCATGCTCAACGCATTTCTTGGCTGTGACCATTCCAAAACCAGAACTTGCTCCAGTAATCAAGATAACTTTTCCTTCAATACAGCTCATAATAACTCCTTAAAAAATAAAATTAGTTAATAATGGTTATTAAAAACATACAAGTATTAATTTTATAAATTTAGAAATTTGATGGTGATCCCGAGAGGATTCGAACCTCTGACCTACGGATTAGAAATCCGTTGCTCTATCCAGCTGAGCTACGGGACCACTTAAATACATTTAATCCAATTTTCTTATAATATAAATGTTTTAATAGTCTAGAGAATAAGTTGATATCTCAATCTCATCCTCTGCTTTTGAATATTCAAGATAGGTTTTTATATTTGTATTAGTATAATTTTTATTTTTTCTTACATAGTTCAGGTAATCATTTGAGTCTCCTCTTGATCCGACTAAAGCTGAAATTAATCTTCCAACATTATCCGCAAAAATAACTGAACCACTTTTTAAGAGCCCTCTTTTTTCTATTAAAATAAGGTCTCTTTTATATAAATTCTTCCAGTGATCTAATAAAACAAAATCAAACCTATATCTAAGGGTTCCAATTAATTTCTCAGATGATCCCTCAATAATTATAATTTTATCTTTTAAACCTGCGTATTTGATTATTTCTAATGCATTTTTTGCATACGTCTTATTAATCTCCAAAGAAACAACTTTACCTAATTCATTTAAATTTTTAGCCATTAAAATTGCTGAATAACCGCAAAAACACCCTAGCTCAAGTATTGAAATATCATTACCAAGCTTTTTAAGTTCATTTGTTAACAACAGACCTTTTTCGTTACCAATATTCATTAAAAATCTGTTATTTTTTGCAAAATTATCCATAGCCTTTAAAATACTATCTGGATTATTTTGTTCTGCATGTTTAAAAACATAATTCTTAACAGAAGAAGAAATCTCTGATCTTTTAAATATTTTATCAAAAATATTTTCTATAAAAATTCTTAAAATAAATTTTAGATTATTAGGTTTTAGAAAAATTAATTTCATATCGATTATTTTATTCATATTTTTATATTATTTAATCTACAAAATTTTACAAATGTAATATTATCACGTTATCACATTATCAATTAAATAGATTTTAAAGGAATTAAATGGAAGAAGAGCTATCAGAGTATTTAGTTGATCAAGAATTTCTTCAATTTATTAAGGCTATGAAAGTCTATTATTGGACACAGGACCTTTACGATCTTCATGTTTTGAAAAAAAAATGTAGTGATAAATTAAAAACTAAATTAAAGTTGAATAAAACTACAAATGAAATACTTGAAGAATATTATCGTTTTTTTGAAGACTCGATTTCAACTGATTTAAAAAAGAAAAACCCAAGAAGTTATCTTGAAACTGTTGATAGTTTGGTATTACTCTCTCAAAAACATGATAAAATGATACATGATTTTGGGAAAGATAGTATTGAGGCCAATCAAATATTGAATGAATATTTAGACTGTAGATTAAAATTAAAAATCGATATTGAAGAAAATATGAATGAAATTAAAGATGAGGAAATTGAAGAAAAAATAAATTCCTATCAGCAGGTAATGTGGTCATTTTTTAATAAAATTAAAATTATATACTTAGAGCATCACAATGAAGCATTAATAATTTGGAATGATGATGAGGATAGGTCAATTTTTCTTCCTTCTGACAAACCAACAAATATAGATATTAATTAATTTGTTTCCAAGTATGAACCAGGCATTTCCAAGAGCCATCTTCTTGGCGCTTAAGTAAATCAAAATACATACTGTCTGATACAGTATCTTGTAGTGCACCCTCCGAAGGAACACTTTTTGCATCACCTAAAAAAGTAATATAAACAACATAATTATATTCTACAGTAGCTAAATCTCCATAAAATTTAATATTTTTTGGCGTTTTTTGGTCAATTTCATAAGTAGCAACGTCAAAAACTGGCCCTAAAAAAGTTCTATAATTTTCTCTGCCAGTGATGACGGAGCCTCCAGGAGGAATAAGAACAATATTATCATCTAAAGAATCTACATAGCCCTGAATGTCACTTGTTTCGACAGCAACATACCAGTCATCGTAAAGCTTGTTAATTTTCATTCTATCTAGCTCTATCTCATGATGCATACCATAAGTATTTAATGGAATAAAAAGAGCTATCAATAATAACATTATAGAAGAATATTTTTTTGTATAAGAGAAATCTAACATAGGTACCTCCGTTAAGACCATTTATACACAAATTCATTTATATTGGAAATTTCTGGTACTTCTAATTTTTTATCTGTTGAGCCTATATATAAATATCCAATAACAATATCATTTTTATCTAAGTCAAAAGATAGGGAGACTTCTTTATTAAAAGCAAGAAATCCAGTCCTCCAAATTGCGGAATATCCGAGGGAGTGACTTGCAATTAGAATATTTTGGGCAGCTGCTCCAGCGGATAATATTTGTTCAATTTCAGGAATGATGGAATCTTCCTTTACTGAAGCAACTACAATTATTATGAGTGGAGCTCTAAAAGGAGCATTTAGAATTTTTTCTTTATTTTTTTTAGCACTTTCAGGGTCTGATATTTCAATAGCTTTCAATGAAGCTTTAGCCAATTTCTTTCTGCCATCGCCTGAAACATTTATAAATTTCCAAGGCTTTAAAGCGCCGTGGTCAGGTGCTCTTAATGCTGCTTTATAAATTAACTCTAATTCTTTCTCACTAGGAGCAGGATCCTGAAGTCTTGGAGATGATTTTCTTGATAATATTGCTTCGATTGCGTTCATAATCTTATTCTGAGAAATCTAATGAGTCCAAGGAGTTTTTTTATCATATGAAAAATTATCAGAATATGATTTTGGTTTAATTTTTATTTTCTTTGTCTCTCTGATTGTATAATCAATTGAATTTTTTTCAGCAAAAGCAACAGCTAATTTCTTAGAAGCAAATTTAATTTTTACTTGATGTTGTGTATCGCCTGAGGAAGTCCAATTCATTACAGGGTCAATAGAGGTTTTCGAAGATCTGGCAAATTCCAAAATCCAAATAGAACTTTTAGCACTACCAGATTGAGTTACAGATTTGGATGGTTGATAAATTTTTGCCTTCATAAATTAGTTCGACAGCCAGCTGCCATGCGCTCCAAAAGGTACTCTTTGAGGCAATATAACCTCACATACTGGTTTTTTATCAAAATTTTCTACATCTACAATAATTAATTTTGATTTATTTATATTTTTATCAAAAACAATTGCCATTATCCAGCCCTCATCTTCACTAGAATCATTGCTTTTAGGAACAAAGACTGGTTCCCCCCCAAAAACATTTTCACCAAGATCGTGATCTATTCTTTCGTTTTTTTCCAAATTAAATTTATATAAAAATTGTCCGAATGTTAATGTTTTGGCATTCTCATCTATTGCCATTGCATATCCATTTTTTGCTTTTAAACCTACCAATCTATCATCAACTCTTGCAAAGTCACATGCCTTATTATCAACTTGTTCTTCTTCACAGGTTTCTTTATCAAGATCAATTGTCCATTTCCAAAGTTTACCAGTGGTATCTTTTCCACCATATATTTCATTCATTCCACCAACCATAGCTTTATTTTGTCTACATACATGAAGAATAATTTTATTGTCCTCTTCATAGGCATTCATAGGGTGAAAAACAAAACATGGATTTATATCTATCCATTTAATATCTTTATTAGATCCATCTCTAGGCATCACACCTAACCGTGCGCCACATTCAGGCCTAAAACCAAATGGATCAGCACCGCTAACGGCCTGATCTAAATCAAAAACCAAAGGAAGATCCATAAAAATTACATAATTCTTTGTGATGTTCCAGTCATGCATCATAACTGGTCTTGGTATATCTATCTCCTCAGATTGCACAAGTTCACCTTCTGAAGATACTCTATGATAAGTTAAATATGGTTTTTTCATCATTTGATAACCAAAGAATAATAATTCATTTGTCTCAGGACAAACTCTTGGGTGTGCTGTCATTGGTCCATTAAGTTTGCCATTAAAGTCATGGGATCCCATAGTTTCCAAATCATCATCAACAACCCAAGGAAAATGGGCTTCCTCTAAAGTCAAAATTTTATCCGCATGTCTAATTACATGAGTATTTGCAGGAGAGGCTTTTAAATCAAATGATCCTTCCATCATACCCATATCCTTCTCATAATAAGGAGTCTTTACATATTTATTTTTGTAAGATGCTTTTCCATCCTTGATTTCAACACTATGAAGCATTCCGTTACCAAAAAACCAATGATCGCTATAACCAGAAACAGGATTCATCCCATTTCTAATATATTTTCCATTGATTTCTTTTGGGATTTCTCCAATAGTTTCTAGGTTTTGTATTTCAATTTCTTCTTCAACTGGCGCCCAATTACCTTTTAAGTGCCATGGTTTTTCGGAATTTTTAATGTCTTTATTACTTTTTGGCATAGATTTCATTAGCTTATTTAAAATAGGCTGCGGTAATTTTAAAAGTAGCTTTGTAGCAACAGTTTGAATATTCATTTTGACCTCTATTATTTTTATTGTTGTGATATTAATAATATAGTTACATATTATACATCAAAATAAAAACTTGGGAGATTTAAATGAAAAGAATTTTATTTTTCTTGATAGCAGTTCTTTTTGTTTCAAATTTAAGCGCTGAAATTATTAAAAAGCCTATTATAACTCTTAATGTTGCCAAAAAAATGGCAGAATCCTGCCTAAATTTAGCAAAAGAAGATAATAAAAAAATTAATATTGCGATTTATGAGTCTCCTGGTTCACTTAAGTATTATGCATCAATGGATGGAACTTACCCAGCCTCAGAAGAAATTTCACGACTTAAAGGTAAAACTACAGCAGGATTACCATACTCAACCGACGAATTAAGAGATATGGCATTTTCAGGTGATAATCCTAATCAAGGACTACTGACACTTCCCACTGTTGTTTTATTAAAAGGCGGTGTTCCAATTATATTGAAAGATGGAACACATGTTGGTGGGGTTGGAGTTTCTGGTGCAAGCGGTGGGTTTGATAAGAAATGTGCTGAAGAAGCTGTCAAGATAGCCAAGAATATTATGGTAGAATAATTTATGTATAAAAGTTTATTATCCTTATTAGTTATTATTTTATTTTCTTTCGAAAATGTATATTCCGAAACATTAATTATTAATATTGAAAGCAAATATGATGATGGTTATGCAATGCTTGGTGTATATGACAAAAAAGATAATTTTGGTAAGGCTAAAGTTAATGAAAAACCCAATTCGGATATAGTTTTAATGGGCGCTGTAGTCAAAATTACCAACAAAAAAGCAACAGCAATTATCGATGTACCTTTTGGTGAATATGCAATAGCTGGATTTCAAGATCTTGATGGTAATGGTGTTCTTTCCGGTAATTTTCTAGGAATACCAAAAGAGCCTGTCGGTTTTTCAGGAGATGCTAAAGTTAGGTTTGGACCGCCTAAATGGAATGATGCAGTGTTTCAATTTAAAACAGTTAATCAAGAAGTATTAATTTATTTAGACAAAATATAACACTTTCAATAGTTTAATTATTTATATTAATGTAGGGGATAATTTTGGAAAAAGTAAAATGTTTTTTTAATTTCAGAAGTCCATATGCATATTTAGGTGTAAAAAAAGCAATTGAAGAAAATATAAATATGGAATTTTTTCCTCTTTGCTACATGCCTAAAGAAATAGTTGAATTTTTTGTAAAAGCATCTGGAAATGAATATAAAAGATCCTACCTTTATTTAGATTGCGACAGATTATTTAAAGAAATCGGAATTGAAAATGTTGGAGATATCTTATCAAAAGAAGCAAATTGGCCAAAAGTACACGCTGCTTGGCTTTCAGCTAGTGATAATGGGTTAGGGAATGAGTTTATGATGGAGGCATTTAATCAAAGATGGCACCAAAAAAATGATTTGGGTAATATCGAAATAATTTCTAATATTTGTGAAAAAATTGGTTTTAATAAAGATACTGCATTATTGGCCATGGATGATAGCGATTTTGATGATAGGCTGAAGTCATATACTAAAATAATGAGAGAATATAAAGTTTTCGGTGTCCCAACATTTGTATATAAAGGTGAGATATTTTGGGGGCAAGATAGAATTTATGCCCTTAAAAATAAAATAAATGAGTAAAGTCTCTTAATTATCCCATTTAGTTTTTCTTTCAAGTTTATAGGTGTCACCAACTTTAAATTTTTCATGAGCCCTCCTCCATCTTGAGAATTCACCTAATATGTGATTTGGGTCTCCATGAATTTCTGTGAAAACACCATTTACAGACCTTGTATCAATATAAGCAGCATCAACCCCATCAGCCCAAAGTCTGCAAGCTAAGTCAAAACCCATATCTAAAAATCTATTTAACTCTTCTTCAAAGTCAGATACTAAAATACCTATATGATGAAAGCCTTCCTGACCTTTTTCAAACATATCTCTATATATGGAGGGTGTTTCATCATGTTGTTCTATAAACTGAATCATTGTATCTCCAAGGTAACCAAAGGCATATGAAACATCTGCTTCATCTGATGTATTCCTATATTCAAATTTATCAGTTTTATGATGATGAGTGAAAACAAATGGACCTGCCCCATATAAATCACTCCATTTCTTTGCGGACTCATCGATACTATTAACAAAATAAGCTTGTTGAAAAATAGGATTTTTTTCTATTATCATTAACTAACTCCTTATTAATTTTCCTGGAAGCTCTCCGGTTGAAACACCGTCCTTATAAGTAACCTTACCTGATACAATTGTATATTTATAACCATCAACCCTTTGAATAAGTCTTTTACCACCTGCTGGAAGGTCATATCGAATTTCAGGTGAATAAAGAGTTAGATTATCAAAATCGATAATATTTATATCTGCTTTCATACCTTCTTTAATTAAGCCTCTATCATCAAGACCAATTGCTAGAGCATTATCTCTTGAATAGGATTTAATAATCCATGGTAAATCTAATTTTTTACCTCTAACCCTATCTCTTCCCCAAAAAGTAAGCATATGAGTTGTAAAGCTAGCATCACAAATAGTTGCGCAATGCGCACCTCCATCACCTAAGCCTAATAATGAATGATCACTGCTTATCATTTCTAGGCTTGCCTCAAGGGAATAATCTAAATAATTTCCTATGGGATAATATAAAAGGCTATTACCATCATCTTCCAACAAAACATCATAGATATAATCATTAATTTCTCTATTAAGTTTTTTTGCTTTTGAACCTAAACTGGTTTCTTTATGGGGCTCATAATCTGGAATTTTATCAAGAACGTAAATATTATCAATATTTCTAATTATTGATTTAACCAATCCATTACTTGAAGAACCCTCTTCACTAAGTATTTTTTTCTTGAAATCTTCATTTCTCATTATTGAAACCCTCTCCTCAAGAGGAAGGTCAGATATTTCTATATATGATGGATGCCCAGAAAAAGGATTTAATGTTAGATTTAATCCAAGCATAAGACCTATTGGTCTTCCGCATGCTTGAGCCCTTACAGGAAGTCCTCTATTTGCAGCATCTTCTATCCAACCAAGTAAATCTTTATAGTCATATTTAGTTCCGTCTGTTTGAGCAAGCGTTATAGAAATTGGACAACCAGAAGCTTCTACCATTTTTTCAAGCATCTTAAATTCTTCATACCCACCTAAAAAGTCAGAAACTAACTGCAAAACACCTTTACCTGTTTTACCAATTTCTCTAGCTATTTGAATTAATTCATTTCCAGCAGCATCAAAGCTTGGAACCAATTCACCTTTCGATGTTTTATGGAAAACTGTTCTAGATGTTGTGAAACCTATAGCTCCACACTCTATGGCCTCAGCACTAAGTTCTGCCATTTTTTTAATATCATCTTCAGTAGCAGGTTCTCTATCAGCGCCTCTCTGACCCATAACATATAGGCGAAGCGCGCCATGAGGAATTTGAGCTCCAATATCCATATCAAAGCCCTTATTATCAAGAATATTAAGATAGTCAGAAAAGGAATTCCAATTCCACTCTAAACCTTCAGTTAAAACAACGTCAGGAATATCCTCGACACCCTCCATTAAACTAATAAGTCTATCATGATCATGATCGTGCACTGGAGCAAAGCCAACACCACAGTTACCCATTAAAGCTGTTGTTACACCATGCCATGAAGATGGAGATAAATAATTATCCCATGTAGCTTGTCCATCATAATGAGTATGAATATCTACAAAACCAGGGGTTACAATAAAACCATTTGCATCAATCTCTTTCTTTGCTTTAATTAATGGATTGAGTTTTCCTATTTTTTCAATTTTTCCATCTTTTATCAATATATCAGATAAAATTTCTGGACCACCTGATCCATCAATAATTTTACCGTTTCGAATTATTAAATCTGAAATTTCTACCATAAGACAAAACCCCCTTTTTTTTAGAAATTTTAATCGTCAAAATGATCGATTTCATATCTTATGGAAAGCTCAATAAGGAATCTCCATAAGTATTCCATAGAATTTGGATCTAACCCTAATTCCTCAGACTGTGCTCTAATTCCTGAAATAACCTCTTCAATTCTTTCATAATCTCTAATTTCATTTGTATTTTTTTTTATGATTGAAGCCTCATGAATCAAGTTAAAACGATCTTTAAATAAAGATAAAAGAGATGAGTCAATTTTGTTAAGCTCAAGCCTTAAATCAGCCATATTATCGTACTTCATTTTTATCTCCTAAAATGGTCGGAGCGGAGAGATTCGAACTCCCGACCCTCTGGTCCCAAACCAGATGCGCTACCAGGCTGCGCTACGCTCCGATGCATTTTATTATTATATAAACCTTTAACGTTTTTTTGTAATTATTTTTTTTAAGGACTCAGTTTTTCTTAATTTAAAAATTGATGTAACACTTAAAACATTTCGTGTCGATACTTTAAGCATTGTATCACAGTAAACATAATCTCCTTTTACATGAGAAACATTTCCATACCCCTCAAGCCACTCTCCCTCTCTTGCAGCAGATAAAAACTCAGAATTAAATTTTATAGTAACACCTGCTTTTTTTGTTGCATAATAAACTGTATGACCTAAAACACCATCAGCAAAAGCCATTAACATTCCACCATGAGCTATATTTGCAGCATTACAGTGTCTATCTAAAATAAATGCTCCATGAATCCATTTATTTTTTTCCTCTTTTATGTAAAAAGGGCCATTATGATTTGTGTATGGCCCCCTTCTTTCGTTAACAGTAAAACCTTCGGGAATAATTTTATTTTCAGACATATGGATTTCTCAAAAAAAGTTTAAACATTTTATAAAGTTTATAATTTTCTCTTTCCTTATTAAACCGATAAATTGTATAACACCATAAGTTATTATTCATTTAATTAAGGAGTATTTCCTATGGAAATGAAAGGTGAAAAAATTATTTTTACTTCTAAGCAAAAAGTTTGGGAAGCTTTAAATGATCCCGACCAACTTCTTAAGGCCATACCTGGTGCTCAAAGTGTTGAAAAAATAGACAACGAAAATCTTACAGCTACTGTAAAAACAAAAATTGGGCCAATTAGCGCCAAATTTAATGGCAAGATTAAATTATCAGATATCGATCCTCCTAATAGTTATAAATTAACTGGTGAGGGTACTGGAGGAGCAGCTGGTTTTGCAAAAGGTCAAGCTGAAGTTCAGTTAAGTGATCATGAGGATGGAACAAAACTATCATATTCTGTAAATGCTAGTGTTGGAGGTAAATTAGCTCAAATTGGTCAGAGACTAATAGATACAGCGGCAAATAAACTTGCCGATGAATTTTTTGGTAAGTTTAATGAGATTTTATCAGAAAATAATAATACCGAAATATCAGAGAAAATTAATGATGATAATGGCATTGGAATAAATCCTTCAAAATGGATTACCTCAGTAATTATTCTTGTGATTTTAAGTATTGTTTTCTGGTACTTTTTAGGTCAAATATAATAATATTATTATTTTAATGAGGAAAAGATGTCTTTAGTAGAATTAGAAATAAATGGAAATAAAGTTTCACAAGATGTGGAAGATCGCCAATTACTAGTTCATTTCATAAGAGATGATTTAAATCTTACAGGAACGCATGTTGGATGTGATACTAGTCAGTGTGGTGCTTGCGTAGTTCATGTTGATGGAAAAGCTGTCAAAAGTTGTTCAATGCTAGCTTTACAAGCTAATAATTCAAAAATAACTACAATTGAGGGTCTTGCAGATGGTGAAAATCTTCACCCTGTTCAAGAAGCTTTTAGAGAAAATCACGGTTTACAATGTGGTTTTTGTACACCAGGAATGATAATGGCAGCTGTTGATATAATTAATAGAAACTCTATTTTGGACGAAAAAACCGTAAGAGAAGAACTTGAAGGTAATTTATGCAGGTGTACTGGATATCAAAATATTGTTAAATCTATTATAGCTGCTTCAGAAAAAATGTAGGTAGATATGTATCAATTCAATTATAAAAAAGTAGAAACTGTTCAAGAAGCTGTAAATGAATTATCCGCAAATCCTGAGTCTAAAATACTAGCAGGAGGGATGACCATAATCCCTACAATGAAACAAAGGTTAGCATCGCCTGAACAATTAATAGATATTAGAAATATTGAAGAGCTTAATTTCATTAGAGAAGAGTCAAATAATATCATTATTGGCTCAACTACAAATCACTTTACGGTTTCTTCATCAGATCTTATAAAAGAAAAAATTCCATCTTTATCGATGCTGGCAGAAGGTATAGGCGATCCTCATGTTAGAAACATGGGAACAATTGGTGGAGCAATATCAAATAATGATCCAACAGCAGACTATCCTGCAGCATGTTTAGGCCTTGGAGCAAAAATAAAAACTAGTAAAAGAGATTTAACTGCAGAAGAATTTTTTGTAAGTCTTTTTGAGACTGCTTTAGAAGAAGATGAAATCGTAATATCAATTTCTTTTCCTATAATTAAGAACTCATTTTATATGAAGTTTCCTAACCCTGCTTCGAGGTATGCAATGGCTGGAGTTTTTATATCAAAAAATGAATCTGATGTAAGAGTGGCTGTAACTGGAGCCAGTGAAAATGGTGTTTTTAGGTGGAATGAGATGGAAGAATCTCTTTCAAATGATTGGTCAAAGTCTAGTGTAGAAAATGTTAAACTTTCACCTGAAGGCATAATGTCAGATATTCATGGTAGTTCAGAATACAGAGCAAACCTTGCAAACATTATGGCTATTAGAGCTTTTGAAGGTATTAATGAGTAACGATCCTATTGAAAATGCACTGGAGTGGCTAAAAAAAGGTCATAATGTTGCTATTGCTACAGTTGTTAAAACTTGGGGTTCAGCTCCAAGAAAAGCTGGTTCACAATTAGCTATTAGAGAAGATGGGCTGATGGTTGGATCAGTATCCGGCGGTTGTGTAGAGGGTGATGTGGTTGAAAATGCTCTTGAAATAATCAATACTCCCTCCTCCGTAAAACTTTTACAGTATGGCATCACAAATGATACTGCTTGGGAGGTTGGCCTTGCTTGTGGAGGTGATATAAAAATTAGAATCGATACAATGAAAAGTAATGGATAAAGCTCTTCTAGAAAAAATTATAGAGAATAAAAATAAAAAAAAATCATTTTGTTTAGTTTCGCAGGCTGATGTTAATGAAACAATCTTAGTGAAAAATAAAGATATTGATAAACATCATTTTTCTGAATTTATTAGAAAAGCAATTAATGAAGATAAGCTAATTTTAGAGGAAATTAATGGTAAAGAATGGATTTTTAATCCATTTAATCCTCCAGCAAAATTGATAATAGTTGGCGCAGTCCATGTAGCTCAATCATTATCAATAATTGCAGAAAACTCTGACTTTGAGGTAATAATTATTGATCCAAGAGAGGCATTTGCTGCACAAGAGAGATTTCCTAATAATAAAGTAATATGCGCGTGGCCAGAAGATGCATTTAAGGAAATTAATTTGGATGAGAGAACAGCAGTAGTAACATTAACTCACGAACCAAATTTAGATGATATTGCCCTAAAAAATAGTTTAAATAGTAAATGTTTTTATATTGGTGCACTTGGAAGTAAAAAAACACATAAAAAAAGAATTGATAGATTTGTTAAGGATGGTTTTAATATTGAGACACTTAAAAGGATAAATGGGCCAATAGGCCTTCCTATAAATGCCCAAACACCCCAAGAAATAGCTATTTCAATCATGGCGGAGATTATTTCTTCATTAAGGTATCAAAAAGAAAGTATCGAAGAGCTTAGAGAAAATTGGAAAAATCGATAAATAGAATTGATTGCTTTATTCTTGCGGCTGGAATGTCGAAGCGAATGGGAAGCGAAAATAAATTATTAAAAAAAATTAATAATAATATCATTTTAAATCAAACACTTATTAATCACACTGAAAGTAAAATTAATAATATAAATTTAATCTTAGGCTATCAAAAAGATATTATTTTAAAATATATAGATCAAAAAAAAATTTCTATAATTGAAAATAATAATTTTAAAAGCGGAATGTTATCTTCAATACTTAAAATAAACGAAAATATCAGTAATAAAACTAAAGGAATACTTATATCCCTTGCTGATATGCCATTTGTGACTTCGGAAGATATAAATAAACTAATAAAAATTTTTAATGAAAATAATCAAAAGATAATATGTATACCTGAAAATAAAGGAAAGTTAGGTAATCCGCTTTTATTGCCAAAAGAAATTTATAAAGATTTAATTAAAGATATAAGCAAACTATCAAATGACAAAGGATTAAAAAAGCTAATTTTGGATAAAAAATATAATTATATTAGAGTTAGTCTCTCCGATGGAGTGACAAAAGATTTTGATACAATTGAAGACTTTAATTTATAAAATTAATATTTTCTGACAGAAAACCACCTATCTCCTCATTAATAATCAAATCAGCATAACCATCTAAACCAGTTTTTTCTCTATTTAAGATTATTAATTTTGCACCATTCTTTTTCGCTAGTATAGGAAAACCTGCCGCTGGATAGACCTGCAATGATGAACCAATAGCAATAAACAAATCGCAAGAAAGTGATGATTCTTGTGAGAGTATCATTTCTTTTTCTGGCATTGCTTGTCCAAAAGATATTGTAGCCGCCTTTACAATACCAGAACACATATCGCAATATGGAGGTTTATTGGTTTTTTCAAAATTTTTCATAATCACTGCTAAATCATATCTTTTTCCACAATCTAAACATTTGGCATAAGTTGTATTTCCATGAAGCTCAATTACCAAATCATTAGGGACACCAGATTCTTGATGTAAGTTATCAATATTTTGTGTAATTATTTTTTTTACCTTTCCATCATTCACTAACTTAGCAATGGCAAGGTGGCCAATATTTGGTTCTGCCATTGAAATATTCTTGTCGATTTCAAATTTTCTTCTCCAAGCCTCTGCTCTAACATCTTCAGAAGATAAAAAATCATTAAATTCAATTGGCTGATATTTTTTCCAAATACCAGTTGGACTTCTAAAATCTGGAATCCCAGATTCAGTTGATATACCTGCCCCAGTAAAAACAACTATATTAGAGCTATCTTCAATAAGCTTTCTAAAACTATCATCGATCATATTTGAATATTAGGGTATTAAAATTAGTTTGAGAAATCTTTAAGCATTTTTTTCAATTCAAGGCTATGTTGCTCTTCTTGACCAATCATACCCCTTGTATACTCCTCAAGGTAAACTGACGCATCTTCAACACAAGCAAGTAATTTTTTATAGAGATTTAGTGCATGAACTTCATGCTCTAAGCTTTCATTTAATATATCTTGAATAGAATGCCTATTGCTCTCTTTAATTTTCGCTATTTTTTGACTTGGATGACCGTCTAAGCCAGTAATTAGTTCACCTGCCTGTTGGGCATGTAAAAGAGATTCGTTTGCTTGGGCTTGAAGAAATTCAACAATTGGAATTCTATTAGGACCTGAAACCATAAGAGAAGAGTGAGTATATCTAACTACACCTGCTAGCTCATATTCCATAATTTCATTTAGTATTTCACATACTTCATTTTCATTTAAGTCTTTCATAATGTTCTCCAATAATAACTTAGGAACTTATAGCAAAAAAAAATAAGCCTGTGTGCTAATGCAATTTATTTGCACATTTTTTTTTAAAAATTTTAATATGAAATTTGCAAACATCATTTACTCAAGTAATCTAATTAAAAAAGGAGAAAATAATGGAAGCATCTTTAATTGATAATATATTCGCTTGGTGTCTAATAGTTGCCGTTATATTATTAAGCTGGTTGATTATAAGGTTGTCTTTACTTTTAGATAGTCACCAAGATCGATTAGAGGAAACTTTAAATAAAATTGAAAAATCGCTTAATCAATAAAGTTACCTTTCGTAGTCCTTTAGGTGATAAAGAGTTTGAGGAATATGATCTTTTTAGATGGAAAGTTCTTCGAAAGCCTATTGGCAAGACTATAGAAACCCTAAAAGATAAATTTGATAAGGATAGTTTTCATCTTATAGGCCTTTATAATAATGTTATTATTGCTTCTGGCAGAGTTCATTTTAATAATGATGATGAAGCCCAAATTAGATATATGGCAGTTGATAATGCTTTTAGAATACAGGGTATAGGTAAAGAAGTTCTAAAAATACTTGAAGAATATATAAAAAAAAATAATGCAAAAAGAATTATTTTAAATGCTCGGAATGATGTTATTGGGTTTTATAAAAATTCAAATTATATAACAGCTGAAGAGTATTTAGGATCTGATACTGGAATTCCTCACACAAAAATGGAAAAAATAATAATTTAAAAAATGAAAAAGATATTATTATATTTAATCATCACAACCATTTTACTCTCTTTTTTATTGAAAAGAATTATCTAACCCATGATTTAATATTTCCTAATTTTATCTAAAGCTCTATTTTGTCAGCTGTGGGCATAACATCACTTCCCAATTCACTATTTTTCTTTTGTTTGAAAGCATTCAGATCTCCAATCGATGCTTGCCAAGTATAGAAATAATCCCGCCCCTCTATAGGAACAGGAAAACAACCAAAACCTATTGGTAACACTGCAAATTCTCCTTCGAACTCACCAACTAAATATCTATCAAGAAAATCAACATAAATATCTTTTTTTTCTATGGGCACTATATCAAAAAAAGGTATCGCATCTCGTTTATTATTGATTTGAGATAAAATTTCAGCTGGAAATAGCCCACCAGTCCATCGAGCATTTATTTCGGTAACTGATATCTCTCCATTTTTACCAATAAAAAAATCTATTCCACAATTACTCCCCTCAGGGCTAAAATAACCATGATAACGAGCATACTCTCCAACTTTAATTAATATTTCTCGATGCTCAGGGGATACTTTAACTGACTCTGATATAAGGTTACCCACCCAAAGGCCATCTGCAAAAAGAATTTTTCTTGTATTTGCAATTCTTATATTTTCTTCATTTATACAAAGATCAACCGTCATCTCGGTAAAATTTGTCAAATCAAGTTTCTCTTGAAGCAAGATTATCATTGTATCATCATACTCATCTACATATAGGCTTGCCTCCTTAATACTGCTTATAGCAGCCACATTTCTTGATCCCGCTAAACCTAAAAGCTTTATAATTATTTGATTACTATGTTTTAAAAAGAAATCAGTGACTTTTTGACTTTCAAGTTCTGACTTTTTGACAATTATCGTATCTGGAGTTGGAATTCCAAAGCTTGGAGCATTCTCAGCAAAATGTTTTTTTGAATTTACATTTCTATTTATCTCCAAGAGTTTTTCATTTTTATGAATCACCGCATTTGAACCACTTGTCATATATAAATTCACAACATCTACAAAGCCTTCATTTTGATTTGCGTATTTAGCAACAGACTCATAGAAATTAGACTTAGGGTGATAACTATAGTTTTCCAAAGGTATTACCTCGTCTACAAGACGTTTATAAAAATCGTGATAACGAATAAGGATTTTATTCCACTCAGGACTTTTATATGCGTTATAAACTGCTAAATGATCATGCGAACTACCAACACATGTCAATGCTATTTGTAACATTGAGGTAAGTTCGACATTTGAAAGATGGTCTGCTTTTTGCTTTTCAGTTAGGTTTTCAAGATCAAAAAAAAGCGAACAATCATCTCCCGCCATTGCGAAGAGTGAAGAGTATTTTAAACTTGGAAAAAAAGAACCTGCTTTCATATTTTACTCATTTAATCGTCATTATTGAATCAAATATTAACTCTTTATAAAAAATTTTTGAATGCATTTAGTACAATAAAAAAAACCTAATTAAATGATATATGATTTAAAAAATTTAAAAACCCTTAAAGTTAACCACTTCTGAAACTGGTCTTCTTTTTGAAATAACTTTATTTGCAGGAAAGGAAAAGTCAGGATAACCGATAGCTACACAAATCATTATGATCTCGTCATCAGGAATTTTTGCATATTTTCTTACAACTGGAGACTGCATTATTCCTTGGCTATTAATGACAGCACCTAATCCCCTTGACCAGGCAGCATTAACAAGACCGTTAACAGCAGCACCACAATCAAACTTTGATATATCATCCTCTTTTAAAGAAATATCAAATGTAACTATTATAGCTACGGGTGCATCAAATTGCCTAAAACCTCTTAATACCCAGTCTTGCCTTCCCTCCTTATCCTCACGTTCTATTCCCATTTCCTTAAATAATTGAATTGCAATTTCTATTTGTCTTTCCCTATGAGGACCTTCATAGCCTAAAGGGGATTTAATTTCCCTCGATGGTGGAATTCCAGCAATATTTTTTTTAGTATTCTCCTTCCTTATGTTATCAAGAATATCCCCTGTTATTACATGGAAATGCCATGGTTGAGTATTCATTGATGATGGAGCTCTCAAGGCTAGTTCAAATACCTCTTCAAGAACTTCACGAGAAACTGGCTTAGGTTTATAACCTCTTATACTTTTTCTTCCCTTAATAACTTCATCAAAATCCATTTAAGTCTCCATTTAAATTTTTTTATAATAAACATTTTAATATCTTGATTGAAAGATGGTTTAATAAAAGTAATATATGGCTAGGGGAAATTATGGAAAAAATTTTAAAACTTCCAAGAGGAATTAAAGAAAAAATCACTTTAATAGGTTTGTCAGTTTTTTTTATTTATTTTGGCATCGATCATTTTGTAAATCCTAATTTTTACCTTTCTATAATGCCACCATCATTTCCTCTTCACGAGGAGGCAGTTTATATCAGTGGATTTTTTGAAATTACAGGTGGTCTTGGTTTATTGATACATCGCTTTCGTAAAATTGCTGGATGGGGATTGTTTGCTCTTTTAATAGCTGTTTACCCTGCAAATATTTATATGGCAATTACCCCAGATGCATTTCCTGAAATTCCTATTTTTATGCTTTATTTTAGGCTTGTACTTCAGTTTATCTTTTTTTACTGGGCATATACAGTAACAAAAGAGAGTTATAATTAAAATAAAAAAATGCCCAGGGTTTTAAGCCTGGGCATCAATCTTAAATATAAAATTCAATATTTAATTAAAACTTATAGTTTAACTTCAAACCAAAATTTCTACCTGGAAGCGGAACTTCATTCTTAACGAAAGAAGAATGATTTCTCGCAACCTCATCAAGAAGATTTCTGCCAAGCAATGATAAGCTTATTTCATTTAGGTTGTTAAGAACAAAAGTTTTTCTTAAAGAAAAATCAAGCATCTCATAGGCTTCAGTCATTGTTTCCCCTTCACCTATATCATTTTGCTTCTCAACATCTTTATAAGTGAGTTTCGCTGAGAGGTTATCTTCAGAATAAGAAAGAGAAAGAATATTCCTCGCAGGTACAATTCTTGGAATATTCATACCATTTTTAAATTCACCCGTTACGGAATCTCTTCCAAGAGATAAAGTAAAATTTCCTCTATCAAAGTTGAAAACTTGACTTACTTCAATCTCATAGCCTTCTAATTCAGCATCTTTTTGAAGAAAGTTTGCTAGAATTAAACCACCATGATCATCATGATCACCATGTTCTTCATGTTCTTCATGTTCTTCTTCGGTTTCATCTTGAAGATAGATATAATTATCAATGTTATTTTTGAAAATATTACCTCTAAAAGAGAAGTTGCTATTTTGATAATATATATTCAAATCAATATTATTAGCTTTTTCAGACTCTAGATTAGTATTGCCAACCTCAAATCGACCAGTAACAAGATGTGCTCCGTTCATAAATAATTCAACTGGAGCAGGTGCTCTTTCAACCATAGAAAGGCCTAAACTTAATGTTAAGCCATCTGTAACATCGCGAGATAAATTAACAGCAAAACTTGTTTCACTAAAATCTCTGTTGAAATACTCTATCTCTTCCTCATGTTCGTCTTCGTCATGATGTTCGTCTTCGTCATGATGTTCGTCTTCGTCATGGTGCTCTTCTTCGTCATGATGTTCGTCTTCGTCATGATGCTCTTCTTCATGAGCAATTGAACCTTTTCTTGAAATATCATCATATCTAATACCAAAATCAAGATGGAACAAATCAAATTCTTTTGATAGATAATAACCTACAGACATTTCTTCATTATCTGTTGGTCTCATAAATGCTTCAGCGCCTATTATTGATATTTCCTCTTCAACATAATTGATAGAAAGTTTTTGATCTGCAAAAGTATTTGAAATATCAAAGATAAATCCAAATTCTTTTGATTTATTCTCAAAATTTGTTGGCCCCTCTGCATGACCATGCTCATCATGTTCGTCTTCGTCATGATGTTCTTCTTCGTCATGATGTTCTTCTTCGTCATGATGTTCTTCTTCAGCATGCTGTTCAGTATGAAGATAATCTGAAGATCTGAAAAAATAATTAATCTTTTTCAAAAATGAGTTATTGACCAAATATGAACCTTCAACATCAAAGATATCAGACTCTGTATTAGAAAAAATTCTTTCACCCTCATGCTCGTCTTTAGCATGATGTTCTTCTTCGTCATGATGTTCATCTTCTTCATGATGTGCTTCTTCATCATGATGCTCGTCTTCGTCATGCATACCATGATCTTCGTGACCTTCACCATGGAAAGGAACTCCAAAAAGACTTTCAGAGTTTCTATATGAAAGGCCAAAATGCCCCCATTCTCCTGTCTTAGAAATTCCAAATCTTTGGGTGGTTGACTCAAAGTCAGAATTCTCTAAGTACCCAAGATTTTCTTCGTCATGATGCTCGTCTTCGTCATGATGCTCGTCTTCGTCATGATGTTCCTCTTCATCATGATGTTCTTCTTCGTCATGATGTTCATCTTCCATATGAATTATTGCACCATTAGGAATATCATAATTATCGAACTGAGAGTCTTTATATGCTAAACTTACATTAAAACCACCAAAATTGTTTTGATATGAAATACTTCCAGACTCTCCATCATTAACAGACTGGCCTTCTAGTCCAATATTCAGTTTTGCATCTTTAAAATCTTCTCTAGCAATTGTATTATCAATAATGTTAACAATACCTCCAATAGTTCCACTAGAATACAATAAAGATGATGGTCCTCTAACTATTTCAACTTGTTGAATATTATTTAAATCTACCTCATTCATGTGATCATCGCCAATGGTTGAAACATCTCGTAAGGTTCTCCCATTGTTCATAATTCTCACTCTATTGCCTGATAAACCTCTAATGATAGGATGACCAACGGCGGAACCAAAATCTGATGACTGGACACCAAGAAGGTTATCTAGTGACTCACCCAAGCTAAGTGTTGTATCAAAAATTGTATCATTACCATCAACAATATGAATTGGATCATCAAGATCTGAAAGATTTGTATCTATATATGATGAAGTAACTACTATCTCATCCGTTCCACTTGAAACATCAACGGTTTCATCAGCATATAAAAATTTACTGTGTATTGTTAAAGCACCCACAAGTAAAAGTACTGTAATTAAATTTTTCAATTTAAACTCCATATTAAAAGTTAATAAAAAAGAATTTAAATTTTAGGGGGAGCTCGTGAATGAAAGGTTGTATAAAATTGGGGAGTAAAATTATCTAGATTTTTAAAATTACTTAAATCAGATAAAAATAACGTCTTCGAAGGAATATCAATAATGTCTTCAAATAAATCATTGATACAAAAATGACACTCTTCTTCAGAATGATTAGTATCATATTCTTCATGGTAGTGAGTTTCTATAGAAGAAATAGATAGAAAGAAAATTCCTATTAGAATTACTAAATATTTTTTATTAAATAGATTGATAAATTTATTCATGACAATCGCATTCTAAATGATTACAAAGTTTGTAATTTTTATAATGAGAAAATGTTATTAAAAAAGACCCTACAATTGTTAATAAAATCTCTCCAGAAATGATTTTTATTGGTAATTCTATTAATAATGCAGAAACTAAAATTGCTAGCCCAAGTAATCCAACAAAAAATATAAAAGAATTTTTATGATTATTTAAACCAACTATTAAGGCAAAAGAACTTATAGGAACCACTAAAAATAGAAGCATGTAATGAATTAATTCACTATTTAATGTTATAGATATGAAACTAGATAGTGCGACCATAAGGGAGGGAAATAAAAGACAGTGAAATAAACAAAGCACTGAAATACCTACTGAAACTTTATCAGAAACCTTTTGTGCATCTATTAATTGTGCAAACATATCCCACTCAGCTTTATAAAATAATATAAAATAATATTTTTAAAGTAATTTTAAGTTATTTAATATTATTTATGCTCATTTTGCCCATAACACAAGTATATAATTGTGATTAAAACTAAACATTTAAACCTTATCATCAAAATGGTTTTTCTGTGGAAGGAATGGTAGTCCCTAGGGGAATCGAACCCCTCTTTCCAGGTTGAAAACCTGGCGTCCTAACCGATAGACGAAGGGACCAAAGTTTATAAAACTTATATAAGTGTAAATTCCTAAGCTGTAAAGAGGTCTCTAATATGAAATTGTACGGCTTTATTACCCTGCCAATCATTTTTTTTAATAACACCGGCAAAGTGTAACAATGATCCAGAATGATTCATTATAATATCACCCAAAGGAGTACCTTTTGAGCTAAAGGCAATTGCATCAATATTCCCATAATTTGCATTAGAAATTTTAATTTTAAGGTGACCATTTCCTACCTCAGACCAATAATCAATTTTTGCATTTTTAATGATAAATTGCGGCTCAGGATTGCCTTGACCATAAGGAGAAGCTACTTCAACTAAATTATATAAGTTTCTGTTAATATTAGAAGAATCTATTATATCATCATAATAATTTATCTTATTTAATGTAGTGTTATTTGATTGCAAATATACTTCTTCCTCACAAAATTCCTTAAAATCATCAAAAGTATCGTTATTAAGTGAAAAACCAGCAGCCATTTTGTGACCACCACCTGATATAAGTAAATTTTTATTAACAGCCTTTATTATGAGCTTACCAATATCTATTCCAGAGATAGATCTTGCAGATCCAGTAAGTCTTCCTTCAGAAAAACTTATAACAAAAGATGGTCTGTAATATTTATCCTTAAGTCTACTAGCAACAATACCTAAAACTCCCAAATGCCAATTTTTACCTGAAACAATTAGTGAATTAGGAATAATATTTAATTTTTTATTTATAATATTAGCTTCAACATCATTAATAGCTTCAAAAAGTACTGTTTCTTCAATATTTTGCCTTTGTTTATTTAAATTATTTAATCTTTCAGAAATAGCTAAAACCTCGTCTTCATTTCTTGATGTGAGCAATCTAAAACCTAGATCTGAAGATCCAGTCCTTCCTGCCGCGTTTATTCTTGGACCAATTCTGTAACCAAGCTCAGTAATACCTATATCTTTAGATCCTGAAACAGATCTTAATCCTTCGATACCAAGGCGAGGGTTTCTTGAAATTACATCAATACCCTCTTTTACAAAGGCTCTATTAAGGCCTTTTAACTGAACAACATCACAAACAGTTCCCAAAGCAACCAAATCTAAGTATTGTTTTAATGATGGCTCTTGTGTGTCTGGAAAAATATTCTTATCCCTTATGGCTCTTCTTAATCCGACGACAAAGATGAAAGTAAGACCAACAGCAGCCAAATCATTTAAACCGGAATTATCTTCATTTCTTGAGGGATTAATATGTGCATAAGACTCAGGAAGTTGGTTATCAACTTTATGATGATCTATTATTATTGAGTTCATGCCTTTTGAGACTGCATAAATCATTGGTTCAATAGAGGTTGCGCCACAATCAACAGTAATAAAAGTATTAATTCCGTTATCATAAAAAAAATCAATTGCAGATTTATTGGGCCCATAGCCCTCTTTTAAACGATCAGGTATGTATATTTCGGTTTTCACACCATAATGATCAAAAAATAATTTTAATATTGAAGATGATGTTGCTCCATCTACATCATAGTCACCCAAAATACCAATTTTTTCTTTTTTTGATATACATTCAGCAATAAAATCAACACCTTTATCAAGGTCAAATAACTTACTTGGATCCAAAATTAACTTATTCACTTCAGGATTTAAAAAAGAGTCAACATCAGAGGAATGAATTTCTCTTCCAGCAAGAATTTTGGCTAGTAATTTAGGGATTTTATTTTCATTTTCAATACTAGATATTTTTTCTAAATCCGATACTCTTTCTTTCCAAAGAGATCCCTTAGCAGAAAATTTATTTTCTAAAAAAGATCCGTTATTTGTCATTACTTTTACAAATTAAACTTTTCTTTATTTGTATGATGAGATTTTATCCAACGAACAGTTCCGCTTGACGACCTCATAACAACTGTATTTGTCCATAAACCGTTATTATTCTCAATTCCAGTCAACATTGAGCCATTTGTGACCCCAGTTGCGGCAAATAAAGCATCACCACTAACTAATTCATTTAATGAATAAATTTTATTGTAATCAGAAATACCCATTTTAGAAGCTCTGTCCTTCTTTTCCTGATCCTCAAGAACAAGTTTGGCTTGCATTTGTCCACCCGTACATCTAAGTGCTGCTGCAGCTAAAACACCTTCAGGGGCACCGCCAACACCCATATACATATCAATACCAGTTTGAGGGTCGGTTGTATGAATAACTCCAGCAATATCCCCATCAGGAATAAGCTTAACTCTTGCGCCTGAAGAACGAATAGACTCAATAATATCTGCATGTCTGGGTCTATCAAGGACACAAACTGTTACAAATTCAATTGGTTTTTTAGTTGCTTTACTATAAGCCTTAACATTAACATCAGGGTCTTCATCTAAATGAACAAGATCATTAGGACAACCTGGTCCAATAGCAATTTTATCCATGTAAACATCTGCTGCATTTAATAAAGATCCTTTCTCAGCCATTGCAATAGTCGTAAGAGCATCAGCTTGACCTTTTGCAGTCAAGGTTGTCCCTTCTAATGGGTCTAGAGCAATATCAACTTTTGGACCATTACCTGTTCCAACTTTCTCACCAATGAATAACATTGGAGCTTCATCTCTTTCACCCTCCCCGATAACGACTTCACCTTGAATATCAAGTTTGTTAAGCTCTTTTCTCATCGCATCAACTGCGGCTTGGTCAGCCTCTTTTTCATTACCTCTTCCAACTAATAAAGAGGATGCAACTGCAGCCCTCTCAGTAACTCTAACTAATTCAAGAGTCAGTATTCTATCAATAGTATTACTCATTTAAACACCTCATTAATTGTCCTTTAGGACAGGTAAAAAAATTGGATTCAATGAAATTAAATCCGTATTTATTAATTCTAAAAAAGCAGAATTAATTGAATCTGTATCAACAGGATGTGTAAGCATAATAACAGGGGTAGAATTTTTTTCATCCTTTAAATGCACATCTCCTCTTTGAATAACTTGATCAATAGAAATACCATTTTTTTCTAAAATTGATGTGAATTTTGCCATTGAACCTTTTTGATCAACTAAAAATGTCCTTAAATAATAACACCTATTTGAAATTTCAATATTGTTAACTGAGTTAGTTAAATCATCAAAAGATTTACCAAAAAGATGACTTTTTGTACCTTGAGAAAAATCTATAATGTCAGATAAAACAGAGGCAGATGTAGGTCCTTCACCTGCACCCTCGCCTTCTAAAATAAGAGTTCCATTATAATCAGTATTAATACAAACTACATTACTTACACCTTCCACTGTTCCAAGAGAACTATCTTCATCAACGAGCATAGGGGATATTTCTTTTGATATTTTTCCATTAATTAAAGATGATTTACCAACTAATTTAATTTTATATCCAAGTTCTTTAGCGTATTTATGATCAATAGTTTGAATCTTCTCAATACCTGTTACATTGGTATTTTCTAATGATGGAAACTCACCAAAACTTAACGCACTTATAATAGATAATTTATGAGCAGCATCCATACCATTAATATCAAATGAAGGATTTGCCTCTGCATAACCTAATTCTTGAGCTTCAATCAAAGCTTCATCGAAATTTTTATTTGCTGAATTCATCCTAGATAAAATAAAATTTGAAGTGCCATTTAAAATACCAAAAATATCATTTATTTTATCAAGAAAAAGTCCACTCTTAAGTGTTTTAATAATTGGTATTCCGCCTGCTACTGCGGCTTCATAACCAAAGAAAACATTATTTTTACTAGAAATTTCTGATAAAATTTTGCCATTGGTTGATATGAGTGCTTTATTAGCAGTAATGAAACCTTTTTTATTTTTAATAGTTTCAATTGCTAAATCAAAAGCTATACCTTTTTCTCCACCAATAAGTTCAATAATAAGATCAATGTCTTTATTTTTAGCAAGATCCAATGGGTTATCATACCAGCTAAACCCTTCAATACTAACTGACCTTTTTTTTGTCTTATTTGACGCAGAGACACCAAGAATATTATATTCAAGATCATATTTTTCTTTAAGATTTTCTTTATTTCTTGAGAGATTACTTATAACACCACACCCAACTGTACCTAAACCTGCGATGCCAATGTTAATTGTTTTACTCATCCATCAGCCTTTTTAAATTTCTTGCAGCTTGTCTAATTCTTTGTTCATTTTCTACCATTGAAAGTCTAACATATCCCTCACCATACTCACCAAAACCGTCGCCAGGTGAAACTGCAATGTCAGCCTTTTCAATTAACATTTTTGAAAACTCAAGAGAGGATAGATGTTTAAATTTTTCTGGAAGCGAAGACCATGCAAACATTGTTGCCTTTGGTGATGGAATGTTCCACCCAGACCTAGAGAATGATTCGACCAAAACATCCCTTCTTTGTCTATACACATCTCTAATTTCTTCAATTACAGAATCATCACTATTTAAAGCTGCAGCTGAAGCTACTTGTATCGGAGTAAATGCTCCATAATCCAAATAAGATTTAATTCTTGTGAGGGCTGATATTAAGTATTCATTTCCTACTGCGAATCCCATTCTCCACCCCGGCATAGAAAAGCTTTTTGATAAAGATGTAAATTCAACTGCGATTTCTTTAGCTCCCTCAACTTCTAAAATAGATGGTGGTCTATCATTTTGATCAAAATAAATTTCAGCATAAGCAAGGTCAGATAATAAAATTATGTCATGTTTTTTTGCATATGGAACAATTTCCTTATAAAAATCTAATGAACAAATTTCTGCTGTAGGATTAGAAGGAAAATTTAGAATCATTGCCTTTATATCTTTCTTCGAATTTTCAACTTTTTCAGAAATTTCAGTCATTAAATCTATTTCAGAATTAATATTGTAATGTATCAGATTGGCATCATTTATTATAAATCCAAAGGCATGAATTGGATAAGCAGGATTAGGTACCAAAATTGTATCCCCAGGCGAGGCAAGTACCTGAGCCATATTTGCAAGACCCTCTTTAGAACCAATAGTTGCAATAATTTCTTTGTCATAATCCAGCTTTACATTAAATCTTCTTTCGTAATATTTAGCATTTGCTTTTCTAAGACCGGTAATGCCCCTTGAAGCAGAATATCGATGCATTTTTGTATCTTGACTAGTCTCAACCAACTTATCCACTATATGCTTAGGTGTAGGAATATCAGGATTTCCCATACCAAAATCAATTATGTCACTTCCTTTAGCTCGAGCAGTATCTTTAATTCTGTTTACCTCTGTAAAAACATAAGGTGGTAATCTTTTAAGTTTTTCTAATTCTCTCATTATTCAACTATATTTTTAAAAAGAACTAACCTGAGACTTCAGTAATATCATTTTTAATATCATCGCTACAATCTGGTGCGTTAATATTTAAAGGCCATTTAGCTTCTTTGTCTAATTTATAATATTCCTCATCAGTTAATACTTCTTTTACTTTATTGCTATAAAGATATCTGTTTTTAATACTCTCTCTTGTTCCACAACCGGTAATCAAAAAAAGTGCAATTGAAAAAGAGAAAATTAGCTTCATAATTCATTAATAGAGTTAATTAAATGTATCTTCAAGAGATAATGACTCTTCAAATCCAAAAGTAACATTTAAGTTTTGAATACACTGTGAAGCAGCGCCTTTTAATAAATTATCTATAACACAACAAGTAACAAGATCATGACCATCATCGCTTATAGAATAACCTCCAATTATTGCATAATTTGTATTAATTACATCTTTTATTAGGGGCGGATCTTTCTGAATTTTGACTAACTTATTGTTAGTATAAAAATCATCATAAATTTTTATAATTTCCTCTACATTAAGTTTTTCAGAAAGGGAAAAGTGAGACGTCACAAGTATTCCTCTGAAAAAATCTGCCACATGCGGGCTAAAAGAAACTTTGCTATAACAATGTTTTTTAATTTCTTTTTCATGAGTATGATTTGAGAGTGAATAAGGAAAAATACTCTCATTAATTATTTTAGGATTATTTTTATCATTAGGTGTGGCGCCCGCCCCGCTATAGCCTGAAATACCAACACAAGAAACCTTTAAATTTATAATATCTTTTATGGGAGCAATTGAAAGCTGAGATGCCGTTGCATAACAACCTGGGTTACTTATTCTTTTTATACCAGAAGAAATATTATTAATCTCAGGTATGCTATAAAACCAATTTTTATCAAATCTATAATCAGAACCAATATCAATTATTACAATCGAGTTATCTATTTTTTCAATTTTATCAACAAATTTCGATGATTCTCCATTTGGCAATGCACATATAACAATATCAACACCATCTAATTGTAAATTTTTATTTAAATCTGAGTATTTCAATTCAGGATTTTTATGATAAGAATTAATTTTTTCGCCGGCTTTTGAGCTTGAATAAATTGAAGATAAATCAAAAAAATTGTGTTTATCAATTATCTTTATAATTTCTTGACCTACAAATCCTCTACCGCCCAAAAGAGCTATATTATATTTAATTTTACTCATTATTTTACTCTACTACTAAACTGAAGACAAAAAAAGAGCGCTTTGAAAGCGCTCTATTAAATTTATATTAAATTTTTTTAACGCTTCGAGAATTGGAAACTTCTTCTCGCTTTGGCTCTACCATATTTTTTACGCTCAACAACTCTTGAGTCTCTGGTTAAAAAGCCTCCAGGTTTAAGAGCTTTTTTTACTTCTGGCTCAAAGTTAACTAAACATTTGGAAATACCGTGGCGAATTGCTCCTGCTTGCCCTGATAAACCACCACCTGTAACGGAACATGTAACATCAAATTGATCAACTCTCTCCGCCGCAACTAAAGGCTGATTAATAAGCATTCTTAAAACAGGTCTGGCAAAATAATCATCGCTCACTTTACCATTAATTTTGATAATTCCTGATCCAGGTTTTAACCATACACGTGCAACAGCATTCTTTCTTTTACCAGTTGCATAAGCTCGACCATAATCATCAACCTTTTTTTCTGGTAAAGGGGCGCTTTCAAGAGCAGTATCGCTATTCTTTAAATCTTCAATATTTTCTATATCTATATCCATTATCTTTTCACATTCTTGTTGTTAAGAGCCGACACATCAATAACCTCAGGCTTTTGTGCTTCGTGAGGATGCTCAGATCCTGCATATACCTTTAAGTTACCAAATTGTGCGTTTGAAAGAGGTCCTGTAGGCATCATTCTTCTAATGGCTTTCTGAAGAACTCTCTCAGGAAATTTACCACCCAGAATTTTTTCAGGGGTAGTAGATTTAATACCTCCTGGATAGCCTGTATGTTTATAATAAATTTTATCTGAAAGTTTACTTCCGGTGAAGTGAACTTTATCAGCATTAATAATTATAACATTATCGCCATCATCTACATGAGGAGTATATGAGGGCAAATGCTTTCCACGAAGTCTATTAGCAACAAATGCGGCTAACCTTCCAACAACAAGGTTAGAAGCATCAATTAGTATCCACTTTTTATTTACTTCAGATTGTTTTGTAGAAATAGTAGTTTTCATATCTTTAATCATTGAATTTATTAATAATGCGATCTTTCTATATATTTATATAATTTGTGTCAACTTATTAAAAAAAGCATTTTAAAACAATAGTTTATAAATAGGTAATTATTTACCGAACCTCGAAAGATACAATGAAAAAGTAATAGAGGAGAAAACTAATAATGAGAAAAACTGATGTAAGAGAGCTGTCTCCCATGGCACCATTAATATTATTGTAAAAATGCCAAGCGCAATTTGAACAAATATTAATAAAAGTGTTAATAGTGAAACCTTTAGCATAAAATGGTTATTTCTTGATAAAAAGACATTAAGCAAACCTAAAATAAGTATAAAATAACCTAGTGTCCTATGGTTAAATTGAACGTTAGATCTATTTTCAAAAAGATTATAAATTTCTATTTGAGGAATCCAATAATCTGAGGGAATAATATTTAACCCCATCAATGGCCATGTTGGATAAACTAATCCAGCATCAAGGCCAGACATCAACCCGCCAGAAAAAATTTGTAAAAAAACAATAATTGAAAAAAAACTAAACCAAAGAGGTCTTGTTTCATTGGTATTACTTAATTTAATGTTAGCAACCTCAAACAAAAGCATAAGAGTGTTGTAGATTATCACAAATGCCATCAATAAATGAATGGATAACCTATATTGGCTAACATCAACTCTTTGAGTTAAGCCACTTTGCACCATATACCAGCCGATATATCCTTGAATTCCAATTAAAATTGTAATTAAAACTGATCTTCTGATAACTGACTTAGACAACTTTTTCATAAAATAAAAAACTATAAGCGGTACTACGCATACAAGGCCAACTAATCGAGCCAATAATCTATGACCCCACTCCCAAAGATAAATAACTTTAAATTCAGTCAAAGTCATAGAACTGTTAATTAAAATATATTCAGGTATTTTTTTATATTTTTCAAATTCAATTATCCATGAAGATTCAGATAAAGGTGGAAAAATTCCTATTAGAACCTCCCATTCGGTAATTGATAGGCCAGAGTCGGTAATTCTGGTTGCGCCACCAACCAAAACTAATATAAAAAGTAATATTAGAAGACAGGATGCCCATATTATTAAAGGAAGATTTGTATTTTTTTCTGTATTTATCAATGCACTACTCTATAAAAATATAAATATAAAAAAACGGTAAAAAATTGTTAAAACTAAAACAAAAAACTAAAAAACTAATTGGTACAATTATAATACCTATTTGGTTACTTTTTTTTCTATCAATTATAAGCTCCTTGGGAGAAATAATAATTCCAAGGTTAAATAACTTTGAAACATTTGTTTTTTATTTCATAGGTGGAATAATTTGGATCTTTCCAATAATGCCTCTAATTAGCTGGATGCAAAAAGAGAAAAGTTAATCAAACCTTCCATAAGTTATTTTATTAAGAAGGAATATTGCTCCTAAAAAAATGAAAATTACTAGAACTGCTGTCATAAAAAATAACCTCATAGTTATAATTTGTTTTATAGTATGATTTCAAAAAAAATATAAGTCACTTATTGACGCATCTCAAAAAATTCTTTTTACTAACCATAGAGAGGGGTATGAGTCATGATTAAAAAAACAAATACTCATATTGTGTATTATCTTTTTATTTTTATATCTTTTTTAACAATTACGATTAAAGCAGAGTGTCAAGAGTCTCTAGGTGAGACACTTTATGACAATCACTGCTCTGATTGTCATTCATTAAATTTAAGAGGTAGTGCTCATGGTTCCTCTCTATTAGGCAAGGATTTCATAGCAAAATGGAATAAAGATAAGTTTAATAGTCTTTTTGAATTCACAAAAGAAAATATGCCACCTGGAAAAGTTGGTTCATTAGATAATACAGAACTTTTAGAAATTCATAATTATATTTTAACATCAAACGATATGTCTAATAATGACGGTTTCGTATCTTTTAGCGATCCTAGTACAATTGATCAGCCTGAAGATAGAGTCTCAAACTTTAAAAATAAAAATTTAAATAATTTTAAAAATATTACCCTTCAAAACATTAACTACCCTCCCGATTCTGACTGGCTTTCTTGGAGAAGAACTACCGATGGAAAAGGATTCAGCCCATTAAAAATTATAAATACTGAAAATATAAAGAATATAAAATTATCATGGTCATTAACTATGAACGAAGGTAGTAATCAAATTACTCCCATTGTAAGCCAAGGCATTATGTTTTTAACAAGTCCAGGAAATATAATTCAAGCGCTAGATGCTGGAAATGGTGAATTAATATGGGAATATAGATACCCATTTCCAAAAGCCTCAAAGACATTAGGTGGTCCAACTAGAAACATAGCTGTTTATGAAGATAAGATTTTTTTAGCAACATATGATGCGCATTTAATTGCATTAAATATAAGAACTGGAAAATTAATATGGAAAACAAAAAAAGCAAATTATGAAGATGGGTATACCCATACAAGTGGTCCAATTATAGCAAACGGAGTTGTTATTAGCGGAATAAATGGTTGCGAGAGATATATTAAAGAAGGTTGTTTTATTACTGGTCATGATCCAGATACTGGTCAAGAAATATGGAGAACATCTACAATTGCACAACCTGATGATAAATATGGATATACATGGGGAGAAACACCATCAGTTTTTAGGGCTGGAGGTGATACATGGATACCCGGAAGCTATGATCCAAAACTTAATCTTTTCTTTATTGGAACATCACAAGCAAAACCTTGGGTAGCTGCAAGTAGAGGTATGACTCCAAAAAACCCAGCTCTTTATACAAATTCTACACTTGCCCTAAATCCCAATAATGGCAAATTAGAATGGTTTTTTCAGCATATACCTGGAGAAACTATAGATATGGAAGTTGGATTTGAAAGAGTTTTAATAGAACGTAAAAATAAAAATTACCTGTTTACTGTTGGTAAAGACGGAATTTTATGGAAAATTGACAGTAAAACAGGCAATTTTATTCAACTTTTAGAAACAGTTAATCAAAATATTTACGATAAAATTGACTATAAAACAGGAAAACTTTCATACAGAGATGATATTTTAAACTCCAAAGTAGATAAGGCTTTTTCAGTTTGTCCAGGGATATATGGAGGACATAATTGGCAAGCAATTTCATACGATGAAACAACATCATCATTAATTATACCACTGCATCAATTATGCGCAGATATGATTGGAAGAAAAGTAGAAAGAGTTGAAGGATATGGTGGATTTGGGGCAGATTCTAAATCTTACCCGCTTCCTGATGCTAATGGTAAAATAGGTAAATTAATTTCTGTCAATATTGATAAAATGAAAGTCAACTGGATACATGAACAAGAAGCTATGTTTTTAACTTCATCATTATCAACTGGTGGTGGTTTAACTTTCATAGGAGATCTTGATAGATATTTTAAGGCTTTTAATTCTAAAACAGGAGAAGTGTTATGGAAAACAAGACTTGGATCAGCTCTTCATGGGTTTCCAATTACTTATTCAATCGGAAAAAAACAATATGTTGCAATTACTTCTGGAATGGGAGTTTTTAGAGCCTTAACTGCGACTATAAGCCCTGATATTTATCAACCTGAAAATGGTAATGCTATTTATGTTTTTGAATTAGAGAGATAAATGTCTGAAAAAAAGCAACTTAATATTAAAAATATGCCAATAGAGCCCTGCTCATTTGAGCCTCTTACAGGTTTTTACAGAAATGGATGTTGTGATACTGGCGATAATGATAGAGGAATTCATACTGTTTGCGTGATACTAACAGAGGAATTCTTGGAGTTTTCCAAAAATGTTGGAAATGACTTATCTACTCCAATACCAGAGTATGACTTTCCAGGTTTATTGCCAGGTCAAAAATGGTGTTTATGTGCTAATAGATGGCTTGAGGCCTATAATTCAGGTATAGCTCCTCCAATAATTGCTGAGTCCACTAATATAAAAACTTTAGAAATAATCGATATTAATATCATTACTCAGTTCATAATTAATTAAAATTTTCAAAAAAATAAAAAATTAATAATAGAAAAAAAATTAAAATAATTAAAGGTATTAAAGAATAAAAAATGTTTTTAATCATATAGTTATGTATAAATCCTAATTTAAAAAAGCTTTAATCACAAAATCATAAATAACAACCTTAAAAATCACAAAAGTAAGTGATAAAATAAAAATAGTTAAAAGAATTTTTTCTATTAATTTTAGCATTATATAAAATCCTTAATATTATTTCTTATTAATATATTTAATTAATCAACTTAAAACAAATAAATCAAAAAAATGATATGTATTTTTTTGCATTTTTTCCTTGTAATTTAATATTAAATTTATAAGGTTTTAATAAACAAAGAGGGAGATACAAATATGTATACAGTTTTAGAGTCTACCGATTATGTCGGTATTTCCTTTTGGCTCGTTTCAGCAGCTATGTTAGCTGCAACAGCTTTTTTCTTTTTGGAAAGAAGTTCTGTTAACGGTAAATGGAAAACATCACTAACTGTTGCTGGTTTAGTAACAGGTATAGCATTCTGGCATTATTTATATATGAGGGGAATGTGGATGGAAACAGGAACATCACCAACAGTTTATAGATATGTTGATTGGTTATTAACTGTTCCACTTCAAGTTGTTGAGTTTTATCTTATTCTTGCTGCAGTAACTGCAGTTAGAGGTGGGGTATTTTTCAAATTATTAATTAGCTCTTTAGTAATGTTAATTGCTGGTTACCTTGGTGAAGCTGGTCTTGCGCCTGTTCTTCCGGCCTTTGTAATTGGTTGTGCTGCTTGGCTATATATAATTTATGAAATATTTGCAGGTGAAACATCAAAAATTAATGCTGGTAGTGGCAATGTTGCCTCACAAACAGCATTTTCTGCAATGAAATGGATTTTAACAGTTGGTTGGTTAATTTATCCTGTTGGATACTATCTAGGTTATTTAGGCGGCGGAGTTGACGCAAACAGCCTAAACCTTGTTTATAATTTAGCTGATTTTGTTAATAAAATATTATTCGGTCTTGTAATTTTTGTTGCTGCATCGAGAGATTCAAACGCATAATTATAATTCTTTATAATGATGAAAAGGGCTTAATTAATTTTAAGCCCTTTTTTTTATGTCTACTTAATTTTTATTTCTTTTTGTGAATACTTAAAGCAAATAATCATTTCGTTGTAATCTGTGAGCATATAAAAATCGCCTTCGAAAAGGTAAGCTGTTCTCTCTAATGATTTAGATGTTTTTAAACTAACTTCTATACCCTTCTCAATTGCTAGTTGGCATTTTTTTGTGTCAGTTTCTTCATTCTTTGACCAAACAGCCTGGCTTTCGTTTGAAAAGGCGTATGAAGGAGAAAGCAAAATCATTATTGAGATTAAAAAATATTTCATTTTATTAACTTATACTGAATGTTTAAAAATTCTTATTGCCATATCTAATAAACAAATGACAGAGAGAAACCAAACAATAGTTCTCAAGTAAGAAACACCCATGTAATATAAAATACAATATACGACTCTTAAAACTAGCCATACAGTCGCAGCCAAAACAATATCAACATCACTAATAATGCTTAATAGAGATAAAGGTATAAAAATAAATAAACTTTCCTTTAAATTTTTTAAAGCCCTAATTCCTCTCTCAGAAATCAAAGGTCGGTTCACCTCCTCATCTCTACTTGATAAGTGATAAGATAAAGAAACATCCTTTAAACCTAGTATCATAGGAAGTGGTAACTGAATAAAATAAAATAATAATGTAAGTAAAATAATATCAATCATATTTTTTCTCCTTTAAATTATTAAATAAATATAATTTAGAAGTAATACGAGTCGTAGAAGAGTTATAATGGATTTTTAAAATACGTTTTTCAACAAAAATAAAAGAATTAAACTTTAAAGATGTCAAAAAATATAATTAATTTTCTATTATTTAATTTTTCATTTTTTTTCTTTTAATTCGAAGTCTGTGCAACTTTGAATAAATATTGTTTATTCTTGTATTTACAATATCTCTAACTCTTGATCTTCTAAGTCTTGCAGCTTCTGATTTTTCAAATCTTTCAGATCTATCCATAAAAAAATTCTACAAAAAAATAAAAATTTTTCAAGAAATGATTTTAATAAGACTGCATAAAGCCAAACCATTTATAAACAGCATTTAACATTGCAAATGCCGAGCTAAATAAAAGAAATAGTAAAATACCCCTTAATAACATCAAAAACCCTCCCCTAATTATTCTATTAATATTGATAATAATGTTCTAAAAAAATATTTCAAATTTAAATTTATAATATGATAAAAAAATTAATGAAAAAATTTATTAAAGAATCAAATCATTTTTTTAAGATAGGAATTCCAATTTTTGGATCCCAGCTTTCTTATATGATAATGCATACTACAGATACAATTGTATCTGGAAGATATAGTTCTGAAGAATTGGCTGGGCTTGTTCTAGCAGGTGCATTTACGTTTCCACTTTATATGCTATTTCAGGGTATTATGTTTGCTATTACCCCTATTGTGGCTCAATTGTATGGATCTAAAGAATTTACCAAAATAGGTCAAAAAATGAGACAAATTTTTTGGATTGCAATACTGATTGCCTTTTCAATTTTCTTTATATTTTTGTTTTTAAGTAAAATTCTTTTATTTTTTCCACTAGATAAAAATATTCTTTCAATTTCAGCTGAATATTTAAAAGCAGTATCAGTTGGAATGTTCTTTTATGTAATGTTTAGATATTTAAGTTCTTATAGTGAAGGAATGACATTAACACTTCCTGTATTTTTTGTTGTTCTTATTGGTGCTCTAATAAACATTCCCTTAGATATTATATTTGCCTTTGGTTATTTTGGAATTCCTGAAATGGGAAGTGAGGGATGTGGTTACGCAACATCTATAGTCTCTATGATTATGTTTTTTTCAATGCTTAGGATTATTTTATCCTCAGAAAAATATAAAAAAACAGAATTACTTAGAGAGTTTAACAGTCCATCTTTAAAGGTTAGTAAAGAAATTCTAAAACTTGGTGTTCCAATTGGTGTAGGGATATTTGCTGAAATGACTATGTTTTCAGGCGCTGCAATTATAATTGGTCAGCTTGGGGATAAAATTTTATCAGGCCACGCAGTGGCATTAAATATAGCAAGTATTCTCTTTATGCTTCCATTAGCAATAGGTTTGGCTGGTTCAACTAGAGTTGGAAACCTTTTGGGGGAAAAAAGATTTTTAGATGCAAAATATTCTTCTTATGTAGGAGTTTCGCTATGCTTTATTGGAGCGTTATTTAATATGATAATATTATTAATTTTCAGGGAGAACTTTTCCTCAATATATTCAAAAGATATTGAGGTAATTAATGTTGCGATTTCTCTATTGTTTTATGCATCAATATTTCAAATACCTGATGGAATACAAATGGGTTCATTAGGCGCATTAAGAGGATATAAAGATACTTTTGCACCAATGGTATTTCTGCTTATATCTTATTGGATTTTTGCTATACCACTTGGTTACTTTTTAACAAATTATGGATTTGCAAAACCTTTAGGCGCAGAGGGTATGTGGATTAGTATGATAATGGGTCTAATATTATTTTCTGTATTTATCTTTAATCGATTACGATTAGTCTCTTCAAAGTATATATAGAAAAATGTAAACTAAAAAAATAAAAATTCTAAGGTACAAATTATGAAGAAATTAAATGAAAAAATTATATTTCCGTGCGGTATTTCTATGAAAAATCCTTTCATGCTGGCTCCCTTAACTAATACACAAAGTTTTGAGGATGGTTGTTTATCGGATGATGAATTCAACTGGCTTGTTATGAGATCCAAAGGTGACTTTGGTATGACTATGTCTTGTGCATCACATGTGCAAGAAATTGGAAAGGGTTTTCCAGGACAACTTGGAATTTTTGATGATGTTCATATTGAAGGTTTAAAAAGACTTACTGAAAAAATTAAATCTCATAACAGTCTAGCGGTAGCGCAACTTCATCACGCTGGAATGAGATCACCAGAAGATATAATTGGGGAGAAACCAGTCTGCCCCTCTGCCGATGATGAAACAAATTCAAGAGCGTTAAGTTTAGATGAAGTAAAAAAACTTAGAGATGATTTTATATCCGCTGCAGTTAGAGCAAAAAAATCTGGTTATGATGGTGTAGAAATCCATGGAGCTCATGGTTATATCTTATGTCAATTTTTAAGTTCATCAATAAATAAAAGAGACGATGAATATGGAGGATCATTAGTAAACAGATCGAGAATAATTTTTGAAATTATTAATGGTATTAGAGCTGAATGTGGAAAAAACTTCCTTTTAGGTGTTAGGCTTTCACCAGAAAGATTCGGCATGGATCTTGAGGAAATTAAGATAATTTGCGAACAATTAATTAATACTCAAAAAATTGATTTTATTGATATGTCTTTATGGGATTGTTTTAAATATCCAGCAAATTTTCGAAAAGATGATCCTGATCTAGAAAAAATAATGAATCCAGAAAAAGATAAAGAAAAATTAGAAAAAACACTTTTAGAACATTTCACAGAGTTAGATTTTAAAGATGTTATGCTTACAGTTGCTGGAAATATTCGTACAGGCCAAGATGTTCAAAAAGTTATTAACTCTGGCGTAAATTTTGTTGCAATTGGTAGAGCCGCAATTGTTAATCATGACTTTCCAAAACTAGTAATAAATAATCCTGAATTTGAGCCCATAAACCTACCCGTCTCAAAGGATCACTTAAGAAAAGAAGGTGTTAGTGAAAAATTTATTGATTATCTAGGGTTTTTTAAAGGTTTTGTAAAAGATTAATTCATAATTTAATTGGTACCCATACCTGTTAATGTGTGTTTAATAATCTTCCAATCTTTTTGTTTAATCATATGAGTTTCATAATAACCCCAAAATGTCGTAGATACTTCTGGTTTATCTGCATAATAATGAATTGCTCGTAAATCAGTTCTGACAATAGCCACTTTTCCATCAAAAGAAATCATTGGATTTCCAAGCATATGTTGAGTGTTCCTAAAAATGCTTATCTCTTTATCAACATATTTAACCCAATTATTTGCTCCTTTTATATATACATTATTATCAGTTCCAAAATTTGGTGTATAAATTATATTAACTTCTACATTTTCAGAAAAAATTGACCTGAAAAGAGAGAAATCTTTAGTATCAATTCCGATAGCATATTTATTCATTACATCTATTATTTCAAATCTTGTCTCAGCATCAATATTTTTTGAATATACGCTAAAATTTATGACTATAAATAATAAAAAGGTAAAAGCTAAAAAGTAATTTTTCATATAAAACTCCTATTTAAATAATTTATCCATAAGTCCAAAGAAAGTCCAAAGAATTGGATAACTTTAATAAAAGAAAGATATAAGTTTTTTAGATGGTCGGAGCGAGAGGATTCGAACCTCCGACCCCTTCACCCCCAGCGAAGTGCGCTACCAGGCTGCGCCACGCTCCGACAAATAATTTATACATTAAAAATTTAATATGAAAAATATGTTCTTTTTAATTACTGAATACTTTCTTCAATAACCTCTTTTTTATTTTTATAATATCCCCTTAAACCAATAACAGTATGAATAATATTAACTAATACAAAGGCGTACAAATCTAAAAAGATAAATAAAATTGCACCAGATAAACGCCCAAGAGCTGTAACAATATATCCGCTTAAACGAGTATTATGTTTGGTTGAGCTTACAAGAGCAACTCCTAGAAGACTTATAACAACCACCACCCATTGACCATACAAAACAAAATCATTCATATTCTCACCTTTTAAAAATTAAAAAAATACCAGTTAAATAATGATAAAATACACCAAATAAAAAAAATAAAGAAAATAACAATTATTATGAAATTTGCGATTCCATCTGCAATAAACCTTATACAATTCCATACAAACTGAGAGATTTTTTTAATAAAATTTAACATAAATGAATATTTCAATTTATTGATTATTTAAACAAGAGAAATAAAAAATTTGTTCTTTTGCGAATACACTTATAATCTTCATATAAATTCTTAATAAAAATAATAATGGAGAATTAAATGCAAAACGATCTCAAATGGATTTTAGGAATACTCTTTTTTCTTTTTGGTCCAGCTATCGGAATAGTAATGCTATATGTGAATTTCTAAATTAGTTTATTTGATATTTCAATCATATGAGTTAATTTATTCAAATGAGAGAATACCCTAAGAGACCGAACCCTAAGACGGGTAAAAATTTTAAAAGGGGTGACTGGAATATTGCAAAAACAAAACGTTTTTTATTTTATGAAGTAAAAAAATTAGGAAGAGATAAGAAACATGCTCTCGAAAAATGGGCAATACCAAAAATATATTACAAATATTTAAAAAATACTGAAAAACGTAAATCAGTTTAAGAAAAATTTTTTAGTGAAAAATCTTCATCAGGTATTAATTGTTTACTATCACCCCACAAAGAACTATTTGCTAATGAGCTATCAAAAGCCTCAATTAAACGAATAATTTTTCCTTCTTCTATTGTCATAATATGTAAGTATATCTGATTATAAGGTTTACCGTTTAGGGCAATTCCATCGTTTTGTGCCATAGAAATTATTGTATTATTAAAAGAATTTATAATTTTAAAATTTTTACAAAAAACTATTTCTTCGGGATTTACGCAGGAAAAAACAAGGGGAAGAACCTCCTCCATAAATCTTTTTTTTCCTTTATAATGACCAGATAATACACCATTTTCCATAGGGACAATTAATTCAAACTCACTACTTAGTAAACTTTCAATTACCTCAATCTCTCCATTGGAAATACTAGTATAAAATTTTTCTGCAATGTCTTTGATTTGCTTCATATGAATTAATTTATTAAAAGTTTAATTTGAGCCAATACTTGTCAAAGTATGTTTGATAATTTTCCATGAACCATCTTTATTAACCATATGAGTATCGTAGTACCCCCATAGAGTAGTTTTTTCATTATTTTTATCTTTATAGTAATGCGTAGCCTGAAGGTCTGTTCTTGCCTTTGCAACACCGTTTTTAAATTTGATTAATGGATTTCCGAGCATGTGTTGTGTACTTTTATATTCGCTAATCGCCTTTTCAACATATTGAACCCAAGAATCTATTCCATCAAAAGAAACTGGCTCGCCAGATCTAAAGCTTGGATCATAAATAATATTAACTTCTACGTTGTCATCAAAAATTGATCTAAAAAGATCATAGTTTTTGGTATCTATTCCTTTTGCATAGTTATTCATTACATCGATAATTTCAAATTTATCATTTGCAGATAGATCGCCTGCCATCGTATTCCCCATTGTTTGAGTTAAAAAAACTAATGTTAATAATATTTTTTTTAAAGTTAAAGCCATGAAAACACCCTTTTAGATATATTTTTAAATATATTTTAAATTAAAAAAGACTACCATTATTATTAAACCAATCAAGAATATATTCATTTACATCCCTTATATCTTTTTCATTAATTGAGAAGTTTTTTACCGACATACCTCTTTCATGAATTGTATTTTTATCTCCAGATACTAAATGGTGCCAATCAGGTAAGTCATCATTATTTAACACAAGTTTGTATGAACATGTATTGGGCAACCAATTGATTTTGTCAATTGTTTCTGGGGTTAGCTTAATACAGTCTTTTACATTTTTATGACGGTGTTTGTAGTCCATACATCCGCAAGTTTTAAGGTCTAGATACATACAGCTAACATTTGAAACTGAAATCTCTCCAGTATCAATATCCTCCAATTTATGAAGACAGCACTTTCCACAGCCGTCACATAATGACTCCCATTCATCATTTGTCATTTGTTTTAAAGTTTTGGACTTCCAAAAATTTTCTTTTTCTATCATTCTTTAATAATATACAAACTAGGACTAAAAGAAAATAACTCTTAATAGACAACTAAAATCTTATTATTTAAAACTAAATTATGAAAAAATTTATGCTATTCATTGCTATTTCTGCCTTAATATTCTCCAGTAAAATAGCTAATGCTGAATGGTCAATGTATGGAGAAACCGAATCTGGGTATCATTTTATTGATCTAAATAACACAAGTTCAGATGATAGGTATGTCTATTATTGGATACTTACTGATTATAAAGAACCACAAAAAAATAATGTTATTGATGATAGTTTTTTATCAAAAAAAGTATACAAACAAACAGATTGTAAGAGGTTCAGAACTAGTGCATCTGAAATCATTATTTACAGTAAAAAAATGTCTGAAGGAAAAATTATTGTAAAAGAAAAATACAATGAAAGCAGTTTTTCAACGCCTAATTTTGACTCAATAGGTTTTGAAGAGCTTGAAGTAATTTGCAATTATATTAATAACTAGATTATTTTTTTTCTTGATCAGAATTTAAAACATGGTCAACGGAAAATTCTGCACCAAAACTTTCATCTCCGTATGAGTCATTTTCCATATTATTATCCCCTAAAAAACCCTCAACAAAATGCCATCCAGCCTCTAAAATTTTATTCACATTCCCCTCTTTGTTTTTATTATCTTTAAACGTTACCCGAGTCTTAAAAAATTCCAAATAAAATATTATCTCATGAAACAAAGTTGTCTAGATAAATTTTTATTTTGATAAGATTTCCAAAATATTATTAAGCCTTTCTAGAACCTCATCTTTATTTTTAAAGGTAGGTTTTTCCTCAGGTACTGGGGTTGTATATTCATTATCACTAGACTTAATATTATCAATTTTTGAATTAAGCTTTTCATTTACTTGCTTAATACTTAATCCGTCATTTTTTAAGAAATTTTTAATTTTTAATAAAAGTTTAATATCTTCAGGTTTGTAAAATCTTCTACCACCTGGTCGTTTGATAAGCTTAACTTGTTTAAATTTTGTTTCCCAAAAACGTAAAACATATGTTGGAACTCCTATTTCACTAGAAGCCTCACCTATTGTTCTATATGCCTCAGGACTTTTTTTTATCATTTACTATTTTTTTTCTAATCATTAATGACCTTGTTTTTAAGTTCTTTACTAGCTCTAAAAACCACAACTCGTCTTGCATTAATTACCGCTTCCTCTTTTGTTTTAGGGTTACGACCAATTCTTTGCTTCTTATCCCTGACCATAAAGCTTCCAAAAGAAGATAATTTAACACTTTTACCATCAATTAATTCTAAGATTATCTCTTCAAAAATTTGATCTACAATATCTGATGATTCAACTTTAGAAATTCCTACTTTTGAATATATTGCCTCTGCTAAATCTGCCCTGGTTAAAGTTTTGTTCATTTTCTAAATTCCCTATATTGTATAAAACTCTTTTTAAATAAAAAAATCAAGGACTTCTACCACCTAATTAATGTAGATCCCCAGCTAAATCCACCACCCATGGCCTCTAATAGAACTAAGTCGCCCTTTTTAATCTTACCCTCTTGAACTGCATCAAATAAAGCTAGAGGAATAGAGGCAGCAGATGTATTTGCATGCTTTTGAACTGTAATTATTATTTTATCTTCACTAAGTCCAACTTTTTTTGCAACAGAATCAAGAATTCTTATATTTGCTTGATGAGGTACAAACCAATCAATATCATCAACCTTTAAATCGTTATAATCTAAAGCCTCTTCTATTACAGATGATATGTTTTTAACCGCATGTTTAAAAACACCCTGACCATCCATTCTTAAATAACCAACATTGGTTGATGTCGATGGACCACCGTCCACATATAATAAATCACCATACCTACCATCAGAATGTAAATGATTACTTAAGATTCCTCTTTCAGATCCTTCAGACGAAGACAAAACGACAGCACCCGCACCATCACCGAATAAAACACATGTTCCCCTATCATCCCAATCTAAAATTCTACTGAAAGTCTCAGAACCTATAACAAGAGCATTTTTAACATTACCAGCCTTGATTGCATTATCAGCCGCCTCTAAAGCAAAAACAAACCCTGAGCATACTGCCTGCATATCATAAGCATAGCACTTATCTATGCCCAATGATGATTGAATAACAGTTGCTGATGCAGGAAAAGTATTATCTGGTGTAGCCGTCGCTAAAATAATTAAGTCGATATCTTTATTTTTAAGGTTTGCATTTTGTAAAGCAATTTTTGCTGCCTCAGTTCCCAGGGATGATGTAGTTTCATTGTCTGATGCAATTCTTCTTTCTTGAATTCCTGTCCTTTCAACTATCCACTCTTCGGTAGTATCCACTATTTTGGTAAGATCTTTATTTGTAACGATTTTTTTTGGAAGCGAAGCACCAATTCCTGTAACAACTGATTGATATAATTTAATCTCTTGATTCATAATCTTTTTTCTTTGCTATAAGTTTTTTAGTTTCACTTGAAATATTAGATTGAGATAGCTTTGTACTAAATTCAATTGCTTTTGAAAACCCAAGAATATCTGAGCCTCCATGACTTTTAACTACTAGGCCATTTAGACCTAAAAAAACGCCTCCGTTTAATTCTCTTGGGTCCATTTTATCTTTAAGGGCTCTGAAGGCATTTTTGCCTATTAAATAACCTAATTTACCCCTTATAGAACTAGCAAAAACATCAGCTATAAAATGGCCAATTAATCTAGCGGTTCCTTCAGCGGTTTTTAAAGCAATGTTTCCAGTAAAACCATCAGTTATAACTACATCGGATTTACCTAGAGATAGATTATCACCTTCTACATAACCAATGTAATCTTTTGGGAAAAGATCTTTCATTTTTAAAGATGCCTCTTGAATTATTTCTGTTCCTTTCATTTCTTCGTGACCAATATTTAATAAACCTATCGTCGGATTATCTTTATCAAATACACTTTTTGCGTAGGAATATCCAAGGATACCAAATTGGACTAATTGATCAGATGTTACTTCTATATTTGCACCTAAATCTAAAACTACAGAATAATTAGATTTATTTGGCCATAAACTTGATATTGCAGCTCTTTCAATGCCATCAATGGTTCTTAATATTATTGTTGACAACCCCATTAAAGCACCAGTATTTCCTGAAGATATCGCAACATCTGCCTTACCTTCAGAAACGGCATTGACACAGCCCCACATAGAGGACTCCTTGCCAACCCTTCTTATCGCATCTATTGGCTTAGTATCCATTTCAACAACTTTATTGCAGTGAATAACCTCTACTTTATCAATTGGATAATTTCTATTTTTGAGTTTCTCTTTAATTAAACTCTCATCACCAAAAAGAATTACAGATAATTCTTTTTGATTTTTAAGCGCCAAACAAGCACCATCAATGGTTACATCGAGGCCATGATCTCCACCCATTGCATCTATTGAAACTATTTTACCCAAACCAAGACCTCAAAATAACTAAAAACCATCAACAGAAAGTTCTAAAATTTCACCTATTGATTTATTACTGTATTTGTTAACTTTTTGAATAACAAAATCATATAACTCACTAGCAAAAATTTCTTTAGGAGCATCTTCAGGCCAAATATTACGAACAAGACAGTTTATAAATTCATTTTTATTATCAAAATTCAAATCATACATTTTTGTTCTTCCATAAAAAGACTCTATGACAACTTTCATTTTTTTGCTAAATGATTGATCACTAATTCCCATTTCTCTGTATGATGATTCTACTTCAAGCATAAATATATCAAATAATTTTTGTGTAAAATTTTTATTCTCCTCACTTGAATTTTTAAAAATTTTTATGATTATAAAAATATGAAGAATTATTAAATCAAACCTTCCATCAAGTGTATCTGGAACCATTATTTTTTCATAAAAACGCCTTTCATATGATGAATTAAGGATTCTTTTGTATAAAACACCATGAGGTGATGAATAATCAGGGTTAGGACTATAAAAATTTTTTATATATGAAATTATTTTTTTAAACATTTTAATCACTAAGATTGACAAATATAATAGAAAATATCATTTCTATAATTTAATATAATTAAATGGTAACTTTATTTAATGAAATATGTAATTAAAAAATATTTATTTATTGCTCTAGTTTTTCTATCAGCATCGTGTTCACCTATTGTAGAAAATAGGGGCTATGTTTTTGATGAAAAACTTTTAGACCAAATAAAAGTTAACGAGACAATTTCAAACGATGTCATGGATATTTTAGGATCACCATCAACTACTTCAGCAATTGATGCTTCGACCTGGTATTATATATATAGTAAGGCTGAAACAGTTGCATTTTATCATCCCACGGTAACAAACAGAAGAGTTTTGGCAGTATCCTTTGGTGATGATAATAAAGTAAATAATTTAAAATATTATGGATTAGAAGAAGGAAAAATTATATCATATGTGGATAGAACGACACCTACCAGAGGAAGAGAGCTTACAGTACTTCAGCAGCTCTTTGGGAATCTTGGTCGTTTAGGAGCAGGTAGTTTACCTGGAAATTAATGACACAAACAAATAACATATCAATAAGCAAAAAAGCTGCTGATAAAATTAATAATATTATTATTTCTGAAAAAAAAGATTTAATGCTTAAAATTTCTGTACTTGGTGGAGGTTGTGCTGGCTTTTCTTATAAGTTCGATCTTGTTAATAATTCTGAGCAAGGTGATATTATTATTGAGGAACATGGAGCAAAAGTAATAATTGATGAGGTTTCAATTCCTTATGTTCAAGGATCTGTAATTGATTATAAAAATGATTTAATTGGTCAATCTTTTGAAATAAAAAATCCTAACGCAACATCTGAATGTGGTTGCGGTACATCTTTTTCATTGTAAATATCGTGAAAATTGCAAGCTGGAATGTAAACTCTGTAAGAACAAGAATTAGCAATATTCTTGATTGGCTTAAGTCAGAAAAACCAGATATTCTGTGTTTACAAGAAACGAAAGTAATTGATAAAGACTTTCCATTAAGTCCGTTTGAAGAAATTGGCTATAATGTCAAAATTCATGGTCAAAAGAGCTATAACGGTGTTGCTACATTATCGAAATATTTAGTGGAAGAAACTTTTCAAGGTATACCTAATTATAATGATGAGCAAGCAAGGTATATAGAAACAGTCCATTCCACAGACATAGGGATGATAAGAGTATCAAATATTTATTTACCAAACGGTAATCCTACCCCAGGACCAAAATATGACTACAAATTAGATTGGATGAATAAGCTTAAAAATCATTTACATGATACGCTTCTTAACGAAGAAATCTTTATTGTTCTTGGAGATTTTAATGTAATCCCTGAAGATATTGATACATATAACCCCGAAGAGTGGAAAGATGACGCTCTTTTTAAAATGGAAACAAGAAAAGCGTATAGAGAAATTTTATCATTAGGCTTCATAGATTCTTTTCGACAATTTAATCAAGATGCTGAAAACTATACTTTCTGGGATTATCAGAGAGGGGCTTGGCAAAGAAATAAAGGAATTAGAATTGATCATATTTTAACATCGCCTCAAGCAAGTGATAAAACAAATAATGTCTATATTGATAAGTCAGTGAGAGAAAAAGAAAAGCCTTCTGATCATGTGCCAATAATTATAGATTTATCATAGTTTAAATGTCAGCATAAATATGGGTTTCTTCTTCGGCCCCGGGGTGAGTTATTGCACCATTTTGAGCAGAACCTACAGTTTGAGAGTATTTCCACAATGTTCCACTATTGTAATCAGTACCTCTGGGTTTCCAACTTTTTCTTCTTTCTTCCATTTCCTCGTCAGATAAATGAACACTAAGAATACCTTTTTCACCATCAATTGTAATTTTATCGCCATCTTTGATTAAAGCAATTGGACCACCAGTTGCAGCTTCAGGTCCAACATGACCAACACATAGTCCTCTTGTTCCTCCACTAAATCTTCCATCGGTGATTAAAGCAACTTTTCCTCCAACGCCTTGGCCGGATAGCGCTGCTGTAGTTGATAGCATTTCTCTCATTCCTGGCCCTCCCTTAGGACCTTCATAACGAATAACTATTACCTCTCCTGTTTTGTAATCCTCATTGGAAACACATTCAAATGCATCTTCTTCACAATCGAAACACCTTGCATATCCTTCAAAGAAAGTATTTTCCAATCCAGCAACTTTTACTATAGCTCCATCTGGAGCAAGATTACCTTTTAAACCAACAACACCACCTGTTGGGCTTAAAGGGTTATTATAAGGTCGAATAACTTTTTGATTTTCATTAAACTCAACTTTTTCAAGATTTTCTTCAAGAGTTTTTCCAGTGACTGTCATACAATCACCATGAATAAAACCTCCTTCAAAAAGAGTTTTGATAATAATAGGAACACCACCTGCCTCATAAACATCTTTAGCAACATATTGTCCACCTGGTTTTAAATCGGCTATATAAGGTGTTCTTTTGAAAATTTCTACAACATCGTCCAAAGAAAACTTAATGCCGCATTCGTGAGCAATTGCTGGTAAATGTAACCCTGCATTGGTTGAACCACCAGTAGCAGCAACAATAGTAGCTGCATTTTCAAGAGATTTCCTCGTAACTATATCTCTTGGCCTAATATTCTTTTCAATTAAATTCATAACCTGCTTACCAGACTCGTAAGCATATTTATCACGATCTTCATAAGGTGCTGGAGCTCCAGAAGAGTATGGAAGGGCTAAGCCCATTACTTCAGAAACACACGCCATAGTATTAGCAGTAAATTGCCCTCCACAAGCCCCTGCACTTGGGCATGCAACCTGCTCAAGATCTTTTAAGTCATCTTCTGTAGATGCACCTGCAGCATACTTACCAACTGCCTCAAATACATCAACAACAGTAACATCGTTGCCTTTATATCTTCCAGGTAATATTGAGCCACCGTACATAAATACACTTGGAACATTAAGTCTGCACATTGCCATCATTAAGCCAGGTAAGGATTTATCACACCCAGCTAAACCAACTAGTGCATCATAAGAGTGTCCGCGAACAGTAAGCTCAGTTGAGTCAGCTATAACTTCTCGAGAGACTAGAGATGATTTCATACCCTGATGCCCCATAGCTATACCATCGGTAACTGTAATAGTACAAAACTCTCTAGGCGTTCCGTCTGCATCCTTAACACCCTTTTTTACTGATTGAGCTTGTCGCATTAAAGCAATATTGCATGGAGCGGCTTCGTTCCATGTAGAAACAACCCCTACAAAAGGTTTTTTAATATCATCTTCTGTCATTCCCATCGCATAATAATAAGATCTATGAGGGGCTCTTTCAGGTCCAACACTTACATGCCTACTTGGTAATTTATTTTTATCAAACTTTTTTTCTGACATAATTAAGCCTCATAATATCAAATTGGTCTTACCACCATCCACATATTATCGCTTGTTGGAAGATAGTCTAAAAAATTAAACTTTATAACCTCATAATTTGCATCCTTTACCATCTTGAGTAAAGTTTTTGGGGTAAAATGATTTACATGGTCTGGAAAATGAAAACCACACCATTTTTCCTTTCTTATTTTTCTATTAATGCTATCGTAATTTGGTACCTTAATAATCACACATGCATTATTTTTTAAAGTAAATTTTAAATTCTTTAAAACTTCAAAAGGCTCATGTTCATGTTCTAAATAAGATCTTAAGATTGCACCAGAGAATTTATTTTCACCAAACTCCTCTAAAACTTTTGTAGAAGGGGCACAAATAGCTTTTCCACCTCTTTTTTTAAATGATATATTAGCTTTATTCGCTGATTCCTCAGAAATATCTATTCCATAAGGAGTATAAATCTTTGAAATATTTTCGAATTTAGCACCAGAACCACAACCAATATCTAAAACATCCCCTTTCTCACAATAACGATTTAGAAGAAATTTTAACTTATCTCTCTTAATTAACGTTTTTACTTTTCTTCGAATCTTTTTTTTAAGACTTACTTTTTTTTCTTTTTCAAAATTTCTTTCCCAAGAAAATTCATTCTTCATTCTTTCGTATATAGGAACCTCTGGCATATAAACAAAGGAACACTGGCACTGAACAAGCTTCCAAGGTTCAGAATTATAAAATAGTTCATTACTATATTTAGGTTCTTTACATAAAGGACATAATCTTTTTTTTATTTCAATATTATTTTCCATGAGAAATAAGTTTACTAATAAATAATTTAGACTCCTCTAGCTTTTTCTGATCCGATATAAGATCCTCTAATCTATCATTGCTCTCTTTTACGATATTTTTAGGTGCTTTTTTAACAAAACTATCATTACTTAACTTTTTATTAAGTAACTCAATATCATTAATAATTTTAATTTCTTCTTTTTCAATTCTTTTTATTTCTGATGATAGGTCTATGTCATCATCAATAATAAGAGCAAAGTCAATATTTGATACTGAAAAAGACGCTGCGCGGTCTGAAAAATCAGCCACTTTGTCAATATTTCTTATTTTTATTAATTTTTTTAATAATAAATCAATATTTTTAATTTCATCTATTTCTCTTGAGTCTTTTTTATATACTTGCAACAAAAGTTCTTTTTTAGTCGGGATATTCAACTCTGATCTAATCGATCTAACGCTAGTAATAATTTCAATAATCATTTCAGTACTTTTTACAAAAGAAACGTCATTTAAGGATGGTAACGATACATTCCAACTACTTGAAATTAATTCCTTTTCACTGTTGCTTACTTTTTTCCATAAATCCTCAGTAATAAAGGGCATAAATGGGTGTAATTTAATTAGGATAAAATTTAATGACATAGAAGTAATGTATCTTAACTCATCTAACTCATCATAATTAGGATCATTAAAATATGGCTTAATAAGCTCCAAATACCAATCACAAAAAATATGCCAAACAAAGTGATAGATTTCGTTTGCCGCTTCATTAAATTTATATTCGTTAAGAAATTTATCAATATTTTTTTCAGTCTTAATCATTTCTGATATAAGCCAACTAGTTACTGGATTTGAGATTTCTTTTATATTTTCATTGTTTACTTTAATACAATCATTTAATTCACAAAATATTGCAGCATTCCATAACTTTGTTCCAAAATTTCTATAACCTTCAACTCTTGATTCAGATAACTTTATATCTCTTCCATAAGATGCCATTGATGCAAGTGTAAATCTAAGAGAGTCTGCTCCAAAATTATCTATTAACTTTAATGGATCAACTACATTACCTTTTGACTTAGACATTTTTTGTCCATTCTCATCTCTTACCAATGCATGAATATAGATTTCTGAAAAGGGAATGTTCTTCTGAAAGTATAGGCCCATCATCATCATTCTTGCGACCCAGAAAAAAATTATATCGAAACCAGTAATTAAAAGATTTGTAGGGTAAAATTTGGAAAGATCATTTTTTTCATTTGGCCACCCTAAGGTTGTAAACGGCCACAGTGAAGACGAAAACCATGTATCAAGAACATCTTCATCCTGAGATATTGTTTCAGTTTTATATTTCTCTTTAGCAATTTTTAAAGCTTCATTCTCTGAAGAAGCAACAATTATTTCACCATTGCTTGTATACCATGCAGGAATTCTATGACCCCACCAAAGCTGTCTTGAAATACACCATGGTTGAATATTATTCATCCACTCATAATATGTTTTTGACCAATTGCTAGGAATAAACTTTGTTTTACCCTCTTTAACATTCTTAATAGCGGCTATCGATAGTTTCTTTGCATCCACATACCATTGATCAGTTAAAAAAGGCTCAATAACTTCATATGATCTATCGCCATAAGGAACAACATGAGTATAATCTTCGACTTTAACTAAAAAATTCTTAATTTGGAGCTGATCTACTAGTCTTTTTCTGGCTTCAAATCTGTTTAAACCCCTCCATTCATCAGGGGTGTTTTCATTTAAATTTCCATCTGTGTCAAATATTGAAATCATTTCAAGATTATTTCTTTTGCCAACTTCAAAATCATTAAAATCATGAGCAGGGGTAATTTTTACAGCCCCACTTCCCTGCTCTGGATCAGCATATTCGTCTTCAACAATAGAAATTTGTCTATTAACAATAGGAATTAAAACTTTTTGACCTAATAAATCTTTATACCTTTCATCTTTAGGGTGAACAGCAATAGCTGTATCACCAAACATTGTTTCAGGTCGTGTGGTTGCAATCGTTATATATTTAGTTTCATCACTTTGAAGGGGGTAGTTGATATACCATAAACTTCCTTTAGTTTCCCTTTGTTCAACTTCTAAATCAGATATAGCTGTTTTAAGCTTTGGATCCCAATTAACAAGTCTTTTATCCTTATATATTAAACCATCATTATAGAGCTCAACGAAAACCTTAATTACCGCTTCAGACAAACCATCATCCATGGTAAATCTCTCTCTACTCCAATCGCATGAAGCCCCCAACCTTCTTAATTGTTCAGTAATTGTACCGCCAGACTTTTCTTTCCATTTCCATATTTCATCGACAAAATTTTCTCTTCCTAAATCACTCCTTGAAACATTTCTTTCTGATTTAAGATTTCTCTCAACAACCATTTGGGTTGCAATACCAGCATGATCAGTTCCAGGTTGCCATAAAACATTTTTTCCCTTCATCCTCTGATATCTGACAATAATGTCTTGTAGTGTTGTATTTAACGCATGTCCCATATGTAGGCTTCCAGTTACATTTGGTGGCGGCATTACTATAGAAAAGTTTTCACTATCAGAGACTGTTGGTTTAAAAAGCCCTTTAGACTCCCACATGTCATAAATTCGCCTCTCAGCTTCAGAGGGGTCATATTTTTTTTCAATCATCTTAATTACGTTTTTTAAATAATTTTGCTACTTCTTCTTTAACAGATTCTTCTACAATCGTTTTTAAATTTTTAGCAAACCAATCATTGAGAGTTTCTTTAATTGTTTCTCTTACAATATCATCGATGGATAAATCAGAAATAAAATTAGAATTATCAAAATTTAAACTATTATCTTTTTTTTCATTTTCAGCTGGATCATTGGATAACGAGTCATTGTTAAGGTCAGCTACATCCTCAAGAAGAATTGACACCTCTTCATCATCAACTACATCAGTTAACTCAATAAACTCGTTATCATCAGACGACTTAACTAGGTCCTGCTCACTAGAGATAACTTCCTTAATTGATGAGAGAATATCATTAACAGACATTTCTTCATTATTTTCATTTGAAACCATGACAAAAACACCTTACAACATCGGTATTATAGATCAATCAAGATTTTTAATATCTTTAAATCTTTTCCATCCAAGTTTAATATTTTTTACTTTGTTATAATTTAAATTAGGGTCATATTTTGAAACGGGAAGGGATAAGACATCTGGATTTAAAGAACCTACGCTTAAAAGCAAATAAAACATTGATAATTGTAAATTATTTTCGGAGCTTATCATTGATACCTGTGAATCTAAAAATTCCTGCTCTGCATCCAATACATCTAAATTAGTTCTTGTACCAAGCTCAAACTCTTCTTTTACTCCTTCAAGGGCAATTTTATTTGCTTCAAATTGTTTTTTTGTAGAATTTACCTTAATCAATGATGAATTATATTGAGAAAAAGAGGACTTTACCTCTTGTGCAACAAACCTTCTAGCTTCAACTAACTGAAATTTATCTCTAATATTTATTTCCTGAGCTTTTCTGATATTTGACCAATTTAAGCCACCAGAAAAAATTGGTATACTTAAGACACCCATTAATTGATACGCATCTCCATCCATATTAAACAACATCTCTTCTGAATTTGAGAACTCACCTACTAGACTTATGGATGGTAATAATTTTGATTTCGCTGATTTTATACCGTATCTTGATGACAGCTCTGATTTCTCTGCAAATTTAATATACGGGCTTTTAGCATTAGCAATAGAAAGTGCTTCTTCAATTGTTGCTGGCAAATTGAGAGTAATAAAGTCATTTGACAAATTTACAGGATTCTTACCAATAATAGATTTATAAATTGCTTTACTTTTCTCAAGATTAGATCTTGCTTCAGCTAAATTTGCTTGTGATAATGACAACCTAGCTTCAGATTGTGCAACATCTGTCAAAGTAAGCTCACCTACTTCAAATTGTATTTTTGCAACTTCAAGTCTTTCATTTAGTACATCAAGATTTACTTCTCTTAGTTCAACAATTTTTTGGTTTGTTAAAACATTAAAAAAAGCTTCAGCAGCAGAAAATAAAATCTCTTGTTCTAAAATATTTAAATCAGCTCGACTTGCAGCTACAAAATTTAAAGATTGAGATCTATTATTAATTATACGGCCACCGGAAAAAATTATTTGTTCGGCCTCAACCTTCGCCACACTCGGTTTTAATTTTATTTCATCAGTATCATTGTAATTTGTAACAGTTTCTCCATAGGAGCCAATAATTCTAATTTTTGGATAAAATTCTGATGATGACAAGGATACAAGTTCATCATTAGATCTTAAATCAGCTCTTTTAGCCTGAATTGAAGGATTTTTTTTATACGCAAGAGAAAGTGCTTCCTCCAAGGTATTTGAGAGCAACTGAGTGTTTAAAAATAAACAAAAAATTAAAATTATATATTTTTTCATTATTATCCTAATTTTATAAAAATGACGTTCGCGTCATTTTTTTATAGATAGTACATGTTTATCTTTTTTACAAGGTGAATGTAATTAAAGTAAAAAATAAAGATTATCTAGACAAATATGATATAAATCTAATAAGAAAGAGACTGTTATTTTGGCCACTTGGCGGAGTGGTTACGCAGCGGCCTGCAAAGCCGTGGACGCCAGTTCGAATCTGGCAGTGGCCTCCATATTTATATATGGATAACACGCTTTTTTAACATCAATAATAATAATAAAAATAATTGCATATTGTTTAGAATGATTTTAAATAACAAAAATAGTTATTTTTAACTTTTGGTATAAAAATGAATGACAAAATAAAAATGAAATCAATTATAAATACTTCAGAGGGAAGTGCTCCATATATTGAAGCACTCTATGAGTCATTCTTAAAAAATCCTAACTCAGTATCTGAGGACTGGAAAATTTACTTTGAAACACTTCCAAAAAACCCAGATAATGAAGAAGACGTATCTCATAAAGATATTATAAAAAGATTTAAAAATCAAAGAAGAAGACGCAACTACTCCAGTAAATCTATAATTGATAAATCTATCGATGAAAAACAAATTAGAGTTATTCAGTTAATACAGTCATACAGAAATAGAGGCCATCAAAGAGCAAACTTAGATCCTCTTGGTATAAGAAAAAATAGTGTATGTGAGGATTTAGAAATTGAATTTCATGGATTGCAAGAGAGTGATTTAGGGAAAAAATTTAATACTGATACTCTAAACATTAATCAGGATGAAGTAAGTTTAGAAGAAATAATAAATTCACTTAAAAAAATATACTGCGGTACCCTTGGTATTGAATACAACTATATAACTAATACAAAAGAAAGATTATGGTTCCAAGATAGGCTTGAACCTAATTTAGGAAAAGTTTATTTCAAAAAAGAAGAAAAAATAAACTTACTAAAGCGTTTAAATGCAACCGAAGGGTTAGCTAAATTTTTGTCAACTAGATATCCAGGTATGAAGAGGTTTGGTTCTGAGGGAGCAGAATCATTAATACCACTTGTTGATAGTTTAATACAAAATTGCAGTATCTTTGGGGCAGAACAAGTTTGTTTAGGAATGTCCCATAGAGGAAGACTTAATCTACTAGTAAACGTCTTAGGAAAATCTCCTAAAGAACTTTTTTCAGAGTTTGAAGAAGATTATGAATTAGAAGGTGCAAGTACTGGTGATGTAAAATATCACCAAGGTTTTTCATCAAATATACTTACACCAAATGGAGAAGTTCATGTATCGTTAAATAGTAACCCTTCCCATCTAGAGATTGTTAATCCTGTGATTGAAGGCTCTGTAAGAGCTCGGCAGGAAAGATTAGGTGATAAAGAAAAAAATTTTGTAATTCCTATTTTAATTCATGGTGACGCTGCTTTTTCTGGTCAAGGCGTTGTTATGGAAACTTTACAAATGTCTCAAACAAGAGGTTATGGAGTTGGTGGGACAATTCATGTAATTGTAAATAATCAAATTGGTTTCACAACTTCTCACTCTAGAGATGCAAGGTCGACACTTTACTCAACAGATGTAGCCAAAATGATCGAATGTCCAATACTTCATGTGAATGGCGATGATCCTGAAATGGTTGTATTCGCAGCAAAGCTTGCATGTGAATATAGGTATACTTTTAAGAAAGATATCATAATTGATATGTTTTGCTTCAGGAGGCGTGGTCATAATGAAGCTGATGAACCATCTGCAACTCAACCTTTAATGTATAAAAAAATAAAAACTCATAAATCAGTTAGAGATCAATACCAAGATAAATTAATTATTGAAGGTATTATTTCAAAGGATGAAACCTTGAATTTCCAAAAAAATTATAGAAACGCTCTTGAAAAAGGTGAACTAGTAACTGAAAATCTTGGTTCTACAAATGAAGAAAAATGGTTTGATTGGACTCCCTATTTGAAGAGAAAATGGGATGAAGAAACTGATACAACATTTGATCAGAAAAAATTTAATAAATTGGGAGATTTAATAAGCTCTGCCCCAAATGAATTTGATGTACAAAAACAGGTATCAAAAATACTTGATGATAGAAAAAAGATGAACTCTGGTGATTTACCCATAAACTGGGGATTTGCTGAAAATATGGCCTATGCAACCTTATTAAGTGAAGGTTATCCAATTAGATTCTCCGGCCAAGATGTTAGAAGAGGAACATTTGCACATAGACATTCTGCAATTCACGATCAAAAAAGTGACCTCGAATATATACCTTTAGTAAAAATTGCTGAAAAGAATAATACAATAATTGATATCTATGATTCACTTCTGTCTGAAGAGGCAGTTTTAGGTTTTGAGTATGGCTATTCCACAGCCTGGCCAAGCGGTCTGGTAATATGGGAAGCTCAATTTGGTGATTTTGCAAATGGCGCGCAAGTAGTTATTGATCAATTTATAGTTTCTGCAGAACATAAATGGGAAAGGCTTTCTGGCCTAGTAATGCTTTTACCTCATGGCTATGAAGGACAAGGTCCAGAGCATAGCAGTGCAAGGTTAGAGAGATATCTGCAATTATGCGCCCACGATAATATTCAGGTATGCGTCCCTACAACACCGGCTCAAATCTATCATTTACTTAGACTTCAGACGATTAGAAAAATGAGAAGGCCTCTAATAGTTATTTCACCAAAAAGTCTTTTAAGGAATCCTTTGGCAACATCGAGTCTAGGAGAGTTGATTAATGGTTCATTTATGCCAGTAATTGATGAAAAAATTAAAAATAAAGATGAAGTAAAAAAAGTAATTCTTTGTTCAGGTAAAGTTTTTTATGATCTAAATGAAAAGAAAAAAGAACTAAATTCTAAAGAAACAGTAATAATTAGAATCGAGCAACTTTATTCATTTCCTTATGATGAACTAGAGTTTATTTTGAAACAATATTGTAATTCAAATGAATTCATATGGTGTCAAGAAGAGCCAGCGAACCAAGGAGCATGGTTTAGTCATAGGCACAGAATTCAAAGAGTTTTAGATCGTTTTTCTGAAAAACAAATTAAATTAATAAGTCGTCCATCTGCTTCAGCTCCTGCCGTAGGTTTAAATAAATTGCATAAAAAACAACAAGAAACATTAGTGAATCAAGCTTTCAAGGATTAAGGAATTAAAATGACAACAAAAATAAAATCACCAACCTACCCTGAGTCAGTATCTGACGGTACGATTTCAAACTGGGTAAAAAAAGAGGGAGAAAGCGTTAAACAAGATGAATTAATAGCCGAAATTGAAACTGATAAAATAGTTTTAGAAGTTCTTTCACCTATTGATGGAGAAATATCAAAAATTATTAAAAATGAGGGAGATATAGTTTTAAGCGGCGAGTTAATTGCAGAAGTTGAAAAAAATCATATATCTACGAGCGTTAACGAAAGTATTGAAGAGGACACAAAAAATTTAGAAACCAATATTTCAACAGAAAGCAAAAAGTCTATGGGGCACGGTCCAGCCATAAGAAGGTTACTAGATGAACATAAAATTAATCCAAAGGATGTTGTTGGAACGGGAAAAGATGGAAGACTAACAAAAACTGACATTAAAAATTATTTAAGTGAATTTGAGAGTAAAAAGATAAATGAGTCAGAATTAACACCTGTCAAGGATAGCTCAAGGGAAGAGGAAAGAGTTCCTATGTCCAGAATGAGGTCTACAATTGCCAAAAGATTGTTAACTGTAACTCAAGAAACTGCCATGTTAACAACTTTTAATGAAGTTGATATGCAGCCAATTAAAAATCTTAGAAATGAGTATGGAGAAGATTTTAAACAAAATCATGGATTAAAGCTAGGTTTCATGGGTTTCTTTGTAGCAGCCTCAATAATTGCTCTAAAAAAGTATCCGATAGCAAACGCATCAATAGACGGTAGTGATGTTGTATATCATGGTTATCAAGATATCAGTGTTGCTGTTTCAACCGATAAAGGTCTAGTTGTTCCTGTTATTAGAGATGCAGATATGATGACCTTGCCCGAGATAGAAAAAGTAATTATTGAATTCTCTTCAAAAGCACAAGAAGGAAAATTATCAATTGAAGAAATGCAAGGTGGAACTTTTACAATATCTAATGGTGGTGTTTTTGGATCACTATTATCCACTCCAATTTTAAATGCTCCGCAAACCGCAATATTAGGTATGCATAAGATTCAAGATAGGCCTATTGTAATTGATGGGAAAATTGAAATAAGGCCAATGATGTATTTAGCTTTAAGCTATGATCATAGACTCTTAGATGGTAAGGATGCTGTATCTTTCTTAATAAGTATTAAAGAGCAATTAGAAAAACCAGAGCGCTTACTTTTAAATCTTTAAAAACTTAAGAAGTTTCAAATGAATAATAAAGAAATAGAAATATTTTTAGAATTTTTTTTCTTATATAAATGGACAAAATTAAAAGAAGATTTTTTTAATTTAAAAATAGCAAAAAAGTTTTTAAGTGATAGAGATATAAAAAAAAATTCATTTTTAAAAAAAATTTTAGTAAAGCTTAATGAAGAAGACAACAATAAACATTTAGAAAATATTAATTTTTATAATTCAAAAAAAAATTTAGATTTAGTCTGTTCTATAATATTTCTTAGAAATGTAATTATTGAAAAAAATAATAAAGAAATATTACCTTTAAATTTTAAAGATTTTGAAAATATAAAAATTGAATATGCTCATTTAAGAGTTGAGCTTTTAAATAAAATTAAAAAAAATTTATCTAATCAAAAAAAAGAGGGAAAGAATTCTTCCTTAAATAAAGATGAATATTTCCAAAAAATTGCCGATCAACTAGAGGATAAGTATCATAGTATAAAAAATGAATTAGGTTATGAATTTTTAAGATATAAAGATATAAAATTAATAAAAACTCTCGATAAATCAAGTAATTATATAATAATAAATTCTGGCCAAGAAATAAAAAGACCTGAAAATAATATAAATATTAATTAATACTTAAGTAAAGCATGACTATTCTTTTTCAAAATCTATATGCAGTTCTTTAAGAGCTCTTAATAGGTAATGAGGATGATAAGTAAAATCGTTCTTATTTTGAGAAAAACTTATTGTTTTAAATCTATCTAAAGCCGCTTTAAAACCCCACCATAGTTCTCTTCTAGCCAAAGGTGCACCAAGGCAATGATGAGTTCCAGAACCAAATGCCATATGTGAACCAGCTTTTTTTCTATCTAAATTAATTTTTTCAGGTTCATCAAAAGCTCTCTCATCTCTATTAGCTGCTGCATATCTTACATTAACAACAGAGCCTTTTGGAATTTCAACTCCATGAAAAATAATATCTTTTGCAGCAGTTCTCATAAGACTTTGAACAGGAGATTCTAAACGAAGAACTTCTTCAACAAAAACTTTAAGATACTTATCTGGATCAGATTTTAATCTTTTCCAGATATCAGGATTTTCAATCAAAAGCTTTATTCCTGCAGAAAGAGCGTTTGTAGTAGTTTCGCTTCCACCGACAAAAGTATCTGCCATCATTTCAGCATGAAGCTCGTTATCATTAAGGGGTCTTCCCCACTCTTCAATCTCAGTATTTACCAACTCACTAAGTAAACTATCATCAGGGTTTTTTCTCAGCTTTTCAAAGATTGGTTGAAAATAATGTTGTCCTTCAATCTCTCTCTCAATTGCTTCTAATTCCTGCTCTTTTGTTAACATCATGCCAATTCTGTGAAAAAAAGCATCTGTAGAAATTTTGATTTTCCATAAGTCTTCCTCATTTTGAATACCCATTTGAACGCCAATTATCTTCAAAGGAAGAGGAATCGAAAACTCTTTAACCCAATCACAGCTTCCTTTATTAATAAAAGCATCGATTAAATCATATGAGGTTTTCTCTACAATTGTCTCTAATTCTTTAATTTTACTGGGCCTGAAAGCTTTATCAAAAATAGACCTCATTTCTTTATGATTTGGATTATCTCTTCCTGCTAATGTAGGGGAAGGAATCCAACCTTTTTCTTCAAATAGCTTTACACCCTGCTTTACATGATCAGAGTTAATATTTGACTCTGCTTTTTGAGCAGCTGCCCCAAAGGAGCTACTAAAGTTTTCTGTATCTAAAAGCAACTCTCTTACATATTCATACCTAGTAACAATAAAAAATCCTGTTTTTGGATCCTGATAGACAGGCGCATCATCTCTTAATGTCTTATAAGCGCTATAAGGACATTGCTGAACTTGATTAGATGTTAAATCAACATCACTATGATTAATATTTTCCTTACTCATATTAATTTCTTTCTTTTTAGGTTATCTGTTATTTAATTCTTTTACACTTGCCTCAAGCTCGCTTACTCTTTTTTCAAGTTTGGTTAATTCTTCCTTCTTAACAAAACCAGAATCCTTCATAAATTTCTCTAAAGCAGGTTTCATCATTTTTTCCATACCTTTAAGATCTTTAGCCATATTAAAAATATTCATAATTCACTCCTTAAACATTCAATTAAATATTACAAATCTTTATCTAAGCGACAATTTCTTTCTACAAGTATTGGTTTTAAAGCTCTGTAAGCAGCAGGATTTAAATTTAATGGTATTGAGGGATGTAAGTGATGGATAATATGATATTCCATTCCCATTGTTAGAACAGTACCTATACTAGCTTTAAAACCCCTGGTATCTCTGTACCTTCCCTGCTCTATCATGGGGTGATGAGGCGCCCAAGATAATGTCATTCTAACATAACCTATTGCAATTAATTTTGGTATCCACCATAGGCAAGCCACTTCAAAACCATACCCCAACCAAACAAAAATTACTAAAATTGTCCAATAAGATATATTTGTTAGTATAGATTCAAATATAGTTCTCTTATTTTCTTTATTTTCTTCCATATTCTCTACAAAATTTTTGTAAAGATTATTTGCCGAGGTATTAATAAAAAAATTTACCAAAACAGCATTCTTAAAATTTTTAGCTTTTGTAGCATAATCAGGGTCTTTTATTGGATGATTTGTATGTGAGTGATGATGCATATGGGTAGTACGAAGCAATCGATATGGAACTGCTAAAGGAATTAACGAGGTATAACCAATTAGTTCATTAAACCAGAATAATGAAGATCCTTTTCTGGCAATATTTTCGTGCTGAGCCTCATGTGAGGGTAAATAACTCAATAGCGTACAAATTAATGAAATTAAAAATGTTAAATACAAAGGTATTTGAGCCGTTAGGGTTAAAGGCCATAATGAAAACCAAACTAATAGATTAATTGCCCACCAACTAATCATGAACCATGGTGTTTTCCCTATAAAATGTCTTGCTATTAATCTTTCTTTTTTAACTAAATCCATGTTTTCTCAAAACCAAAACCATTTACCTTTAATTGTAGCATATAGACCCCAAAAAAAACCAATAAATAAACAAGGTATTAAAGTTGGAACTCCCAATATACTCTCAATTTTATTATACTTTAAAAATTGTGATAATAAAGGTGCCAAAAACAAAACGCCAAAAAAAATACGACCTTTCGAAACTAAAAATATAAAAATATGACTAAACATAATGAAATATTAATATTTTTAAATAAATGTTCAATTTTAAAAAAATAATTTTTCTTTAAAGTAAAATTTAGTTTATAAAACTGAAATCTACCGGGAGAAAATAATGTCAAATTTATCTAATTTACCTAATCTTAAAAAAATAGTTTTAAAAGAGAGACCTATCGATAACCCGAAAGTTGAAGGGTTTGACATAATTGAAGAAATTTCTAGAGCTCCTAATGATGGTGAGATTTTAGTTCAGATGCAAGCTCTTGAAATTGGGGCATGGATTAGAACAACTCTTAATGAAGAAGCTTTTCATGGATCTACTCCTATAGGAGGAACAATTCCAGCACTTGGAATAGGAAAAGTATTAATCAGTAAATCTGATACATTTAAAGAAGGTGATATTGTAAACGGACCAATATTTGCACAAACACATACCACTATGCCTGCAGAAATGTTTGCTAAAGTAGAGAATCCAGAAATAGACCCCTTCACACAAATAGCAGTATTAGGAGTAACTACAGGTCTTACTGCATATTTTGGCATTTATGAAGTAGGACAAGTTAAAAAAGACGATGTCGTTCTTGTGTCTGGAGCTGCTGGTGGAGTTGGTGCATTAGTTTGTCAATTAGCCAAAATTAAAGGTGCTAAAGTAATTGGTGTTGCTGGCGGTAAAGAGAAATGTGAAGTGCTAGTAAACGAAATTGGTGCTGATGCAGCTATTGATTATAAAAAAGATAACTTAGATGAAAAAATTAAAGAGTTCGCTAGTGAGGGTATTGATATATTTTTTGATAATGTAGGGGGAGAAATTTTAGATGCTGCCCTTGATAATATTAGAGACAGAGCAAGAGTTGTAATATGTGGCGCAATTTCCCAATACTCACATCATGACTCTGTTAATGGCCCAAGCTTATATTTAAGATTAGCAGAAAAATATTCAAGAATGGAAGGTTTCACAGTTATGCATTTTGAAGATAGATATCAAGAAGCTTCAAAGGAATTATTAAGTTTATATGAACAAGGAAAATTAAAAATTCCTTATCATATTGAAGATGGCATTGAGAATTTTCCATTAGCACTTCAAAAGCTTTTTACTGGAGGAAATACTGGTAAATTAATGGTAAAAGCTTAACTTTTCATATTGAAGAGGGAATTGAAAATTTTTCACTAGCTCTTCAAAAACTTTTTACTGGAGGTAATATAGGAAAATTAATAGTAAAAATTTAAATAAAACAAGCTAGCAAATTAACGTTTCTTCTGTTAGATAATATCGAAACTGTTCCCCGGTAGCTCAGTTGGTAGAGCAAGCGGCTGTTAACCGCTTTGTCGCTGGTTCGAGTCCGGCCCGGGGAGCCATTTTTTTAAATTTTCTATTTTAAATTTTTCCGACTATTGATATTATTGATTATTATGAAAAATATTAAATTATTAATTATTACCTTTATATTTCCTTTAATCCTTATCAATTGCTCTAATCAATATGATGGAGGAACTTACACTGGCAGCTCTTTGTCATCAAAAAAAATAGATGAAAACAGTGATCAAAAAACTATAGTAATTGAAGAAAAATTGACACCTGAAACTACCTCAACTCAATCAGCTGATCAAATAATTGAGAATGAAGATAATTACAAATAAAAGAAAAGTATAATCTTTGAAGGATTTTTTATGAAATTTGCCGTTGTTGGTTCGGGTATATCAGGTCTTTCTATGGCCTTAATTTTATCTCAAGATCATGAAGTTATTTTGTATGAAATTGATGACAGGTATGGAGGTCACTCAAACACTGTTGATGTTGACTATGACAAAAAAAAGATAAGTGTAGATACAGGTTTTATTGTTTTTAATAAGTTAAATTATCCAAATTTAATAAAATTATTTAAATTTCTTTCAGTTAAATACGAAGATAGCGAAATGAGTTTATCAATTGATCATCAAAAAAATATGATTGAGTGGTCTGGTCAGGATTTAAAAACAATATTTGCTAAGAAACAATATTTTCTAAACTTAAAGTTTTTATTCGGTGTTTTACAAATTTTAATTTTTAATTTTCATGTAAAGTATATTTTAAATTATAAAAATATTGAAAATATATCTCTTGAAGAATGGTTGGAAAAAAAATTTTATACCAAAAGTTTTTTGGAACTATACTTAATTCCTATGGCTGGAGCAATTTGGTCAATGCCTCAAAAAGATATCATGAATTACCCGGTGAAATCTCTATTTGAATTCTTTAATAACCATAAACTTATGCATGGTAAAAAAGACAGGCCACAATGGTTAACTGTCTCCGGAGGAAGTATTAATTATGTAAATAAAATTATTAATTTTCTTGAAGCTAACCCTAAAGTAAAATTGTTTAAAAATAATGGTGTAAAGAAAATAAATAGAAAAAATGAAATTATTAAAATTACTGATACTGAGGGAAATACTTCTGAAGTTGATCATATTGTTTTTTCACAAAACCCATCTAAAGTAGTTAATATTTTGGATGATATTCAGAAAAAAGAACTAGATATCTTAGGAAAATTTAAGGTCAATAAAAATACTGCTTATCTTCATTCTGATGAGAGTATTATGCCAGAGACTAAAAAAATATGGTCTTCATGGAATATATTTGTTCCTAGGGACGAAAAAAACCATATCTCAGTAACTTACTGGATGAATAAACTTCAAAATATTAATTATAAAACTCCATTATTTTTAAGTCTAAATCCAGCACGTCTTCCAAATGAAGGCTCTATTTTTAAAGTTATAGATTACGAACACCCAATATTTGATAGCAAATCAGTAACAGCTTTAAAGTTTTTAGATGAAATTCAAGGATTTAATAATACTTGGTATTGTGGTGCGTGGTCTGGAGATGGTTTTCATGAGGATGGCTTAAACTCTAGCTTAAGGTTAGCAAATAAACTTGGAATAAAAATATTATGGGATTAAGAACATCAATATTTGATGGTATAGTTGTCCATTCAAGGCTTATTCCTAAAAAGCATAATTTTCAATATAAGGTTTTTTCAATATTATTTAATATTGATAATTTAAAGGATATTTCAAATAAAAATTTTTTCTTTTCATACAATAAGTTTAATTTATTTTCTTTTTTCGATAAAGATCACGGAGAAAAAGATGGATCCAATCCTAGGTCGTGGATTTTAAAAATTGCAAAAAAACAAAATATAAATGCAAATAATTTAAAAATTTTTTGTCTATGTTATCCTCGCGTTCTTGGTTACGCCTTTAACCCTATAAGTACATGGTTTATTTATGATAAGAAGTATTTAAAAATGATAGTTTATGAAGTAAGAAATACCTTTGGTGAAGATCATTCATATTCATTTAAAATCGATAATAATTTTGATTTCGATAACCATAAAACAAAAAAGTTAATGCACGTATCTCCTTTTATTAGTATGGATGGAGAATATAAATTTTCAACAGAAATAAATGAAGATAAGGTCAGTATAGTTATTAGAGGATTTATTGAAAAAAAACATTTAATAACAGCTTCATTTAAAGGAAAATACAACCCTTTTAATGATAAAAGATTATTAATAAATTTTATAAAATATCCTTTTTTAACATTGAAAGTTACATATGGCATTCATTTTCAAGCATTGATTTTATGGCTTAAAAATATTAAATACATAAAACATAAAAAGTCCAAGTATTATAAAATTTCATACAATGAAAAGTATAAAGAAAATGATTAATAGAATTTTTAAAAATTACTTATTAAATATTGGTCAAAAAATTACAATTGGCGATTTAACAATAACACTTCCTAATAATGAAAATTTAAAGTTCTCTGGTAAAGGCGATCTAAAGTCTAACCTAAAATTGAATTCTTATATGCCTTTGATAAGAACTGTAACATCTGGGCATGTTGGTTTCGCTGAGAGCTACATTAAAGGTGAATGGACAAGTTCTGACTTGGAGTCTTTGCTTGAAATTATGGTAACAAATTTACCTGAAGCATTTAACCCAAAAAGTAAGGCTCATCTATTATATAATAGAACTATTCATTTTTTTAGAGAAAACACAAAATCTAGAGCTAAAAAAAACATTCAATACCATTATGACCTTGGTAATGATTTTTACAAGCTGTGGTTAGATAAAACTATGACATACTCTAGCGCTATCTTTAAAAACGAAAAAGAAAGCTTACAGGAAGCACAAGAAAATAAATACCAGGCTCTAATAGATAATCTTGATATTAAGCCACACCATAAAGTTTTAGAAATTGGTTGTGGGTGGGGTGGATTCGCAGAGTATGCTGGAAAAAATGTTGGGTGTTCTATAAAAGGAATAACTATTAGTCCCAGTCAATTAAAGTTTGCCTCAAATAGAATAAAAGAATCAAAACTTGAAAATAAAGTTTCTATTGAACTTTGTGATTATAGAGACTTAAAAGGTAAATATGATAGAGTTGTTTCTATTGAAATGATTGAAGCTGTCGGTGAAAAATATTGGAAAAATTACTTTGAAAAAATAAAAGATGTTTTAAATAAAGATGGCATGGCTGGAATACAAGTAATTTTGATAAATAATGGAAGTTATCAAAAATACAGTAAGTCAGTCGATTTTATTCAAAAATATGTTTTTCCAGGAGGAATGCTTCCATCACAAGATAAATTAAATGAAAATTATCTTGAAGCTGGTTTGGTTGAGGTCAACTCACTTTCTTTTGGAAAGTCATATGCAAAGACTCTAACTATTTGGCATAAAGAATTTTTAAATTCATTATCATCTATAAAAAAACTTGGATTTGATATTAAGCTTGAAAGAATATTCAAATATTACTTTTCGTATTGTAAGGCAGGATTTAATTCAGAAAAAATAGATGTTGCCCAAAAAATAATCAAATTAAGTTAGGCTTCAATTTCATCAAATTCTTTCTCTATAACAGGACCGGAGTCTTGACCTAAGGCCTCAGGATCTCTATCAACGAGCTCAATTATAGCCATTGGAGCAGAGTCACCATAGCGAAAGCCAGCTTTCATAATTCTTGTATAGCCACCATTTCTTTCTTTATATCTTTCAGCTAAAATGTCAAATACCTTTTTACCCCAACTCTTTTCAGGAATAATTGAATAAAGCCTTCTTCTTGCGTTTAGGTCCCTTTTTTTTCCAAGCGTAATTAGTTTTTCAACATAAGGAGCCAACTCTTTAGCTTTTGGTAAAGTTGTTTTAATTTGCTCGTGCTTTATTAATGCAACAGCCATATTTGCCAAAAGAGCCTTTCTGTGGCTCGAGGTTCTGTTAAGTTTTCTTTTTGATACTTTATGGCGCATTTTAAATACCTATCTTAAAATTTATCAGAGGCTTTTCTAGCAAGTTCATCAACATTTTCTGGAGGCCATGTTGGAACATCCATGCCTAGAGATAATCCCATTTCTGTAAGAACTTCTTTTATCTCATTTAAAGATTTTCTTCCGAAATTTGGTGTTCTTAACATTTCATTTTCACTCTTAAGAATTAAATCACCAATATAAACAATATTATCATTTTTTAAACAATTAGCAGACCTAACAGATAACTCTAATTCGTCGACTTTTTTCAAAAGAGCGGCATTAAATTCTAATTCATTTTCATCTTCTTCTATAATCTCTTCTTCAGGTTCGTCAAAATTGATGAGAGGCATAAGTTGATCTTGAAGAATTCTAGCAGAAAAAGCGACAGCATCTTCTGGTATAACTGAACCATTGGTCTCAACTTCTAATGTTAATTTATCATAATCAAGTGAATCACCTTCTCTAGCATTTTCAACATTATAAGCAACATTTATGATTGGGCTAAAAAGACTGTCAACTGGTATAAAACCTATTGGACTATCTTCGTCACGATTTTGCTCAGCTGGTACATAGCCATTTCCTGTTTTAATTGAAAGCTCAAATCTAATTGATGCATTTTCATCTAAAGTACATAGAACTTGATCAGGGTTCATTACCTCAATATCATCTGTAAGGGCAATATCATTTGCAGTAACAACACCAGGACCACTTTTTTCTAAAGTAAGTCTCTTTATCCCTGAAAAATCAGCCTTAAAAATTATTTTTTTAACATTTAAAACAATATCTGTAACGTCTTCTCTTACGCCATTAATTGATGAAAATTCATGAAGAACTCCATCAATCTTAATTCCAAAAACGGCTACTCCCTGTAGGGAAGATAGCAAAACTCTTCTTAGAGCATTACCTAGAGTAGTACCATAACCTCTTTCTAAGGGCTCTACAGTTATCTTAGAGAACTTTTCAGGGTCTTGACCTTGGCTGATGTTTATTTCACTCGGTTTTAGTAGCTCACGCCAATTTTTTTCGATAATCACATTAACCTCTTAGTTTAATATTTTTTATTTTAATTTATTTATACTCGACGTCTTTTTGGAGGACGACAACCATTGTGCGGAATAGAAGTAACGTCTTTAATAGAAGTAATAGTAAATCCAATAGACTGTAACGCCCTTAATGCACTTTCTCTACCTGATCCTGGGCCCTGAACTTCAACCTTTAAGGTTTTCACACCGTGATCTTTGGCTTTTTCCCCTGCATCTTCAGCCGCCATTTGGGCTGCAAAAGGTGTTGACTTTCTTGATCCTTTAAAACCCATTAAGCCTGCTGACGACCAAGAAATAGCATCCCCTTTTTCATCTGAAATAGTGATCATAGTATTGTTGAAAGTCGAGTTAACGTGAGCAACACCATTGGAAATGTTCTTCTTATTACGACGTTTTACTCTTTTTTTCTCATCAGCCATTTTAAAATCCAAAATTAAATTTATAATTTAGTTACTTTTTCTTACCAGCAATTGTTTTAGCTGGTCCTTTTCTTGTTCTTGCGTTTGTATGGGTTCTTTGACCTCTTACTGGAAGACCTCTTCTGTGACGAAGACCTCTGTAATTACCTAAATCCATTAGACGCTTGATATTAGTTGAAACCTCTCTTCTTAGTTCACCTTCAACCTTATAATTACCTTCAATTATTTCTCTAATCTGAATTACTTCTGAGTCAGTTAGTTCATTAACTCTTCTTTCGGACGGGATATTAGCTTGTTTACATATATCGGAAGCTATTTTTGGACCAATACCTTTTATATATGTTAAGCCTGTAAAAACTTTCTTATTAGTTGGTATATTTATACCTGCAATACGTGCCAAAGAAACCTCCAAAAAAAGCGATTAAGTATAGAATCGCGGATTATATGCCTGTAAACAAAACAGTCAACAAACTATTTAAGTTTATTTAAATTAATTTTAATATCTTCCGATACTTTAGATATATCACTCATCCCATTGATAACAATATAGTTTTTATGATTTGAATAGTAGGATATCAAGGGTTCAGTTTGCTCGACATACTCTTTCAATCTCTTTTTTAACACATCTAAGTTATCGTCAGCCCTTTTTTCACCTTTATTTTCACTAACTCTTCTTGTTATCCTTTTTTCTAAAATAGAAAAATCAACATCAATTTGAACTATTCCATCAATATTTTTGCCTGATTGGGAAAAAATTTCATCCAATGATGCAGCTTGTTTTTGATTTCTAGGGTAGCCATCAAGAATAAAACCATTCTCACAATCTTTATTTTTAATCCTCTCATTAATTAATTTAAGCAATAAATCATCTGAGACTAAATCACCCCTCTCCATAACATCTTTTGCCATTAAACCCAGCTCAGTTTCATTTTTAACAGCCTCTCTTAACATGTCCCCAGTTGAAATATGAGCTATATTAAAATGGTTTTTAATAAAAACTGCTTGTGTACCTTTGCCAGCACCAGGTGGTCCCAAGAGAATAATAATCATTATCTCTTTCTACCCCCTAACTTTGATTTTTTAAGTAATCCTTCATATTGATGAGCAAATAAATATCCTTGAAACTGTGTCATTGTATCCATTGCAACATTAACAATAATTAAAACCGACGTTCCACCAAAATAAAAAGGTACAGCAAATCTAGAAATCAAAAATTCAGGCAATAAACAAACTAAAACTAAATAAATTGAGCCAACAACGGTAAGCCTTGTTAAAACAAAATCAATATACTGAGCGGTTCTCTCTCCAGGTCTAATTCCTGGAATAAAGCCACCCTGTTTTTTTAAATTATCGGCTGTATCGTCTGGATTAAAAACAATCGCAGTATAAAAATAACAGAAAAAGACAATTAAAAAAGCATAGATAAGCATATATAAGGGCTGACCTCTTCCAAGAAGACTAGTAATACTATTAACCCAATCAGGTCCTTGGCCTGCAGAAAAATTTGCAATCGTAATTGGCATTAATAGTAAAGAAGATGCAAAAATAGCAGGAATAACACCTGAGGTATTAAGCTTTAAAGGTAAGTGAGAATTATCTCCACCAAACATTTTATTACCAACTTGTCTTTTTGGATACTGAACAAGCAATCTTCTTTGTGCTCTTTCTATAAAAACAACAAATGTAATAGTTAATAAAACAAGAATTAATAGACCAAACATTAAACCAATAGACAGAGCACCCTGTCTTCCAAGTTCTATAGTGCCAAAAAGAGCACTTGGAAGTTCGGCAACAATACCAGCGAAAATTAGTAAAGAAATACCGTTACCTAATCCATTAGAAGTTATTTGCTCACCAAGCCACATAAGAAAAATTGTACCGCCTACAAGGGTTATAACTGCTGAAATTTTAAAAAATAAGCCAGGATCAGATACAACTCCTGTTGCACCCTCAAGTCCTACAGCTATTCCCCAAGCCTGAATAGTAGCTAAGAAAACTGTAGAATAACGAGTATACTGATTAATTTGTCTCCTACCTCTTTCACCACCCTCTTTTTTTAAATAATTAAGAGACGGAACAACAGGAACTATTAATTGAATAATGATTGACGCAGTAATGTAGGGCATTATACCAAGAGAAAAAATTGCCATCCTTCCTACAGCACCGCCTGAGAACATATTAAAAACGCCAATAATACCTGATTGATTTTGTTCAAAAATTTGTCTTAATGCATCAAGATCTATACCAGGTAAAGGTAGGTATGTTCCAAACCTGTATACGATTAAAGCAAGGATAGTAAACCATATCCTTTTTTTAAGTTCAGAAGCACTTTTAAGGGCTGATAGACTTATATTTGAAGCTAATTGTTCAGCTACTGAAGCCATAATTATTTATCTGCTGAATCTTTTGTTGAAGTTTCAACAGCCTCTTTGCTAATTTCTTTTTCTTCAGGTTGTTCTTTTATTTCTTTTTTTTCTTTTGCTTTTTTAAGTATCTCAATTTTACCACCCAAGCTCTCAATCAGCTTAATGGATGACTGAGTAGCTTTTGTAACAGAGATATCAATTTTATCTTTAATTTCACCCTTGTTTAAGATTTTAACGCCATCTCTACTTTTTTTGACAATCCCAGATGCATTTAATTCTACTTCAGTAATTTTTTTTGAACTATCAATAAGACCTTTTGTGATTGCTGCTTGAAGATTACCTAAAGTTAATTCTGAAAAATTTTTTCGTGAAATATTATTAAAACCCCTTTTTGGTAAACGCATATGAATAGGCATTTGACCACCCTCAAAACCTTTTATAGCAACACCAGATCTAGATTTTTGTCCTTTGTGACCTCTGCCTGCAGTTTTACCCTTGCCAGAACCAATGCCTCTTCCTACTCTGGTTCTAGATTTTCTAGCGTTAGGATTATCTCTAAGTTCATTTAATCTCATTTTGCTATTCCTCATTAATTATTTTAACAAGGTGATTAACTTTTTTAATCATACCTCTAACTGAATCAGTATCTTCAAGAACCCTAACTTTATGAAGTTTATTCAAACCCAGTCCAATTAGTGTTTTTCTTTGATCAGGACTTCTCCTTAAAGCGCTTCCAGTTTGTTCTATAGTAATTTTTTTAGATGCCATTTTAATACCTATGCAGAAACTTCGCTATCATTTATACGCTGGCTAATAACCTCGTTAACTTTTTTTCCTCTTCTCGCAGCAACCTGTCTAGGGCTATTGATTTTAGCCAAAGCTTTAACAGTTGCTCTTACCATATTGTAAGGATTTGAAGAACCAATAGACTTTGCTACAACATCTTGAATACCAAGAACTTCAAATACTGCACGCATTGGTCCACCAGCAATTATTCCTGTTCCCGGAGGAGCTGTTCTAAGAACAACCTTTCCTGCACCATGTCTTCCTTCAATATCATGATGAAGAGTTCTTCCTTCTTTAAGAGGAACTTTTACTAATGAAGCTTTTGCTGCATCGGTTGCCTTTTTAATAGCTTCAGGAACTTCTCGTGCCTTGCCATGACCAAAGCCAACATGACCTTTTTGGTCACCAACTACTACTAGAGCTGCAAAACTAAATCTACGACCACCTTTTACAACAGTTGAAACTCTGTTGATAAAAACTAAACGATCAATAAACTCACTATCTCTTTCGTCATTATTATTTGTTTCATTTGCAGACAATATATAATCTCCTAAAATTTTAATCCAGCCTCTCTAGCATTTTCAGCTAAAGCTTTAACACGGCCATGATATTTATAACTACCTCTATCGAAAAAAACCTCATTTACTCCTGCCTTAATAGCTTTCTCTGCAATTTCAGATCCAACTTTAGATGCTGAAGATATATTAGAGCCTAAACTAGAAGAAGATTTTTCTAAAGTTGAAGCTGAGGCTATGGTTACACCAGAAGTATCATCAATGATCTGAGCATAGATATGCTTTGAAGACCTAAAAACAGAAAGTCTCATTCTGTCCGAAGAAGATTTTTTTAGCTTTTTTCTAACTCTAGCTTTTCTTTTATTTGAAACAATTTTATTAACCATCTGATTACTTCTTTTTTCCTTCTTTTCTAAATATAAATTCGTCTTTGTATTTTACACCTTTGCCTTTATATGGTTCAGGAGGCCTATAACTTCTAATCTCTGCTGCAACTTGGCCAACTTTCTGTTTGTCAATGCCACTCACATTTATTTCTGTAGGAGAGATAGCTTCAATTTTAATTCCCTCAGGCGTTTCATAGTTTATGTCGTGACTAAAGCCAAGTGATAATTGTATATTGTTTCCCTTCATTTGAGCCTTATAACCAACGCCATTAATTTCCAAAGTCTTTGTATAACCCTTTGAAACACCAATAATATTGTTGTTAAGCAATGTTCTTTGTATTCCCCAAAACTTAATACTCTCTTGAGAGTCATCAATGGGCTCAACGCTAATCTGATTATCTTGAAGAGCAACACTTGTTCCAGAGAAGTTTTTACAAGACAGCTCACCCTTGGGTCCAGTAGTTAATATTTCTGATTCAGAAATTGTTACATTAACCCCTTCAGGTACATCTATAAGTTTTTTTCCAATTCTAGACATTCAAAAACCTCAATATTAAAAAACAGTACATAAAATTTCACCACCAACGTTTTCATTACGAGCAGAAGAGTCTGACATAACTCCCTTAGGTGTTGAAACAATTGAAATACCAAGACCGTTTCTAATTAATGGCATACTTTTTACGGACGAATAAACTCTTCTTCCTGGTTTAGAGATTCTTTTAATTTCTTTTATCACAGGATCTCCCTCATGATACTTTAATTCAATTTGAATTTCTGATTGACCAGTATCTCTCTCAGTTTCTGAAAACCCTCTAATAAAGCCCTCATCTTTTAAAACCTCAAGTACATTTACTCTAAGAGAGGATGAAGGTGAGTCTACAATTTCCTTACCTCTCATATTAGCGTTTCTTATTCTTGTAATCATATCCCCAATTGGATCATTAATATTCATTTCAACCTCACCAACTTGATTTAACTACACCAGGTAACTTACCGTCTGAAGCTAAATCCCTAAAGGCAATCCTTGATAAGCCAAATTTTCTATACACACCTCTTGGACGGCCAGTTATTAAACATCTATTACGAATTCTATTTTTTGAAGAATTTCTAGGTAACTGAGCTAATTTCAATCTAGCCTCAAATCTATCTTCAGCAGATAAGCTCTTGTCTTTAGCAGTTATTAAAAGTTTCTCTCTTTTATTTTTATATTTAGAGTATAACTTTCTTCTTTTTAAATCTCTTTGTACCATACTTACTTTAGCCATTTGTAATACCTTTAATTTATTTCTTTTTAATAGGAAAATTAAAGCTTTGCAGTAATGCAAGAGCTTGTTCATCATCTTTAGAGGTAGTGTTAATAATTATATCCATACCCCAAATCTCTGTTACTGATTCATAATTTATTTCAGGAAAAATTAGGTGCTCCTTAATACCAAACGCATAATTACCATTACCATCAAAACTTTTTGGACTTAATCCATCAAAATCTCTAACTCTGGGAAGAGCAATATTAATTAACCTATCAATAAATTCATACATTTGTGATTTTCTAAGTGTAACCTTCACACCCACAGCCATGCCTTCACGCAATTTAAAGCCAGCGATAGCCTTTTTTGCAGAAGTTTTTACTGGTTTCTGACCAGATATTAGCTCTAAAGCAGCAGCAGCATCATTTACTTTTTTGCTGTCAGAAACAGACTGACTTCCAGCGCCAATGTTTATTACAACTTTTGAAATCTTTGGAACTTCAAAAATATTGCTTAGTTTTAAATTTGATAAAAGTTCTTTTTGAATTACTTCATTGTATTGCTGTTGTAATCTTGGGATATAGTTTAAATCTTCAGACATTTTATAAAACCTCCCCTGATTTTTTTGCAAAACGAACTTTATTTCCCTTTTTATCTAACTTAAAGCCAACTCTGCTTGGCTTTTTTGTTTTAGGGTCAATAATCATTAAGTTTGAAATTTGTATTGGACGTTCCTCAGAAATAATACCGCCTGGATTATCCTGAGATGGCTTTCTATGTCTTTTTACCAAATTAATGCCCTGAACAAGAGCTTTATCTTGGCTTTGAGAACTCTTAATGATTCTAGTTACCTCTCCTTCTTTACCTTTATCTTTTCCAGAGATTATAAACACTTTATCGCCTTTTTTTATTTTTGCAGCCATTATATAACCTCCGGTGCTAGAGAAACTATTTTCATCAATTTTTTACTACGTAACTCTCTAGTAACTGGGCCAAAGATACGAGTACCCAAAGGCTCACCATTTGCGTTAACTAAAACAGCTGCATTAGTGTCAAATCTGATTGCACTTCCGTCATTACGGCGAATTTCTTTTTTTGTTCTTACAATTACAGCTTTTAAAACTTCACCTTTTTTAACTTTACCTCTTGGAATAGCCTCTTTAACAGAGACAACTATTATATCGCCAATAGAGGCAGTTCTTCTTTTAGATCCACCCAAAACCTTTATGCATTGAACCTGCTTTGCACCAGAATTATCGGCTACATCTAACTTTGTTTGCATCTGTATCATATCAAAAAACCTTAATTTAATGACTAATCGTCAATTACTTCCCATGTTTTAGATTTAGATAAAGGTTTGCATTCTCTTATTTTAACTAAATCACCAACTTTAAATTTATTACCTTCATCATGTGTCATATATTTTTTAGAACTTCTTACAGTTTTCTTAAATAATGGGTCAGTGAACCTTCTTTCTACCAAAACAGTAATGGTTTTATCTGCCTTATCACTAACAACAACACCTTTTAAAATTCTTTTAGGCATTACTCACCTCATTTTTATGCTTGCTAATCATAGTTTTAACTCTAGCAATATCTTTTTTCTTTTTAGATATCTGAGAAGTATCTTCAAATTGGCCAGCAAGTTTTTGAATATTAATATTAAAAACTTCCTGTTTGAGTTCGTTTAATGAGTCAACTAACTCATCAAAACTCATATCATTAATATTTTTTTTCTTTTTTGCCATTTAAATAGACTCCCCTGGTCTAGTAATAATTTTAGTTAAAACAGGAAGTTTTGAAGAACCAAGCTCTAAAGCTGTTTTAGCTATCTCAGGAGAAACACCATCAATTTCAAACATAATTCTACCAGGCTTTACTTTTGCAGCCCAATATTCAGGAGTTCCTTTACCTTTACCCATTCTTACTTCAGTAGGCTTTTTAGAAACTGGTACATCTGGAAAAATTCTAATCCAAACTCTTCCAGCTCTTTTCATATGCCTAGTAATCGCACGTCTTGCAGCTTCAATTTGTCTAGCCGTTACTCTTTCAGCAGTAATAGCTTTTAAACCATATGAACCAAAGTTAAGCGTTGTACCGCCTTTAGCATTACCCTTGATTCTACCTTTGTGGGCTTTACGAAATTTTGTCTTCTTAGGCTGTAACATCCTTATTATCCTTAATTATTTTGCTTAAAATTTGTATTTTCTTGCGAAGGGGTTTTTTCCTCTTTTGCAAAAGGATTATGCTCCATAATCTCCCCAAGAAATATCCAAACTTTAATTCCACAAATTCCGTATGTAGTATGAGCAGATGCTACACCATAATCTATATCAGATCTTAATGTGTGAAGCGGAACACGACCTTCTCTATACCACTCAGTTCTAGCAATTTCGGCACCACCTAAACGTCCACCACAATTAATACGTATTCCTTGTGCGCCTAAACGCATTGCGGATTGAACAGCCCTTTTCATAGCCCTTCTAAACCCTATTCTTCTCTCAAGTTGTTGAGCAATATTTTCAGCAACAAGTGTTGCATTTATCTCAGGTTTCCTTACTTCAACAATATTAACAACAACATCCGAAGAAGTAATTTTTTGAAGTTTTTTCTTTAAATTTTCAATATCAGCGCCTTTTTTACCAATTATTAAACCAGGCCTACCTGAGTGAATTGTTACTAAACATTTCTTATGAGGCCTTTCAATGACTACATTAGCAATTGCAGCATTTTTAAGGTCTTTGAAAATCATTTCACGCATATGAATATCTTCTTGTATTAACTTGCTATATTCATTTTTTCCAGCATACCATCTTGAGTCCCAAGTACGATTTATTCCTAGCCTCATACTGATTGGATTAACTTTTTGTCCCATTATTTTTTTTCTCCTTCAGCTTTCTCACGTAAAATAATTGTAAGCTGGCTAAATGGTTTAAGAATTTTTCCTGTTCTTCCTCTTGCTCTTGGTCTAAATCTTTTCATAACAAGATTTTTGCCAACATAAGCTTCATCGACATAAAGCTTATCTATATCGAGATTATGATTATTTTCTGCGTTAGCAATCGCGCTCTCAAGAATTTTTTTTGCTTCATTAGAAATTCTTTTCTTAGAAAATTCTAAATAAGACAAGGCGTCGCCAACATTTTTTCCTCTAATACTTTTTACAGCATCATTTAGTTTTATAGGACTTGTTCTAAGCATTTTACCAATTGCCTTTGATGAAGGTCCTTTATTTACATCTAGTTTTTCAACATTACTCATAACTAACTTCTCTTTGCAGACTTATCCGCTGTATGACCATAATAGGTCCTGGTTGGTGAAAACTCTCCAAATTTATGACCAACCATATCTTCTGAAACTAAAACAGGAATAAATTTCTGTCCGTTGTATACACCAAAATTCAAACCTACAAATTGAGGTAAAATTGTTGATCTTCTGCTCCAAATCTTTATCACGTCTTTACGACCTGACTCTCTAGCAGCTTCTGCTTTTTTTAAGATATACTGGTCTACAAAAGGACCTTTCCATACTGATCTAGCCATATTTACCTTCTTTTTTTCCTTTGATGACGAGTTCTGACAATAAATTTATCAGAATTTTTATTAGAGCGTGTTTTCTTACCTTTTGTTGGCACACCCCAAGGTGTAACAGGATGACGGCCTCCAGAAGTTTTACCTTCACCACCACCATGTGGGTGATCAACTGGGTTCATAACGACCCCACGAACTGATGGTCTCTTACCTTTCCATCTATTTCTTCCAGCCTTTGCTAATTTAGTATTAGAGTTATCAGGATTTGAAACAGCACCAACAGTAGCCTTACAAACATCAGGTACGAGTCTTTGCTCACCTGAGGTTAATTTTAAGATAGCCATACCCTGATCCCTACCAACTAATTGAGCGAAAGTACCTGCAGACCTTATCATCTGGGCACCTTTACCTGGCTTCATTTCGATATTATGAATGATTGTACCTATGGGCATTTTTTTCATTGGCATTGTATTACCGGGTTTAATATCAGCTTTTTCACTCGAAACAACTTTATCACCCACGCTAAGTCTTTGTGGAGCAATTATATAGCTCAATTCACCGTCATCATATTTTATTAGAGCAATAAATGCTGAACGGTTTGGATCATATTCAAGTTTTTCAACTGTCGCGGATACATCTACTTTATTTCTTTTAAAATCAATCTTACGATAAAGTCTTTTATGGCCACCACCTCTTCTTCTTGCAGTCATTCTTCCTTTATTATTTCTTCCACCTGAACTGGTTAAACCTTCCGTTAGAGATTTTATTGGACGATCAGTTGATAAATGAGATTTATCAACTAAAACTAAACCCCTTTGACCAGGACTTGTAGGTTTGTATGTTTTTAAAGCCATAATCTATACTCCACCCATTACGTCAATAGATTGACCTTCCTCAAGGGTAACAATTGCATGTTTAAAATCTTTTCTCTTGCCTTTAATGTTTTTAAAATTAGTAGTTTTTCCTTTTCTTCTGAGAGTATTTACAGATTTCACATTTACCTTAAACAAAGCCTCAATACTTTTTTTAATTTCTTGTTTTGATGATTTTAAACTAACCTTAAAGACAACCTTATTACTCTCTGAAAGCATAGAAGATTTTTCAGTAACTACAGGGCTCATTAAAATATCAAAATAATTTTTTTCACTCATTGCAGCCTCTCATTAAGCATATCAATAGAGCTTTTTGTAAGAACTAATTTTTCTTTACGAAGAATATCGTAAACATTAATTCCTTTAATATTAATAAGCTCAAGACCTTTCACATTTTTAATAGCAAGTTCAAAATTTTTATCAAAATCATCGGAGTCAATAAATAAAGCATTTTCAATCTTTAGCTTTTTAACTTTTGATAAAAAATCTTTAGTTTTTGGAGAAGATAATTTAGCTTCATCTAAAATTATAAGTTCGTCATTTTTTACCTTTGAAGATAAAGCGTGCTTTAATCCTAATGATCTTATTTTTTTTGGAAGTTTAGTAGAATAGTCTCTTGGCTTTGGACCAAAAACCACTCCGCCACCTCTAAAAATATTTGGCTTTCTTGTACTATGCCTAGCACCACCAGAACCTTTTTGATTCATGATTTTTTTTGTACTACCTTTAATTTCACCACGCTCTTTAGTTTTATGAGTACCAGATCTTCTTTTAGCAAGCTGCCATGTAACAACTCTATGAAGAATATCACTTCGTGGATCAAGGCCATAAATTTCGTCATTAAGTTCTTGAGATGATTTTTTATCGGAACTCAAACTTACAACATTAACTTTCATTTGAGTCTCCGTTATTGTCGGAATCTATATTTTCTTCAGAAATTTTATCATCAGATATATTTTCATCTTTTTTGACTTCATCTTTCGCATTCTTTAAAGCAGCTGGAAGAGGAATGTCATCCGGTAATGATTTTTTTACAGAATCTTTAAGTAAAACCCAACTACCTTTTGGGCCAGGAACTGCTCCTCTAACATAAATATAACCTTCATCTGATTCCGTTTTAACAACTTTTAAATTTTGGACTGTTACATTTGCAGCCCCCATGTGACCTGCCATTTTTTTTCCTTTAAATACTTTTCCAGGGTCTTGACATTGACCAGTGGAACCATGGCTTCTGTGACTAATAGAAACACCATGAGAAGCTCTCAAGCCTCCAAAATTATGTCTTTTCATTGCTCCAGCAAAACCTTTACCAATAGATATTCCTGAAACATCAATAAATTGACCATCTACAAAATGAGAGGCAGCAAGCTCAGAACCATTTTCAAGTAAATTATCTTCAGTTACACGAAATTCTGAAAGCTTAGCTTTTGCATTAATTTTATTCTTTTTAAAATGCCCTTTCATAGGATTAGAAACATTCTTTTCGCTTATATTTCCTACACCAAGCTGCACAGATGTATAACCATCTTTTTCTATTGTTTTTGTTGAAACAACATGACAATTATCAAGATGAAGTATTGTAACCGGTGTATGAATACCGTCTTCAGTATACAGTCTGCTCATTCCAAGTTTTTTACAAATTAATCCGGTTCTCATCGCTTTAATCCTAATTCTATAGTTTTATTTCAACATCAACACCAGCAGCCAAATCTAGCTTCATTAAAGCATCAACAGTTTGCGGGGTTGGATCAATAATATCCATTAATCTTTTGTGAGTTCTTATTTCAAATTGCTCTCTACTTTTCTTATCAATATGAGGGCCTTTAAGAACAGTAAATTTCTCAATACGAGTAGGTAAAGGTATCGGACCACGAACATCAGCTCCTGTTCTTTTTGCAGTATCAAGAATTTCTTTTGCAGACGTATCTAATGTTCTATGATCGTATGCTTTTAATCTAATTCTAATATTTTGATCTTTCATTTAACTACCTTTTATAACTATGCTAGCTTAGCAATTACCTCTTCTGATACAGCTTTTGGAACTTCTTGATAATGGTCAAAGAGCATAGTAAAAACTGCTCTACCTTGTGACATAGATCTCAAAGTATTTACATACCCAAACATATTTGCTAGAGGCACCATTGAGTCAACGACTGTTGAAGGGCCTCTTGTTTCAGTACCTGAAATCTGACCTCTTCTACTATTAAGGTCGCCAATTATATCACCTAAGTGTTCCTCGGGAGTTACAACCTCAACCTTCATTATTGGTTCAAGTAATTTAATACCTGCATCACGACAAACTTCCCTAAATGCTGCTCGAGCAGCTATTTCAAATGCCATAACGCTTGAGTCAACATCATGATAAGCACCATCAACAAGTCTGACACTAAAATCTATAATTGGGAAACCAGCTAAAGCGCCAGTCTCTTTTACACTTTCAATTCCTTTTTCTACACCAGGTATATATTCCTTAGGTATTGAACCACCAACAATTTCACTTGTAAAGTTATAGCCTTCACCTGGCTGACTAGGTGTAATAATAATTTTTAAACGGGCAAATTGACCCGCACCACCACTTTGTTTTTTGTGGGTATAATCAATTTCAGCTTCTTTAGAGAAAGTTTCACGATATGCAACCTGAGGAGCTCCAACATTTGCTTCAACTTTAAATTCTCTTTTCATTCTATCGACAAGAATATCGAGATGAAGTTCACCCATACCACTAATAACTGTTTGTCCTGACTCATTATCAGAAGAAACTCTGAAAGATGGATCTTCTTTAGCTAATCTTGATAATGCTAACCCCATTTTTTCTTGGTCAGCTTTAGTTTTTGGTTCAACAGCAACCTCAATCACTGGTTCAGGAAATTCCATTCGCTCAAGAATAATTTGATTGTCATCACCACATAAAGTATCACCAGTTGTAGTATCTTTTAAGCCCACTAAGGCAACGATATCACCAGCACGAGCTTCTTTAATATCTTCTCTTGAGTTTGAATGCATTTCGAGCATTCTACCAATTCTTTCTTTTTTATTTTTAACTGTATTTACTAATGTTTGACCAGCTTCTAAAACACCAGAATAAATTCTTGCAAAAGTAAGGTTTCCAACAAAAGGGTCATTCATTACTTTAAAGGCTAAAAGCGATAATGGCTCGTCGTCTGATGATTCTCTTTTCATTTCCTCTTCAGTATCAGGATGAATACCTTTGATAGCCTCAACGTCCGTAGGGGAAGGCATAAAATCAACTACAGCATCAAGAAGTGGTTGAACACCTTTATTCTTAAAGGCAGTACCGTTAAGAACAGGTACGAAAGACTGATCTAGCACACCTTTACGAATACACTTTTTAATCGTATCAACATCTGGTTCATTACCCTCTAAATACTGCTCCATAACTTCATCATCTTGTTCAACAGCACTCTCAATTAACTCAGATCTATATTTTTCTGCTTCAGCTTTAAGATCCTCTCTTATTTCCCTATACTCAAACTCAGCACCTAATGATTCTTCTTTCCAAATTATTTCTTTCATTTGAACAAGATCGATCAAACCTTCATAATTACTTTCAGATCCAATCGGTAATTGCATAACTAAAGGTGTAGAACCAAGTCTATCTTTTATCATTTCAACACATCTATAAAAATCAGCGCCAATTCTATCCATTTTATTAACAAAACACATTCTTGGAACATTATATTTATTTGCTTGCCTCCAAACTGTCTCAGATTGAGGCTCAACACCAGCAACTGAGTCAAAGACTGCAACAGCACCATCAAGGACTCTTAAAGATCTTTCAACCTCAATCGTGAAATCAACGTGCCCAGGAGTATCAATAATATTTATTCTTTTTTCATTCCAAAAACATGTAGTTGCAGCAGAGGTAATAGTAATACCTCTTTCTTGTTCTTGTTCCATCCAATCCATGGTTGCAGCACCATCATGTACTTCACCAATTTTGTAGCTCTTTCCGGTATAATATAAAATTCTTTCTGTTGTAGTGGTTTTACCAGCATCAATATGGGCCATGATACCAATATTTCTATAATCTGATAATTTTGTTTTTCGTGCCATGATAAAAACCTTTTAATTAGCTACCAACGATAATGAGAAAAAGCTCTGTTAGCTTCAGCCATTTTATGAGTATCCTCACGTTTTTTTACAGAAGCTCCTCTATTGTTAGAAGCATCAATAAGTTCAGATGATAATTTTTCACCCATCGTATCCTCACCTCTAGAGCGGGCAGCAGAAATAATCCACCTAATAGCAAGAGCTTTTCTTCTATCAGACCTAACCTCGACAGGAACCTGATAAGTAGCTCCACCAACTCTTCTTGACCTAACCTCGACCGAGGGCATTACATTATCAATAGCATCATGAAAGACTTTTACGGGATCAATCTTAAGCTTGCTTTCTATATTATCAAAAGCTCCGTAAACAATTTTTTCTGCAACAGATTTTTTTCCATCAACCATTAAATTATTCATAAATTTTGAAATGACCTCATCTCTGTATTTAGGATCAGGAAATATTTCTCTTTTTTTCAGCTTTATGTCTTCTGGACATTGTTAATCCTCTATAACTATTTAGGCCTTTTAGTGCCGTATTTAGACCTTCTTTGTTTACGCTCTGATACTCCTTGAGTGTCTAATACACCTCTTAGAACGTGATATCTTACACCAGGGAGGTCTTTTACCCTTCCCCCTCTGATTAAAACCACTGAGTGCTCTTGAAGGTTATGACCCTCACCAGGTATATAACTTGTAACCTCAAAACCATTAGTTAACCTTACTCTTGCAACTTTTCTTAGCGCGGAATTTGGCTTTTTTGGTGTTGTTGTATAAACACGTGTGCAAACACCTCTTTTTTGAGGGCATGCTTCCATAGCAGGAACTTTATTTCTTTTTGCAATATTTGTCCTTCTATTGCGAACCAATTGGTTAATTGTAGGCATATTTATATTCCCCAATAAGATTTTATTCATTAAAAATTAATGAATAAGTTACTATAATTTTTTGCGAATGGCGCGGCAGCGTTTAGGAAAATTCCTACGACCTGTCATAAGCGTTGTCTTAGTAGCTTTGTATTTGTTTTCAGTCAAGAAAAAAACGGTATTTTTTTAATTATTCTACCGCTTCTATTTCTTCATTTTCAACATTTTTAGCATTTTCAGAAATTAATTGTTCATCTCTTACCGCTGCATCATTCTCAAGACGGCGAATAGAACTACCAGTTCCAGCAGGAATAAGCCTTCCAACAATAACATTTTCTTTCAAACCTATTAAATGATCTGATTTTCTATAAACTGCTGCATCTGTCAAAACTCTTGTAGTTTCTTGGAAAGATGCTGCAGAAATAAAAGATCTAGTCTGAAGAGAAGCTTTAGTAATACCTAATAAAATAGGTTTATAGACCATTGGTTGTTGTTTTTTAGATACTAATTTTTCGTTAATTTCTTCAGCTTCAAGTTTATCAAGTTGCTCGCCAGCAATAAAAGCGCTATCGCCGGGATCTGAAATCTCAACTTTTTTGAAGCATTTGTCTAGTAATAACCTCTATATGCTTATCATTGATTGTAACACCTTGAAGACGATAAACACTTTGAATTTCATCAACAAGATAGCTTGCTAGAGCTTCTAAACCTAAAATAGATAAAATATCATGGGGCGCGGGGTTTCCATCAATTAAATACTCACCTTTTTCAATGGTATCTCCATCTTGAACAGATATATGTTTTCCCTTTGCAATCAAATAACTTACTTCCTGCTCAGATTCATCAAGAGGATGAATAACTATTTTCTTTTTATTTTTATAATCCCGAGCAAATTCAACTCTACCAGTAACTTCAGCAATAATTGCATGATCTTTTGGTTTCCTAGCCTCAAATAGCTCAGCAACCCTAGGAAGACCACCTGTAATATCTTTTGTCTTTGCGCCCTCTGTAGGAATTCTGGCAATAACATCTCCAGCACCCACTTTGGTTCCGTCACTAGCGGAAATAATAGCATCAACGGACATTAAATATCTAGCCTCCCTATTGTTTTCTATAGTTACAATATTGCCATCAGGGTCTTTAATAACCATGGATGGTTTTAACTCACCAGATTTTGATGAGTTTTTCCAATCAATAACAACTTTTTGACTTATACCTGTGGATTCATCTGATACTTCACCAATACTTACTCCGTCTACTAGATCTTCAAAAGCAACAGTTCCTCCAGCCTCAGTAATAATTGGAATTGTATAAGGATCCCATTGAGCTAATCTTTGGCTTTTTTTGACTTTTTCTCCATCATTAATTAGTAATTGAGAACCATAAGGAAGTTTGTGACTAGCTCTTTCAATTCCATTTTCATCAAAAACATTTATTGTTGTATTTCTTCCAATAACAATATTACGACCATCAGAGTCTTTTAATATATTTAAATTATCAATTTTAGCTGATCCATCAGTATTTGACTCAACATAAGAATTATCCATAACCTGAGCTGTACCACCAATATGAAAAGTTCTCATTGTAAGCTGAGTACCCGGCTCACCAATTGATTGAGCTGCAATTACTCCTACAGCCTCACCAATATTAACTGGTGTTCCTCTTGCTAGGTCACGTCCGTAACAAGTAGCGCAAGCACCTCTTTTAGTTTCACAGGTTAATACGGATCTTAACTTAACTGATGGAAGATTTGCTTGCTCTAACAGAGGAATATGATATTCCTCAATAATTTCATCCTTTTTTACAATGACTTCATTTGTGCCTGGTTTTCCTGGGTCTATTATATCTTCACAGGGAACTCTTCCGAGCAATCTTTGTGAGAGCGAGACAATTTCCTCGCCTGAATCAATAACAGCAGTCATAGAAATGCCATTTTTAGTCCCACAATCAACCTCAGTTATAATACAATCTTGAGCAACATCAACTAATCTACGAGTTAGGTATCCAGAGTTAGCTGTTTTTAAGGCTGTATCAGCAAGACCTTTTCTGGCTCCATGAGTTGAATTAAAATATTCAAGAACATTTAATCCTTCTTTGAAATTAGAAATAATTGGAGTTTCAATAATTTCACCCGAAGGTTTTGCCATTAATCCTCTCATGCCAGCTAATTGCTTCATTTGAGCAGCAGATCCTCTAGCGCCCGAGTGAGCCATCATATAAATTGAATTAACATCATTCTCTCTATTTGTTTCTTCATTCATGGATGTTGTTGAAATCTTCTCCATCATTTTATTTTCAACTCTATCGGTACATTTAGCCCAAGCATCAACAACCTTATTGTACTTCTCACCTCTTGTGATGAATCCATCTATATATTGTTGTTCAAACTCTGTTGCTAATGCATGAGTCTCCTCAATCATTTTTTCTTTTTCTTCTGGGATAATCATGTCATCTTTACCAAAGGAAATTCCGGCTTTAAAAGCATTTTTAAAACCAAGTTTCATAATATGATCACAGAAAATTACAGTATCTTTTTGTCCACAATGTCTATAAACATCATCAATAATTTTAGAAATCTCTTTTTTTGTTAATAATTTATTGACAATATCAAACTTAACATTCTCATTCTCAGGTAACTCTTCAGAAATTAATACCCTTCCAGGAGTTGTTTCAAATGTGCTTTTTTCTCCATCTTTATCATCAAGCCTATAATTTATTTTAGAATGAAGAGTTATTGATTGATTTTCTAGAGCAAACCTAATTTCATTAACACTATCAAAGCTTTTACCTTCGCCGGGTTCACCATCTTTCATTTGAGATAGGTAATAAAGACCTAAAACAATATCCTGACTTGGAACAATGATTGGTTCACCACTAGCAGGGTGAAGAATATTATTAGTAGACATCATTAAAACTCTTGCTTCAAGTTGCGCTTCCAATGATAGTGGGACATGAACGGCCATTTGATCGCCATCAAAGTCAGCATTAAAGGCGGCGCAAACCAATGGATGTAATTGGATTGCTTTACCCTCAATAAGAACTGGTTCAAAAGCTTGAATTCCAAGCCTATGAAGAGTTGGAGCCCTATTTAAAAGAACTGGATGCTCTCTAATTACTTCTTCCAAAATATCCCAAACTTCTGGAGTTTGTCTTTCAACCATTCTTCTTGATTGCTTAACAGTTGATGAAAATCCTAATGACTCTAATTTTGAATAAATAAAAGGTTTAAATAACTCTAAGGCTAGTTTTTTTGGTAATCCACATTGATGAAGTTTTAGCTCCGGTCCAACAACAATCACAGAACGTCCTGAATAATCTACCCTTTTACCAAGAAGATTTTGTCTAAAACGTCCTTGTTTTCCTTTCAACATATCAGAAAGTGATTTTAAAGGTCTTTTATTTGTTCCAGTAATAACCCTTCCTCTTCTGCCATTGTCAAAGAGAGCGTCAACTGACTCTTGCAACATTCTTTTTTCATTTCTAATAATAATATCAGGCGCCCTTAAATCCATAAGACGTCTTAATCTATTATTTCTATTTATAACTCTTCTGTAGAGATCATTAAGATCAGATGTTGCAAATCTTCCACCATCAAGAGGTACTAAGGGTCTTAATTCTGGAGGAATTACAGGTATCACCTTCATAATCATCCATTCGGGTTTATTTCCTGACTCTCTGAAGGCCTCAATAAGCTTTAACCTTTTAGCTAATTTTATTGGTTTTAGTTCACTTTTAGTTTCTTTTATTTCTTTTCTTATGTCTTCACTTACCTGATCTAGATCAATATTTTCTAATAAGTACCTTATAGCCTCAGCACCAATTTCAGCTCGGAAATTATCAACCCCATACTCATCTTGAGCATCTAAATATTCTTCTTCAGTTAACAATTGAAGATTATCTAATGGAGTTAAACCAGGGTCTAAAACTAGATAACTTTCAAAGTATAAAACTTTCTCAAGATCTTTAAGCATCATATCAAGCATTAATCCAATTCTACTAGGCAAGGATTTTAAAAACCAAATATGAGCAACTGGTGAGGCTAATTCAATATGCCCCATTCTTTCTCTTCTAACTTTCGAAAGAGTAACCTCAACACCACATTTCTCGCATACGATACCTTTAAACTTCATTCTTTTATATTTTCCGCATAGACATTCGTAATCCTTTACTGGGCCAAAAATTCTTGCGCAAAAAAGACCATCTCTTTCTGGTTTAAATGTACGATAATTGATTGTTTCTGGTTTTTTTATTTCGCCAAAAGACCATGAAAGAATTTTTTCAGGACTAGCAATACCAATACGAATGTGATCAAAAGTTTGACCAGATTTTGGTTGGTTAAATAGATTTAAAACTTCTTTATTCATTATATCCTCTTATAAATTATTAATAACTAACCCTTAAAAAAGGTTAACTTATTAATCTGAAGAATCTTGCAATTCTACATTTAATCCTAACGATCTCATTTCTTTGACCAACACATTAAAACTTTCTGGTACACCAGACTCGAAATTTTCTTCGCCTCTAACGATTGACTCATAAACTTTTGTTCTACCAGCTACATCATCAGATTTTACCGTCAGCATTTCTTGAAGAGTGTAAGCTGCTCCATAAGCTTCAAGAGCCCACACTTCCATTTCTCCAAATCTTTGACCACCAAATTGGGCTTTACCCCCTAGTGGCTGCTGCGTAACTAAACTATACGGGCCAACTGAACGACCGTGAATTTTATCATCAACCAGATGGTGTAGTTTCAAAATATAAATATAACCAACTGTCACCGGTCTATCAAATTTTTCACCAGTTCTACCGTCATATAAAGTAATTTGACCACTAGTATTTAAATCAGCTTTTCCCAAAAGGTCATTTATATCATTTTCTCTTGCACCATCAAAAACCGGAGTTGCAATAGGAACACCTTTTTTCAAAGAATGACTCATTTCAATTAAATCACCATCTTCATATTTTTTAATTTCTGAGGGTTTATATATACCTTCCAAAGTTGACCTTACATTCGAAATATCTCCACCAGCTTCATAAGATTTTAAGGCATTATTAATTTGTTGACCTAAACCCGCACATGCTGCACCGAGGTGTGTTTCAAGAATTTGACCAACATTCATTCTACTTGGAACGCCCAATGGGTTTAAAACGACATCAACGTGTCTTCCATCAGCTGAGTAAGGCATATCTTCAGCAGGAACAATTCTAGAAATAACTCCTTTATTACCATGACGCCCTGCCATTTTATCACCAGGCTGTAATTTTCTTTTTATAGCAACATAAACTTTAATGCTCTTCATTACACCAGGTAATAATTCATCACCTCTGCTAACTTTTTCAACCTTATCCTCAAACCTTTTTTCAATCTGATTTTTATTCTCATTGTATTGGTCACGAAGGCTTTCAATTTCCTTTTGAACACTATTATTTTGCATTACAAAATCCCACCAGGAATTTTTAGGAATATCGTTAAGCAATTCTTCGTCAATTTTTGTTTTTTCGCTTGAAATTTTTGGACCAGATGCTGCCATCTTACCAACTAAAGATTCTTTAAGTCTCGAAAAGATATTTCTATCCAAAATTGATAATTCATCGTCTCTATCAATAGATAATCTCTCCACCTCTTCTCTTTCAACAGCTAGAGCTCTCTCATCTTTTTCGATACCATGTCTATTAAAAACTCTAACATCAACAACAGAACCATTTGTTCCTGGAGGAAGTTTGAGAGAAGAGTCTCTGACATCAGATGCTTTTTCACCAAAAATAGCTCTAAGAAGTTTTTCCTCAGGTGTGATTGGGCTTTCTCCTTTTGGGGTGACTTTTCCGACTAAAATATCACCTGGTTTTACTTCAGCTCCAATATATACGATACCTGATTCATCTAAATTTCTAAGCGCCTCTTCACCTACATTTGGAATATCTCTAGTTATTTCCTCAGAACCAAGTTTGGTATCTCTGGCCATAACTTCAAATTCTTCAATGTGAATTGATGTAAAGACATCATCTTTTACAATTTTTTCTGATATCAAAATAGAATCTTCAAAATTATAACCATTCCATGGCATGAAAGCTACAAGAACATTCTTGCCAAGAGCAAGCTCTCCAGAGTCAGTAGATGGACCATCAGCAATAATATCGCCTTTAAATATTTGATCACCTACTCTTACTAATGGTCTTTGATTCATACAGGTAGATTGGTTTGATCTTTGGAATTTTTTTAGATTATATATATCAACACCTAAATCACCAGCCTCAAGATCTCCTTTAGAAGTAACAACAATTCTTTGAGAGTCAACTTGGTCAACAATACCATCTCTAGTTGCAACCACAGATGAACCTGAGTCTCTTGCAACAGTTTCTTCCATACCAGTTCCAACAAAAGGAGCTTCATTTGTTACCAATGGAACGGCTTGTCTCATCATATTTGATCCCATAAGAGCTCTATTTGCATCATCATTTTCAAGAAAAGGAATTAATGCAGCTGCAACTGATACAGTTTGCTGAGGACTAACATCAACAAAATCAACTGAAGCTGGAGGAACAAGATCAAAATCACCATCATGTCTACAATTAAGAAGTTCTGAGAGTAAATTACCTTTTTCATCAGCAGGTTCATCAGCTTGAGCAATCCTGTATCTACTTTCCTCAACTGCTGACAAGTAAACAATTTCATTTGTTTTCTTTCCATCTACAACCTTTAAATAAGGACTTTCAATAAAGCCATATTTGTTGATTCTAGAATAAGTTGCCAATGAATTTATAAGACCGATATTCGGACCCTCAGGGGTTTCAATTGGACATATTCTTCCATAATGAGTTGGATGAACGTCTCTTACCTCAAAACCAGCTCTTTCCCTTGTCAGTCCACCTGGGCCTAAAGCTGAAACTCTTCTTTTATGAGTAATTTCAGATAAAGGATTTGTTTGATCCATAAATTGTGATAATTGCGAAGAACCAAAAAACTCTCTAATAGTCGCAGCTATTGGTTTTGCATTGATAATATCCTGAGGCATTACAGCGTCAATATCTACAGAGCTCATTCTTTCTCTTATAGCTCTCTCCATTCTAAGAAGACCAATTCTGAACTGATTTTCAAGTAATTCACCAACTGATCTTACCCTTCTATTTCCAAGATTATCAATATCATCAATATCGCCCTTTCCATCTCTAAGATCTACCAAAGTTTTTAAGACAGAAGCGATATCTTCTTTAGTTAAAACTCTTACTGTATCCGGTGTATCAAGATTAAGTCTCATATTTAATTTAACCCTTCCTACATCAGATAAATCATAGCGATCAGAGTCAAAAAATAAACTTTCAAATAGAGCGGTAGCACTTTCAACTGTAGGTGGTTCGCCTGGCCTAAGAATTTTATAAATTTCAAATAGTGCTGTTTCTTTGTCTATAGATTTATCAAGAGCAAGAGTATTACGTAAAAAAGGACTGGAATTTATATTATCAATAACTAAAACAGGTATTGACTTAATTTTTTCTAATTCAAATAAAGCAATTAATTCTTCAGTTATTTCCTCACCAGCTTCAGCAAATATTTCGCCTGTCTCGGTATTAACAATATCTTCTGAAATAAATTTTCCAATTAACTCTTCATTAGATATTTCTAATTCTTTAATATTTTTTTCTTCAAGCTGTTTTAATAGTCTTGGTGTGAACTTTTTACCTTGCTCAACTAAAACTTTTCCCTTTGACACAAGTGGAAAAAGAGATTTACCACCAACAATATTTTCTGCTTTAAAATCTTTTTTCCAACCATCTTTATATTTTGTATAGTCTTCACTCTTATAAAACATTGAAAGAATTTCTTCAGCATCATAACCTAGGCTATATAAAATTGTTGTTGCAGGAATTTTTTTCTTTCTATCGATTCTTGCATTAACAATATCTTTTGGATCAAACTCAAAGTCCATCCAAGAGCCTCTATAAGGAATAATTCTTGCGGCAAAAAGTATTTTTCCAGAGGAGTGGGTTTTTCCTCTATCATGATCAAAGAAAACTCCAGGACTTCTATGCATCTGAGACACAACAACTCTTTCGGTTCCGTTTATTATAAATGTACCGTTTTCTGTCATTAAAGGTAAATCACTCATATAAACATCTTGTTCTTTGACATCCTTGACTGACTTAGCTTGAGTTTCCTCATCTACATCGAAGACAATAAGCCTAAGAGTTACTTTTAACGGAGCGGCATAAGTTAAACCTCTTTGAATACATTCATCAGTGTCGAATTTAGGTTCGTCAAAAGAATAAGAGATGTATTCAATAGTCGAGGTTTCGCTAAAATCACTAATCGGAAAAACTGAGCGAAAAACATTTTCTAGGCCTTTATCAAGCCTATCTTCACTAGAAATAAACCTTTGCAAAAAAAGTTCATACGAAAATTTCTGAACCTCTATGAGATTTGGCATCTCAGCAATTTGGTCATTTCTTTGAAAAGTCTTTCTTAGTCTTTTACGATTTTGCAATGTTTGCGACATATTAATTAAACCCTAAAGTTATGTTGTAAAATAAATAAAATTAAATTGATTACTTAAGTTCTACTGTTGCGCCAGCAGCTTCAAGTTTCTCTTTAATCTCAGCAGCCTCATCCTTTGATGCACCTTCTTTCACGTCTTTTGGAGCGCCTTCAACTAGATCTTTAGCTTCTTTTAATCCAAGACCAGTTATAGTTCTAACCTCTTTGATAACATTAATTTTCTTGTCCCCAGCAGCAGCTAGCACAACAGTAAAGGAATCTTTTTCTTCAGCAGCAGCTTCACCACCACCTGCAGCAGGCGCAGCAGCAGCAGCAACAGGTGCTGCAGCAGTAACACCCCATTTATCCTCAAGTAATTTTGAAAGCTCAGAAGCCTCCAAAACAGATAAACTTGATAGTTCTTCAACAATTTTTTCTAAATCAGCCATAATATTCTCCTAATAATAGTATTTATAATATTTAATCAGTTTCTTTTTCTGGAGCAGTTTCTTCTGCAGTAGTTTCTTCTGATGCAGTTTCTTCTGCCGGAGCAGTTTCTTCTGATGCAGTTTCTTCTGATGCAGTTTCTTCTGCAGTGGTTTCATTTGTTGTATCTTCAGATTCTGGTAATTGAGACTTTGCTTGAATTACCTGAGCTAATTGACCACCTGGTCGAGTTAAAATTCCAGCAATTTTAGTTGCAGGGGCACTTAATACACCAATAATTTTTGCTCTTAACTCGTCCATTGTAGGAAGATTTGCAAGTTTTTTGATAACTTCACTATCTATTAATTCGCCATCCATCATGCCGCCTACAATTGATAATTTTTCATTATCTTTTGCAAAATCGACAATAATTTTTGGTGATGAAGTTAATTCATTAGAAAATGCAATAGCGGTAGGACCATTAAACATAGTCTCAAGAGATTTAGCTGATGTATTATCAACAGCTATCTTTGCTAAACTATTTTTGGCAACTCTAAAAGATGTATCAGCTTCTTCTCTAAGAGAGTTTCTTAAAGAAGACATTTCTTCAACTGTTAAGCCCTCATTTTGAGTTACAATTAAAAAATTAGACTCATCAAATGCTTTATTTAATGATGAAACAATTTTTTCTTTACTAGCTCTATCCACAAACTTTCTCCAATACAAACCCACATAGGGTCTAACAACAAAAATTCTACAAACAATTATGTAGAATAACCGGCTGTCCTGATATTGAACCGATTAAGAAAAAAATTCTTAGTCGTCTCTCTACCTGTCTCATATAGGAGTGATAAACACATTAAGTTAAAAACACCCATAATCTAGGACAGTTTGCATACTTAAAGTATGCATTTGATACCAAATACTCTAAATGCCTCCAGTATCAATTCTTACTCCAGGTCCCATTGTAGAACTCAGAGAAATCTTTTTTATATAAGTCCCTTTAGCGCCGCTTGGTTTTTCCTTTCGAACGGCATTAATAAATTCTTTAATATTTTCTGATATGGAATCTTCTGAAAAACTAGCCTTACCAATTCCAGCATGCACCACACCACCTTTTTCAGCTCTAAATTCTACTGCACCTGATTTTGAAGATTTTACTGCCTCTGAAACATCATTAGTAACCGTTCCTGTTCTAGGATTTGGCATCATTCCTCTCGGCCCGAGGACTTTCCCTAACTTTCCTACTAGAGGCATCATATCTGGAGTTGATATACAACGATCAAAATCGATTTTACCCGAAGCAACTTCATCAACTAATTCTTCAGCACCAACTAGATCAGCACCAGCGTCCTCGGCCTGTTTTGCAATATCACCTCTAGCAAATACAGCAACTTTGATATCTTTACCAATACCATGAGGTAAACTAACAACTCCCCTAACAGTTTGATCCGACTGAGAAGGATCAAGCCCAAGATTCAAGGAAACCTCAATAGTTTCGTCAAATTTTGCATTTGCTTTAGATTTAATTATAGCAACTGCTTCTTTTAGTTCATGATTTTTTTCAAAATCAACACCATCTTCGTTCGAAGTATATCTTTTACCTTTTTTTGACATTTTAATCCCTAACTTCCATACCCATAGATCTTGCCGAGCCTTTAACAATATTTACAGCAGCCTCAAGATCGTTAGCATTTAAATCTTTCATTTTTATTTCTGCAATTTCTTTACATTGTGCAACGGATACAGAACCTTGAGATTCTCTTCCGGGTGTTTGTGATCCTTTATCAATTTTAGCTGCCTTTTTTAATAAGTAACTTGTAGGCGCAGTTTTAACTTTAAAAGTAAATGATTTATCTACATAAATTGTAATAGTCGTTGGTAAAGGGGTTCCAGGAACTTCATCTTTAGTTGCATCATTAAAGGCTTTTGAAAATTCCATAATATTCAAACCTCTTTGACCTAAAGCAGGCCCTATTGGAGGCGATGGATTTGCTTGGCCAGCGGGAACTTGTAATTTTAAATAACCTTCAATTTCTTTTGCCATAACTATCTACCTTATAATTTCTCAACTTGACCATATTGAAGTTCAACAGGTGTAGGACGACCAAATATAGAAACTGCAACCTTTAGTCTAGTTTTTTCTTCATCGACCTCTTCTACAAAACCACTGAAAGATGCAAAAGGTCCCTCAGATACTCTAACTTGCTCACCAATTTCAAAAACAATTGAAGGTTTTGGATTATCAATTCCTTCCTGCACTCTATTAGTAATTCTATCAATTTCAGACTGTGAAACTGGATGTGGCTTGGTTCCATGATCTGAGCCTAAGAAACCACTTACTTTTGGAGTACTTTTTACTAAATGAAATGCTTCATCAGTTAATTCCATTTTAATTAAAACATATCCGGGGAAAAATCTTTTTTCTGTATTAACTTTTCTCCCTCTTCTAATTTCTACTACATCCTCAGTAGGAACAATAATCTCTTCTATCAGATCCTCTATTCCCGCAAGAGATGCTCTTTCCTGAATAGACTCAGCAACTTTCTTTTCGAAATTAGAGTATGCATGAATTATGTACCAACGTTTAGACATTAACTAATTACCTAATCCTAAAATTAATTTAATAAAGAAACTCATTACTTGATCGCTCAAAAAGAAAAAAATAGATGCAATTATTGCGAAAAAAATCACAATAACTGAGGTTATAGTAGTTTCACTTCTTGAAGGCCAAGTGACCTTGGAAACTTCATTTCTCACCTGTTGAATAAATAATAAAGGGTTTACCTTTGACATACTATTTCTCCAAATTTTTCGAATTGTACCTATTTTTGGCAGGAGTGGAGGGAGTCGAACCCCCAACCCCCGGTTTTGGAGACCGGTGCTCTAGCCAATTGAGCTACACTCCTCCAAAAGCAAATTATTCGATTATTGCCGAAACAACACCAGCACCAACTGTTCTACCGCCCTCACGGATAGCAAAACGAAGGTTATCTTCCATAGCAATTGGAACAATTAATTCTACATCAACCTCGATATTGTCACCAGGCATAACCATCTCAGTTCCTGAAGGAAGAGTTACAACTCCTGTAACATCTGTTGTTCTGAAATAAAACTGAGGTCTATAATTTGTAAAGAATGGAGTATGTCTTCCGCCTTCTTCTTTTGTCAAAATATATGCACTAGCTTTAAACTTTGTATGCGGTGTAATTGATTTTGGCTTACATAGAACCTGACCTCTTTCAACCTGCTCTCTGTCAATACCTCTAAGAAGAATACCGACATTATCACCAGCTTCACCTTGATCAAGAAGTTTACGGAACATTTCAACACCAGTACATGTTGTTGTTTGAGTTTCCTTAACGCCAACAATTTCTATTTCTTCATTAACATTAATTACACCTCTTTCAACACGCCCAGTAACAACTGTTCCACGTCCAGAAATTGAGAAAACATCCTCAATAGGCATTAGGAAAGGTTGGTCAACTGGTCTTTCAGGTTGAGGGATATATTCATCAATTTGTTTCATTAGTTCTAGGATTGCTTCCTTGCCAATTGCATCATCTTTTCCTTCTAATGCAGCTAGGGCAGATCCTTTTACAATTGGAATATCATCACCAGGGAATTCATATTCATTTAATAATTCTCTAATTTCCATTTCAACTAGCTCAAGAAGCTCTTCATCATCAACCTGATCAACTTTATTCATAAAAACTGCAAGCGCAGGAACACCAACCTGACGAGCAAGCAAAATATGTTCTCTTGTTTGAGGCATAGGACCATCAGCTGCAGACACAACTAGAATTCCACCATCCATTTGAGCGGCACCAGTTATCATGTTTTTTACATAGTCAGCGTGACCCGGGCAATCAACGTGAGCATAGTGACGACCTTCGGTCTCATACTCAACGTGAGAGGTTGCTATTGTAATACCTCTTTCACGTTCTTCTGGAGCATTATCAATTTGATCAAAGGCAGAAAATTCTGCGCTACCTGCGTCCGCTAATACTTTAGTAATAGCAGCGGTTAAAGTAGTTTTTCCGTGATCAACGTGACCAATGGTTCCAATATTACAATGAGGCTTGTTACGTTCAAATTTTTCTTTAGACATATTTATACTCCACAAAATTAACTAAAATCGGCAAAACCGATTAAAAGCTTTAGATTAAATGGAGCGGGTGAAGGGAATCGAACCCTCATCATCAGCTTGGAAGGCTGTTACTCTACCATTGAGCTACACCCGCCTATCACACCACCTGCTAGCTCTTCAACTGGTGGAGGGAGTTGGATTTGAACCAACGTAGGCATAGCCAACGGGTTTACAGCCCGTCCCCTTTAACCACTCGGGCATCCCTCCAAAGTTTAGAGAGCTTACCAGCGCTTTAATCCAAAGCAGAATTGGTTTATTGTGCCTTCTGCAATGAAAGTCAATACCTAGAATTCATTTATTAAAAAAAAACAATATATTAAATTAAAAAAAAATCCATAAAATATCAATTACTTGTTATTTTTTGATATTAATTTTATAACAATTAGTGAAAAAAAAAGTAGTAAAAATGAGAAAAAACCAAGTAAAAAAGCATAAAAAAGGAAATTCCAAACCTCATTATATTTGGGGTCACCATGCGGTTATTTCAGCTTTAAAAAATAATGATAGAAAAATTAAAAAATTATACATTACTGAAAAAAATATACCAATTATTGAGAATATTAACATAAAAAACGAACATTCTTTTACAGTCCTAACATTAAATGAGATTGATAGATTACTTTCAAGTAATTCAATAACGCATCAAGGATTTGTCTTGGAAACACTAAAGCTTGAAAAAAAACCTATTGAAGATTGTTTTAATAATAATTTAATAGTTGCCTTAGACCAAGTGACTGATCCTCAAAATATTGGAGCTATAATGAGATCTGCAAAAGTTTTTGGAGCTAAATCGATTATAACAACAAAAAAACATAGTCCTGGTGAAACTGGGTCACTTGCAAAAGCTGCTTCTGGAGCACTTGAGTTTGTTGACTTTATTGAGGTAACAAATCTATCATCGACATTGACAACTTTATCAAAAGAAGGTTTTTTGGTCATAGGATTGGATGAATTGGGTGAGTCTAATATAAATGAAGTTAAAATTGACATTAATCAGCCAAAAGTCTTAGTTATGGGTTCGGAGGGAAAGGGTTTGAGAAGATTAACAAAAACAAAGTGTGATATCATGGCTTTCATTGAAAATAAAGCCGAAGATAATTTCTCAACTCTTAATGTTAGTGTAAGTACAGCAATTTCATTATATCAACTTTCATCCAATACTTAATTTTATGGCTTTTGAATCTTTAAATAAACTTTTCTTTGATAGAGCAGAACAATACGATAAAAAACCCTTTTTGTGGGCTAAAAAAAATAAAAACTGGACACCTTTATCGTGGAATCAGACGTCATTAAAAGTAAGAGAATTTTCAGGAGGTCTAAGGTCTTTTGGAATAAAACCTGGCGATAAGGTTGTTATTGTTTCTGAAAATAGACCAGAATGGATTATTGCTGACTTAGCTATAACTCTAATTGGTGCAATAACTGTTCCAGCTTATACCACTAACACCGAAGATGACCATCATTATATATTAGAGCATTCTGATGCTAAAGCTGTTATTGCTTCTAATAATATTTTAGCAAATAGGGTTGCCTTAGCAACTACTAGAACAAAACTTTGTAAACTATTGATAACATTAGATAATTATAGTGGTTTTGAACCAGATAATCTTAAAATTATTAATTTCAATGAAGTAAGTGATTTTGGAAAAAATAATATTGAGACATCATTAGATTATCTTGATCAAATTCAACCTGATGATGTTTCATGTATTATATATACTTCAGGCACTGGCGGAAGACCAAAAGGTGTTATGTTGACCCATAGGAATATTTACTCAAATTTACATGGGGCGGAGGATTTACTAGAAATTATTGGTAAAAAGGATAACAAATATCTATCATTGATACCTTTATCTCACTCATACGAACACACAGCTGGTTTATATTTGCAAATTGATCTGGGTTCTGAAATTTATTTTTGCGAAGGTCCTGAAAAGTTTTCACAAAACTTGCTAGAGGTTTCACCTACACTAACAACTGCAGTACCTAGAATTTTTGAAGTTATACATGATCGAATAAAAATTCAAATGAAGAACCAGAATCCTATTATTAAGTTTATTTTTGATAGATCAGTAAAAGTTGGAATAAAAAGGCATCATTATGGTCTAAATTTATTAGAAAATATTGAATACAGATCATACACAAATTTGATAAGAAAAAAGATTAATAAACAATTAGGTGGAAGTTTAAGAGCCTTTGTATCGGGGGGAGCAGCTTTAAACCCTGAAATTGGTAATTTCTTTATTGGCTTGGGAGTTAAAATTCTTCAAGGTTATGGTCAAACAGAGGCAAGTCCATTAATAAGCGCTAATAGGCCTGAGAATATAAAAATTGAAACAGTAGGGCCTGCTGTAAAAGGAGTAGAAGCAAAACTTAATGAAGAAGGTGAGTTAATTGTAAAAGGCGACTGTGTTATGAAGGGCTACTGGAAAGATGAAAAAGCTACTAATGAAACTATTGTTGATGGTTGGCTACATACAGGAGATATAGCAACAATCGCTAAAGATGGTTTCATAACAATTACTGGAAGAAAAAAAGAATTAATTGTTAATTCCGGAGGAGATAATATTGCACCATCTAGACCTGAAGCATCACTAACGTTTCAAGAAACAATTTTTCAATCTATGGTTATTGGTGATAGGCGTCCATATTTAGTTGCTGTCATCGTTCCTGAAGTTGAAAAAATAGAAAACCTAACCGATAAAGAAATTAATGAAATTATTTCATCTGAAGTAAAAAATGCAAACGAAGGTTTATCTTCAATTGAAAAAATAAGGAAATTTGTTATCGCAAAAGAACCTTTCTCAACTGAAAATGGTCTTTTAACCCCTACAATGAAAGTTAGGCGACATAAAGTTTTAGAAATTTATGGTGAAAATTTAGATGATCTTTATGGATCTAAAGCTCATTAAAAATAAATTAATCTTCTTTTGAAAAATTCAGTTTTAATTCTAGTGCTCCAAGCATAATACCAGGTTGGTGTTCAAATTTTGTTTCTGGTGAAAAGTTTATTTCCTTTACTCTGTCAAAAATTAAGTTCCAACTTATAATTTGCTCTAATCTAGAAATACCATTACCAGGACAAGTTCTATGACCCTGTGAAAATGTTAAGTGCCTTGTAAGGGCCTTTCTCTTAAGATCAATTTGATGAGGGCATTCAAAAACTTCCTCATCAACATTTGCAGCGCCATACCTTAAATGCAAAATTGAACCAGGTGGAACTTTTACTCCTTGAAACTCCTCTTCTTGAGTAGTCATTCTAGTTGATAAACCTTGAGTTGGAGCTCTTACCCTTAAAGACTCTTCAACAAAAGCTCTAATTTTTTTTCTATCACATTTTAATTCATTAAAAAGAGCAGGATTTTTACATAAAATTTGAGCCTGTTCTGAAATAGCATATTGAGTTGTTTCAAGACCTCCAATTATCATTGCATAAGCCACACCTATAATTTCAGTATCTGTAAGTTTTCTATCATAAGGCTCGTAATTAACATCTATTAAAAATGATAGCATATCATCTTTCGGATTTTTCTTTTTATCCTCTAATTGATCAACAACATACTCACCAAACTCTTTTAAAAGAATTTGTTGTTGGTCAGACTGATCCTTAGTAAGTAAATTTCTATGCCCTTTTCCATATACAAATGGCATTACCATTGCATCGCCCCATTTCTTTAATGAAGGAATGTCTGAAATTGGAAACCCTATTACATTTGCCATGACAATTTGTGGTAAAGGTCTAGCAAACTCAGAAACAAACTCAACCTCACTTTTATTAATCCAGTCATCAATTAGTCCGTTTGCAGAATCTGTAATCATTTTTTCATTTCTTTCTGCACCTGTTCCGACCCAAGGATCAGTTAACTGTCGTTTATGAGCCTTCCATAACTCCTCGTTTGGTCTAAGACTCATTATAGAGACTTGAAGAGCATTCATTAAATTTGGATCGTGTCTACTTACAACAGTGCTAGCAGGAAGTTTTTTATCAGTTTCTTCTTCCTCATCATCAGAGTTAAATCCACTTACACCTGCTTTTTCAAGATCAGAACTTTTCATTACCGGAGGAGGAAATCTAAGAATATCCTTAACTACAAAGGCAATATCTTCGTACTTAGACAAAATAAAACCATCTGTATCTGATGAGGTCCCCTCTCCAGGTATTCTATGAACTGGAGCTTCATTATGGAGAATTTTATATGACTCGTACCAATGTTTTTGTGCTCCTGGAGCGAAAAGATCAACCTCATCTAATGACATTGGGCATTTAGCTTGATTATCATCATTATTTGTAATTTCTGAGCTCATAAAATCCTCTTAATAGTTTATAAAATAACTAAAAATAGTATATTTTCAAATATCAAAACTTCAAGAAATAAAAACGGCCCGAATAAATTAATATTCGAGCCGTTTAATTAGTTTACTCTTTTAGATTAAAATGACGCTGCAAAAGTAATTCCAAGTGTTTGTGGTTCATTCCACCAACCTCTAGAAGTTAAGCCGCCGATAGTTGCCCATCTTTGCTCTCTCTCATCAGTAAGGTTTCTTCCCCATAGGGTAACACTATAATCACTGAAAGAATAATTAATTGTAGCATTAACATTTTCAATACTATCTAAATCACCAAGAGGATTATTTGAAGAGTCAGAGTTCATCTCATCTCTGAATCGATAAGAAATTCTTCCTTTCAATTCACCATTACCAATTTGGGTAGTATATGATGTAGTAATACCAAAAGTATTTTCTGGAGTATTACGAGGAATTAAACCTGAATTATCAGTAATAACACCATCACCTGTCAGATCAGCAAGATAATCTTTATATTCTGCTTCGAGATAACCGTAAGTAACCATAAGGTCCCAAGCTTCAGTAACTTGGTACATTAATTCTAGCTCTAAACCAGTCATTTCCATTGACGCAGCATTACGAATAACAGTAGCAACATTTGCTAAGTTAACAGGTATAAGAATGGACTCCTGTTTATCGTCATATTCGGATTTAAAGATAGCGCCGTTAAAGACCATTCTTCCATCCTGTAATGTTGATTTCCAACCAAATTCATAATTTTTAACATATTCTGGTTCATAACCTGGATAGATATCGTAATTAGCTTGACGGGCAAAGAAACCACCACTTTTAAAGCCTTCACTATAATTAGCGTAGTACATTAAATTATCACTTGGTTGATATCTAACACCAATTTTTGGAGTAGTTTCATCCCATTTGGCTTTGTAAGGTGTGGGATTATATATTCCTGGCCATGGCTCTCCCCTTAAAGGATAATAACCAGGTGCTGAAGCACCGCCCACAAAGTCTTTTTCTTCCTCAGTCCAGCGGAAGCCAGCGGTTATTGTCCATTGATCTGAAACAAACCAGTCAACTGATGCAAACACAGCAATGGATTCTGTAACTTGTGTTTGTCCATTGTTACCTGCAACATCCTCTTCCCATGTAACTACATCATCATAACCTTCAACACCAATACGACCTGATGGCCATGGTGGAACGCCTAAACGCGATAATTGATAAAATAAATCATATACATTCCATCTTTGCGCAAAGTCTGCTTCCCAGTCATAAATACCTGCAATGAATTGGAATTTATCAGAAAATTGAGAAGTTACCCTGAACTCATGACTTGTTTGTTCCCAATCGTTAAAGAAATTCATTCTTAAAAGATTAGCTCTTGATCCATCAAAGTCTTGCATATTTTGCTCATCCATATCCCTAAGAGAATAAATATAAGTATATAAGAAATTTTCAGTATCATAATTTACAGTAACAATAGTTGATTCATATTCATTATCACTGAAGTTTGTACCATCAGATTCAGTTAAATCAGGTCCATCATTAGCATCTTTTTCACAACCATTGTAAGGAGTGAAGCCAATTTGAGTAATAGTACAAGCTAGCTCACCTACCCTGTTTCTATTAACGTAAACACCTTGTTCACTCTTATCTTCCATGATTTCATGATGAAGTTTAAAGCTTAATTGATCGTTTGGCTCCCAAAGGAGAGTAAAACCATAATTCAATTTATCATCACCACCAACATCTGTTTCAAGTGTTGAGTTATAAACATGTCCATCATGCTCTATGCTTGCTGCAAATATTTTAACACCAAGTTGATCTTCAATAATTGGAACCTGAACGACTGTCTTCAAATCTTGCCTACCAAAATCACCAAGTGTAAGACTTGCATCTACTCCAAACTCGTTTAATGAAACAGGTGTACGAATAACATTTAAGATACCACCTGTTGTATTCTTACCGAAAAGAGTGCCTTGAGGGCCACGAAGAACCTCTATTCTCTCAATATCAAAATTATCAAGAAGTACACCACTTGATGTACCTAAGAACATACCGTCCATAACAACACCAATTGATGGTTCGTAACTTTTATCACTTTCAAGTGAAGCAACGCCTCTAATTGTAATTGCAGCGCCACTAGCAATACCAGGTGTTCTATTAATAAATAGATTTGGTGCAAAAGCCTGTATATCTTCAATTCGACGAACACTGCTTTCACGAAGTTGCTCGGTAATAGCGGTAACCGCCATAGGAACATCTTGAATTGACTCATCCTTTTTTCTAGCAGTAACAATAATTTCTTCAATTCCCAAGGTAGGAGTATTATCCTGAGCCGAAACTGAAAAACTTAACGGTATAGCAATTACTAAAGAAATAGTAAGAACAAGAAGTTTATGAAATGAATTCATTTTTTTCTCCCCATAAAGTAAATAAAAAACTTTAAAATTAATACAGATAAAATATTGAAAAAAAGTATAAAGTCAAACTATTGAAACTAACAATAACCTTCATTGATATAATTAATATAGAGAAATATTATATTAATATAATCAATAAAGAAAAATTCATAAAAAAAGGGCGCTTAAAGCGCCCTTAGTTATTTTATTTACCGACTAATCTTAAAAAGAAGCAGCAAGAGTGACACCAAGTGTTTGTGGCTCATTCCACCAGCCACGATCAGTGATACCGCCAATAGTTGACCATCTTTGTTCTCTTTCATCAGTTAGGTTTCTTCCCCAAGCAGTAATGCTATAATTACTGAAGGAATAACTAATAGTAGCATTTACGTTCTCAATACTATCTAGTTCACCTTCTGGTTTATTTGAAGAATCACTATTCATCTCATCTCTGAAGCGATAAGAAATTCTTCCTTTCAACTCACCTTGACCAATTTGAGCAGTATATGATGTAGTAATACCAAAAGTATTTTCTGGAGTATTACGAGGAATTAAGCCAGAATTATCTGTTATTACATTGTCACCATTAAGGTCAGCAAGATAATCTTTATATTCTGCCTCAAGATAACCGTAAGTAACCATAAGGTCCCAAGCTTCAGTAACTTGATACATTAATTCTAACTCTAAACCTGTCATTTCCATTGATGCAGCATTACGAACAACAGTTGCAACATTGGTTAGATCCACAGGAATTAAGATAGATTCTTGTTTATCATCATATTCAGATTTAAAAATAGCACCATTTAGGATCATTCTTCCATCCTGTAATGTTGATTTCCAACCAAGCTCATAATTTTTAACATATTCTGGTTCATAACCAGCATAGATGTTAAAGTTTGCTTGACGACCAAAGAAACCACCACTTTTAAAGCCTTCACTGTAATTTGCGTATACCATCAAGTCATCATTTGGTTGATATCTAACTCCAATCTTTGGAGTAGTTTCATCCCATTTTCCTGAATATGGAACAGGTGCATATAGCGGAGGTCTTGGTTCATCTGCGGGATAGTAACCAACACCTTTATTACCACCAAGGAAGTCTTTTTCCTCTTCAGTCCAACGAAAACCTGCAGTTATTGTCCACTGATCAGTTATATACCAGTCAGCTGAAAAGAATACAGCTATAGATTCTGTTGATTGTGTTTGTCCATTTTGACTAGCAAGACCAGGTCCCCAAGGAAGACCTGTAACATAGTTATCACGCCCATATCCAGTTAGTGTATCTCCAAGACCCCATTCACCAACACCAAGGCGTGATAATTGGTAAAATAAGTCATAAACATCCCAATTCTGAACATAGTCTACTTCCCAGTCATAAATACCAGCAATAAATTGAACTTTCTCTGAAAACTGTGAAGTTACTCTAAACTCATGACTCGTTTGTTCCCAGTCATTAAAGTAATTCATTCTCAACATACGAACTGCAGCTCCGTCAAAGTCCTGCATATTTTGTTCGTCCATATCTCTTAAACCGTAAATATATGTATAAAGGAAATTTTCAGTATCATAATTTACAGTAAATATAGTTGACTCATATTCATTATCACTGAAATTAGATCCATCGGACTCAACTAAATCAGGGCCATCATTGGCATCTTTTTCACACCCTTCATTAGGGTCAAAGCCAATTTGGTGAACTGTACAAGCTAAAATACCAACTGGGTTTCTGTTAACATAGACACCTTGCTCACTTTTATCTTGCATAATTTCATGATGAAGTTTGAAACTCAATTGATCATTTGGCTCCCAAAGAACAGTAAAACCATAATTAAGTTTATCATCACCGCCAGCCATTTTGTCTAAATATGAATTATACACATGACCGTCATGCTCTATACTTGCTGCAAATACTTTTACACCAAGCTGATCTTCAATAATTGGAACTTGAACAACAGTTTTAAGATCTTGTCGTCCAAAATCACCGAGAGTAACGCTTACATCTACCCCAAATTCATCAAGAGAGACAGGTGTACGAATAACATTCAAAATACCACCAGTAGTATTTTTACCAAATAGAGTGCCTTGAGGGCCACGAAGAACCTCTATTCTTTCGATATCAAAATTATCAAGAAGAACACCACTCGATGTACCTAAGAACATTCCATCCATAACAACGCCAATTGAAGGCTCATAACTTTTATCACTTTCAAGTGAAGCAACACCTCTGATTGTAATAGCTGCACCACTGGCAATACCAGGAGTTCTATTAATGTATAAATTTGGAGCAAAAGCCTGTATGTCCTCTATTCTTCGAACACTACTTTCACGAAGCTGATCAGTAATAGCCGTAACAGCCATTGGAACATCTTGGATAGACTCTTCCTTTTTTCTAGCGGTAACAATAATTTCTTCAATCGCAAGAGTATTTACTCCAGCCTCTTGAGCAATTGCTTCATCAGCAACAACATTAAAAGATATAAAAGATGCGAATAAAAGAAATGATATACCTTTAATTAAATTTATTTTTTTAAGCATATTATTTTCCCCATTTAAAGCATAACTTAATGTATGATTCCATTCAAACATACAAGTTAATACATTGCTTTTCTATATTTAATTAATGATAATTAGTAAAGGTAATAATAAACATTCATAAATATAGAGAAATATAAAAATAAATAATAAAAACAATGGATAAAACCTTTGAAATTAAGATAAATAAATGTATAAACCTCAAATGAAATTGCCGACGTAGCTCAACTGGTAGAGCACCTGATTTGTAATCAGGGGGTTGGGGGTTCAAGTCCCTCCGTCGGCACCATTAAATTTTCTTAATTACGAAATTTTCTTTTTGAAAAATTAAAAAAAGAAATTCCAAATATTACTTTAAATGGTCCAAATATAAATGAGAGACATCCAATGAATCTTAACATACTTATAGATGGAATTGATGCGGATGATTTTATAAGCTCTCTTCAACCTAAAATAAGCCTCTCAACAAGCTCGGCTTGCTCAACAGGTGAAATTGAAACTTCCCATGTATTAAATGCTATTGGTCTAGATGATGAAAAGGCTAGAATCTCTTTTCGTATTGGACTTGGAAGATTTACTACTAAAGATTATCTAAAAGTAGCAATTAAAATTATAGTTGATAAGCTTAAAAATTAAAATATGGTAAATTGGTAAATAATTATATGAAATCATTTAAAGACAAAGTTGCGGTAATAACAGGTGCTGGATCCGGTATGGGTCGTGAATTAGCAATTAATCTTGCTAAAGAAAATTGTAATGTTGTTATTTGCGATATCAATAAGAAAACAATTCAAGAAACTGAAGAAATTATAAGAAAATATAATGTGTCCTGTACTGCATTAAATTTAGATTTAAGAGAAGAAAGAAATATTTCTACTCTTTTAGAAACAACACTTAAAAATTTTAGTAAAGTTGATTTGTTATTTAATAATGCAGGTGTAGTTGCTCCATCATCTTTTTTAAATTTATCAGAAAAAGATTGGGATTGGTGTAACGACATAAATTTTAATGCGCTTGTCAAATTAACAAGGATTTTTTTACCTCACCTAATGAAAAATGAAGAAGCTGCTTTAATAAATACTTCTTCAATTTTTGGAATTATAACAACTCCAAATAATACAGTATATCATTCATCAAAATTTGCAGTAAGAGGCTTTACTGAGAGTCTAGCTATGGAATTAAGAGATGAAAAAATTCAAATACACTCTGTTTACCCTGGTCATATAGGAACCAATATTGTTTTAGAT
>QCGZ01000003.1 GCA_003279705.1 OCS116 cluster bacterium AG-390-I16
AAAATAATAAAACGGAAGAAATTATTTTCGAACGAGTCCCGTTTAATTCTCCTCTATATATTTTGTATTCAAGTGGAACAACAGGAAAACCAAAATGCATTGTTCATTCCGTTGGAGGAGTACTGCTTCAACATATAAAAGAACATACATACCATTGTGACTTTAGAAAAAATGATAGGATTATGTATTTCACCACTTGTGGATGGATGATGTGGAACTGGATGGTCTCAGCTCTAGCCAAAGAGGTTACATTGGTAATATACGATGGTTCACCAGTTGAACCAGATATGAATATTCTATTTAAAATTGCAGATATAGAAAAGCTTACCTTTTTAGGTGTATCGGCAAAATATATTGATAGTCTTGCAAAAGCTGATCTAAATCCAAAAAAATATTTTAATTTATCAAATTTACGAATAATTGCTTCAACAGGTTCGCCGCTTGGACCGATTGGTTATGATTGGGTTTATTCAAATGTAAAAGAAGATGTTCAATTATCATCAATGTCAGGAGGTACTGACTTGGTTGCATGCTTTGTAGGAGGTAACCCTTGTTTACCTATTTTTAGGGGAGAGATTCAGTGCGCAATTTTAGGCATGGATACACAATCATGGGAGAGCCTGAATAATGATATTATTAATGAAGCTGGAGAGTTAGTATGCGTAAACCCTTTTCCTTCAATGCCAATAAAATTTCTTAATGATAAAAATGATGAAAAATATGAACAAGCATATTTTACTAAATATCCAAATGTTTGGCATCATGGTGACTTTATTATCAAGACAAGCAGAAAAACCTATATTGTTGAAGGTAGATCTGATGCAACTTTAAATCCTGGCGGGATAAGGATTGGTACCGCTGAAATATATAGACATGTTGAAAATCATGAGAGGGTACAAGAAGCTCTTGCGGTAGGACAAGATTGGGAGGGTGACCAAAGAATAATTTTGTATTTGATTATGAAAGAAGGTGTCACTCTTAATGATAATTTAATTTTAGAAATTAAATTACTTATAAGACAGAAAGCTAGTCCAAGGCACGTACCATCAAAAATTTTTCAAGTTAATGATTTTCCCAGAACAAGATCAGGTAAAATTTCTGAGCTTGCAGTTAAAGATATAATTCATGGAAAGGAAATTAAAAATACCGAGGCATTAATTAACCCAGAAATATTGAATATATTTAGAGAGTTTTCAGATTTATTCGAAAAATAATTATTTATTCAGTTTTTAGCTCATTGTAATCAGGACGTGACATCATAAAATAATATTCTGTTCCATAGCCAGGATAATTATTTATTATCTTTCCTTCTTTGGTTTTATACCAACTACCGCAATTAGATGCCCAAACCGTTTCACTAAGTTTTTTCTGTAATTTTTCATTATATGACTTCATTGCTGAATTCTTGACGTCTAAATAATTAAGCCTATTACTTTTCATAAACCCTAAACATTTCATTATGTACATTATCTGTGATTCAATCATATATATTATTGATACATGTCCGGTATTAGTATTTGGGCCATAACAAATATAGAAATTAGGAAAATTTGGAACCATTACACCCCTGTATGCCTCGGCCCCTTTTGACCAAACATCGTCTAATTCTTGGCCATCCAGTCCTATAATTTTGACTGGAGAAATAAAAATATTAGCCTCAAAGCCAGTTCCAAATATTATTGCGTCAACTTCATGATAATTTCCGTCTTTGGTTATTATCTTATTATCAACAATTTTATCTATTAATGATATTTCAAGGTGAACATTATCTCTACATATTGCTGGATAATAGTCATTTGTAGGTATTATTCTTTTACATCCAATTGGATAGTCGGGTATAAGTTTTTTTTTAAGATTTTCATCTTTAATTTGTTCATCTAGTAACATAAAGGCACCAGCTTTATATACGTCTTCGAATTTAAATAATTTAAACTTAGTAAGGATAGCTGAAACTGCTTTTTCAAAAAATTTAACTGCTTTATTATGTTTGTAATAAAAAGCTAGATAATTTCTCTCCTGCATTAGATAGAAATAAAATCTATATAGCCTTGCTAAAAAAGGAATATTTCTTAAACAAAATTTTTCAAAAACTCCATAAGGTCTATCAGGTTTAGGCACTATCCAATTATTACTTCTTTGAAAAATAGTTAGCTTGCCTACTTTTTCAGCAATTTTAGGAATAAATCCTATAGCACTTGGTCCATTGCCAATAACTGCTACCTTTTTTCCTTCTAAATTATAATCATGATCCCATTGAGCACTATGAAAACTGTGACCGCTAAAATCACTTAAGCCATGTATATCTGGATACTTAGGATTATTTAATTGTCCAAGGCCACTAACTAATGATCGCGATTTATAAACATCTCCATTTAATAAAGAGGTTTCCCAATAATTTTCCTTTTGATTAAATTTTGACTCTTTAACTTCACTATTAAATTTTATATGTGGTCTTATATTAAATTTATCAGTTACACTTTCAAGATAATCAAGTATTTCATACTGCTCAGGGAACGTTTTTGACCAATTTGGATTCATTGAAAACGAGTAAGAATAAAAATGTGAAGGGACATCACAGCATAATCCCGGATATGTATTATTTCTCCAAGTTCCTCCAACACCGTCATTTTTTTCAATGATTAAAAATGTTTGATTTTTTGCTTTTAACAAACTATGTGCCATTCCTATTCCTGAAACACCTGCACCAAGAATAATAATATCATATATAGTGTTGCTATTATTTCCCATATTAGCGAGATTATATTTAAGGTATGGATTTGCAAGTTAAATCTTATATTATGATCTATCACAAAGAGGAAAATTTTATGAAGGCTGTAAATTATTCTGAAGGTAAAGTTAATTTGATAAACGTCCCTAAACCAACCGGTGAAGGAGTTCTTGTTAAAATAAATTCCTGTGGGATTTGTGGAACGGATATACACATGTTGGATAGCAATGGTCATTTTCCTCATATTGCCGGCCATGAAATGACCGGTAACTTAACTGATGGAACCCTTGTTGCTATAGAGCCATTAAAATACTGTGGCGGATGTGAAGTTTGTAAGTCAGGTGATTATAATCTTTGTTCAGCAGAGGAAGCCGACATGATCGGACTTACATCGGACGGAGGTATGGCGGAAGAAATTATTGTACCAGAACATGCTTTAGTTAAATTGAATCAAGAAATGGATTCAAAAACATCTTGCCTTGTTGAACCAATAGCCGTTGCCGTACATGGATATGTATTAACCGAAACTTTATCAAGTCATAGAGTGGCTGTTGTAGGTGGGGGGTCTATCGGTCAATGTGCAGTTTTTGCTGCTAAAGCAATGGGATGTGAAGTTGATCTCTATGCTAGATATGAGCATCAATTTGAGGCAGCTGAAATGTGTGGCGTAAAAGAACCGAGTGGAGTTTATGATAGAGTTGTTGACTGTGTTGGATCAGCTGATGTAATTCAGAAATGTATTGAGCTTTTGAAGCCTCAAGGAAAAATTATTGGCTTAGCTGTTGCATGGGATGATATCAAAATTCCAGGTATTCCAGCTGTTAATAAAGAGGCTTCCTATCATACCTCTCGTTGTTATGGATTGGGGCCTAATGGAAGAGATATTGATATTGCAGCGAAAATGCTTTTTGATTTTAATGAGTTAGCATCAAAAATTATAACTCATAGATTTCCTATAGATGATGCTCAGGAAGCTTTTAGAACTGCTGCAGATAGAAAATCTGGTGCTATAAAAGTTGTCTTAGATATTAATATTTAATTGGATAGGATATTTTCTTGAGCAAATATTATAATATTGATGATTTAAGACTTCTTGCAAAAAGAAGAGTTCCTCAGGCTGTTTTTGATTATGCTGATGGCGCTGCAGAGGATGAGTTAACAAAAAAAAATAATAGAAAAGCTTTTAGGAAATGGAAGCTTATACCAGATGCTTTAATTGATGTAACAGAGGTTGATACAGAAACTGAAGTTTTAGGAACAAAAATGCCTTATCCTTTCGCATTAGGGCCAACAGCAATTTCATATCTTTTTCACCATTCGGGTGAACCAGCTGTCGCAAGGGCGGCTTCAAAAAGAAATTTTCCTTCTACATTATCTTCTATAGCTAGTACAAATATAGAGGACTATGCTGATGCATCGGACGGATTAATTTGGTATCAAATGTATGTATGGAAAAACAGAGAAATTAGCTATGATTTTATAAAAAGGTGTAAGAAGAAAAAATATAAAGCAATAATGCTTACGGTAGATGTTCCTGTGGGCGGTAAACGAGAGAGAGATCTTAGAAGTGGTATGACTGTACCCCCTCGTTTGACTTTAGCTTCTATTATTGATGCAGCTTTTCACCCATCATGGTGGTGGAACTTTATCTTTGGTCCAAAAGTCAAATTCGCAAATGTTAAAGAAAAATTTACCGGTAAAAAGAAAAATCTTAGCAATATTATGACATATATGAATCAACAGTTTGATCCCTCTGTGACATGGGACGAGGCAAAAGAAATTGCATCTATGTGGGGAGGTCCATTTGCTATAAAGGGAATAATGAACTCAGCCGATGCAGAAAAAGCTATAGAAATTGGAGCGTCAGCTATTGTTATTTCCAATCACGGCGGTCGACAACTTGATAGTGCGGCTGCGCCAATTGATGTTTTACCTGGTATTGTTAAAAGTGTTAACAATAGAGTTGAAATCCTTATTGATGGAGGAATTAGAAGGGGATCTGATATTGTAAAAGCCATTGCCTTGGGAGCAGATGCCTGTTTAATTGGTAGGCCTTGGGTATACGGTTTGGCAGCTAAAGGTGAAGAAGGGGTTGGAATTGCTATAGATGTTTTGGCCTCAGAAGTAAAAAGAAACCTTCAACTCCTAGGCTGTAAAAGCATAAAAGATCTCAAAAGAAAGCATATAACTTTGGATCGAGAATTATTGGATAATATTGAGTAGTAAATGTATCAAGAAAAAATAGAAAACTATAAACAAAGTGATAAAAATGAGTTTGATCTTGGATTTAATAGCGAGAGATTGGCATACATTCCAGGTTACTTTTCGTCATATTTAGAAAAGTTAAAGCTTCCAAATTTTACACTTCTTGTTTCAAGAAATAATCAAATTGCCCATTTATCTTCTCAAGGAGTTGCGAGTGTAGAGGATAGAACTAAATTAAATTATGACTCAATATACAGAATTTTTTCAATGACAAAACCCATTACCTCCACAGCTATAATGATGCTCTATGAAAAAGGTTTATTGCGCTTAGAGCACGAAGTATCAAGATATCTTCCAGAGTTTAAAAATATCAAGGTTTGGGATGGAGGAGACGTTGAGAGTTATAATGTTAGAGAGCCCAGCCAACCAATCTTAATAAAAGATTTATTAACACACACATCTGGTATGACATATGGATTTATGGTGGGACACCCTGTTATTAAACTCTATAATACTAGCGGCATAGCCTCTGCAAAAAATCCTGAAACAAAAAAAGAAATGAATCTTGCTGAATTTTCAAATACTGCAGCATCTTTACCTCTTACATTTGATCCAGGAACTAAATGGAATTACTCAATTTCTATAGATATCCTAGGTAGAATTATTGAAGTTATTTCTGGACAAAAACTTGATGATTTTTTTAAAGAAAATATTTTTAAACCTTTAAATATGATCGATACAGACTTTTATGTACCTGAAGATAAACATCATAGATTTGTTGATTGTTATCAGGAGTTAGTTTCCAAAACAGGTAATAAGCTTAAACGTTGTTACAAGGGTGGTGAGGATATTTTTTCCAAAAAAAGAAATTTTTTATCAGGCGGTGGGGGGCTATGCTCAACCCTTGCTGATTATGCAAATTTCTGTCAAATGATACTTAATGAGGGTTATTTTGATGGAAAACAATTATTAAGTCCGATAACAGTAAGGTTTATGAGAGAAAACCATCTTCCAAATAATCAAACTATGAGTGAAATGGGCGATGATAATTTTTCAGAGGTGAGGTATGATGGTGCTGGATTTGGTCTTGGATTTTCGAGTCTTATTGATCCTGTAAAATCTATGTCACCATTGTCAACTGGATCAATTTCATGGGGTGGAATGGCAAGTACGTTTTTTTGGATAGATCCTAAGGAAAACCTTTTCTCAATTTTATTAACTCAGTTGATACCTTCTGGAAGATATCCAATAAGGCCACAAGCTCAAACTTTAGTCTACTCAGCTTTGAGTGAGCTTAATAAAAATACTAGACTTTAAATAATAATAATTATAAGTTGGTGGCAATTCAGAAATGAATACGTGGTGATTTGAGCCAGTCGGCTTGCGTCCACGTGAAAAAAAATCGCTAAAAATGACTGGGGGATACCCGGGTAAAGCCGGGTTTTTTTATCTCTCAGTAAGAAAATGGAGATAAAAATGACTATAGATAGTAAAAATCCTGAAACACTTGCCTTACATGCAGGCTGGCGTTCAGATCCTACAACAAACTCAGTTGCTGTTCCAATTCACCAAACAACTAGTTATCAGTTTGACTCAACAGAACATGCTTCAAATCTTTTTGCTCTATCAGAACTAGGAAACATATATTCTCGAATTATGAATCCTACATGTGATGTATTAGAGCAAAGAATTGCTGCTCTCGAAGGAGGCGCTGCAGCACTTGCAGTTGCATCTGGTCAAACAGCTACTGCTTATGCTTTACAGAATATAACTAGAGCTGGGGATAATATTGTTTCCTCAACTGATTTGTATGGTGGAACTTGGAATCAATTAAATAATACATTTAAGGATATGGGCATTGAAGTAAGATTTGTCGATCCTAAAGATCCTAATGCATTTGCTGAAGCAACTGATGATAAAACAAGAGCTTATTTTGCAGAAACTTTACCTAACCCAAAATTAGAAGTTTTTCCAATTAAAGAAGTTTCTGATATTGGAAGAAAATTTGGTATACCTCTAATAGTTGATAATACAGCCGCACCAGTTTTATGTAAGCCTTTTGAACAAGGTGCAGCCGTTATTGTATACTCTTCAACTAAATATATTGGTGGACATGGTACTTCTATCGGAGGACTTATTGTTGATGGTGGAAACTTTGATTGGGCAGGTGCTGGTGATAGACAACCTGCATTAAATACACCTGATCCATCTTATCATGGAGCAGTATTTACAGTTGCAGCAGAGCCATTAGGACCGATTGCTTATATCCTAAAAGCAAGGACAACTATTCTTAGAGACTTAGGCGGTGCTATGAGTCCTATGAATGCTTTTCAATTTTTACAAGGTTTGGAAACACTACCATTAAGAATAAGAGAACATTCAAGAAATGGTCAAAGTGTTGCCGAATTTTTAGAAAAGCACGATAAAGTGAGCAAGGTCATATATCCAGGATTACAAACCGGTGAAGCCAGAAAAAGAGCTGATGCTTGTTTAAAAGGTGGTTATAGTGGATTAGTTGGCTTTGAATTATCGGGCGGTGTTGATGCAGGTAAAAAATTCATTGATGGTCTTGAGCTACATTATCATGTTGCTAATATTGGTGATGCTAGAAGCTTAGCAATACACCCTTCTAGTACAACACACAGTCAACTAACCGAAGATGAGCAAATAGCATCAGGTGTTACCCCTGGCTATGTTCGTTTATCAGTTGGTATTGAGCATATTGATGACATATTAGCAGATTTATCTAATGCATTAGATAACGTTTAAAATAAAAAAATCGTTATATTTTTAGCCACCTAGCTGAGGTTAGGTGGCTTTTTTTATTTTTCATGTTAATTTTAAATGGGTATAAAATGAAAAAAATTATCAATAAAGAAATTCTTCCTAATGGTGTTGTTGTTTTAACGATGAATAATCCTGAAGTTAATAATAATATTACTTGGAAAGCTGCTGAAGATTTATTTCTTGAAATAAAAAGCTCAAGAGAAAGTGGTAGTAATATTTTTATTTTAGCATCTGCATTAAGCGATCATTGGTTTGAACATGCTTGGCTTGAAGATATATTAGCAATCTACGAAGGAAGAGAAACTACTGCACCCGGTGTTTCTTGGTTTTATTTAATGAGAGAGCTCACTCATCCTGATATTATCACTATTGCAAGTATCAATGGTAGAGCATCAGGAGGAGGCGCAGAAATTGGCTGGGCTTGTGACTTAAGAATTGCGGAAGAGGGCGTAAAGTTCTGTCAACCAGAAGTTGATTTAAATTTAACTACTGGTTTAGGAGGAACAAGTAGAGTTGCTCGACTTATTGGACCAACAAAAGCAGCAGAATTGGTTTTCTTGGGCAATGAGTTTTCTGCAGAAGAAATGTTGGATTTGAAAGCAATTAATCGTCTTGTAAAAAAAGGAGATTCACTAAAATCTTCAAAAGATTTGGCTGATGAATTATCAAAAAAACCCAAAGATGCCCTCGTATTGTTAAAAAAAATTTTAAATGATAGTCTGGAACTTCCGCTTTCGGAAGCCTTAAGGAGTGAGCAAGATTTATTTCAATCGATTGTTAATTCTGATGGTGCAACAAAAAAAATGAGAGATGTACAAGATATGTATTTTAAGGGTATTAAACCAAAAGATATTATTTATTAAAAAAGGGAATGATATGAAAAGAAATGTATGGAAATTAATTGCTCGTCCAGATGGAATAAATTTTGAAGAAGCTCTGGAATTAGTTGAAGAAGATATTTCTGATCCTGAAAATGGACAAATACAAATTAAATTAAAAATTATTTCTATGGATGCTGGAACCAGAATGTGGATGAGTGATCGACAAGACTCATACCAACCTCCTATTGAATTGGGATCATCCATGGTAGGTGTTTGCCTAGCTGAAGTAGTTAAGTCTTCAAATCCAGCATTTAGCGAGGGTGATCTAGTTAGAGGATTTGGCGAATGGGCAGATTTCGCAAATGTTGATGCAGAATCTTTTTTAGTTCTTGAGAAAGGACTTGATTGTGATGAGGCATATCTCTCAGCTTTAGGACTTAATGGTTGGACAGCATATGTAGGTGTAATGGAAGTTGGAAAACCTAAGCCGGGTGAAAATTTTCTTGTTTCTGCAGCAGCTGGAGCCACTGGCTCATTAGCTGGCCAAATTGCAAAAAAAGCAGGTTGTAGAGTTATTGGACTTGCTGGCAGCAGTGAAAAGTGTGATTGGTTGATAAATGATTTAGGCTTTGATGTGGCTATAAACTATAAACAAGAGAATCTTGATGAAGCATTAAAAAAGCATTGCCCTGAAGGTATTGATATATACTTTGATAATGTTGCAGGTGATATTCTTGATACTGTTATGCAGAATTTAGCTTTGAATGCTCGTATTCCTTTATGTGGTCTTCTAGCTCAGTATAATAAAGAAGGAGCCAGACTTCCTGGGCCTGATAATTTTGATCAATTATTGATGAAAAGAGCAACTATTACAGGTTTTTTCTGTCCAGATTTTTTAGAAGATGGCCCCAGAATTGAGTCATTGCTGGTAGAATGGTATAAAGAGGGTTCACTGAAGTTTAAGGCAGATATCACCAACGGTCTTGAAAATGTTTTAGTATCATACAAAAAGATTTTTACGGGTGAGAATATTGGTAAAACTTTAGTAAAACTTTAACCTAAAAGGATTTTTAATGAAGCTTAATGGTAAGTTTGATGTCGGTGGAATAATAGCCAAAGAGGATGAACGATATAAGGTCTTTGATAACTCTTCATTAAATAATTTAGTCCTCAGTAGTACTAGCCTTAATCCAGGGCATTCAACCAGCGGTCACAAGCATGCTGGCCAAGAGGAAATATATTTATTTGTAAGAGGCTCTGGTGATATGACACTTATTTACCCTGATAATAGAGAAGACAGCTTTTCTGTAACTGAGGGTGACATTGTTTTAATTGAAGACGATGTTCACCATAGGGTTTTTAATAATAGCAGTGAAGAGCTATATTTTGTTTGCGTTTTTGATGGAAAAAGATCTCATTAATCATTTACGTTCCAAAAGCTTCTTCAAATGTCTTTGACCAACTACCTGTAGTTGCAGCTCTTGAATATTCTGTTGCTCTACCCTCAAAAAAGTTTGTATGTTCTACTGCATTTAACATTTCATCCATCCAAGGAAGTGGATTTTTTTCAATCTTGTATAATTCCGGTAAACCAAGCTGAGTTAATCTCCTATCGGCAATATATCTAATATATTGTTTAACTTCACTTGCTTCCATGCCTTCTACACCACCTAATTCAAATGCCAAATCAATAAAAGCATCCTCGTGCTCAATAACTGTTGCACATGCTTTTATAATTTCCTCCTGTACTTTGCTATTCCACACTGAGGGATTTTCTTCAACGAATGTTCTAAATAACCTTATAGCAGACTCAGTATGAAGTGTTTCATCTCTAACTGACCAAGTTACTATCTGGCCCATACCTTTCATTCTATTTTGTCTTGGAAAATTCATTAAAACTGCAAAAGAAGCAAAAAGTTGAACACCTTCGGTAAATGCCCCAAAGACTGCAAGAGTTTTTGCTATATCTTCATTTGTATCAACACCCCATAGCCTCATATAATCAAATTTATTTTTCATTGCTTCATATTCAAGGAAAGCACTATACTCAACCTCTGCCATTCCTATAGTATCTAAAAGATGGCTGTAGGCAGCAATATGAATAGTTTCTGTATTTGAGAAAGCACCAAGCATCATTTGGATCTCTGTTGGTTTAAAGACCCTTGAATAATGTTTCATATAGCAATTATTTACCTCAACATCAGCCTGTACAAAAAACCTAAAAATTTGAGTAAGGAGATTTTTCTCTGGTGCCGTAAGATTTTTCTCCCAATCCTTAACATCCTCTGCTAAAGGAACTTCCTCTGGTAGCCAATGAATTCTTTGTTGTTTAAGCCAAGCTTCATAAGCCCAGGGGTATTTAAACGGTTTGTATACTAATCTTTCTTCAAGAAGGGACATAACTTTCTCTCTATTTTATTTTATTATATTTATTGACAGGCTAGGCATTCGTCATAATCATTTGGATTAGACTCTGCTGCAACCTCATCAAGAGTTTTAACATCAATTTTAGTTGGTTGGTTAGAAGAATTTTCAGCTCTCTGTAAAGAGAGTGAACGACAATAATAAAGGCTTTTAACACCTTTTTTCCATGCTGAAAAATGAACTTCATGTAGATATGCTTTATCACTATCAGCTGGTAAAAAGACATTTAATGACTGAGCTTGATCAATCATTTCAGACCTATCACCAGCAAGATCTATTAACCATCTTTGATCAATTTCAAATGCAGTTTTATAGACATCTTTTTCGTGCTCAGATAGGAAATCAAGATGCTGAACTGATCCACCATTTGATAGGATTGAAAGCCATACCTCATCATTATCTTGATTTTTTTCTTGTAAAAGAATTTTAAGGTGACGATTTCTAACAGTAAATGTCCCTGACAATGTTTTATGGGCATAGACATTCGCAGCTATTGGTTCAATACCTGGACTTGATCCACCACAAATAATTGAGATTGATGCAGTTGGAGCAACGGCAGTTTTATTTGAGAAACGTTCCATAATTCCATATTCTTCAGCATCAGGGCAAGGTCCCTTTTCTTTAGCAAGGTCTATTGATGCTTGGTCGGCCCCGTCTTTTATATGATTGAATATTTTTTTATTCCATGACTTTGCTACCGCGCTTTCCCAAGGAACATTATTTTCCTGGAAAAAAGAATGAAGCCCCATTACGCCTAAGCCAACAGATCTTTCTCGTGTCGCTGCATAAGCTGCACTCTTCATTGTTTCAGGAGCGTTATCGATAAAATCTTGAAGTACGTTATCTAAAAAACGCATAATATCAGGTATGAAATCTTTTTCATTTTCCCATTCAAAAAACTTTTCAATATTTACTGAGGATAAGCAGCATACCGCTGTTCTATTTTCACCATGGTGATCAATGCCTGTCGGTAAGGTTATTTCACTGCATAGATTTGATGTTTTAATTTCTAACCCAGCAAGTTTTTGTTGCTCTGGCCTTAGATTATTAACTGTATCTTTATAAACCAAATAAGGTTCACCTGTTTCGATTCTTGCAGTAAGCATCCTTATCCACAAAGAACGAGCTGAAACAGTTTTTTGCACAGATTGATCATGAGGACTCCTTAAATCCCAGTCAGCATTTTCTTCAACCGCACGCATAAATGCATCTGTAAGTTGTATTCCATGGTGAAGGTTGAGGGCTTTTCTATTCGGATCTCCTCCTGTAGGTCTTCTTATTTCAATAAATTCTTCAATTTCAGGATGATCAATAGGTAAATAAACTGCTGCAGAGCCTCTTCTTAACGAACCTTGACTAATTGCTAATGTTAAAGAATCCATAACTCTAATAAAGGGGACAATTCCACTTGTTTTCCCAACTCCACCAATTGGTTCACCAATTGATCTTAGATTACCCCAATAAGATCCAATTCCTCCACCTTTTGATGCAAGCCAAACATTTTCAGTCCAGAGGTCAACTATTCCTCCAAGACTATCGCTAGCCTCATTTAAAAAACAAGATATTGGAAGTCCTCTTCCAGTTCCTCCATTGGAAAGAACTGGGGTTGATGGCATGAACCATAACTGAGAAATATAATCATAAAGTCGTTGAGAGTGTTCTTGATTGTCACCATAATATGATGCTACTCGAGCAAATAAGTCTTGAAAGGATTCACCAGGTATTAAATATCTATCTTCAAGGGTTTCTCTTCCAAAATCAGTTAGTAGCGAGTCTCTTGATGGATCGATTTTAACTCTAAAACCCTTACCTTTATGCTGGACTGCTCGGTCATTAATTTTAAAATCAATTCGCGGTTGTTCAGATAGCTCGGTTGATGGTTTTTCACCAATTTTTGATTGCGCAAATGAATAAATTTCTTCCATCTCTTCTTTAGTATAACCAGAAATCACAGGAGTAGGAGTCTTCTTTTCTTTATTTTTGTTGATTTTTTCTGGTTTATTCATCAGCATTTGTTTTCCCTTCTTTTTTTTGAGAGAGTCGTCTTCTCTCTACAACAACTGTTGTATTATTGCTTCTAACGGCAATTTAAAATAATAGTTAGGGCGAAATATACATTTAATTTTGGCTTCCTATTTTTAAGTAAATTTTACTACAAATAGAGTATATAACGTTACCTAACACAAAATATAGTATCCTGTTCGTTCTGTAGGTCAATAAAGAAAAAACAAAAAAGTTATTTTTTTTTGTTTTTTTTGACATTTTATAAAAAAAAACACAAAAATTATATCCGTTAAATAATTTTTAGGAGTTCTCTTTTGTCAAATTTAAATCATACATATAAGTCGTGGCGTCTTAACAAGAGGCCGGTTGGTGAAATAAAAAATAGCGACCTTAGTCTTGTTGAAGAAAATATTCCTGAAATTAATGATAATGAAGTCCTTGCTAGGACAATATATTTTTCATTAGATCCCACGAATCGAATTTGGATGTCAGATGTTGATCAATATATGGAGCCAGTTGAGATAGGTGACATTATGAGAGCCGGAGGATCTATTGCTGTCGTAGAAGAATCTAAGGTAAATGATGTTTCTGTTGGCGATATTATTCAAGGCGGAATGCACGGAGGATGGCAAGATTATTTTACCGTCCCTGGTAATGATATCATAAAACTTCCAAAAGAAACTGGGTTACCTCTTACAGCCTTTATCTCTGTGCTTGGCTTTACTGGGCCAACAGCATATTTTGGTTTGCTTGATATTGGAAAGCCTAAGAAAGGAGAAACCGTTGTTGTCTCGGCAGCTGCTGGAGCAGTTGGTTCAATAGTTTGCCAAATTGCAAAAATAAAAGAATGTAATGTTGTTGCTATAGCAGGTTCAGATGAAAAGTGTAACTGGCTCAAAAATGAGTTAGGGGTTGATACAGCAATTAACTATAAGAAACAAAATATCTTAGAAGCACTAAGGTTAGCATGCCCTAATGGTATTGATGTATATTTTGATAATGTTGGCGGTGATACTCTTGATGCAGCATTAACACTTATGAATAAATTTGGAAGAATTCCTGTCTGTGGATTAATTTCAATGTACAATGATTGGTCGTCTACTGGACCAAAAATGTATAGAAATATTTTAATGAAGACCCTAACTGTTACTGGCTTTTTAGTTTCAGATTTTACCGATCAATTTGAAGAATGCCTTCAAACACTTGGGCAATGGGTCGCTGAAGAGAAAATTAAATATAAGGTCGATGTTGTAGAGGGCATTGAGAATGCCCCCACAGCAGTAAACAAATTATTTACAGGAGAAAATCAAGGTAAGCTTGTTATTCAAACCTCAAGAGAGCCTTAATTAAAAACTTCAAATAAACCGGCAGCTCCCATTCCACCACCAATACACATTGTTACAACAACATTTTTTGCCTTTCTTCTTTTGCCCTCAAGTAAGATGTGGCCAACTAATCTAGCGCCAGTCATACCAAAAGGATGCCCAATAGCTATTGAACCACCATTAACATTTAATTTTTCATTATCAATACCCAGCTTGTCTCGACAATAGAGAGTCTGACTTGCAAAAGCTTCATTAAGCTCCCATAAATCTATATCATCTACAGTAAGATTATTTCTTTCCAAAAGTCTTGGTATCGCAAACACTGGACCTATGCCCATTTCATCTGGCTCACAACCAGCAACAGCAAAACCTCTGAAGGCTCCTAAAGGTTCAAGCCCTTTTTGTTCTGCAAGTTTTGAGTCCATTACTACCACAGAAGCAGCCCCATCTGATAGCTGAGAGGCATTTCCAGCAGTAATGAAATGTTCATCACCACGAACAGGCTTTAGCTGAGAAAGACCTTCTAAAGTAGTTGAAGGCCTGTTACATTCATCTTTGTCGACTGTATAATCGACAACACTTTCTTCACCACTTTCCTTATCAACAACTTTCATTTTTGTATCCATTGCAACTATCTCATCTTTATACAAGTCCGCCTCTTGAGCAGCAGCTGTTCTATGTTGACTCTGAAGAGAATATTCATCCTGTGCTTCACGAGAAATATTGTATCTTTTTGCAACAATATCTGCAGTCTCAATCATAGGCATCCATAATGCTGGATAACTCTCCATAAGTTTTTCTTCTGTAATGTTATTGAAATTGATACCCTGCATTGGTACTAGAGAGATAGACTCAACACCTGCCCCAACAACAGCACTAGCACCTTCATTTATGACTCTCCCAGCAGCCATTGCTATAGTCTGTAAACCTGAAGAACAAAACCTATTTACTGTTACACCAGATGTTGTTACTGGACATCCTGCCCAAATTGCAGCAAGTCTTCCAACATTTTGTCCTGTCGCGCCTTCTGGGGTGCCACAACCCATAATCACATCTTCAATCTCATTTGGGTCTAATTTAGCTCTCTCAATTGAGTGTTTAACTGCATGTCCAGCCATAGCAGCTCCATGCGTTATATTAAATCCACCTCTCCCAGATTTTGCGAGACCTGTTCTTGCTGTTGAGACTATTACCGCTTCTCTTGTCATTATTAGCTCCTTATGAGTTTAAATTAGTAAGAATTTATTTTTTCAATCAAGAAAATATAATTACTTAATATTATCTAAAATTTATTATATTTCTCTTTTTTATTTTTTAAAATTAAATTAAGTCATAAGTATAAGGAGTTTTTTTGTCAAATCATCATACACAACATAATTACTATCAAGCTATTGTAGACAATAAAGAGGCTATAGCAACTAATGAATTCAGCGTTAAACCAAAACTGTTAACTATAAATATTGATGTAGGAAGTTTAGAGAAAAATTTAATAATTGATAATTCGAATATAAAATCATCTATTGAAAAAAAAAGTAAAGATACACTTTTTATTAAGACCTATATTATTGTTGATGGTGAAATTATTATTTCATCTTCTAGTGTTTGGACTAACAAATATTAATATGAGTATTGAAGTGTCTTATAAATATTTTTCTATTTTTTTAGTTTTAACTTTATTAAATAGTTGTGGGGGTGGAAATAAAAATGCTCCTGACTTAATGTCCACGACTCCAATTGAAGAGAATAATTCTTCGGAAACACCTGACACTAATAATATAATATTTATTCCAAAGGAAACATTTGAAACCCAGGAGTATAATAATCAATGGGGTTTAGAATTTATAAATGCAGCAGATGCATATTCATTTGGTGCTTCTGGAAAAGGGGTTGTCGTTGGTGTTGTTGATGAGGCTTTAGATTGGAGCCATCATGAATTTCTTAAGGAAAATATTCTACATCCGGATAGTATTCTTACATACAGAGGCAAGAGAGAGCCTACTCCTTTAGAAAAATTTCATGGTACAGCCACAAGTGCGATAATTGCTGGAAGAAAAGATGATGAACCTATTGAAAGAAATATGCATGGTATTGCTTATAATGCGCAGATTCTTTTTGTTGCTGTAGAGTTAGGGTCTCCACCTGTTGATTTTGAATATAAACCTTTGGATATTGAAGCTTTTAGTTGGGAAAGGTTTGATGAGGAGGAGTCTTTATTTTATAAAGAATTATCATCAAAGACAGATGTTATTAATAATAGCTTTGGATTTACTGGACAGATTACAGATTATAGTAAAGAAATTCTTGAGAATACTTTTCCAAAATTAATTGAAACTTTTGCCACTGAACAAGATACTATTTTCGTTTGGTCTGCAGGTAATTATAATGGGATTATTGATACTGAGGGTAGTGAGGTAAAAGCCTCAGATCCAGGAGTTTTAGCTGGCTTAAGTTATTATTTCCCAGAATTAAAGAAAAATAATGTAGCTGTCGTTGCTGTTGATAGAGAGGGTGATATTGCAGACTTTTCAAATCGCTGCGGTGTTGCAAGTGAATTCTGTATTGCTGCACCAGGTGTAAGAGTGCCGTTAGCAATTCCTAATAATTTATTTAATTCACTAACTGAAGACCAAAAAGCTAGTTTTAATCAGAATGTTTTAGACTATTTAGAAAGTCATCCTACGGAAGCATATTTATTAGGTTCTGGAACATCTTTTTCTGCTCCTCATGTAACAGGCGCAATAGCTGTTTTAAAAGAGCTTTTTAATGACAACTTGTCGAGTATTCAGATATTAGAGCGCTTATTTAATACCGCAAATAAAGAAGGAAAATATTCTAATAAAGAAATTTATGGACAAGGACTTCTAAATTTAAAGACAGCATCTTCACCATTTGGCTCAACTCTTTTCTATACTGGATCAAATATTTATTCAGAGAGCTTAACAACAATAAGTTCACATACGTCTATATCAAAGTCTTTTGGCGATGGACTGAAAAATAGTTTGGGTAAAACTAAATTATCAGTTTTTGATGCATTAGGCGCTCCTTTCTCTATGCAGGTAAGCTCTTTTATAAAAAACAAAATTCCATCGTCAAATACAATGGAAAGATTATTTAATTTTAAAGAAAAGAAATATGGTTTTATCTCTTCAAACGGTTTTGAATTTTATTCTTCTTGGAAAAGATTTCTTACTTCAACTGGTGTGGAGATGAACAAAATTGATTTTGCAGAAATAAATTTCCATAAAAAAAATTCCTCATTATCATTTTCATATGGAAAAAACCCATCAGCATTTTTTCTTGATACTTCTGAAGAGTTATTAATTTATAAAAGCTTTTATGATAAAGGGGCTTTTATAAATCCATGGCTAAATTTAGTTGAAGAAGGTTATAGCCTAGGCTTTTCTAATAAATTAAATATCTTTTATTTTGATTTAAATATTTTTTCAGGTTTTAAGAGAGAAGAGGATTGGTTTTTAAGACAAAGCTTTTATTTTGATAAAAGTAAAAATGAGAACAAAGGTTTTTCCCTGACGCTTAGAAATAATAATTTATCAAATTTCATGTTTGGTTATACTTTAGGTTTTTTGGAAACTAATAATGGAGTTTTTGATAATAACTTTAATGGTGCTTTTAGTATAATTGAAGACTCGAAAAGTTTTTTTTCCTCAATTTCTTTTAAATCAGATTTGGCAAAAGAATGGAGTTTTATCGGTAGCTTAAATCTTGCCGATATTTCCAATATTAATTCAGATAAATTTATAAGAAATATTTCAGGTATAGAAGAGTTCAGTTTTGATATTGCTTTAATAAAAAAATCTTTTTTTAAAAAAAATGATTTATTGTCATTTAGAATAAAGCAAGATCCTAGAGTTGAGGATGCAAGAATATCTTTTTATTTACCAGAAGGAAGAGACCCAAGTGGGTCTATTAATTTTAAGTCAGTAAATTTACCTATAAGACCCTCTGGGCGTGAAATAAATTTAGAAACATCATGGTCATTTCAAAACGATAATAAAAAATCCTATATTAATTTAAACTTAATAAGGGACAAAGGTCATATTAAAACAAACAATACTGAGTTAAATATTATATTTGCACATCAAAGATTTTTTTAATTAAAGCAATCCAAAACCTTTTTTAATAGGATATAGATCCTCAAACTCAGGGTCTTTTTTCTCTATTTGAGCACCCAGCGCTTCCTTCATATCTACCTGTGGGTTATACATACCTGCTTGCCACATAGCTATTTGATTAAGTCCTTCTTCAATGGTTCTGCCACGAGTATAATTAATGGCTTCTTTTGACCCCCAAATAGCAAGAGGAGATTTTTTTGAAATTTCTTTTGCTATTTTCATTACTTCTTTCATCATATCATCGTAGTTTGGAAAAACATTATTCACTAGTCCGCAATCTTTGGCTTCATTTGAAAACATTCTTCTACCGGTGAATGCAAGCTCTTTTACTAAGCCCATTGGCAGTAAGTGAGGAAGCCTTGGGAAAGTCCCAACATCAGCAGTCATGCCTATATTAATTTCCTGGATACAGAAAAAAGCATCTTCAGTACAATATCTCATATCACTGGCTGATGCAAAATCTACTGCTCCACCAATACAACCGCCTTGTATAGCCATAAGAACAGGAATCCTTGAGTTATCAATACAATTAAATGTTTCTTGAAGTTTAAGAAGACCTTTATAAAAACTACCTTTTTTTCTTCCTGGGTCAGTTTTTGGATTTTCCTCATTTCGAGCATTTTCTGCATCACTAAATACTGATAAATCCATTCCAGCACTAAAATGTTTACCAGTGGATGATATAACAATTACTCTTGCTAAGGCATCATGATCAATTTCATTAATAATCCTTGGTAAGTCTGACCAAAAAGATATTGGTAGACTGTTCATTTTTTCTGGTCTGTTAAGTATTATATGCGCAATTTTATCTTGAATATCTATTTTAAAACATTCAAATTTTTCATCTGTAAGTGACATTTTTAATTCCTTTATCTAAAAATTATAAAATACTATCTTGATAGTTAATTTCTAGCATGTTTTTGTATGTTTTTTTAGGAGAAAATTATGACAATTGATTATGATAAAATTATGTCAATGAAAACCAATGATGTTGAGTACTCATATACTGATAATGATACAATGCTTTATGCTCTTGGGGTTGGTTTTGGAAGAGATCCTCTAAATAGAGAAGAATTAGATTTTGTCTATGAAAAAAATTTGAAAACTATACCTTCAATGGCAACGGTAATAGCCTGGGGTGCAGGACATATGCGAGAAAGTGGAATTAATTATCTCATGGTCGTGCATGGCGAGCAAAGATTAAAAATTCATCAACCACTCCCAGTTGCTGCAAATATTTTGGTAGACTCTAAAGTAACTGATATTATTGACAAAGGAGAAGATAAGGGTGCTTTATTAATTACCGAAGTGAACATTAAGGATAAAGAAACCGGAAGTCTTTTATGTACATTAGGTGGAACAACTTTTGCTAGAGGTGATGGAGGTTTTGGTGGACCAAAAGAGGGTGGACCAAAACCGCATGCTATTCCAGATAGAGATCCAGATATTATAAGCGAATTAAATACATCACCTGATCAAGCCCTTTTATATAGATTATCAGGTGATAGAAATCCGCTTCACTCAGATCCAGATGTTGCAGAGGCAGCAGGGTTTCCAAAACCAATACTTCATGGACTATGCTCTTATGGAACTGCTTGCAAATCAATTATTCAAGATGTGTGTGATTATGACAGTTCATTGATTGAGCAACTTGACGTTAGATTTTCATCACCCGTATTTCCAGGTGAAAAAATTTCAACTGAAATTTGGGTTGATGATAAAGAAATTTCATTTAGATCTTGGGTTAAAGAAAGAAATGTTATGGTAATAAATAACGGAAAGTGTGTTCTAAAAAGTTAAAACTTTCTGAACCTTTCTGATAAGCCTAACGCAATCATGCAAATTAGGATTAGTACTATCAGACCGTTTAATGCATCAATAAAATTAATATCTTTTGATGAATTATTATTTTTGTTTGTATTACTAATTAAAATTTCTTTATTTGTTTGAGGCATATCAATTCCGATAATTTTTTCTGAAATTTTTACCTCATCCCCAGCTTTTTGATTATTTTTTTCGACTTCATTTAAAGAGTTATTCTCTATAGCCATATTATTTTTATTATTTATAGAGTTATTTTCCTCATCCATAATATTCTCCCAAGTTAACCTTAGCTCAATAACTTTAGATTCAGAAACAAATTCGAAAACTTTAGCATTACTCAGACTCTATTTTTGATTTTTTTTATTTCTTTTTGAACTATTTCTGGATATTCCATTGGTAAAAAATGAGAGGAATTTTCTATTATTTTAAATGTTCCACTTGGATCTTGTTTTTTTAATAATTTAATAGCGGGTTCTTGTGTTGTAGAACCTACTTCACCTTGTAAAAGGGTAATTGGACAATGTATCTTTTTTATTGCCTCCATGGCATTATGTTTCCAAGATGAAAAAGTTGCCGCTTCCCATTCAGGATGACAAGTAAGAATATGATAATCATCTTCTGTTTTAGTTCCACCATCTATATAATCATCTAAAAAACCATCTACCCAAGTAGTAAAAGCACCTCTTCCCTTATATGACTTTTTAATCATCTCTTTGTTAGGAAATTCTCGTCGTCGTTTTAAAGTACTATCAGCTCTTGATAGAGCTTCTTTAATAAATGGTAAGAATTTGAAGATAGGAAATTTTCTCCCAAATTTTATCAAGTTTAAATTTTTCTTTGGAATTAAAACTGGTTCAATCAAAACTAATCCTGATACAAGTTCTGGTCTAGATGCAGCCACTTGCATAATTGTTGCACCACCCATAGAGTGTCCACCTAAAATGATTGGTTTACCTTTTCTCTCAACAAAATTTTCTACTGAACGTATTAAATCATCTCTATATACTACCCAATCATACATTTTTTTTGGTATAGCCTCAGTTTCTGTAAAACCGTGACCTCTCGCATCAATTGCCCTTATGTGAAACTCATTTGAGAGGGGTTCCAACAATTTTCTATATGCCAGAGAATTAAAACCAGTAGCATGCGAAAATTGAAAACCTGGCAATCCTTGATCATTATTCCATTCAATGTATGAAACATTTCCATCACCAAAATTGTGAAATTTTTTTGTAAACTGTTCTTTTTTCATTTAGAGATTTCTGTACCAATTTGATATTGCCTCGCCAATTTCTTTTGGCGAGTCTTCTTGAATAAAATGGTTTCCCTTAACAGTCAATTCTTGTTGATTTTTCCATTTTCTACAAAATTCTCTTTGTTTTCCTATTAAAATAGATCCAGGATCAGCATTTATAAATAATTTAGGTATATCATTAATAGACATCCACGATGAATAATCTTCTACAATTTTACATACATCCTCTGGTTCATTGTTTATTGGAATTTGTCTTGGCCAATCCAATGTAGGTCGTCTATCAATTTCTTCTAAAAAGGGTCTTCGATAAACATCCATTTCTATTTCTGTTAAATTTCGAATAATTGCATTTGGAAGAATCCCCTCAATAAATAAATTCTTTTTCAAAATTAAATTCTCCCCTGCATCTGACCTAAATCCTTGAAAAATTGATTTTGCATCTTTGGGCCAATCATCCCAGGTGATATTTTTTACAATTGCCTCCATATAGCATATTCCTTTGATATCTTGTTGATGCTCATAAGCCCAATTAAAACCTAAAGCAGAACCCCAATCATGAATAACAAAAGTAATATTTTTATTTATTTCTAACTCTTCCATGCATGCATCAAAATATTTTTTTTGAACATTGTAGGAATAGGTATTGTTGCCCTCATCAGTAAGTTTATCACTATCCCCCATACCAATTAAATCAATTGCTATGCATCTACCTTGATTTTCCAAATATGGAATAATATTTCTCCAAAGATATGAAGATGTAGGATTACCATGTTGAAAAATGATTGGATCACCTTCACCATTTTCAACATATGACATATTTTTTCCAAGAACCTTGATATTCTTTTTTTCAAGTTCCTGATCAGATATTTCTATCATTTTATTTTCCTTTAAATTCAGGTTTTCTTTTTGAGGTAAAGGCTTCAATTCCTTCCGGACCATCCACACCCTTTAATTGTTCAGAGAAGATCTGAGATTCCAGTTCCATTTGCGTTTCTAAGCCATTAGAAAAACTTTGTCTTAGCATTTCTTTAACACCGCCGAACGCTTTAGTAGGTCCTTTCGCAATCTTTATGGCAAGTTTGTTTGTTTCACTAATTACATCTTCATCATTCACAACTTTATTTATCAATCCCCAGTCAAGTGCTTCTTTGGAAGATAAAACTCTATTAGTTAACATTAATTCCATTGTTCTCTTTTTCCCAATAGATCTTGGAAGGTGGAATGTTGAACTTCCGTCCGGAGTAAGGCCTGCTGCGGTATATGCAGACGAAAATTTTACATTTTCTCCGGCTATTGCCATATCACAAGCTGAAACAAGAGATAAACCAGCACCAGCAGCTGTCCCCGTAATAGCCCCTATCATTGGTGCATCTAAATGATCAATTTTTGAAAGTGCTATATGAAGTATACCTATCATTTCAGAAATTGCTGCCCGAAGATTTTTTTGCTCAGTCATGAATTTTAAGTCACCACCTGCACAAAATATAGGTCCTTCTCCTTGAAGAATAAGTACTCTTAATTTTTCTCCAGACTCACATCTAATAGCTACATCTAAAAGTTCTTTAACGAGAGGTATAGTAATAGCATTAGCCGAATTTGGTCTATTGAGAGTTATCCTTCCAATATTATCTTCAACATCAAACTTTAAGTTTTCATACTTCATAATTATTCCTTAAAAAGATTATTTTTATAAATCATTTTATAGAGGTCAATTAATTAATTTATTTATTTATGTATTATCTAGCTTCAGCTTCAAGAGGTAAGAATAATTTTGAGGCATTATAAAAACATAAAGCAGCTATTGGATATAAAATTATACCTAAGCTTAAAAGTGAATATCTTATCCCCGCCTGATCATAACCATTTACTTCATTAAAAATATAATCATTGAAGAATCCTAAGGCAAAAGGTCCAAGAGCAAATCCTACAACATTAGCGCTGATATAATAGATAGCTGCTGTTCTTCCTCTGAGGTTAATTGGGGAGGCATTCTGAAATGCTGCTCCATATAAACCTGGACCACAAGACATAAAGAAAATCATTCCTGCTAAACCAACTTGCGAGTAGAAGGATGAAGTTGAGAGGGTGAAAAGTAAAAGTGAAACCCATATAAGAATTACAAAAATACCTGCAATTCTTAGGTGAGCATTAATAATGCCTCTTTCAATCATTTTACTAGCTATAATACCAGCTCCAATACTCCCTCCAATACCAAGAAAAATATTAAAGATACCAAAATTTTGACCAGCAATTGTTTTAGGAATATCGTGAACCCTTACTAGCATTTCTATTCCCCATGCTAAAACTGAGTAGCCCACTAAACCAGTTATAGTAACTCCAACAAACATTAGAAGAAAAAATTTCCATGCTTTTTTGAAAAAAGGCATAAATTCTACTTTCTCTTTTTTTTCAAGAGCAATTTGAGGGAATGGTAAAAATTTTAAAAGCAGCGCAAATATTAAACCAGGAATAGCAAATAAGAAAAAAGTTAATCTCCAATCAGAAAATTCTGACAAAAAACCCAAATATGGTTTAATTGCATCCATATTAGTTATCATTGCAGCTCCGCCCCAGCCAGCAAGCGCAGATCCTAAAAATGGCCCAGCCCCCCAAATACCAAGGGCTAAAGGAAGTTTTTCTCTTGTAAAATATGCTGATAAAACAACCAAGGCAATTGGTCCTAATGCTGCTTCTCCAACACCAACTCCAATTCTAAAAATTATTAAATCCCAAAATTGTTGGGCTATCCCGCAGAGACCTGTTAAGAGACTCCACATTAATATTGCAAAAATAAGAACATTTTTTCGATATGGCGTATCCGCTAATCTTCCAAAAATCAAAGTTGCTATTCCAAAAAATATTGCAAAAACTGTTCCAAATAGAAATCCTATTTGTGCATCCGTTAATAATAGCTCAGCTTTTAATTCTGGTATCATTATGGAAGGAAGTTGCCTATCAGCAAATGAATAGGTATTAATTGCTGTAAGTAAAAAAGCTGCGGTCCATGCTAAGGTTGATGATAATTTCTGTAATGGCATTATTGCTATTTTTAATGCTTATAAATTGAATTTTTTGGTTTACTTAGAACTCTATGAACCATTGGCTCAAAATCATCTAATGACATTGATTCATAGTTTGGATCAAAGGCACATTGATCATATAAGTGGCAGAATTGAGCTGTATATTCAAAGTAATCATGTCCTTTAAATTGATCGCGCATATTCTTATCCAAACCTAGGTGATCAAAAAAGTAATAGCCTTGAAAAATTCCATGATGATTTAGCATCCAATGATTTTTCTCAGATACAAAAGGCTTTAAAATTGCTGCGCCTATTTCAGCATGGTTATGCGATCCAAGCATATCTCCAATATCATGCATTAGGGCGCATATAACATATTCATCATCCCTATTATCTTTATAAGCGCGAGTAGCGGTTTGTAAACTATGCTCAAGTCTGTCGACTGAAAAGCCACCATGATCATCTTTGAGTAATCTAAGGTGGTCAAGAATTCTGTATGAAAGGTTTTGATTAAATTCTCTTGCATATCCAGAGATTATACTCCAGTCCTCCTGTGTTGATGAGGCCATATCTTTGTAAGTAGCTCTATCTTTTTTAATATTTTCAGTCATGATTATCCCCTAATTCAACAATATTAAATTATTTTATTATTAATTCAAACATTTATAAAAATTAAAATGTTTTTTATTCTTTTTTTTTATAGTAGATATTTCAAATGAAAAAAATAATAACAAAATTTTATATTATTCTTTTATTAGTAACTATTTCAGGTTGTGAAACATCTAAATCAATTAATTATGATTTAAATGTAAATAAAGCATCAACTGAAACTTATAGAGTTACAAATAATGCTGAAATTATAGGCTCAATTGACTCTTCAGGAATATACAAGTGGTTAGGAATTCCCTATGCTAAAAAACCAATTAATGATCTTAGGTGGAGAGCGCCCCGTGAAATAGAAAATTACAGCAAAAAATATGAAGCTATTTCTTTTAAAAAACCTTGTGTTCAGTTTCAGTCTTCTCTTACCAATAATGGTCTAGTAAAACCTGGGGCGATTGTTGGTTCAGAAGATTGTTTATATTTAAATATTTACTCTCCAGCCTTATCCAAAGATCAAATATCTAAAGATAATATTAATTTACCTGTAATGGTTTGGATACATGGGGGTGGTAATACAACCGGGATGCCTTCGGAGTATAACCCTGAAATATTTGTTAAATCAGAAAATATAATTTTTGTAAGTATTGCATATAGATTAGGAATTTTTGGCTGGTTATCTCATCCTGAATTAAGGGAGCAAAATGGTATAGACTCTTCTTCTAATTTTGGACTGTTGGATCAAATAATGGCCTTAAAATGGATAAAAGAAAATATCCAATTTTTTGGAGGTAATCCAAACAATATAACTATTTTTGGTGAAAGTGCTGGTGGTCAAAATGTGATAGCCCTTTATTCATCGCCTTTAGCAAAAGGTTTGTTCGATAGAGCAATTTCTCAATCTGGCGGAACATCAGTAACATCAATTAAAGATGCTGAAAAAATTAATCGTTCTGATCCTAGGTATATAAGTAGTTATAAGAATAGGCATGTAACAACAGAAGAATGGGTAAATATTTTAAATAAAAAAGGCTTAGTCCCATCAAAATTTGGTGAGAAAAATAATTTATTTGATCTGAGGTCTCTTGACTCTTTATCTCTTATGAGTGGAATTGATAAAGGAGAATTTTGGAGTTCGCAAAGAGATTTAGCCAGAATAATTAGCGATAATGTTGTAATTCCAGAAGAAGGCATTTTAGAAACACTAAAGGATGCAAGCAAGCACGCAAATGTCCCAATTATTCTTGGAATTAATAAAGACGAAAATAAGTTATTTAATTTTTTTAATAAAGATTTAGTTAGAAATTTATTTAACAGATTTTTTTTAGTAAAGGATCCTTTTTACTATGATATTTTATCTGATTATCAAAGTCTTGCATGGCGATCTAATGGTTTAGATACACCTGCTGATATAATTCATCAGAGCGGACAAAATAATATTTATACATACAGATTTGATTGGGATGAAGAACCAAAAATTTTAGGAATGGATTTCTCTCTGTTATTAGGTGCAGCCCATGCCTTTGAGATACCATTTATAATGGGAGATTTTGACTTAGGTGGCCAAACATCATTTATTTACGATAAAGATAAGATAAAAGAACGAAATATTTTATCTGCTAGCATGATGCAGTATTGGTCAGAGTTTGCAAAAAATGGTAATCCAGATAGAGGCGGTAATAAAAATTTAGCACGTTGGGAAAAATGGAAAACATTTGAAGGAGACTCCAAAATAATGATTTTGGATACAATCTCTTCTGGAGGAAGTAGAATTATAAATAGTCATGTTCCAATTGATGCTCTTGTTGAGGCTTTTAATAACGATCCAAGATCAAAAAACATAGAGGATAAATGTGCCTTCCTAGAGGTAGTTTTTTCATGGGTTGACAATTGGAAAGAAAAGAATAATTCGTGTATCAATTATGAGAGTTAATAAAAAATATAATTGTTTGTTTATTGGAAATGCAATTATCGATGTTGTTTCTGAAGTTTCATTCAATTTTTTAGAAGAACAAAAAATTGATGTTGGGTCTTGGAGACCAGTTTCAGTTAATGAAATTAATGAATTACAAGAAAAAATGGATAATATTATTATTGCTTCAGGAGGATCAGCTGCCAATTCTGCAGTTGGCTTTTCATTATTGGGGGGTAGCAGTGCTTTTATAGGAAGAGTTAAGAACGATGATTTTGGTTCCCTTTATATTAATGATCTTAAAGAGGCTAACGTTGACTTTATATCCAATCCTGTAGATTTGGGTGACGAAACAGGAAGATGTCTTGTTTATGTATCGCCTGATGCACAAAGATCTATGAGAACATATTTAGGTGCAGCATCAAACTTATCCCCGGAAAATCTTAATATTGATGCATTCGAAAACTCAGAAATAGTATATATGGAAGGTTATCTATGGGATGAGCCGGTCGCAAAAGAGGCTTATAAAAAAGCTTTTGCAATATCCAAAGATTTAGAGATTAAATCTGCTTTAAGTTTATCTGATAAATTCTGTGTGGAAAAATGGAGAGAGGAATTTAGAGGTCTTACCGAAAATACAGATATTGTATTTGGTAATGAAGAAGAAATAATGACTTTGTACGATACTAATATTTTATCCAATGCTATTTCTGCAGCATCAAATGAATTAAATTTATGTATAATTACTCGAGGGGAAAAGGGATCTATCATTATTTCATCAGATGGTGTTGAGGAAATTCCATCATATCCATGTGAAAATGTAATTGATACAACTGGAGCTGGAGATTTATTTGCCGCAGGTTTTTTATATGGATTAAGTATTAACTTAAGACTTTACGAATGCGCAAAACTTGGATCTTTTTGTGCATCTAATGTGATTAATATTTTTGGACCTAGACCAAACAACAATTTACTTCAGCTCGTTAAAAAAGAAGGCTTGTTGACATAGGTTCTTTTGCTATTATGAGTTTATTATGAATATAAAATCACTTTTAATAGATAAAGATAGATCTCTTCCAGGAAGAGAAGAAGTAATCAAAATTTCTCCAAATCATTTTGTGAATGATAATAGGATTTTAGAACCCTTTCCAGATGGTATTATCTTTGCAGACTTTGGCTTGGGATGTTTTTGGGGAGCAGAAAGAATTTTTTGGACTCAAGACGGTATTTATTCAACTGCTGTTGGTTATATGGGCGGTTATACAAAGAATCCGACCTATGAGGAGGTTTGTTCTGGGTTAACAGCCCACACTGAAGTTGTAAGAGTTTTTTTCAATCCCTCGACTATTTCGTATAAGGCTTTATTAGAAGTCTTTTGGGAGTCTCATAATCCTACACAAGGGATGCGCCAAGGTAATGATATGGGAACACAATATCGCTCTGCTATATATACTCACAATGATTTACAGAGAGAGTTGGCATTAGAGAGTAAAGAAATCTTTCAAAAAAGTCTTTTAGACAATTCTTATGGTGCGATAACAACTGAAATTAGAAATGAAGAAAATTTCTATTATGCTGAAGAATATCATCAACAGTACTTAGCAAAAAATCCAAATGGTTACTGTGGAATTGGTGGATTAGGCATATCATGTAAAATTTAGTCTTTATGATGATGTGATTTAAGATCCTTTTCAATATCTTCATGGTCTCCAATTACGACGTGATATTTACTTTTAACAACTACTTTCTCTAAAAAAGGCACCAGAAGAAGCGGCAAAAGTCCTCCAATAACAATTCCTAATGTGGCTGGTCGCATACTTGGGTCTATTAGGGCTGCAATTAGGTCAGCTAAGACATGGGCAATTCCAGCTCCTATAATCCCAGCAATATAACCATTTGAGAGGATTTTAAGTAATCTATTTATGCTAAATCCAGAATAGTAACCAAGCAACATAATGCTTACATGGACAATACCGAAAACAAATCCTCTGGATATTTGATTATCCACTCCAAAGAAACTAATGATTATATCATCCATATTTATTCCTATTGAGCAGTCTTAGAATTCTCTCTCTAAAGAAAAATAAAACTCTCTCTCATTACCTACAAAATACCTGTAACTTCCAAATGCATAATCTGCTCTTGTAGCATAACGCTCATCTGTTAGATTTCTTACAGTTAATCCAATTGAAGTCTTACTCATAAGATCTCTTTTTAATCTTAAATTAAAAATATCATGACCTTCATAATTGTGGGCATTGCTTTCATTAATTGGGTAGTCTCCAACTCTAATCCACTCTAGTTCAAATTTTCCACCCATACTTGGAAGATAGGTAAATCTTGTATTAGCCAGCTCTTTGGGTGCTGAGTCAATTGTATTACCTTTCACTATTTTATTAGGAGTATGATTAAAATCATATTCGTGATCCGCAAAACTTAATGAACCAGAAATTTCAAAATTATCGCCAAAGGTTTTAAAATAATTAAATTCAATTCCGTTATGTTTTGTTACTCCATTTTCGACATTAAAACCTTGTGAGTCTCTAAAGAAATAGTCTTCTTTTTTCATTGTATAACCAACAATTTCATATTCCAATCCACCAATTGATATACCTCTGAAACCAATTTCAAAACTTTCCAATTTTTCAGAGTCGGCTCCACCAGGGACTTGTTTGCTCTGAATTCTATATAGATCAGTAACCTGAGGCGCTCTGTTTCCAATTGATAGGTTGGTGAATAAAAAATTATTCTCTTTTAGCATATAAGAAAAAGAAGTTTTTAAAGAAATATCAGTAAAATCATCACTTCTATTTGGGCTAACTTGAATTCTTCCTTTTGTACCGCTTGGAATATTTGTTTTGTAATCATATTCTACATTTTCTGCCCTAACACCTGTTGTAAAGACAGCTCTATCGTTTAATAACCATTCAGTATTAAAATACAGTGAAAGTATTTTACTATCGATAGAGAAATCATAATGTGGTCCTTGTGGATAGGCTAATCTTGGACCAAAAGATACGTCTTTTGAATCCTGAAATTCTGATAATTTACCCTCAGTAAATTCTATATCACTTCCAATAAACCATGTAAGATTTTGAATTTTTTTACTATAAATACTTTGAATTCCAATACTTTTATGTGAGTTAGTTTCTAATGGTTTGCCCGGTAAGAAATGCATTTTAAAATCCATCTCATTATAACGGATGTAAGGTGTAATCGATAATTTAGAGTTCAAATAGTTTTTTATAATCTTAAAGGATGATCTAATACTATAGGTATCTCTAAATGCCTCAGGGTCAGGATTAATTTTACTTATATTTTTATTATTATAAATTTTATATCCTTTTACATATCCCTTTGTTTCTTGATTAAGATTTGTTCCTATTAAGGTAAAAATATAATCATTAATTCCTTCAGAGTTATCCCATTTGAATAGAAATTTTTGTTGACCATAATGCGGTTGATCAATTGATTCATTATGACTGTAGCCATTATCCTCTCTCCAAAAAAGATTAAGAACAACACCACCTTTTTGAGTAGGCCCAGAGTAACTCCCATCAATTGTAAATTCTTGATCTGAAAATTGAGTTCTTATAATTTGTTTTTTCTCTTCGCTGGGGGTAGGTGTAATAACATTTATTAATCCATGAACAGCATTTGAACCATAAAGAGCAGAGCCTGGTCCTCGAACAACTTCAGTTCTGTCTCCAATTTCTATAATAGACTCCATTAACCCATTTACATTTCCAAAGCCAGGTGATCTCAGCGGAATACCATCTTCTAGATATAAAAAACTTCCAGCACCAGCACCCCCTGATAATACTGGAGATCTGATAGAGGTTAAATGTTCTTGCCCGCTACCTTGGCTAATATAAACAGCTGGAAGTCTATTTAAAATTTCACTTGGATTTATTGCATTAATGAATTTTATTTCATCTGTATTAATTGAAGAAATATTACCTCCAACTTTTAAAATTTGAGTATCTTCTTTTGACGCAGTTACAACAATTTCATCAACAAGGCTTGCACTAGCTTTTTGGTTAAATTGCATTAATGGAATAAAAAATAAAATTAAAAAGTATATTGCTATCTTAGTCATTTTCTCGCTTTCTATATTGGTAGTTTCAAAATTGATTAGTCTTTTAGCACTTTAATTAGATCATGGAAATGGACAAAACCTATTGGTGTTTGACTTTTGTTAGTGATAAATAACCCTTGAACACTTTGATTATTTATAAGTTTTAATGCCTCTGATACTAAAAGTTCTTCAGATATGCTTAATGGGTCTTTAGTCATAATTTCTTCAACATTTTTTTCTAACATCTCAGGCCCCATATGCCTTCTTAAATCCCCGTCAGTGATAATTCCTATGAGCTTATCATCAGAAGTTATACCTATACAACCAAAACCCTTTTCGGATATCTTAATTATAGCTTCTGACATTTTGCACCCCTTTTTTAGTAGAGGAATTTCCTCTCCAACATGCATTATATCTCTAACTTTAGCTAGTATTGCCCCTAATCTTCCTCCTGGATGAAGTGAACGAAAATTATCTTTATCAAAGTCTCTCATATTTAAGAGAGAAATTGCAATGGCATCGCCAACAATAAGTTGCATTGTAGTTGAAGTAGTCGGTGCAAGACCATTTGGACAAGCCTCTTTTGCATTTGGAAGATTGAGAGCAATATTTGATGACTTAGCCAAATGACTGTTTTTATTTGAGGATAATCCTATTAATTTATTATTATTTTCATGAGCAAATCTTACAATATCACCTAACTCAGTTGTTTCCCCTGACCATGAAATAGCAAAAATTACATCATTTTTTTCAATCATTCCCATATCGCCATGACTTGCTTCTGTTGGATGAATAAAAAAAGATGGTGTGCCAGTAGAGGATAATGTTGCAGAAATTTTTCTTCCTATATGGCCAGATTTTCCAACACCGGTAACAATAACTTTACCTTTTGACTTAAAAATTATATTAACAGCTTCTTCAAAATTTGAATCAAAGAATTTTTTTAGTAGATTTATTCCATCAATTTCATCATTTAATACTTGAAGGGCTGTTTCAATAATTTTCATTTTGTTTCCTTGTTGAAATTTACGGCCTCTCTACCTATGGAATGATATTCAATTTTAAGTTTTTCCATTTCATCAAGAGAAAAAAGATTCCTAAAATCTATTATAATTGGTTTGTTCATAATATCGCTTATTTTTTTTAAATCCATACTTTTAAATTCATTCCATTCTGTAAGTATAACCAAACAATCTGAATTTTTTACAACTGAATAAATATCATTTTCCCAATTAACATTTTCAAACTCTTTAATACCTACCTTGTTTGCTTGCGGGTCATAAATGGAAATATTAAAACCTTTATCGATTAAATCAGGAATAATTGATAAACTAGGCGCCTCTCTCATATCATCGGTATTGGCTTTATATGTTACACCAAGTACTCCAATATTTTTTTTATCTTTTGTTATTGAAATTATTTTTTTTGATAAACTCTCTTTTCTTTTCTCGTTTCCATCAATTACAGCCTTAAGTAAGTTTTGAGGTGCATTATAATTTTCTCCAGACTCAACTAAGGCTCTAGCATCTTTTGGGAAACATGAGCCACCAAATCCAGGACCAGCATTTAAAAAATCAGGGCCTATCCTCTTATCTAAACCTATTCCAAGAGCAATATCCTCAACATCTGCTCCCACTTTTTCACAAAGGTCTGCTATTTCATTTATGAAAATTATTCTCATCGCTAACATTGAGTTACTCGCATATTTAATTAATTCAGATGATCGCCTAGTTGTAAAAATTATTGGGAAATTATTGTCTAAATGTTTTTTATATATTGAGTTTAAGGTTGATATTGAGTTTTTATTTTTTGTGCCCACAATTATTCTATCTGGGTTTTCAAAATCAAAAATCGCTGAACCTTCTCTTAAAAATTCTGGGTTTGAAACAACATCAAAATCAATGGATGGGTTTACTAAATTAATTATTTCTTCTACTTTATCGCATGTACCCACTGGTACTGTTGATTTTAAAATCACAACAGTATTACTTTTTATATTTTTTCCTATTGCTTCTGCGCATGCGAAAACTTGAGATAAATCTGCACCATCATTCTCAATATTTGTAGGTGTTCCAACAGCAATAAAAATAGCATCTGCATTTTTTATTGTTTGATCTATATTGCTCGAAAACGAAAGTAAATTATTTTCTACTTTCTCTTTAATTAAGTCTTCTAGCCCTGGTTCATAGATCGGTATTTTTCCACTTTCTAAATCTTGAATTTTTTTTTCATCTATATCCAGGCAAGTCACATTCTGATCAGCTCTTGCTAAACATGCTCCTGTGACAAGCCCTACATAACCAGATCCAATAATACTTATTTTCATATTTTCACCCAATTAAGCAATTTTAAAGAAAAGTAAAATAATTATGACAAAAAATTCTTGATAATTAACTAAAAATATTTATTTTTTCTCCAACAACTTTTTCTAAATATGGAGATGGAGAAAAATCACTCCCATGCTCTTTTTCCATTTCTTGAAGCCATGATAATATTTTGTCATATCCAATTAGATTGCCATAAAACATTGGCCCCCCCTCATAAATCGGCCATCCATAACCATTAATCCAAATTATATCTATATCGCTTGCCCTTATAGCCATACCTTCATCAAGAATTTTAAATCCTTCATTTATCATTGGATATAAACATCTTTTAAGGATTTCATCTTTTTCTATTTCCCTTCTTTTAATTTGTTTATTTTCTGCAAATTCCTGAATAATTTTTTCTACATCATTATCAGGTAGCTTATTTCTATTTTCATCATAAATATAAAAGCCTTTTCCAGATTTTTGTCCAAATCTTTCATTCTCACAAAGTATTTCTCTAATAGTTTCTCCTCTTGAGGTTTCTTTATCCCAGCCTATATCTAGGCCTGCTAAGTCTGACATTGCAAATGGTCCCATTGGAAAACCGAACTCAAATAAGGCATCATCAATTTCCCAAGGTAATGCACCTTCTAAAATAAGTTTATTAGCTTCTCTTTGTCTTTGAGCTAAAATTCTATTTCCAACAAAGCCTGGACAAACACCAACAAGAGCTGCTGTCTTCCCAATATTTTTTGCTAAAACCATAGATGTAGCGATGATTTGTTTAGACGTCTTCTCACCTCTTACAATTTCTAAAAGTCTCATAACGTTCGCGGGACTAAAGAAGTGAAGTCCAATAACATTTTCGGGTCTTTTAGTTGTTTCGGCAATTTCATTTATATCAAGTGCTGATGTATTAGTTGCGAGTATTGCATTGTCTTTAGCAATTAAATCTAGTTTAGAAAAAATTTCTTTCTTTAAATCCATATTCTCAAAAACAGCCTCAATAATCAAATCTGTATCTGAGAGAGAGTCAATAGATATGTTACCACTAATGCACTGCATTCTTTTTTCAACTTCCTCAAGAGTGATCCTACCTTTTGCAGCTGTATTCTCATAATTTTTTCTTATTATACCTATTCCTTTATCAAGTCTTTCTTGGCTTCGTTCAACAAGAGTTACAGGGATTCCAACATTTGCAAAATTCATTGCAATACCCCCTCCCATGGTTCCAGCACCAATTATACCAACTTTTTTAATATCCAATAATTCAGTTTCTTTTGGTATGTCAGGTATTTTTGCAACTTGTCTTTGGGCAAAGAAAAAATATCTTTGTGCAGCTGATTGATTACCACTTATAAGTTTAATAAATAAATCCCTTTCAACTTTAATGCCTTCATCAAAAGGTTTATTTACTGCAGCTTCAATGCATTGAATATTATATTCTGGCGCTAAAAAACCTCTAGTTTTTCTCTCAATTGATTTTCTGAAGTTTTTAAAAAGTTCATCATTTCCTTTAGCCGCCTCTACCTTTTCATTTATATCTCGCACTTTTTTTAGGGGTTGATTTTCTGAGATAATTTCTTTTGCAAAGGATACTGAATCATTCAAAAGATCATCACTAGATAATTTATCAATAAGACCACTTTTAAGACATTGTTCAGCAGGCAGATGAATACCTGAGGTAACCATTTTTAAAGCTTGTTCTACACCAACTAATCTAGGAAGTCTTTGTGTGCCACCAGCACCAGGTAATAAACCAAGATTTACTTCAGGAAGACCACATTTTGCTGATTTTACAGCTATTCTATAATGACAAGTCAAAGCAACTTCAAGTCCACCACCTAATGCTGTTCCATGTATAGCTGCAATTATTGGCTTTGGAGAGTTTTCCATTACATCTTGAACTTCAAATAATGAAGGACCTTTTGGTTCTTTTCCAAATTCTGAGATATCAGCCCCTGCTATAAAGGTTCTTCCTTCGCAAATAATGACTATTGCTTGAACATCATTGTTTTCTATAGCCTTTTTAACACCAATATCTAAACCTTCTCTCACGTTTGCAGATAAAGCATTAACAGGAGGCGAGTTTAAAGTAATAACTCCAACATTCTCAATTATATCTAATTTTGTCACATCATTGATAGCAGTCATATTTTTTCCTTTCACGTTAGGTAAATAAGTATATTCTACCTTAAATTTAAACGAAACTTAATTAAGGAGATTTTATTGTCTAATAATAAAACATCATCCAATGGTTCAGCAAAAGACTTAATAGAGAATATTCAGTCTAATTTTGAAAAACAAGGGTATATTTGTAATACTCATATTGCTACAGCAATATTTTTAAGCCAATCATTAGGTAAACCTATTTTAGTAGAAGGCCCTCCAGGAGTTGGTAAAACAGAATTAGCAAAAGCAACAGCTGAATGGATGAAAAAACCTCTTATAAGGCTACAGTGTTACGAAGGGCTTGATGAGGCAAAAGCATTATATGAGTGGAAATATGGTAAGCAATTACTTTATACTCAAGTTCTAAAGGATAAGTTGAATCAAATTGTTTCAAAATCTGATAGTCTTGAGTCTTCAATTAATAATCTAAATAACTTTGATGACATATTTTTTTCTGAAAAATTTTTAGAGCCTAGACCACTTTTAAAAGCTATAGAGAGTGAAAATGGCTCAGTTTTATTGATTGATGAAATTGATAAATCCGATGATGAATTTGAAGCATTTCTTCTTGAAATTTTATCAGAATATCAAGTATCAATTCCTGAAATTGGAACAATAAAAGGAAATGTAAAACCAATTGTGTTTTTAACATCAAATAACACAAGAGAAATAGGTGATGCCTTAAAAAGGCGTTGTCTGCATTTATATATTCCTTTTCCTGATCCTTTTTTAGAAGAGAAAATCATTAGCTCAAGAGTTCCAGAAATTGATAAAAATTTAAAAATTCAATTAGTTAATTTTGTTCAAGGATTAAGAAATTTAGATTTAAAGAAACTTCCTTCTGTCTCTGAGACAATTGACTGGGCAAGATCACTTGTATTATTAAATGTAAAAAATCTTGAACCAAATTTAGTAAGAGAAACTCTAAATATTTTATTAAAATTTCAAACAGATATTGATGTTTCTGATCCTGAAATAGATAACCTTATTGAACAATCAAAAAAGTAGATGGTCGATTTTCTTAGAGATTTTATACATATTCTTAGGTCATCTGATTTAAGAGTATCAACATCAGAAAGTATAGATGCAATGAATGTTGTATCAGAGGTTGGACTCGATGATAAATCTTTACTGAAAGACTCTTTATCATTTTCATTAGCGAAAACTCTAAGAGAGAAAGAAATTTTCAACAAATGTTTTGATAATTTTTTTGAAGAAAATTATATGAATCTCAAAGGTGAGAAACTATCGAAAGAAAATCATGAAGAGGATATCGAGTTCGACGAACTTAATAATATAGAAAATACTGAGAAAAATTTAGAAGAACTATATAAAAGCTCTGATAAAACATCATTAATGACAGTTATGGCTTTAGCAGCAAGAGATGCAAATCTTCAGGATATTAAACTTTTTACTCAAGTAGGAATGTTTACTCGTAAAATATTTGATGAGATGGGTCTTGAAAAATTAAATAATGATATTTTTCAAGCTGCAAGAGAAGGTGATGGGAAAAGAGAGGGTGAGTTAAAAAATATAAGAGAAAATCTTCGTTTAGAAATTAGGGATTATGTTGAAAATCAAGTAAAACTTAGAACAACAAATGCAGGTAAACAATTAAGAGAGGATGCATTATCTCAAATGCGTCTAACGCAAGCAGATAAATCTGATTATCAAATTATGTCAGGTATTATTAAAAAAATGGCTAGACGATTAATATCTGTCCACTCTAGGAGAAAAAGAAAATCACAGCGAGGTGTACTTGATATTCGTTCAACGATAAGAGCAAATCAGGAGTATGATGGAATTTTATTTGAAACAGTTTGGAAAAAAACAAAAGTTGATAGACCAAAAATTGTTGCCCTTTGTGATGTTTCAGGTTCTGTAGCAAATGTTTCTAGGTTTTTTTTAATGTTTCTTCACAGCCTTACAGAGATACTTCCAAATGTAAGGACATTTGCATTTTCAAATAAGGCAGGTGAAGTTACGGATCTTTTTGAGAATAAAGATATAGAAGTAGCTGCGGCGGAGACATTATTATTAAATGGAGGAGGGTCCACAGACTATGGACAGGCTTTTGTTGATCTTGAGGGATTTTTAGAAAATAATATTGATAGAAAGACGACGGTTATAATTTTAGGAGATGCTCGATCTAATTATGGTGATCCAAGGTGTGATGTTTTAAAGACAATTCAAGAAAAGTCTAAGAGAATTTTATTTTTGAATCCTGAACCAAAATCTGTATGGGGTACTGGTGACTCTGAAATGTTAAGGTTTGTTCCATATTGTTCAAAATCAAAAGTATGCAGTTCATTATTTGATCTTGAAAGAGTTGTTGATGATATGCTTAGGTCTAGTATTTAAACTGGAAGATTTCTTTGACCAGTTAAGAAGTGATCTACTGAACTTGCGCATTGCCTGCCTTCTCTAATAGCCCAAACTACTAAGGATTGTCCTCGTCTCATATCGCCTGCAGTAAAAATTTTACCTGCAGATGTTTTATAGTCTTCAGTATTAGCCTTTACATTTCCTCTTTCATCAAGCTCTGTTTTAGAGTGCTCAATTAATCCTTCATGTATTGGATGAACAAAGCCCATTGCTAATAAAATAAGATCTGCCTTTAAACTAAATTCAGTTTTTGGAATTGGTTTCATTTTTTCATCGACTTTCACACAATTAATGCCGGTAACTTTTCCATTTTCCCCTGAGACACTCTGGGTCATAACTGAGAAATCCCTTAACGCCCCTTCGGACTGGCTAGAAGATGTTCTTAATTTAAGAGGCCAATTTGGCCATGTTAATGATTTATTCTCTTGTTCTGGAGGAATAGACATGATTTCAAGTTGTGTAACAGTCTCTGCACCTTGTCTTATAGAGGTCCCTATACAATCTGAACCAGTATCACCACCACCTATTACTATTACATTTTTGTTTGTAGCAAGTATTTCTTTTATTTTTGATGGAACACCTTCATTGGATACTCTTTTATTTTGCTGTGGTAAAAATTCCATTGCAAAATGAATACCGTCTAAATCTCTCCCTTCAACAGGTAAATCTCTTGGATGTTCTGATCCACCGGATAAAACAATTGCATCATATTCATTTTCTAATTCATCAATTGAAACATCAACACCTACATTAATTCCATATTTAAAGACTGTTCCTTCATCTTCTAACTGATTAATACGTCTATCAATTATATGTTTTTCCATTTTGAAATCTGGAATACCATACCTTAATAAACCGCCGGCTTTATTGTTTTTTTCATAAACTGTTACCTCATGCCCAGCTCTTGTAAGCTGTTGTGCACATGCAAGACCAGCAGGGCCAGCTCCAATTACTGAAACTTTTTTTCCTGTTTTTTCTTTAGCTATTTTTGGTTTAATCCAACCTTCATCAAAACCTCTATCAATAATTGCACATTCAATTGACTTAATTGAGACAGGCTCTTCGTATAAGTTTAAGGTGCATGCCGCCTCACAAGGAGCGGGACAAATCCTTCCTGTAAATTCTGGAAAGTTATTCGTTGAATGTAAATTCTCGAGTGCATTTTTCCAATCATCTGAATAAACTAAATCATTCCAATCAGGAATTTGATTATTAACAGGGCACCCATTATGGCAATAGGGTACACCACAATCCATGCATCTTGCGGCTTGATTTATTGTTTCTTCTTTTGTTAGAGGAATAACAAACTCTTTATAGTTTGATATCCTTTCAGATACTGGTTTATAACCTCTATCAAATTTTTCTATATCCATAAATCCTGTTGGCTTACCCATTGTCTATCCTTTTGCTGAGTCTTTTGAGCTCTCTTTGGCTGAATAAATATCCATGAGAACTCTTTTATATTCTGTTGGCATTACCTTAATAAATTTTGGAAGATAATTTTCAAAATTTTCTAAAATTCTTTTTGCTTTGGGGCTATTAGTATAGCGATGATGATTTTCTATTAGATTTTTCAATCTTTCTTTATCATGAATTAAAAGATTATCAGTAAATATTTTTTCGTCAGAATTATTAATTTTTTCTAGCTCAATCATTTCTGAATTATAAAGATCTTTGAATCTATCATCTTCATCTAAAACATAAGCTATACCACCAGACATTCCTGCACCAAAATTTCTACCCACTTTTCCCAAAACTACAACAATTCCTCCAGTCATGTATTCACAGCAATGATCACCAGAACCCTCTACAACAGCAGTGGCACCTGAATTTCTAACGGCAAATCTTTCTCCAGCAATACCATTAAAGTAACATTCTCCAGTAATACCTCCATATAAAACAGTATTACCAACAATGATATTTTCTTCAGGAACTATTTTTGAATTTTTAGGTGGATATATTGCTATACGTCCACCAGAAATACCTTTACCAACATAGTCATTCCCTTCACCTTCAAGATCTAGAGATACGCCCTTAGCAAGAAAAACCCCAAAACTCTGTCCAGCTGTACCTTTTAATTTAATATTAATAGTGTCATCCGCTAAGCCTTTATGTCCATGTGCTTTAGCGATTTCTCCAGAAAGCATTGCCCCTGTTGAACGATCAGTATTTTTTATCTCTGACGAAATTTGAACTGGTTCCAATTCCTTTATTGCTTTTTCTGACTCTTGTATAAATTTTCTATCTAAAATTTCATATATATCATGATCCTGAACTTGACTTCTATATATTGAATCACCATCCCACGGATCAGGTTTAAAGAATAATTTTTCAAAATCCATACCCTTGTTTTTCCAATGTTTTATAGCTTCATCAGTATCTAAGAATTGTGTTTGACCAATCATTTCATCAAAAGTTTTAAAGCCCATCTTACTCATATAGGACCTTGCCTCTTCAGCAACAAAGAAAAAGAAGTTGATTACATGCTCTGGTTGTCCGTTAAAAAGTTTTCTAAGCTCTGGGTCTTGAGTTGCTATTCCTACCGGGCAAGTATTTAAATGACATTTTCTCATCATTATACACCCAGATGCTATAAGAGGGGCAGTAGAAAACCCAAATTCATCTGCGCCTAAAAGAGCTGCTATAACAACATCACGTCCAGTTTTTAATCCACCATCTGCTTGAACAGTTATTCTTGAACGAAGACCGTTTATGACTAGTGTTTGATGAGTTTCAGCTAATCCAAGCTCCCAAGGGCTACCCGCATGTTTAATTGATGTAAGTGGGCTAGCTCCAGTTCCACCTTCAAAACCTGAAATAGTAACATGATCAGCTTTAGCTTTTGATACTCCTGCTGCTACCGTTCCTACACCAACCTCAGAAACTAGCTTAACAGATATATCAGCCGAAGGGTTAGTATTTTTGAGATCATAAATTAACTGAGCTAAATCTTCGATAGAGTAAATATCATGATGAGGGGGAGGGGAAATTAAACCAACACCAGGTGTTGAAAATCTAACATTTGCTATAGTCTGATCAACTTTGTGACCTGGAAGTTGTCCACCTTCTCCAGGCTTAGCGCCTTGGGCCATTTTAATCTGTATCATATCTGAGTTTGCTAAATATTCAGCTGTAACACCAAACCTTCCTGATGCAACTTGTTTAATTGATGAGCGCATCGAGTCACCATTTTCCATAGTCAGAAAACGATCTGCTTCTTCTCCACCTTCTCCAGTATTAGATCGACCTCCAATTCTATTCATTGCAATAGCCAAATTGGTATGTGCTTCTCTACTAATTGATCCAAAAGACATAGCGCCTGTAGCAAAACGTTTAACAATTTCTTTTGCTTCCTCGACTTCTTCAATTGAAACAGGCTTTCTTGAAAAATCTTCTGCCTTTTTAATTTTAAAAAGCCCTCTAAGCGTCATTAATTTCTCGTTCTGTATATTTAAAGAATCTGCATATTTTTTATAGGTTTCAGGACTATTTGAACGAACAGCGTGTTGAAGATCTCTCACAGTGTCGCTTTCCCAAGAATGTTTCTCTCCTCTAAGTCGAACAGCATATTCACCCCCAACATCAAGTAAATTCTCAAGACCAGAGACTTTAGCGAAAGCATCCTTATGTCTTGAAATTGTTTCTTTCTCAATCTCATTAATACCAAGGCCTTCAACTAAACTTGAAGTACCAGTGAAAAATTCATCAATAAATTTAGTTGAAAGACCAATTGCATCAAATATTTGAGCACCACAATAAGATTGATATGTACATATTCCCATTTTAGACATAACTTTTTTAATCCCTTTTCCAAGGGCTTTAATAAAGTTTTGAATGGCTTTATCTTGATCGGAATCTATTGAAAGATTTTTAACAACTTTAATTGCTAACCATGGATGAACAGCATCAGCACCATAGCCTGCTAAACAGCAGAAATGATGAACTTCTCTTGCTTCACCAGTTTCTATTATTAAACCAGCTGAGGTTCTCAAGCCTTTCTCTATTAGGTATTGGTGAACTTTAGATGTAGCTAAGAGAGATGGAATAGGAATATTTTTTTCTGTAATAAATTTATCAGATAAAATAATAATTTTTTTCCCGTTATTAATAGCCTTTTCTGCCTTTTCACAAATATTTTTTAAAACATTTTTTATATTTTCATTATCCGCATTAAAAGTAATATCGATTACTTCCGATGAGATAAAAGAATTATTATCATTTGATAAACTTTTGATTTTATTAGCGTCATTTTCATTTAAAACTGGACTATCAATTTTTATAAATTTTGATACTTCTTTTTGATCTAAATTTAATACATTCGGCCTAGGTCCAATATAATTGTTTAAAGCCATGACCATTTCTTCCCTAATAGGATCGATAGGTGGATTTGTTACTTGGGCGAATTTCTGTTTGAAATAAGTAAACATTGGTTTTGATTTTAATGAAAGAGGTGCAATTGGTGTATCCGTTCCCATCGAACCAGTTGCTTCCATGCCATTAACTATCATCGGATTTATTAGAAATTTTTCATCTTCTTGAGAGTATCCAAAAGCTTTTTGAAGCTCTTTTATAGATAATTCACTTTCAAATTTTTCATCTGAATTTGGAATATCACTAATATTTAATTGATTTAATTTTAGAAGTTTTTCCCAGGGTCTTTTATTAGCAACATTATTTTTAATTTCTTCATCATTAATCATAGCTCCTTTTTCTAGGTCAATAAGAAGCATCTTTCCTGGTTCTAATCTCCACTTAGATTTAACCTTTGATTCATCAATAGGAATTAAACCCATTTCAGAAGCGAAGATAACTCTATCATCTTCAGTTATTAAATATCTAGCGGGCCTAAGACCATTTCTATCAAGTAAAGCACCAATTTGCTTACCATCTGTAAAAGCAATATTAGCAGGACCATCCCAAGGCTCCATAATAGGGGCATGATACTCATAAAAACTTTTCAGATTTTTGTCCATTATATCATTACTTTGCCATGCCTCAGGTATCATAATTAACATTGCTTCAGAAATAGAGTATCCCCCTCGAACAAGAAGCTCTAATGCATTATCAAATGATGCACTATCAGATTGTCCTTCTTCAATTATTGGCCAAATTTTATCTAGGTCATTTTCTGAAAAAGATGGTGATGCTAAATTTTTATGACGAGCATTCATCCAATTTATATTACCTCTAACAGTATTTATTTCACCATTATGACATAGCATTCTGAATGGTTGAGCTAGACTCCAAGTTGGAAATGTATTAGTTGAAAACCTCTGATGAATTAAAGCAAAAGAGGATTCAATATCGGTGTCTGTTAAGTCCTCATAAAAACCTAACTTCTCTCCCATACCACCAACTTGATCAGCTAAAACCATTCCTTTGTATAAAATTGTTCTTGATGATAGTGATGGAATATAAAAGCCATCCTTAATTTGATTTGAAATTTCTAATACTTCTTTTTCAATGCAACGCCTTAAGATATATAATTTTTTTTCAAAATCATCCTGAGATTTTTCATTTTCAGATTTTTCTAAAAATAGCTGATACACAATCGGTGTTGAAGGTAAAACGGACCAACCAAGTTCCTCAGTATACGTTGGACATAATCTCCACCCAAGGATTTTAATTTTTTCTTTCAAACAAACTTTTTCAATTAATGTTTTAATTTCCTTTTCATCATTTTCATTATTCGGCATAAAAATTACGCCTACAGCGTATTCACCTGGCTTTGGAATAGAAAAGTTATTTGAAACTTTTTTCTCTAAAAACTTATGAGGAATTTGAATTAATAATCCTGATCCATCTCCAGCTTTTGGGTCAGCGCCAACTGCTCCTCTATGCTCAAGATTACAAAGCATAGCAAGGCCCTTTTCAACAATATCAAATGAGGGTCTGTTTTTTATATCTAGAACTAGACCAACCCCGCAGGCATCATGTTCATTTACTGGATTATAGAGGCCTTGGGCCTTAGGTAGTCCAGCTATTTTAAATTTTGTTTTTTTAGACATAAAATTATTCGCCGTTGCTTGCTCTTTCATAAAATAAAATTGTTAATTATTATTATTTAGATAAAGAAATTAAATTTCTAAGGTGTACGTATATACATAAAACTTTTAAAGAATGCAACCTAGTGTTGTAATAATACAACAATTGATAATCATTCTCAACTTAACTTATTGAATTTATTAGATCAAATTATTTTTTTTAAGGTCTTAATCCAAATTTTGTTTTACCAGATTTTCTAAGCTTCGAAGTTAAATTTACAAACTCTGATAAGTATTTTCTGGTGTCTCGTGGATCAATTATTTCTTCTGCGATAAATGATTCTGCGGTTCTAAATGGTGATCTGACTTTTTCCATTTTTTCTTCTATTTGTTTGATAAGCAATTCTGGATTATTAGATTTTTCTAGGTCAGATTTATATGCTGCTTCAATTCCTCCCTCAACTGGTAATGATCCCCAGTCACCAGATGGCCAAGCAAATCTATAGTGATACCTAGAAGCATTCATGTGTGCAGCTCCTGCAACACCAAAAACTTTTCTAATTATTACTGAGCACCAAGGAACAGTAGCTTGATAAACCGCCGCTAATGCTCTTGCACCATGACGAATTGTTGCCTGTTTTTCTGATTGAAGGCCAATTAGAAAGCCAGGATTATCAACTAAATTAATTACTGGGAGATGGAAGGTTTCCGCAATGTCAATAAAGCGGGTTACTTTATTCGAAGAGTCGGCTGTCCAGCCACCACCATAGTAATATGGATCCCCTGCCAATAGTGCTACTGGCCAGCCATCAATTCTAGCTAAACCTGTAATAATAGATTGACCATAATTCTCTCCTACTTCAAGAAAACTTTTTTTGTCGACCAGGGTATTTATTATTTTACGCATTTTATAAATTTTTCTTCTGTCTTTTGGTATTGCTTCTAAAAGCCAATCATCTTTTCTTTTTGGGTCATCAGTTATTTTTCCTCTTGGCGGAAGTTCGTAAACAGATTGCGGTAGGTATGATAAAATTTTCCTAGCTACCTCAAATGCCTCTTCTTCGCTTTCCACAAAAATATCAACCGCTCCATTCTTTGAATGAATTTCTGATCCACCTAACTCCTCTTTTGTAAGATCTTGGCCAAGTCTTTTTACAACCGGAGGACCTGCAACAAATAACTGAGATATATTTTTAACCATAATAGAGAAGTGACTTGTAACTAATCTTGCCGCCCCTAATCCAGCAACCGGGCCCAAACCTAGAGCAATAACAGGTATTTTAGAGAGATTGTCAACAACCCATTCCCAACCTGGATTAGCAGGAATATAAGTTCTAGATTCGGTATCAATAGATTTAACCGATCCACCCCCTCCAGTGCCTTCGATTAATCTAATTAGAGGAATTTGAAGTTCATTGGCCATTTGCTCTGCCATAATCTGTTTTTCTCTGATAGATGCATCAGCCGCACCTCCACGAACAGTAAAATCATCACCGCCGATTACAATATTTTTCTCATTAATAGTACCTCTTCCAACAATAAAGTTAGCAGGTGTGAAGTGCTCCAAATCACCACTTGCGGTGTATTGAGATTTACCAGCAATTTTTCCTATTTCATGAAAACTATCATCATCTAAAAGCTTCTCAATTCTTTCTCTAATATTTAAGCGGTTATTTTGTTTCTGTTTTTTTAATTTTTCAGAACCACCCATTTCTTCTGCTAGCTTTTCTCTTTTTTTTAATTCATCTATTTCTTTTTTCCAGCTCATAATTCACTCTTTTTAAAAACCCACCTTTGAAGAGGTTTTGCAATTAGTATTAAAATGAGACCTGCTATAGTAGATATTATAGCTATTTGATTAAACAAATCAGGCATTGAAGAGAGACCCTCGTTGGTTGCTTGACCAGATATTAGACCAGCCAATATCGCGCCTAAAGAAGAGGCTAGGAACCAAATACCCATCATTTGACCAATATATCTTTTTGGTGATAATGATGAAATTGCTGATAGGCCTATAGGACTTAATATTAATTCTCCAATAGTGTGGAATAAATAAGTCAATAATAGCCATTTGGCGCTAGCTAATCCCTCACTTATAGCTATTTGAGCTCCCACAGCTATTATAATAAAACCTATAGCCATAAAAATTAAACCCATTCCAAATTTAAAAGGCAAAGATGGGTCAAGCATTTTCCTTCCAAGGTATATCCATAAATAAGAAATAAAAGGGGCTAAAATTACTACAAATAGAGGATTTAAAATTTGTAACCAGCTTGCTGGGTATTCCCAACCAAAAATCATTCTATCAGTATACTCTTTGGCGAAGATATTAAAGGAGCTTCCCCCTTGATCAAAACCAGACCAAAATAATGCAGCTCCAATAAATAGAATGAAAATCATTATAATTTTCTTTTTTTCATCCTTATTTAAATTACCAAGAAAATAAATATAGAAAAAATATGCCAGACTAATGGATGCAATTACAATAGTTGTGATATTGGCTAGCGGTAAAGGATCAATACTCCAGAAACCCATCAATCCCGATATAATTAATAATGATATGAATAAGCTAATCACTAAAATAATTCTTTCGTATTTATTTTTAACCTCTAAATTAATTGAGTTACTAGGTGATAATCCAGTTTTTCCCAACGATTTCATATTTAATTTATATTGAATTACACCAAATAACATCCCAATTCCTGCAGCTCCAAATCCGTAATGCCACCCAATATTTTCACCAAGATAACCACAAATAAAAAAGCCTAAGATGCTTCCTAAATTTATTGACATATAAAATATTGTAAAACCGGACTCTCTCATATCAGTTTTATTTTCATATAGCCCACCAACCAATGCAGAAATATTTGGTTTAAGTAATCCAGTTCCAATAACAACTAGCGTTAAGCCAATATAAAATAGAGACATATTAGGGATAGCTAAAATTAAATGGCCAAACATTATTACAATCCCTCCATAAAGAACTGTTTTTTGTTGACCATAAAGATTGTCGGCTATCCATCCCCCAGGCAAGGTTGCAAGATAAACTGCAGCTGCATATATTCCGTAAATCGCACTCGCAGATGAATTGCTAAAATCTAGACCTCCATTTTGAATTGAAGCAGTCATAAAAAGTACGAGTATTCCTCGCATTCCATAATAGGACATTCTTTCCCACATCTCTGTGAAGAACAATACTTTTAATGCTTTTGGATGATTATTAATCATTAAATTAAACCTTGCTCTTACAATTAATACATTTATATAGATTGCATTATAAAATAGAATTAATTTATAAATTGAATTTTTTCAACTTACCAGAGGGATAAGTAATTAAAATGACAAAGTATACAAAAAGTAAAACATCTTTAATTATTGGACGATGGCAACCTTGGCATGAGGGGCATAGAGGTTTATTTGAGGCTGCTTTAGAAAGAGCTGAGAAAGTCGCTATTGGTGTAAGGCATACCTACGCAACTGATGGAAAAAATCCATTCACTTTTGATGAGGTAAAAGAATTTATTGATAAAGATTTATCAGAAAAGTTTAGTGGAAAATATGATGTTATTGAACTACCAAACATTACAAATGTCATTTACGGAAGGGATGTTGGATATAAGGTCGAAAAAATTTCTCTTGGCGAAGATATAGAAAAAATTTCGGCAACTGAAGTTAGAAAGTCAATGAATCTTACCCCTGTTAGTCATAGCGTTGAAGTAAGTGAGCGTTCAAAAAGATTTGGTCATGAGGGTGGTATTATATGGTTTACAGGTTTATCTGGATCAGGAAAATCAACTCTTGCAAAAGCATTAGAAAGAAAGCTTTTTGATAAAGGTTATAATGTTTATATGCTTGATGCAGACAATATTAGAGATGGATTAAACTCAAATTTAGGATTTTCCAATGAAGATAGAAATGAGAATATTCGTAGGGTTGGAGAAGTTGCTGCATTATTTGCGAATGCGGGTTTTATTGTTTTATCAGCCTTTATTTCACCTTTTAATTCTGACAGGAAAAAAGCTTTAAATGCACATCCAAAGAATTTTCATGAGATATACTTATCAGCAGATATCAATGTATGTGAGGGAAGAGATATAAAAGGTCTATATAAAAAAGCAAGGGCTGGAGAAATTAAAGAATTTACTGGAATAGACTCTCCTTACGAAGTTCCTAAGTCACCATCATTAGAAATTGATACTGAAAATTTAACTGTAGACCAGTCTATTGATGAATTATTTAGTTTTATTCTTAACAAAATTCCATTAAAGTAATATAAAGTATGTATAAAATATTTAATTAATTATTTATTCTTTGTAACATTATGTTACAATTATGATATTTAAGGGTTGACTATTAAATAACAAAACTAAATAAATACACTTGCACTTTTACATCATTACGCTGTAAAAGAGAATTTGAGATTCATTGCCATGATTTATACTCATAAATTATGTTTTGAATTTGGGAATAACTAATCGGAGCTGAAGACATGAAACTACTACCTGAACAAAATAGTTTTGAAACTAATGATTTGAATGAAAAAAAACTCCCTCCTATTTTTACAGTTAAGAAAAAAGATACTGGAATATTTTCCGCTGTTACACTATCACTTATTCTTGCTGCTTGTGGCGGAGGCGGAGGCGGCGGATATGACGCTGTAAGCCCAACTCCTGATTCAGGCTCAGGTGGTGATTCAGGCTCAGGTGGTGATTCAGGCTCAGGTGGTGATTCAAGCTCAGGTGGTGATTCAGGTTCAGGTGATAATACCACAACCGCTGACGGTGTTAATTTAAATAGTGGTTCTGTTGCTGCAACTGCAGGTGCAGATGTCTTTATATATGATGTACAATTTAGTGGTACAGATGTTGTTGGTGTTGATGGTAATGTAACTATTACTGATTTTGATCCTAGCCAAGACAGTATTCAATTAAGAGGAACTGGTGCTCCAGGATCATTTACTTCAGCTGATCTTGCTGCGGCAACAAATATCGATATTTCATCACAAACAATTGACAATCAAACAGTGATATTCTTTTCTCCTGACTCATCAGGAAATTCATCATCCCTTACAATTAAAGGAATTACTGATGATGATTTATCTTCTATAACTATTTCAGCTTTAGAAGGCGAAGCTGATGCAGATACTTCTGGTACAACCTCAGGAACAGGAATTGATTTATCTTCAGGAACAGTAGACGCATCATCTGCTAGTGAGAATTTTGTTTATAGCGTTTCATTTGTTGATGGAAGTCCAGTTGCTTTAGATGGTAACATCGTTATTAAAGGTTTTGATGTTACTAATGATACTTTAACATTAGCTGCTGAATCAGTTCCAGCTGGATTTACGAAGAGTTCATTGTTAAGTGCTGCAAATGTTGACGTTGTTGCTGAGACAATAGACAATAAAACAACAATTTATTTTGCACCTGACTCAGCAGGAAAATCTTTTTCTATTACTTTAGAGGGAGTTGTTGATGCAGACTTATCTTCTATCAGTCTTTCAATTGAATCAGGAGGAGTTTCTGCAGATACTCAGGCTATAGTTGGTGGTACAAATGTTGATATTACCTCCGGTGATGTTACAGCAACTGATGATGCTGAAAATTTTGTTATTGATGCAACCTATTCTGGCAATACTATAATTGCTGATGATGGCCCAGTGACAATTAATGGTTTTGATCAAACGAATGATAAGCTAGTCATTTTAGCTTCTGATATGCCAATCGGATATGGCCTTTCAAACTTTAAGTCAGCCGCTGGAATAGATATTTCAAGTCAGACTATTGATAATCAAACTGTGATTTATTTTGCACCTGATGCAACCGGTGCTTCTAGCTCAGTTACTTTACCTGGTATTGTTGACGCAGATTTAAGTAGTATAACAATTGTATTTACATCTTCATTAACAACTGTCGCAGCTTCGACTGACTCTGGTTCTGATGCTACAGCTACAGAAATAGTTGAAGAAACTACTACAGAAGAAACTACTACAGAAGAAACTACTACAGAAGAAACTACTTCGGAGGACTCTGCAGTGACATATAATATAGTAGATATCCCTTCAGCAACTGAAGCAACTTCAATTAGTGCTACTGATGGTGCTGATGAATTCCGTTACGAATTTAATGTATCGTCCGGTAATGGTCTATCTTCAGAAGGAAATGTTGAAATAACAATAAATAATTTTGATGCTGCTAACGATAAAATTGTTTTTGTTAATGTTGGAGGAACTGATTTAACTGTTGACGAGTTTAAAGCTTTAGGTGGTTTAGAGATTTCAGGTAACTCTTTTGATAATGTTACAGGTTTTTATTTTGCACCAGATAGCGCAGGCGCATCTGGTACATTAAATGTGGAAGGTGTTTATGATGCTGACCTCACAACGATTACAGTTGAGATTTTATCTGATACTAACCTATCAGCTTCATCAAGTGGGGATCTTGGTTAACTGTAAAAAATAAATTAATATGTGGTCATAATTCTGCCATTATTAATTTATAAACAAAGACTGTAGACAAATATGTTACAATTTGTTACATAAGTTTACATAAAAAAAGGAAATAAAGTTTTTGACAAATTTGGTTAAAACGTGTTTTTTAAATAGTGATTCGCAATTTATTTTAAATTGCGCTTTTATTAACGTCCAAAAGGGAGAGTAACATGGCTACGTTAAATGCAACAACATCGAGTGATATTTTAATTCCAACTAATAATGGAGTGACCTATAGAGGTCTTGCAGGAGATGATACTTATATATTATCAAATGCTATAACAGCTAATTCTAAAATTAGTATTGTTGATACTTCTGGTTCTAATAAGATTCAGTTAGTAGATGGATTATCAATTGCATCTTCAAAATTTGCAGCTGATGCCGTTCAACTAACACTTTCAAATGGAGCCGTTGTTACAGTCAATGGTGCTGATAAGTTTTCATTTGATGTAGGTGGCAACGCAACCTCAGGAACAATTGGTGCGGTTAGCACTTTTACAGAATTTGCTTCAGCAATGGGCGTAGCATCTCTTCCTACAGGTACAACTCTTACTGACGGTTCAGCTGATGTTTCTATTTCAGGTACATCTGTTGGCGCAGCAGGAGCTAACGTAAGCTATACAATTACAACAGATATAACTACTGTTGGTGAAGGTGAAGCTGCTACAGTTACAGTTACTCCAAGCGCAGCACCTAGTTCTGCACAAACAGTAACAGTTTCAGTTTCTGGTAGTGATAATGGTGGTGCTTTAACAGCAGCATCTATTGGTGATTATGAAGTGAGCACTGGTTCACTTACTTTCGCTGCTGGTTCATCTGCAGCTCAAACATTTACTGTTACAGCATCTTCTGATGTTACAGCAGAACCACTTGAAGGATTAAAAGTTTCATTATTAGACGATTCCCTTAACGTCTTAGGAACAAAAATTCTCGGTATTTCTGATAACAGTGCAACTGCAGCTCAAACATTCACACTAAGCTCAACAACTAATACAGTAACTGGTGGTGTTGATAATATGACTGGTGCTGGTGGTGACGATACATTTAACGCAACAATTGCTGCATCGTTAACGTCTGCTGATATTATTGATGGTGGCGCAGGTACAGATACATTAAACGCACGTTATTCTGTCACAGCTGCTTCAACTCAAACTGCTACAGTTTCAAATGTTGAGATTGTTTATGTTGATACAGATGATGGTGATACAACTGCCGCTCATACAACAACATTTGATTTGGCAACTTTCACAGGTGTTGATCAAGCATGGGCCTACAACAATGACTCAAATGCTACTAATCAGGATATTTTAAATATTACAAATATTCCATTAGGAACTACTGTTGGTGTTAAAGGTGGTGATGCAAATGCAAATAATACATTTACTTATCTTTTAACAACAGCGTTAACTGATACAGCAACTCTAGCCTTAGATACTGCAAAATCTGATTTGATTACTATTGCTGGTATTGAAGCGCTAACAATTTCTGCAAGTGGTAAAAGTACAATTGACCAAATTGCAACTACTTCAGCTTTAACTCTTACTGTTAATGCAAGTGGTAAAACAGTGTTAACTGACATTGATGATGTTACAAGAACCGTTGATGCGTCAGGATCAACTGGCGATGTAACAATAGCTGGTGTAGGTTCATATTCAAAAGGTACATCCATTACAGGTGGTTCAGGTAATGACACAATTAATATGGGTGGTAATCTTAACTCATTAGATACAGTTGTTGGTGGTGATGGTATTGACACACTTCTAGTTACAGGTAATGCTAACACTCTTGGTATGGGTGCTGGAGTTTCTGGTGTTGAAGTATTTGGTGGTAGTACCGCTAATGCTGATCAAACATTAAGAATGGATACGGTTGCTGAAGCTTCTAGTTTCTATGTAGTAAATGCCGATGGTAATGATAATGGTACTGCATTCACAACAACTTTATCAAAATCAGAAAATGGTGATGTTATTAATATCTATGCTGGTTCATCTGAATCAGACGCAACGGATGATGGTACAGCAGTTACTGTTACTGCTGCTGTTGATAGTACAACAGATGACATTACTTTTGTTCTTGCTGGTATTGGTGCTGCTGCTAAAACATCTGGCAATGATGCTTATGCAGCTACATCAGGTATACAAACAATTACAGCTTCATCACACGAAACTGTAAATATTACATCAAATGCAAACGCTACGAACGCTGCTATTACTAAAAATGCGATCGAGAGTTTGGTTACTACAGTTGGTAAAGCTGTTAATATTGATGGTACAACAAACTTAAGAGTAAATATGGGTTCTTCACCTACAACTCTTCTAAGTATTGATGCTTCTGAACTTGATGCTAAATTAGAGCTTTATGGTGTTGATGCCTCAGGTAGTGCTTTAGGTCAAAATACAATTAAAATGGCTATGAAAAACTCTACTGTTGATATGGCTGGCCTAAATGTTTATGACACAATTGTTGGTGGTGCTGGTACAGCTGACTATCTTTTAGCTACAGCTATAACTGGCTTAACTACAGCTTCAGGTGCTCTTAATATTTCAGATGTTGAAACAGTTGCTCTATTATTAACTGGTGCTAATACAAGTATTTCAGTGGCCGGTGTAACTGGAATGAATACTCTTGAATTAGGTCACGTTTCAGGCACAGGTACTGCCCAAAAAATTGTTGGACTTGATGCAGATACAACTGTTCAATTAGGTGTAAATAATTCTGACACTGATGGTACTGATCAAGTATTTGATGGTGGTGGTACACTTACATTAGCACTTGCTGATGAAACAGGTGCTGATGATACACTTAAATTAGCTGTATTCTCTGCTGCTGCTACAACAGATGTTGCAATTAAAACAACAGCAATTGAGAATATTAACGTCGCTGTTAGTGCCTTAAAAGCGGGTGATGCAACTGTTAATTTAGCCGCTGCTTTAGCTAAGACTGTTACTGTTTCAGGTGGTGACGGTGCTGCTGTTGATGACCTTGCATTAGGAACATTCTATAAAACTGTTGATACTCTAACTAGTACTTTTGTTGGTAATATCACAGCTAACCTATCTGCATATTCATCTCCAGATGGTATTACAGGTGTTACTGCATCTGCATTAGGTATGTATGATGCAACATTTAGCCTCGTATTATCTGGTTATAATGATACTGTTACTATTGGTAAATCTTCAACAACTGCTGGTCCAACTGTTACAGGTGGTGCTGGTACTGCTGACGTATTAAACCTTACTGTTGCAGCTGGTTTCCAAGACTTTGATGATATCACTGGTTTTGAAACAATTAACTTAGCCGTTAATGCCGGTGACTCAATCACAGTAGGTGCTAGCGCTGACGAACTAGACGGTATTGTTGGTGCTAAAAGCCTTGTTGTTACTGGTGGTAATGCTGTTAGTGTTTTAACACTTGGTGGAACTAACGATAAACTTGATGGAATAACATTGAATAACATCGATGCATCAGGTTTCGGTGGTTATATTTCACTAGTTTATGATACAGATGACTGGACAAATTCATTAAGAGCTCAAGCAATTATTGGTGGTGGAACTATATACGATAAAGTAACTGCTACTTATGATGCTGCTGTTACTGCGAATGCTGCTTACAAAGTTAATACAACAGCTGTTGAAACAATTTTAGCAACATTTGATAGTGGAAATGATGGTTCTGAAACATATTACTTTGATGTTCTTAAATCAGACGCAGGCACAATTCAGTTAAATACTAGTACTAGTGGTAATACTGTTGTTAATGTTGTGAATATTGCTACTAATGATGGTTCACAAACATTCCAGTTAGGTGGTACTGCTGGTGATGGTTTTGCTAATAGTTCAACTGCTAATTTCTCCTTAACATCAACAATTGCTACTGATACAGCTCTAACAGTTGGTCTTAAAGACACAGATGCAGCTTCTGGAACAATTCAGATTGACGCTGCTGGTGTTGAGAACTTAACACTTGATTTATTTGCAAATGCTGAAAATCACCAAGTTGATTTAGCAGGTGTTACTCCTACATCAGGTTCTGTTGGTTCAGTAACTGTTAAAGGTGGTCTTACTGGTACTCTTACAGTTACTAACATGGGTGCTTCTCAAACTACACTTGACGGTACAGCATCCAATTCAGCAATTACACTTGCTGCGGCTTCAAGAACAGATAGTGCTATGACTATTACTGGTTCACTTGTAAATGACTCACTAGCTATGGAAAACGTAGCTGACGTTATGGATGGTAGTACTGGTACAGGTGATACATTAGTTGTTGCTTATACTGGTATTATTGGCGGTATTGTTATTGATCTAAGTGCCGATGACCAAGTCACTAATATGGACGGTGCATCTAATAGTGCTATCCAGAAGAACTTTGAAAATGTAAACGTTAACGCTTACACTAATTTTGGTGCTTCAGTAACTGGTACATCTAAGGCTAATACAATTACAGGTACACCACTTAATGATACTATTACTGGTGGAAATGGTGCTGATACTATAATTGGTAATGGTGGTGATGATATTGTTAGACTTGCAGAAACTGTTTCTGCTGCTGATACTGTTACACTTGCCGTAGCTTCCAGTGATACTGCAACAATTAGTGGTTTTACTATGAATACTGATATTATTGACGGTGATGCTTCAGCTGCTACTGGTAATGGAACTCCTGCAAATACTATTATGCAAGCTGCTACTAATGCCGCTGGTGCTGTTGCTGCTGATATTGGTACAAATTCATTAGTTGTTATTGCAACGGATGATACTTCAACTGCTGCAGTCCTAACCGCATTGAATGCTGGTACTTTTGACACCACTGTAATGACAAGATGGTTCCTATATGATACTGGTTCTCAGCTTGTTCTTGCAAAAGGTGCGAGTGCTGATGCTATTGATAATGGTAATGTAACTCTAACTGAGTTTGCAACATTTAGTGATATTACTGATATTACATCAACTACATTAACTACTGCTTCAACTATCGACTTTATCTAATAGTTAGCTAGATATTAATTTAATTAAAGGGTCTCTCATGAGACCCTTTTTTTATTGATTATTAGTTAAAAAGTTCTGGGAGATATTTGATATAGTTTTTATATTTATCTATACCCTTTGTGTTTAATTTCATTCTTACTTGCGCATTGCTTGCTGTATTGGTTGATTTCTTATTTAAATGGAAGTCTTCCATTTCTTTCGTATAATTAATTTCAAGCCATTCTGTTAGTTTTGAGATTGTATGATTAAATTCGTGTATAATACTTTCATAAGATATCTTATAAATATCCTTTTTATATTCTAAGTTCCAAAAATCCATTAATTCTGTATATTCATTGTAGTAGGTTTTTAAGGACTCAATATCATGTGTATATGCATTACCCTCATCAAATCTCTGTTGATAAAGCGATAATAAATTATCATTTTTGTTTCTATATATATGAATTATTTTTGATTGAGGTAAAGCCCGTTGAATAATACCAATATTTAAAAAATTATAAGGCATTTTATCGATAAAATATTTAGACTCACCAAAACTATTTTTAATTTGATTAATATAATTTTCTCCTATTTTTGGCCAAATATCTTTATATGATGATATTAATACAGACTTAATATTACTTTTTTTTACTTCCTGTTGAGTCGCTCGTTCTAAATATTTTAATTCACCATATCCTTTTATACTACTATGCATTGTTAAGATCTGTTCAAGTAGAGTTGAGCCTGTTCTTGGCATACCTATTATAAAAATTGGTTTCATTTTTATATTTTTAGTGTTTGTTATACTTTTGTAATTATCATTTACATATATTTTTTTTATCGATCTTATTAGTCTAATCTCTTTAGGAATTTCACTATTGAAATTTATAAATTTTGATCTATTTGCAACTTTAAGGAATTTGGAGGCTTTTTTAAAATCATTCTCAGTATCATAAATTTTTGATAATCCAAAAGCATACTCATGCAAATCTTTATTAATTTTATTATTAGCTATAAGATTTTCAATATTTTGAGTTATCTTATTTTTAGAACTAATTCCATTAATAAAGGCCAGAGACCTAAAAGCTTCTTTATTTGTTTTATTTATTTTCAAAGCTTTTATATAATTTTCTTTAGATTTCTTTAAATCGCCTAGTGATTGATAAATTAGAGCAATATTTGTATACACATTTGAATTTTTGTTGCCTAATTTTATTGAAAGCTGATAATTTTTTTTTGCATCATCAAATAAATTTAACTCATGATAAATTGTTCCAATAATTGAATATGTATTAAAATTAAGTTTTATTTTTTTATTTTTCTTAATCTTATTAATGTATTTAATAGCATCATGATTTTTATTGGTGATTCTTTGTAATTCAAGTTTTGTATTTATTGTCTCCAAATCCTCAGGATTTTTTGTTAAAATTTCATTAATTTTTAATTCAACATATTCATAATCTTTAATATGATTATTTTTTAATTTTATTAAATTTTTTTTTATATCTATATTTTCATCAAATAGATTATCAACTTCTTCATAAAATTTTATCCCTTGATCGACTTGATTAAGATCAATATATAGCTCTGTAAGTAAATTCAATACCTCCAGGTTAACTTGTTTTTTTAGTAATACTTTACCAATCTTAATTGCTTCAGTTTTATTATTTTTTTTTATAAGTTTTTTAAATTCTTTAAAAGCTTCATCTTTTGTATATTTTCTTATCATCAATTTATCATTTAAATAATTCTGGGAGATGCTCTTTATAATTCATCCATTTCTCATTAGATTTTGTATATAATGGATTTCTTACCTGAATTTTACTTGTAGTTTTTACATTATTACTATTCTTATAAAAATTGATTGTATCGTTTGTAAATTCTAAATCAAGCCAGTCGAAAAGACTTTTAATTGTTGTATCAAAGTTATTTGTTATTTCTTCATAATTAATTCTGTAAATCTTTTCATTACATAGTTTATTCCATTTTTTCATCATCTTTTCATATTCCAAATAGTATGCTTTAATATTTTTTGCTTCAAAAGCATAACTCAACCCATCTGTAAAACGCTGTTGAAAGATTGATAAAACATTATCATTTTTATTTCTCTTTATATCTATGATTTTTGCTTCAGGAAATGCCACATTTATTAACCCAATATTTATAAAGTTTTGTGGTAATTTATCAGTAAGAAATCTTGTTTTGTCTTTGTTTAATGCTTTAATCATTTTTAGATATTCTTTTCTTATGCTTCTAAGAAAATCATCTGGATTTTTTTTATAATCTATCTCCTTAGTATATTTTTCAATTAATTCAGGAAGAAATACAAGTTCTCCTGCAGCTGTGACTTCATTACTAGTATGCAAAACTTGTTCTAGAAGAGTTGATCCTGACCTAGGCATCCCTACAATAAATATTGGTTTTATAGTATTTTCTTTAACCTTTATTTTTCGTATGTTTTGATAAAAATAAATTATATCTTCACAATTTTTTTTGAACTTCTCAATAGGAAAATTTTGATCTAAGTCAATATATTCGTTTGCCTTTTTTAAAAAATAAGCTGCTTTCTTAAAATTTTTTTTTCTGTCATAGACCGTGTAAAGAGCAAAGCCTAGAGATGCTCTATCTTCATTTTTACTGATTTTTTTAAATTCTTCCTCATAGAAATCAATATATTTTGAGTAATCAGTTAATTTTCCTGTATTTACGAGATTTCTAAAAGATTCGTATGAGTCTTTTCTTACTTTAATTGCTTCTTTGTAGGCTTTTATTGCATTGTTGAAATCACCTATATGATCATAACAAATACCCATATTGTGAAAGCTTTCTGATGTTTTTTGAATACTATTAGCTTTTTTAAAATTTAAAATAGCTTCTTTATCTTCATTTTGTTTATCAAGGCTTACACCAAGATTTATATAAGCTTTATGACATAATTTATTAATCTTAATTGCTTTTTTAAAAATAATTTCTGCCTCATTATTTTTTTTATTTTCTAATAAAACTCTCCCATAATTTAGATGTAAGTCGTAATCGCTAGGTACTGTTTTTATACATCTTTCATAAAATTGTTCCGCTTTCGTATATTTTTTTTGTATGTAATAAATTTCTCCTAAATATAATAAAGATGGTATTCCTTTTGGTTGTATTTTTGTTGCTTTAATAAAGTAATTAATAGCTTCATTTAGATTATTTAAGTAAAAATTTAATCTTCCTAAATTATGATTTACACCGTATGAATTTGGAAAAGTAGTCTTCGCATGGTTTAGATAATATTCAGATTCATCTAATCTTTTTTCTTCAATTAATCGGGTTGATAAATTTATAAAAGATTTCTCATTCACAGAGATTGCTAAGGATTTTTTATAATAATCTATTTCTAAGTCATAATTTTTTTCGTTTTTAGCTATTGTTGCTAACATTATAAAAAGATTATCCTCATTTAATCCCTTTTTTAGCAACGCTAATAGAATTTTTTTTGCTTCCTTGTATTCTTTATTATTGAATAGCTCATTTGCTTTAATTTTTGCCTCTAATGAAGTATATTTTTTTTTCATTTAATCAAGCTCTGTAAATAAGTCTGGAATAAAATCTTCATAATTTTTCCATTTATTGATTGAATTATTAAAAATTTCTTTTCTTACATTAACGTTGCTGGCTGTTTTGACTATTCTTTGATTATTTTCTATTTTTTTCATATCTTCAGAGTATGATAGGCCTAGCCATTTAATTAAATCACCCAAACTTTCATCTGGATTATGGATAATATCTTCATACGAGATATTAAATATTTTTTTTGCATATTTTTCATTCCACAGCTGCATCATTTCGCTATATTTCTTATAATAAAATTTAATTTCTTCAGTATTATAAGCATATTGATGAAGACCAATAAATTTAGTTTGAAATAAAGATAAGCAATTATCATTTTTATCTCTTTTAATATGTATAATTTTAGCATTATGAAGAGTATTTAAAATGATATGCGCATATATAAAATTTCCCGGTAGTTTGTCTGTAATAAATGGCTTATTATATTTATTAATTTTTTTTATATTTTCGGTATAGTGGCTATATATTTTATCCCATTGATCTTGATTAATTTTTTGATCTGTTTTATTTTCGATCAAATTTTCCATTAATCCGCTTAATTCAATTGCTTTAGGCATAAAGGTTAGCTCTCCAGCACCAAAAATATCCTCATGATTAGATAGTATTTGCTCTAAAAGGGTTGTCCCAGATCTTGGTAGCCCAATAATAAATATAGGGCAGGGGTCGCTGCTGTTTTTTACCAAATTAGGATTTATATCATTAAACCCTGACATTATATCGATTATTTTTTTTGTTGTTTGATTGGAGAATTTTATTGTTTTTCTATAATCACTGTTTGCTTGAATTAAATATCTAGAAGAGTCTTTATATAATTTATTATCACCATAAACTTTTGCAAGCGCAAATGCCATTGATGACTTGTTATCTAAGAGCTTAAGTTTGTCTAGGTTTTTTTCTGCTTTGATAATTAGCGGGTCATCTATTTTTAATTTCTCTGTATAACTTAGCGCAAGAAGCGAGTCCCCATAATTCGGTTCTAGATTGACGGCTTTTCTAAATAATTTTTTTGCTTCATCTATAAGACCCATTTGTTGGTATGCAGTTGCTTTATTATGAATGATTTTGACATTTTCAGGAACAATTTTTAATGCCTCATCAAATTTTTCAATAGCAGGTTCTCCTTTATTAATCTTCAAAAATAATGTTCCAATATTTGATAATAACTCAGGATTATTACCATTAATTTTTAAAGCTCTTTGATAGAAGGTAATTGCTTCCTCATAAGCCTCTATTTTTTGAAGGCAATTACCTGTATTTACTAATGAATCAAAAAAGGAAGGATTTATTTTTAATGCTTTATCAAAATTAATTAATGCTTTACGCAAATTATTCATCTCACTATATGCCATTCCAATTCCATTGTAACCAATTGCATAATCAGGTAGGATTTTTATAGTTTTATTGTAAAAATTAATTGAATTTTCATAATTTTTATTTTTAAAGTATAAGGAAGCTATTTCAGTTAATAATATTATATCTTCTTGATTATTTTCGAGACCTTTTTTCAAATAATTTAACGCTGAATCAAAATTATTAATTTTTGCATATGAATTAGAAATTAAGATTAATACATCTTTTTCAATAGTTTTACTTTTATCTATAAATTTTTTTAGATACTTAATAGAATAGTCATACTCATTTAATGAGTGATAAATTATTCCAAGATTTTTATATGGAAATAAATTTTTCTCATCATAATTAATTGATTTTTTAAAAGCTATAATAGCTTGTTCATTTTTTTTTGTATTATAGTAAGCACTACCCAATGCATTATATATTTCTGAATTATTGTTTTTAATGCTAATACCCTTTTTAAATGATTTAATTGCTTCATTATAATTATTTTGAGAACTTTCAATTAGACCTTTTAAGAACCAAATTTCCGAGCTTTTTTTTGATTTTGAGAAATTTATATGAAGAATTTCCCTTGCCTCAAGGACTCTTCCTTCACCAAAAAAATTTATAGCTTTTTTAATTTCTTTATTCATTAAATTATTTATTTATCTTTTTTTAAAATAATATCATTATATATGTATCATTGTATTTTAAATAATTAAGAATATCTATTCACGAAAAGCTTTTTGAGATAATTTTGTTATTGGAGAAAATACATAAGAAATCACAGATCTTTTTTCTCCAAGAATTGAAGCCTCAACCTGCATGCCTGATTGTAAACTAATCTTTTTAAGTCTTTCATCATTAATAACTGTTATTCTCGCTATGTATACTGGTGGGTTATTTTCTGATGTTTGTGTTGTAGTTGGAGATATCTTGCCTACTATTCCAGCGTAAGATCCATATACTGAGGCATCATATGCACTAAAGTATATATTAGCTTTTTGGCCTTCATTAACTGAAGCAATGTCTTTAGTCATTATTCCAACTTCTATTACTAATTGATCATCATCTGCAACCATTTGCGCAAGTTGCTCACCTCTCCTTATAACCTGTCCTTCAGTAGTCACATCAACATTATTAATAATTCCATCTACAGGAGCTTTAATAAGACTTTTTTCATATTTTTGTTTAAATGCATTATATCTTTTTTTTGCATCCCCTAATGAAAGTTTTTCATCTAATAACCTTACCTCAGCTTCTGAACCGCTTAGTACAAGTTTTTCTAGTATTTCAACTTTTCTTTCTCTTGTTTCAACCTCATTTAATGTTATTTCATAATCTGATTTGGCTTGTTCATGATCAATTCCAAATAAAACATCACCTTTTTTAACAACCTGACCTAAATCAGCATTTATATTGTCTACTACCCCATCAAACGCACTCTGAAGTACTTGAATTTTTGATGATGGTATTACCTCGCCCTGAGCTCTTACCACTTGATTTACTTTTGCTAATGAGCCCCAAATTATTACTGTAAGAAATGCTATCGAAATAAAATTCAATAATAATGTTGATCTTTTAAATGATTGAAATTGGCTTAATTTGTAAAGTCCTTCATCTACACTTTCTGAATGAAGTTTTTCAGCAATTTTATCAGGAAAGAGACGTATTTTTTTAACTATTTCAATGATTATATTTTTTATTTTATTTAAGAATATCATTTCAGTCTAATTGCCCCTTGTTTGCTCTTTGAACAACTTGGTCAATTGGTCCATCAACCATAATGTTACCATTACCTATAACGATTGTTCTATCAGTAAGTCCAAGTAAAGAATTTTTATGTGTTGTTAAAATTAAGGTCAAATTTTTTGAAAACTCCTTTATATTCATAATAAAGTTCTTTTCGGTTTCTCCATCCATTGAACTTGTTGGCTCATCCATAATTAATATTTTTGGCTCTCTTATAATTGCCCTAGCAATAGCAATAGTTTGACGTTGACCTTCGGATAGATTCCTACCATGTTCACCTAAAACAAAATCATATCCATTTGGTAGTCTTCCTATAAATTCATGACAGCCTGAAATTTTTGCAGCAATTTCTACTTTTTCCATTGTTGGATTATCAATACCAGCTGTTATATTCTCAAAAATTGTCCCTGAAAACAATTGAGTTTTTTGAGGAACATACGCAATTGCTCTTCTTAATTCTTCCCCAGAGATATTGTTGATATCAAAACCATCGATAAAAATCTGGCCATTTTCTACCTTATTAAATCCAACTAAACATTTTAATAATGTAGATTTTCCTCCTCCTATTGGTCCTAATATTGATACTTTCTCCCCAGCATTTATTTTTAAATTTATATTTTCTAAAATAGATCTTCCATCATTTATAAAATTAAGTTTTTCAAGATTAAAGGATCCATTTGCTATTGCAATAGTATGAGATTCGGCATCAAATTTTTCATCAATTGATTCCTCTTTCATCAGATGATCGAGCCTTTTATAGGCTGCTAAGGTATTATTTAATCTTGAAAAAACTTGGCCAAGTTGTGCTAGTGGCGCCATACATCTTCCTGATAAAATAATACAAGCAATTAATGCACCCATGCTTAGGTCTGCGCTAGCAATTAAGAAAACTCCATAAAAGACCATACCGTTTTGGCTTAGTTGTTGAGAAGTTTGAGAGAAAATAACCGCTATATTAGAAACGGTTTTGTTGATAATTGATACTGAGTTTTGTTCAATAACAGCTTTTTTCCATCTTTTGCTTAAAAAACTACCACCCGAAGATGTTTTTACTGCTTCTAGATTATTTAGAAGCTCTATTAACGTGTGCATTTTTGTACTTGAAGTTTTTATATGTTTTTCAGAATAAACCTTTAAAAAAGGAATTACCGTTGCTGAAACAATAAGAACAAGTGGAATTATTAATAGAGGAACAATAACTATATTACCGCCAATTGACCACAAAACAGCAAGAAAAAGAAACATAAAAGGAACATCAACTAATAAAACCATTGTTTGAGAACCAAAAAAATCTCTTACTCCATCAAATTCTCTAACAGTAGAAGTAATATTATTTGCATTTTGGGATAGCTCCCCGGCTTCATGCGAAACAAACTTTTTAAATAATTTATCAGCAATATTATCATCTAAAAGGCTGCTTCCTACATCAGCAAAATAACCCCTTATAAGTTTTGTAATAAAATCAAAAACAACAATTACAACAATACCTATTGTAAGTGCATATAAAGAGTCGAATGCATTATTTGGAATGACTCTATCATAAACAGTCATTACATAGAAAGCTCCAAAAAGAGCAAAAATATTTATAACAAAAGAGGCAATGAGAATTTGGATATATATTTTTTTATTCGATCTCACTGCTCCCCAAAACCAATGCTCTTTATCCTGAATAGATGACATAGTTATTTTCCTTATAATTTTAACCTAAAACGGCTTAGAAGATCTGTTTCAGCATGGCTAATTTGAAGATCTAAATTTAAAATTTGGATTTCAGTATTTAATAGATTTGAGAAAGTTGAACACTCTTGCGCGATTAATTCACTTAAAGCAACAGCCGAATAATTACTAACTGCCATTCTAGAGTTTAAGATTTCCTCTTGTTTTCTACTATTTTTTAATGATTGAATTATATTTGATCGTGCATTAATTAATCCCTCAAGTTGTTTTTTCATTCCAATAGTAAGAGTTGACATTTCAAGTTTAACAGCTTCTTTATCCCATAGAATTTGATTTGAGGTAGATCTTGCAGCTGCTACTGCATTTTTTCCTCTACCAAAGGTAAAGATTGGCATATTAAAATATACACCACCTTTTAAATCAAATTCATCGCCTTCTTTATTTAAATCATATCTTATGTATTTGATATTAAAACCAAAATTAGGCAAATATGGAGAGCGTGCAATTTTAATTTGTTCTTTAGATTCTTTATATTCATAATCTGCAATCATTTCTTGATACGATATACCTCTAATTTCATTAATATTTATATGATTTATTATTGGAATAACTGGAACAATATTTGCATCAAAAGGTTGTCTAAAGAAAAGTAGATAAGCATTTTGCGATGATAAGAACTCAGCTTTAGTTTGCGCAAGTGTTATTGAAAGATTGTTATATCGCATTTCAACTAAGGCAAGGTCTTCAGGTTGAGAAATTCCTGCTTGAACTCTAACTTCTACAGATTGGATAATTTCTCTTATTTCCAATAACCTTTTAGTTAAGTAGTCGACTAAAATCCCTTGATTCATTGCTTTTAAGAAAATTTCATTTGCTTTTAAAACTAATGTTGATGCATTTTCTGTTAATGCTATTGAGGAGGATTCAAAAACATTCCTTGCAGACCTTACGTTTGCATTAAGTTTACCCCCTGAGTAAATTGCCTGATTTATTTCTACAATTGCATCTAAGCTATCATCTTGAATTTTTCTAATAGAATTAATATCTTTAACTCTTCTATCTAAAACATTCTCATTTCTTAAACTACTTACAATATTTGGAAGTCTATCCGAACGTGCATAACCAAGACTAAATTTTGAAGATGATTTCCCCGCTACTGATGCTTTAAATTCAGGTTGATTAATAACTGCACTTTTAATTATATCGATATAGTCATTTATTTGAATTTCTACACCATAATCTTTAGTAAAAATAAATGCCTCTATTTCTTTATTATTATCATCTAAAGATAAATTACTATTGTCAGTATAAGCAAAAGATTGAAAATTTATAAAAAATGATAATACAAAGCAGAACTTAAATATATGAAATTTTTTTATCATTTTAAAATGTTAATCAATAATCTCTATTTCTTCATCGTCCTTTGTTTTTTTATTTTTGGAAGTTTCTTTTTTTGATTTACCCCCATTTGCTTCACTAGCAGCGGCTTCTTGAGCTTCTTTTACCTTTTCATTTAATTCAGTAACACCAGAGGCAAGTTTATTAACTATTTCTCCAATCTTTGCAGCAGGAATTTCTATTGTTTCAAGATTTTCCATAACTCCTTCTGGATTCATTTTTTGACCCTGAATTCTTACTATTCCTAAATTAATTGATATTGATGTTATATCGTCAATAAGCATTATTTTCTCCCATTATGATTTAATTAATATTAAAATCTCTAATTCTATATGGTTATTAATTATTATGTTTCAAGTATCATTTAATAACTAATAAATTTAATTAGAACATCTACTACAAATATATAATATATATATAATGATTAGCTTATAACAGATTCTGGAATCTTATGGTTATTAATTATACAAAAAAAATTAAAGAACTTATTGAAAGCAATAACAAAGATGAGGCAATTATCTTGGTTGAGCATCAAATAGAATTAGAGCCTCTAAATATAAGGAATTATTTAATATTAGGTCAAATTTTTAATTCCAAAAAAGATTTTTCTAAAGCTGAAATAAATTTTGAAAAAGCATATAAAATTGATCCTAACAATAAAGAGGTGTTTAGAAATTTAACTTATTTTTACTCATCTTATGCAAGCAATTTAAAGGATAAAGGTGAATTTTTAAAAGCAATCAAATATCATAAAAAACTAGCAAAAATTGATCAATTAAATAGTGCGGCTCATTTATCAAATATTGGCGCAAATTATAGATATTTGGAGGAATTAGACAAAGCATTAGAATATTATAATAAATCGCTAAAATTAAATAAATCTTATTTGTTGGGATATCTTAATTTATCTGAAATATATAAACTAAAGAATAATCATCAGAAATTTTATGAGACAACCAGGCATATGATTGATGTATTCAAAGAGTCACCAAAATCATTTACTGGGGTATTAGATAAAACAATAATTAAAAAAGGATATACATCTTATCTTGAAACTTTGTATTTATTAAATAAAAAAGATGAATACCAAAAAGTTTTAAATGAAGTAATTAATTATGATACTTCAATTATAACTGTTGCAGCATTAGATACTTTTGTTTCCAATCAATTTGGTATTAAGCCCCAATACCCCTATTGCTATGAGCCAATTTCTTTTATTCATTTTGACAATATATACAAAGATAGTTCGTTAAATGAAAATTTATTTATTAAATCTATTAAAGACGATTTATTAAAATTTGAATTTATATACGATAAGACAGGAAAGGCTACAAAAGGGGGTGAGCAAACTAATTCCAATCTTCTCAAAAATGCCGATGGAAATCTTTTAATTCTTAAAAATATTATTGTTGAGAAGATAAAAGATTATAGAAATAAAATTAAAAAAGAAAATTGTCATTTTGCAAAAAAATGGCCTAAACGTTTTACTCTAAAAGCTTGGTGTGTAAAATATGATGGTGGCAAACAAGTAAGTCATAATCACCCAGACGGATGGTTAAGCGGTGTATTTTATTTAAATGTACCAAAGAATCTGAAAAAAAATGAGGGAGCAATAAAATTTAGTATTCATGGATTAAATTATAAAATAATTTCACATAGCTATAGTGAAAAAATTCATAATCCTAGCAATGGAGATATTGTTTTATTTCCTTCTTCCTTATTTCATGAAACATTTCCTTATAAAGCAGATGATAAAAGAATTGTTATAGCTTTTGATCTTAAGCCATACGAGGTATAGTAAATTGGAAAAACAAAGAAAAGAAATTGTTAAATTTCTAAAAGCCAATGATATTAATAAACTAATTATTCTTAGTGATAAATATATTGAGAGTTTTCCAGATGATTATTTTGGCTGGAATATATTAGGCTTAATTAATGAAAAAAAAGAAAATTTTAATGAGGCTCTTAATTATTATACAAAGGCTGAAAAATTAAACAATGATCAATTAAATGTTAAAATTAATATATCACGAGTTTTTTTAAGGCTATCAGAAATCGATAATGCAATTAATATATTAGGAGATGTTCTTTTGCTGGATAAGAAAAATATCCATGCATATGATTTATTATCGCAAATTTATTATGTTCAAAAAAATTATAAACAAACGATTAAAGTTTTGTCTAAAGCTATTGAGGTAGAGAAAAATAATACCAGCTTTCTTATAAGAATTGGTACTTCTTATCTGGCTTTAAAACAATTTGATAAAGCCAAATCCTGCTTTGAAACCTTAACAAGTCTTCAACCAGATATTTCTAGTAATCATTATTATTTAGGAGGCGCGAACTATAATCTAGGCAGAATGAAAGATGCAGTTAAGTCTTATGCAAAATCTCTAGAAATTGAATCAGATGCTATTTCTCTCTTTGCCTTGAATCAGTCATTTAAAGATTCAAATTTAAAGTATGAAGATTTAAAAAGTGAAATAGATATTTTTAATTCATCAATACAAGATACTGTTATAATTGAAAATTAGTTTTTAGATAGATTAACTAAAAAATTTTCAATTACTAAGTAATCTGCTTCTGAGTTTAGGGCATAATTAATCGCATCATCTGGCTTTTCACAAATTGGCTCACCTGGACGATTAAGAGATGTATTTAAACAAACAGGAATTCCTTTTATTTTCTTTATTTTTAAAAGAATGTCATAAACAATTCCATTATCTCTATTTACTGTTTGTGGTCTTGATGTTCCGTCAACGTGTGTAATAGCTGGAAGTTTATTATTTAATACTTTTGAATCAAATAGCATAAATGGAGATTTAAATTTCAAATCAAAATATTTTTCATAATCATTTTCTAAAACAATAGGAGCATAAGGTCTATAAGGTTCTCTTAATTTAATTTCTGTATCTAATTTAGATTTTGTTAAAGGATCAAATGCATTGGCTAAAATACTTCTATGTCCTAATGCTCTAGGTCCAAATTCAGATCTACCATAAGATAACATAATAACTTTAGAATTAACTATTTCATTAGCTATGAACTCTGATAAATCATCATTATTAAGGACTTTGAAATTTAATTCTTTTTCAATAAGACTTTTTTCTACTTCTTCATAAGTATACTTTTTGCCGTAATAATCTGTTGGATTTTCAGTTATATTTCTTTTTTGTAATTTTCTAAAAATTGCAGAGGCTGCACCTATTGAAGTCCCATTGTCTTCTGTAGAACCATTAATTATGATCTTTTTATTTGGAAAATTTTTAGCAATTTCAGTATTTAATTTAATATTAAGCATTACACCGCCTGATAAATATATGGCTTTATCTTTCTCAGAAATGAATTTATTTATAAGTGAAATCACATAGTCATTTGTATCTTTTTGGATAATATCAGCTAAAAATGAAATATCAGTTGGTTTATTTTTTTTTGCTTTAATCTTCTTTATTTCAGTATTTAAAAAATCAACGTTAATAATAGGCTTAAAATCTCTATCAAATTCTAAAAATTTTTTTTCAATTTTTTCTTTATTAAAACCAATAAGTCCCATTACTTTTCCAGCTTGATTTCCATTTTGAAATATTAAATTCGATACTATTTCCCATATATGCCCAATTGAATGAAAATAAGATCTAATATTATCTGTAAAATCAATAACTTTTGTATTTGAGCTTAGAACTTTGAATTTTGCTGATAATTTGTTTTGCTTATATTTATAGATTGACACTGTTTCTTTAGTATAACCAAGCTTATGATTATCATTATTTTTATATATATCCTCTAGATCATTATAGTCATTTTTTTTGATCTCATTACCATATGAGCCACTTCCATCAATAACACAAACCGTACCATTCTCATTATTTCCATAGTGAATTATATATTCAGCATGAGCTAAATGATGTGAAACACTTTTTACAGAAATTCTCTTTTTAGGGGATATTCCATTTATCCATTCTATGCATTTTTCTTTCAGGTCTTTTAAAGCCCATGGAGTTGAAAATGTTATATAGTCAATATCTTCAATTTTTACTTTAGAATATGAAAGACAATAATCTAAACATAAATTTAGTGCAGTCTGATTTTTATCTAAATCAAGTGCCTGCCTTTTTACTCTAGTTAATCTCTCAGCTTGAATTGCAACAATTACTTTACCATCTTTTAAGAGGCAAACTGATCCATTATGAGAAAATGAAATACCTATAATTATCATAAAATTTATTATATAAGATAAATAAATTACTAAAATCTATAAAATAAAATATATTCAAAAATAATGAAAAAGCAATTAACCAAATTAGAAGTATATAAAAAAGCTGTAAAGTTTTTTGAAAATGGGGAGTATGAACAAGCTGAAGATTTGTACAATAAAATCTTAGAAAAAGACCCATCATATGCAAGTGCCTTGCACGGTAAGGGCGTTTTACTAAGATCAAGAAATGAATTTCAAAACTCATTAAAATATATAAAAAAAGCCTTAGAAATAAACCCTAGTCATTTGCAATTTTGGATAACCCTTAGTGATACTTACTACGGCTTAAATGAATTTGAATTAGCATTAGAAGTTATTGAAAAAGCTAAACTTTTTGGTCATAAAGGTAAAAAAATTGATACTATATTCAATTTAATTAATGATAAATTAAATGAAGATCCTCTTAATGAATTTAATTTTAAAATACCCAATGAAAAAAACTTAAAAGTTGAAGAAGCATTTAAAATTGCAAATGATAGTTATGAAAAAAATCACAATAAAACAATTGCTTATGCAGATTTTGTTTTAAAAAAAGATCCTAATAACTTGATGATGATTAAAGCAAAAACAAATACTTTAGCTTTTTTAAAACAATATGATCTTGTTATTAAAATTTTATCCAATTTTATTGATAGAGGCTTTGGTGATAATGAAATAATAAATAATCTTGGTTCTTGTTATCAACAAAAGGGAAATTATAAAAAGGCTATAGAGCAATTTAAAATATCTCTTGAGATGTTAGAAAATTCAAATGTAAGAGATAATTTGGGTGTATCTTTAATGGAGATCGGAAATATCGAAGAAGGAATTAATGAAATTAAAAATGCCATTAATTCACAGCCTAGTAATATTGTGTTTCGTCAACATTTGATTGAAGCATATATGAGAGATAAAAATTTTCTAGGAGCAATGCAAGAGTGTAAAACAACTTTAAAATACGATATTAATAATAAAACAATATTATCTTATTATAGAAATTTATTTTCAATAAATAAGACAAATGATAAAAAAAAATATGATGCTTTTGATGAAAAAATTTGTAATTTCTTGCTCGAGGAAGATCCTAATTTTACATCAGTACCTTTTGAACTGCTTTTAGCTAAAATTCCGAATGAGTTAAAAAAATTTGAAAAAAGAAATAAAGAAAGAGTTGAAGAAAAAATATATTCTTCAAAAAAAGTAATTCAATTTTTAAATGACAAAACCTTATTATTACTTCTTAAAAAATCTTTTTGCTCAAATGATAGATTAGAAAAAATTTTGACTATGGTTAGATTTGATTTTTTAAACATTGCATTAAAAGGTTACAGCAACCATCTCAATTTTGAAGATTTTAATGATTTAATAAGATCAGTTTCAGTCCAGTGTTACAATAATGAGTATTTGTGGAATATCTCTGAAAAAGAATATTTGCAAATTGAAGAGTTAAATAAAAAATTTAATGAAAATGACGATAACAAATTTTTTAATCTTTATTTACTTTCAAGTTACTCTTGTTTGAATAAAAGAAAACTTAATGGCTTAAGCTTAATTAATGATAATCAAGTAAAGGAAATTATAAATATTCATTTTCAAGAATCAGAAAAAATAGAAATTCTAAAAAATGAGATTAAAAGTTTTGATGAGATTAAAAACTTATCTTCTATAAAAGTGAGAGATCAGTACGAAGAAAATCCCTATCCAAGATGGAATGAGGTAATAAAATATAAAAAAATAACAATAGAAGAATATATTAACCTAGAGATTATGCCTAATAAGGGAAGTTATTCAATAGAAAACCCAGAAATATTAATTGCCGGATGTGGAACGGGTAGAGAACTGGTTGTATTGGCAAAGTATTTTAAAAAAGCTAAATTTTTTGCAATTGATTTAAGTCTTAATTCACTTGCATATGCTAAAATGAAATGTGAAGAAAATAATGTTAATAATATTAATTTTCTTCAATGTGATATCTTGTCTCTTAAAAAATTAAATAAGAAATTTGATATAATATTTTCAACAGGTGTTATTCATCATATGGAAAATCCTGATAAAGGTTTGGATATATTATGCTCCTGTTTGAATAAAAATGGATTAATGCGTTTAGGCCTATATAGTGAAATAGCAAGAAAAAATATAATAAATATAAAAAAAGAAATTAAGAATATTTTTCCTAAGAGTATTACTGATAAATCAATTAGGGAAGTACGTGATTTTATTTTTTCATCAGATAGCAAAAGTTCTATTGAAATAAAAAAAATGAATGATTTTTACTCTATGTCTTCTGTTAGAGATTTAATAATGCATGCTCAGGAGAAAAATTATTCTATTAATGATATTAAACTTTTATTAAAAAATTTTGATCTAACATTTATTGGTTTTTCTGACCCAAAAGTTAAAATTATTTACAAAGAGGAATTTCCTGATGACAGGTCAATGCTTAATTTAGATAATTGGGGTAAATTTGAAGAAATTAATAATTCTGCATTTATTGGCATGTATCAATTTTGGGTTACAAAATAATAAATTACTCAATTCATTTTAAATTATGGTGGGCGCGGCTGGGTTTGAACCAGCGACCCCTACGATGTCACCGTAGTGCTCTACCGCTGAGCTACGCGCCCATATAAATTTAGATATATGGCAAATTATTATTTAAATAAAGAAAATAACCTAGATAAATTATTTATTATTGATTTTGTAAAAATCTATCAATTTCTTCCCACATGATTTTTCTATACTTATCTTTTTCCATAAATATTTCATGCTCTGTTTTATCAAAGTAGATAGATTTGCTATTAATTAATCTTTTGTGCATTTCATCTATTTTATTTGTGTCTACAACCCGATCATTAATATTATTTAGGATAAGAATTTTATGGTTAATACTCTCTGCCCATCCTTTTCTTCTAATTAATTTAAATCTTCTGTTTACAGCTTTAGCAAAACTATTTGTAACACCCCATAACCTAATGTCAGGATATTTCCTAACTAATTTTAGTATTCTTTCATACCTAACTTTATCAGTTGTAAGATCGTTTTCGATAAAAGGAGTTTCTTTTCCCATATTTGGATTTGAGCCCAAAAGATAATCGGTATCCTTTTTAAATAAATTCATTATCGAGGATGCAGTTTTTAAAAATTTCTCATTTTTAAAGCCTAACATTGGTGCAGATAATATCATCTTAGAAAACTTTTCTGGATGATTATGAAGTGCTGATAGCATCAAGCAACCACCCATTGAATGACCAATTCCAATCAAAGGTTGAGGAAAATTATTTTCTATAACTTCATTTAAAATATATTCTATATCACAATCGTGTCTTTCATAATTTTTAATGTATGATTTATGAATGTCATCAAGTTGATGATCGGACATACCTTGCCCGCGCCAATCAAAAGCTATTATAGAGTAATTTCTATCAAGGAACTCTTGAATGGTCTCAAAGTATTTTTCGATAAATTCATTATGTCCTTGTTGTAATAGAATTGTTCCTTTTGATTCTTTTGATTTATTTATCCAATGGCATATTCTTATTTTTATTCCATCATCCATAGGGACAAAATAAGAATGAATACCTTCAGGCGCTTTATAATCATCAAGCTCTAAGTAAGGAGCCTGTATATATTTAGAAAAATTAAATTCTTCCATAGTCATCTTCAAGCCTAATTATATCATCTTCCTTAAGATCTTTTCCAAGTTGAATTTCAATAAATATTAACTCTTCTTTTCCTATATTTTCAATTCTATGAATAGTATTTTTTGGAATATAGATATGTTCCTTTTCTTTTAAGTAATATTCTTTTTTATCAATTGTTATTTTGCTTTTTCCACTTACTATTTGCCAAAATTCTGATCGGCTTTTGTGTTTTTGCAATGATAATTTTGAATTTTGAAGTACTATTATTTCTTTGATTTGATAACCAGTATTTTTTGCAATTATATGATAGTTTCCCCAAGGTCTATTTTCTACATTCCCTAAATAATTTTTAGTCAAATTACTACTGCTTTCTATTTTTTCATCTCCTCCAACACCAAACTCAAGACTTACATTAAGCTCTTTACAGATATTGGACTCAAGGATATTTTTAATATTGCTCCTGTCTCCACCATTACAATAACAAATCTTTGCTTTTGAATTTTTTTCTACAAATTTTTTAATAGCCTTACTGCTACTTTTCTCACTTGATTTTTGTATTATAACTTCATGAATACTCCTAAATTCATTTAAAATTTCTTTTCTTTGATTTTCATTCATAAATGGCTTTCCCTTTTTTTTAGTAAGCCATTCATCATTATTTAAGAGAATTACCACTTTAGTTGCTAATATTGCTGCATCCTTGAACATTCTTAGATGTCCAACGTGAACGGGATCAAATCCTCCGCTTACTAATGCATAATCATATTTTTTTACCATTTCATTCCTACTGGCCTGAATATTAATAAATATTGATTAAAATACCTAACAAATATTGACATAATCATAATATCAATCTAGCTTCCCGACACAAATAGGAAAAAAATTATGAAAGTTAGAAATTCATTAAAATCCTTAAAAGGACGTCATAGAGATAATCGCATAGCGAAAAGAAAAGGGCGTATGTATATTATTAATAAAACTAATCCTCGTTTTAAAGCTCGTCAAGGTTAGTTAATAATTATTTTACTGTAGTTACTCTTATTAAATTTGTTGTTCCTTCAACTTTAAGCGGAAGACCTGCAGTTATTATAATTTTGTCACCTGAATAAGCTAACCCACTTTTTTTTACGGTAACTTTTGTAGAATTTATCATTTGTTCAAGGTTTTTCTCATCTTTTTGAAGTAAACATAATACACCCCATGCTAATGATAGCTTTCTTGCGGTTTGAATTATAGGAGTAATTGTTAAGATAGTTTGACTGGGTCTAACTCTAGAAACTTTGATACCAGTTGAACCTGACTCAGTGTAACATACGATAATTGGTGATGATAGCTCATCAGCGAGAGTTTTTGCAGCCGTAGCAATAGCATCAGGTGTTGTATTTGGCGTTTCTTCAATTTGATTGGCAAGAATACTGTTATAGTTTTTTTCGTTTTCTGTGCTGAAAGCAATTTTATGCATCATTTTAACAGTTTCAACAGGATAGCTTCCAGATGCTGACTCTGCTGAAAGCATAATTGCGTCTGCACCTTCAAAAACAGCATTAGCAACATCTGATACTTCGGCTCTTGTTGGCGTTAAAGATGATGTCATTGACTCTAGCATTTGAGTAGAAACAACAACAGGCTTTCCTTTAACTCTCGATGTTCGTATTATTCTCTTTTGCCAGCCAGGAACTGTTTCGATTGGTAGTTCAACTCCTAAGTCACCTCTTGCAATCATAATACCGTCTGCAATTTCACATATTTCATTAATATATTTTAATGCTGATGGTTTTTCAATTTTTGCCATTATAGAAATTTTGCTATCACATAATTTTCTTAATTCTTTTATATCAGATGGCTTTTGAACAAATGATAGGGCTATCCAATCAACATTTAAATTTGCCGCAATCTTAATATATTTTTTATCTGCACTAGATAATGCTGACGTTTTTAAGTCTGATTGAGGAAGGTTTACACCTTTTTTTGATTTAAGTATTCCTCCTTGTATAACTTTAGTTCTTATCAAGTTCTTTTTTATGCTTGTAATTTTTAAATGGATATTTCCATCATCAATGAGAATTAAGTGTCCTTTTTTTACAGAATTAAAAACCTTATTATTTGATAAATAGACCCTTTTATTATTACCAATTGCCTTTGAATTATCGAAAATAAAAGTATCACCTTTTTTTAGACTATTATTTATTTCACTAACATTCCCAATTCTTATTTTAGGCCCCTGCAAATCTACCAAAACACCAATCGGTTTCTTAATTATTTCTTCAGCTCTCCTAATTTTATTTATATATTCTGCTAAATCATTTTCACTTAAATGAGAGCAATTTAATCTAAAAGCATTTGAGCCTGCTTTAGAAAGTTCTATTATTTTCTTAATTGTTTTTGAAGAGGGCCCTAAGGTTGCAAGTATCTTTGTTTTTCTTTGTATAATTTCTTTATTATTCATGTTTATCTTGTAACAGATTCATTTTAATTTTGTTAAAATCTTTTGTTAAATAATTTTCTAAAAAAATATTAGTTGAATGATAAAAACCCAAAACGAAAATAAAGATAGTAATTTTTTAATTATTTGTGACCATGCATCAAATAATATCCCTTCAAACTATAATAATCTGGGTTTGGGTAAAGATATTTTAGATACACATATTGCTTATGATATAGGTGCGAAGGAGTTGTCAATTAACTTATCGAATATCCTTGATTGCCCATTAATAATGTCTGATTTTTCAAGATTATTAATAGACCCTAATCGAGGAATTGATGATCCAACTCTAGTTATGAAGATATCTGATAATATTATAATTGAAGGCAATAGAAACATCTGTAATTTTAAGGAAAATAAGGAAAAAAACTATAGAATAGAAAAATATTATGATGTTTATCATAATAAAATTTTAGAATTAATTAATTTAAAAAAAAATAAAAAAAAATATCTTGCGATTATTTCAATTCATAGCTTCACACCCTTTTGGCAAAATAAAAAAAGAGATGTTGATATTGGTATCTTGTGGGATAATGATAAACGTCTTCCGGAGATATTTTTTAATTTCTTTCTAAAAAATCATAGAGAATTAATTATAGGTGATAATAAACCATATTCAGGCAGATTAAAAAATGATACAATATATAAACATGCAACAATGAACGGGCTTTCAAATATATTAATTGAAATAAGACAAGATCTAATTTTAGAAAAGACTGGCCAGGAATTTTATGCTAAATTAATATCAAGACCATTATTAATTAATAAAGATAATTCTGCTTTATTTAAACAATCTTTTTGTTCATCATTGGCTTTGTGATTTTAGGAGGTTAAATTGATATCTGATAAGAAAATTGAAATTCAAGCTGCAGCTTTTAGAAAATTAGTTAGTCATTTTCAAGAAAGAACTGATGTTCAAAATATAGATATTATGAATTTGGCAGGTTTTTGTAGGAATTGTTTATCTCGATGGTATCAGGAGTCATCTCTTGAGTTAGGAGAAGAGATTTCACAAGATGAAGCAAGAGAATTAATATATGGGATGCCGCAAAAAGACTGGAAAGAAAAATTTCAGAAATAACGTATTTTCTTTTAACCAATTCATAATAAATAAAAAAAAGACTAGAAAACTTTAATTTTTTAACGTAACTAATATAACCCGATTTTTATAGAAGATAAGATAAATGAAAATATATATTGTTAAAGAGACCTCATCTGATGAGAGGCGTGTAGCGTTAGTACCTGATGTAGCTAAGAAATTCATTAAGGATGGCTTTAATATATTTCTAGAGAAAGATGCTGGTCATTTAAGTAAATTTACTGACGAAGATTATTCATCTATAGGAGTTAATATTGATAATCAGCAAGAAAATATTTCTGATGCTGATGTAATATTTTGTGTAAGAATTCCTGATGATAATACTATCAATAAAATCAAATCAGGTGCATGTTTAGTTGGTCTTTTAAATCCTTACGATAATAGAGAAAAATTAGAACTTTTATCAAAAAAAGGTATAAATGCTTTCTCAATGGAGTTAATTCCTAGATCTCCAAGAGCGCAATCAATGGATGTTTTGTCCTCACAGTCCAATTTAGCAGGATATAAAGCAGTAATTAATAGTGCTTCTTTATATAACAAAGCAATGCCAATGATGATGACAGCAGCCGGTACAATAGCTCCTGCAAAAATTTTTATTATGGGAGTTGGTGTTGCTGGTTTACAAGCAATTGCGACTGCAAAGAGACTTGGGGCTGTAGTTTCAGCTACTGATGTTAGAAGAGCTGCAGGCGAGCAGTGTGAAAGTTTAGGCGCCTCTTTCATTATGGTTGATGAAGAAGAGGACTCAGAAGATTCAGGTGGGTATGCAAAAGAAATGTCTAAAGATTATCAGGAAAGACAAAATAAGCTAATTTCTGAACATATAAAATCTCAAGATATAGTTATTTGCTCAGCTCTAATACCTGGAAAAACTGCGCCTACTTTATTGACTGGAGAGATGGTTAAATCAATGAAATCAGGTTCTGTAATAGTTGATATGGCAATTGAAAGAGGTGGAAATTGCGAACTAACTAAGCCAAATGAAAATGCTGAAATTGAAGGTGTTACAATTATTGGTGATATGAATATGATTGGTGGATTAGCTCCTAATGCCTCAAATTTATATTCTCGAAATCTTCATTCATTTTTGTCATTGTTTATAGATTTAAATTCTGATGAAAAGTTAAATTGGGAAGACGAGATTGTTGAAGCGGTAAATATCGTTAAAGATAGTAAAATATCTGAAAGTTTTGTTAAATAAATTTAATAGGGAAAAATTATGGATATTAGTCCTTTAGTCTATTATGGAAGTATTTTTGTTCTAGCTATTTTCGTTGGTTACTATGTTGTTTGGTCTGTAACACCTGCTCTTCATACACCCTTAATGTCAGTCACGAATGCTATTTCAGCGGTTATTATTGTGGGTGCCATTATTGCTATGGGCACTGAAAGCTCAGGTGCATCTGGAACAATATCAAAAATTGTTTCTTTTTTTGCTTTAATTTTTGCTTCAATTAATATTTTTGGTGGCTTCCTTGTGACCCAACGGATGTTAGAAATGTACAAAAAAAAGGTGAAGAAAGATGTTTAGTGATTTTATGTCAGTAGATTTAACAGCATCTTTGTATCTATTGTCTGGAGTATTTTTCATTCTTGCCATTAGAGGTTTATCATCACCAGAAACTGCAAGAATTGGAAATTACCTTGGTATGTCAGGTATGCTCATAGCATTCATTGTTACAATACTTAATCTTGAAGATAATTCTCTTTCAAATCTAATTTTAATAGTTTTAGGTATTTCAATTGGTGGACTAATAGGTACATTTCTATCCAAAAAAGTTGCAATGACAGATATGCCCCAAATGGTAGCAGCTCTTAATTCTATGGGTGGCATGTCAGCTGTTTTAGTTGCATGGGCAGCTTTTTTATCTCCTGCTGCTTTTGGTTTAGAAATTAATGGATATATTGCTACTGCTAGTATGGTGGAGATGTTATTAGGAATTTTTGTTGGCGCAATTACATTTTCAGGTTCTGTTATAGCTTTTCTTAAATTACAAGGTTTAATGAAGAGTGCTCCGGTTATTCTTCCATTAAGGCATGTGATATCTATTGGTGTTTTTTCAATTATTTTAATTTGTTCATATTTAATTTTAGCGGGGTCACAAAATGATCAGCTTTTATTTTTAATTATCAGTATTCTCTCTTTAACCTTGGGTCTTCTTTTAATAATACCAATTGGAGGTGCAGATATGCCTGTTGTTATAGCAGTTCTGAATTCTTATTCAGGATTTGCAGCAGCAATTATTGGTTTCACGTTAAATAATTTAGCTCTTGTTATAACAGGGGCATTGGTAGGATCTTCTGGAGCTATTCTTTCATATATTATGTGTGTAGCAATGAATAGATCTTTCTTTTCAGTTATTATGGGTGGATTTGGTGATGAAGGAACTGGAGGCGAACAAGTTAAAGAGACTAGACCTGTTAAGATAGGCTCAGCAGATGATGCTGCTTTCATCCTCAAGAATGCAAGCTCAGTAATAATAGTTCCTGGTTATGGAATGGCAGTTGCTAGGGCTCAAAACTCTCTTAAAGAGATGGTGGATAAATTGAAAGAGATGGGTATTAAGGTTACTTATGCAATACATCCTGTAGCAGGAAGAATGCCTGGTCATATGAATGTTTTATTGGCTGAGGCCGATGTGCCATATGATGATATCTATGAATTAACTGAAATTAACTCAGACTTCGCCCAAGCTGATGTGGCATTTGTAATAGGTGCTAATGATGTTACAAATCCAGCAGCTAAATCTGACCCTAATAGTCCTATTTTTGGTATGCCTATTTTAGAAGTTGAAAATGCTAAGACAGTACTCTTCGTTAAAAGAAGCTTAGGAATTGGTTATGCGGGCATTGATAACGATTTATTTTACCAAGAAAATACTATGATGCTTCTAGATGATGCAAAAAAGATGTCAGAGGATATTTCTGCTAGTATATAAAGATTGATTTATTTAATAAGATTTTCTTTCATCAGAGCTTTTCTTCATAGGAATAAGACCTTCACGCATTGCCCTTTTTCTTGCTAGTTTTCTAGCTCTTCTAATAGATTCAGAATGCTCTCTAGCTTTTTTTTCAGATGGTTTTTCGTAACAGTTTCTGAGTTTTACTTCTCTAAAAACACCTTCTCTTTGCATTTTCTTTTTTAAAACCCTCAACGCTTGTTCTACGTTGTTATCTCTTACTGAAACTTCCATTTAAATCCTATATTATTATTTATTCAGTTTGATTACCAAAGGCGATTAATAATGTCTAGTAAACAAATAATTTATATTTATAAAAAATTAAAAAATTTTTTCTTTATTAAATAATTCAGTTATATGACCCATTTTTCTACCTTTTTTTGCTTCTTTTTTATTATAAAGATGAATTTTTACCTTTTCTGTATCATTTTTATCACACCAATCTTCTATCTCTTCACCTATAATATTAATCATATGGGCGCTATTTTTTAATACTGGTTCCTTAATTTCATTCCCTGATACACATATCATATGCTGCTCAAATTGACTTATGCTGCATGCATCAATAGTCCAATGACCAGAATTATGAACTCTTGGAGCAATTTCATTGACTAAGATTTGATCTTTTACAATGAAGAACTCTACCGCGAGAACACCAATGTGATTAAGTTCAGTAATAATTTTTTTTGAATAATCTATGAGTTTTTTGGTTTGATTTTCAGATAGACTTATTGGATTGTAGGTATGTTTCAATATGTGATTTTCATGTATATTTTTTCCTATAGGAAAAAAAGATGTATTACCTTTAATATCTCTTGCAATTATAACGGATACTTCAAATTCAAAAGGTATTCTTTTTTCAATAATTGAATTATTAATAATTTTATTTAAAACTTCGTTTGGATCATCAGACTCTTTAAGACTAAACTGTCCCTTTCCATCGTAACCAAGAGTTCTGGTTTTTATTATGCTATCAGTAAACTCATTTTGTGCTGAAGATATATCATCTATAGTTCTTAAATCTTTATATGGAGCAATAGGTACTTTTAATTTATCTAAAAATTTTTTTTCGGTTAACCTATCTTGGGTTAACAACAAACTTTTTTTCCCTGGTCTTATTTTTTTTTGATCTGTTATGAAATCGATTGTTTCAATAGGTATATTTTCAAATTCATAAGTAATATAATCAACATTATTTGAAAATTTAATTATTTCCTTTTTATCGTTATAATCTCCAACGCTAAAATAAGTTGATCTTCCTTTAGATGGACAATCATACTCTGGACAAAAAATATGAGTTTCAATATCTATCTTTTTTGCTGCATCACAAAGCATCATTCCTAATTGACCGCCGCCTAATATTCCAATGATTGGTTTAGCCATCAATTGGACTTAACGCTACTGATTTTGTTTGTTTTAGTCGCCAATTTTCTAAGCGGTTAGAAATTTTCGTATTTTTATTTGATAGTATTGATACAGCCAATAAAGCAGCATTTTTTGCTCCAGCCGATCCAATTGCCAATGTTCCAACTGGAACACCTGCAGGCATTTGAAGAATTGATAGTAAGCTATCAATTCCTTTTAAAGATTTGCTCTCAATAGGAACACCAAGAACAGGAAGTGTAGTTAGTGAGGCAATCATTCCCGGCAGATGAGCTGCTCCACCTGCTCCAGCTATAATTACACAAATGCCATTTGATTTAGCTTTTTTTGCATAATTAAAGAGCCTATTTGGTGTACGATGCGCAGAAACTATTTTAGTTTCATAAGATATCTTAATTTCATCTAAAATATTACATGTATCTTGCATGGTTTCCCAATCTGATTTACTTCCCATAACCACTGAAACTAAGTTTATTTTATCAGATTTTTTATTCACAATTACTCTCTATTATTAATCTTCTTTTTTTAACTCATTAAGTTTTGCAAACACACTATCAGAAGTATACTCTTTTTCTTCTTGATTGTTACTTTCTTCGGTTAGTGTATTTTCTTCAATATTATCTTCTATAGCTTGTTCAGTCTCGGTATTAACTGTTTCTAAATTTTGTTCAACATTTGTTTCTTTAACTTGTTCGTTAGTTATAGTTTCAGGTGCTGAAATTCCTTCACCTTCATATTTTTTTGCTTCTTCAGCTTTTCTTTTTTCAATTCTTTTAAAAGCTTTCTGAACTGCATTATCAAGATCTAACTGAGTACATAATCCTACTGATACTGGGTCAACAGGGGTGAGGTTTGCTGAGTTCCAGTGTGTTCTATCTCTTATAGATTGAATTGTAGATTTTGTTGTTCCAACAAGTTTACCGATTTGGGAGTCTAAAAGCTCAGGATGATTTCTTACTAACCAAAAGATAGAATCTGGTCTATCTTGTCTTTTAGATAAAGGAGTATATTTCTTTCCAACTCTTCTTGCGACTTCAGGTAAATCCTCTCTTTTCTGAATAGCTTTTAATCTTGCATTTTTATCTTTTTGACAATCTTCAATTTCTAATCTTGTAAGTTGACCTGCCGCAATAGGATCAGCACCTCTGATACCATGATCCACATCGCCATCAGCAATTCCCTTAACCTCAAGAATATGTAAACTACAAAAGTCAGCAATTTGTTCAAAAGTTAATGCTGTATTATCTATTAACCAAACAGCTGTAGCTTTAGGCATTAATGGTTGATTCATATTTTTCTCCAAAGATAATAATTTTTATAAATTACTATCGGCAATCTATATAAGATAAAATGTAATTTGTAAAAATTTCTGTATAAAAATCTATAAAATAATATTCTTAGGTTATACTATTAATAATATTGTTGAAAAAATAAGAATAATCAATGGATTAATTAATGGAAGATGAAGTTTTAATAAAACAATCAATTATTGATGATTTAAAAAAAGAGTACCTTGATGAATTAAGCATTAATGAACTTCAGGAGAGAATTTCATCTTTAAATGACGAAATAGATAGGGCCGAAAAGAAAATAGAAGTTAAAAAACTATCTAAGAACAATGCTGAAAATTTTTTTAAAAAATAAATAAATTGAAATTTATAAATAAAATTAAGACTCAGTTTCTTCCTGGTCTGTATTATCTGAATTATTCTTTTCTGAGCTATCGTTTTTTGAGGAACCGCTTAGAAAACCCTCAAATTTTTTATTAAACTTGCCAACCCTTCCATCACGATCAAGGATTTTCTGACCACCACCAGTCCAGGCAGGGTGTGTTGTGGGATCAATATCTAAAACTAAAGTACCATTAGCTTCACCCCAAGTTGAACGCGTTTGAAAACTAGATCCATCAGTCATTTTAACCGTTATCATATGATAGTCTGGATGAGTGTCTTTTTTCATTTAATTACCTATTTTTTGAACGTTTTACATTGCATTTGTATGTCATGCAAGTATTAAAAACCTAATTTTTCACTCAAAGCTAAAATTATATCATCATTTCCAGATATAATATTTCCTTCCCAAAGATCTTTATCACTTCCATCAATCCCTTTTGCAAAACCACCTGCTTCACGTACCAGTAAAATACCAGCTGCTATATCCCAAATGGAAAGACCTCTCTCCCAAAAAATATCGTACCTACCAGCGGCAATCCATGCAAGATCAAGAGATGCCGAACCAGATCTTCGTATACCAGCAACTTCCGGAATAATCATATCCATTTCTTTTATAAATAATTCTTTGTTACCCCTTCCTAGATGAGGAATTCCTGTTATCAAAATTGAATCAGATAGTTTTTTTCTGGTTGCTACTCTTATTCTTTTGTCATTTAAAAAAGATCCCTTACCCCTTTCTGCTGTAAACATTTCATCTGTAATAGGGGAATAAATAATTGCTGCCTCTAATCGGTTATTAATTTCAGCTGCAATTGAAATAGCAAAATTTGGATTTCCATGCATAAAGTTTGTTGTACCGTCAATTGGATCTACTATAAACCTGGCTTTGGTATTTTTATTTTCTATAGGCCTAGACTCTTCCATTACAAAGGACCAATCTGGTTTTGCATATGATAGTTCATCATAAATTATTTTTTGAGTTCTTATATCTGAAGCTGTAACAAAGTTTGCAGGTCCTTTAGTTTTAACCTGAAGATTTTCAAGTTCATTAAAATCTCGTCTTAACCCTCTTGAGGCTTTTTTTGCAGCCTTTTGCATTATATTTATGAGTGGTGAGTCCATTAATCAACACGTTTAACATAAGATAGGTCTTCTGTATTAATAATAATTTTCTCATCAGTCTGAACGAATGGTGGTACCATTACTCTTAATCCATTCTCCAATATTGCTGGCTTGTATGATGCAGCTGCAGTCTGTCCTTTTACAGTTGGTTCAGTCTCACTAACAATTAGAGTTACTTGATCGGGTAATGCAATATTAATCGGTGTTCCTTCATGACTCTCAATTTCAACATCCATTCCATCTTGAAGTAATGCTTTTTTTTCTCCTATAAAATCCAAAGATACTTCAATTTGTTCATAAGTTTCTTTATCCATAAATGAGGCAAGATTTCCCTCAGTGTACAAATATTGATATGATTTATTATCAAGTCTTAATCTTTCTATTGTTTCTGATGCACGAAACCTCTCATTAAGCTTAGTACCATCTGGGATTTTTTTTAACTCTACCTGAGCAAAAGCTCCTCCTTTTCCAGGTTTTACGTGTGAAGTCTTAACCGCAACCCAGATTGCATCATTATGCTGAATTATATTACCCGGTTTAATTTCATTGCCATTAATCTTCATTAGAAATCCTTAGTATTAGTTTTCCTGGTCTTTAGTCCACGCACCTTTTGTTGCAAGAGAATTCATTTTTGCTCTATGCAAGAAGGCTTTTGAGCATTCTCCTTCATTTTCTTGCAAGCCTTGCCAAGCCTGTAAAGCTGAAGCTTGAAGAGCTCTACCATAAGAAAAACTTAAATTCCATGGAGTTCCTTCAATTTTATTAATAGCATTAAGATTTTCAGTTGCTTCAACTTCAGATTGACCACCAGATAAAAAAACTATTCCAGGAACCTCCGACGGAACAGTTTCCTTAAAGCAATTGACTGTCATATTTGCAATTTCTTCTGGTGAGGATTGCTTTGAGGATTCTTTTCCGTCTATAACCATATTAGGTTTTAGACAAATACCCTTTAAATCAACTTTATGTTTAACTAAATCGTCAAAAACTTTTGTAAGAGTATTTTTTGTTACTTCATAACATTTCTCTATTGAGTGAGAGCCGTCCATTAATACTTCTGGTTCAACAATTGGAACTATATCTGCCTCTTGGCAAAGGGCAGAATATCTTGCAAGAGCATGAGAGTTAGTATCAATACATAGAGGAGAAGGAATATCATCGGAAATTGCTATTACCGCTCTCCATTTTGCAAATTTAGCACCCAAGCTTGAGTATTCTTGTAATCTTTCCCTTAACCCGTCTAAACCCTCGGTTACAGTTTCACCAGACATCATTGCTAATTCCTTGGCTCCCATATCAACTTTAATACCAGGAAGTGACCCTGCTTCATTAATAATATCAACTAGCTTTTTACCGTCTTTATTTGATTGTCTTATTGTTTCATCAAAAAGAATTACACCGGAAATATAATTCTTCATTGCCTCTTCAGTCTCAAATAAAATTCTTCTATAATTCATTCTGTTATCTTCTGTTGAGTCAACATTAATTGAATCAAACCTTTTTTTGATAGTACCTGAACTCTCATCAGCTGCTAGGATTCCTTTTCCAGGAACCACCATTTGTTTTGCTATCTCATTAATATTTGTCATTTTATTTTCCCTTATTTTCTTAATACTTCCAATCCTGGTAATTTTTCACCTGCCAACAATTCTAAAAACGCTCCACCAGCAGTAGATATATATGTAAAGTCCTTATTATAATTTGATTGACTTAAGGCAGCAACAGTATCGCCACCACCAGCCACAGAAATAATTTTTTTATTTTTTGTTAGTATTGATATTTCTTTTGCAACAGAAACTGTTCCTTTCTGAAAAGGATTTAGTTCAAATAAACCAAGGGGACCACACCAAACAACCGTCGACATTTCTTTGAGAATACCACTAATTTTACTTATTGTTTTTGATCCAATATCTAGTATTAAAGCATCAGGAGGAATTTGATCAACGGATGTTTCATTAAATGATGTACCTTTTTCCATATCCTTTGCGACCAATGCATCAACAGGTAAAATTATCTCACAATTATTTTTATTCGCGTTTAACAAGATGTTATTTGCTGTATTTATCATAGATCTTTCGCATAAAGATTTTCCAATTTTATAACCTAGCGCAAGAAGAAAAGTATTTGCCATTCCTCCTCCAATAAAAAGTTTATCAACATTTTCTGTAAGATTTTCAAGAACTTTTAATTTCGTAGATATTTTTGAACCACCAATAATACCAAGTCTTTCTCCTGAGCCGGTACTTAAAGATTTATTAATCATTAATATTTCTTTTTCTAAATATCTTCCAGAAAAAGAAGGAAGATATTCTGCAATACCTACAGTCGAAACATGAGATCTGTGTGAAACTGAAAATGCATCATTTACAAAATAATCTCCATTTTGAGCAACCTTCATTGCTAAATCTGTATCATTTTTTTCTTCACCGTCATGAAATCTTGTATTTTCATATAATATTACTTTATCGACTGAGGATGATTGTATTTTATTTTTTATATTATCTTCAAAAGAATTTTCTATAAATAGGATATCTTTTTTTAAATGTTCTTCCAATGATGTTATAACTTTCGAAAGAGAAAATTCTTTATTATTAGTACCATCAGGTCTTCCAAAGTGAGATAAAAGACAAATTTTTGAACCTTTATCTAATAACTCATTAATTGTTGGTATAATTCTTTCTATTCTTGTATCATCTAAAACAACATCATCTTTAATCGGAACATTAAGGTCTACTCTAATAAAGACTATTTTATCTTTTAAATTTTTTTTTAAAAGTTGATCTAAGTTTCTTAAATTTAACATTATTTATTTTAAATAAGTTTACCAATTACCGAAGCGGTATCGCTCATTCTATTAGCAAAGCCCCACTCATTATCATACCAGCTTAAAACTCTTCCTAATCTTCCACCAATTACTTCAGTTTGCGTTAGATCAAATGTTGAGCTGGCAGGATTGTGGTTATAGTCAATCGATACTAGAGGTTCTTCAGAAACGTTAAGTACACCTTTTAAAGCGCCAGAGGAAATCTTTTTCATAGCATTATTTATTTGGTCGACAGTAACTTTCTTCTTAGAATTAAAAACCAAATCAATCATTGATACATTAGGAGTAGGTACTCTTACAGCCGTTCCATCTAATTTACCTAATAGCTGGGGTAATACAAGGCCAACAGCTTTTGCAGCTCCTGTAGATGTTGGTATTATTGATTGTGATGCAGATCTAGCTCTTCTTTTATCAGAATGGAGTGTATCAAGTATAGCCTGATCACCAGTGAAAGCGTGAACAGTCGTCATATATCCTTGATTAATACCGCAAAGTTTATCTAAAACCATTGCCACTGGCGCAAGACAGTTTGTTGTACAAGAAGCGTTTGAGATCACTTTATGACTTTTTCTTATTTTTTTATGGTTCACTCCAT
>QCGZ01000004.1 GCA_003279705.1 OCS116 cluster bacterium AG-390-I16
TCATTACATGAAGTAATTAATGAAAATCTTTTCTTTAAAATGTTAGTTAAATTTCGTTCATCATTATTTGGTATTAATTGATTATCAATCTTCACAACTGGACAAATTATATGAGAGGAGGATGTAATGAAAACTTCTTTAGCATCCTTTAATTTATCTAATGTAATTTGACCTTCAAAAATTTTTATATTCTCATCACGGGCGATTTCCAAGACACTTTTTCGAGTAATTCCATATAAAACCTGATTTTCATGAGCAGTTAATAAATTATCTTCGCCATCAACAATAAAAATATTTGAAGTTGTTGACTCTGTTATATTTCCATTCTCATCTGTAAAAAATATTTCATCATAACCGTTTCTTCGAGCTTGCCATTTCGCCATCATCGATGATGTATAATTTCCAGCAATTTTTATTTGTGGTGGAATAATATCATTTCTTCTTTGATGTTTTTCTTTTTCTATCCAAACACTTAACTCTTTAAATTTATGAAAAGTTTGAGTATTTTTTGAAATAATATCCTTTTGAGGATCATATACAGCAATTGCAACAGTGGAGAAAGGATCCTGAGGTACTACGTCTACTTCAACTGACGCAATATAAACACTTATTTTAATATATTTACTTCCTGGATTTTTTTTTACAGTATCCTTTATTGCTAATTTAATTTCATTTTCATTATAACTTATTGGAATTCCAGCAGTTTCACATGAACTAAACAATCTCTTAACATGATCATGAAGACGAAAAATTGAAACCACTCCATCATTTTCAAAAATTGGAATAAACCCAAAAATAAGAGAACCACGTTGATGAGAATGTGACAAAATATGGACATTAGCTTTTTCCCAATTCACATATTCACCATTTATCCAAATTTTTCTTTGCAAATGAATTACCTTTAGTAAAGAATCAAATTTTAATTTAACCTAAAATTATAATGTTTCAAATTCTTATAAATTCTTGGATTGGTATTGGTGTAGTAACGTTTCTTACTCTACTTTTTATAAGCGCACCTTACGGGCGTCATATAAGGTCTGGCTGGGGACCTCTTCTGTCAAAAAGAATTGGGTGGATTTTTATGGAGACCCCTGCTCTTTACATTATGTGGCTATTTTATTTTTTATATGCTGATTTTACCAATATTGTCTTGATAGTATTCTTATTCCTTTGGTCTATTCATTACACTAATCGAAGTATTATTTGGCCTTTCTTAATTGATAAGAATGGCTCTATGCCTTTAATTGTAGCTCTTCTCGCTTTTATTTTTAATATTTTTAATGCTTCTTTTCATGGTTATTGGTTCTTCTTTATGGATAATCAATATGAGGTTTCATGGCTTTTAAGCTCAAATTTCTTATTAGGTTTAAGTATTTTTATTTTAGGAATGGCAATAAATATTCATTCAGATAAAATATTATTAAGGATATCAAAAGAGAAAAAAGGATATAAAATTCCCTATGGCGGTTTTTATAAGTGGATAACAAGTCCAAACTATTTAGGAGAAATTATTGAATGGATAGGATGGGCCATAATGACTTGGAGTTTATCAGGGTTTGTTTTTGCCCTTTGGACAACATTTAATCTTCTCCCAAGAGCTTTAAAACATCACTCATGGTATAAAGATAAATTTGATAATTATCCAAAAGATCGAAAAGCCATAATTCCGAAAATTTTATAATTACCCGCCTGATGGTGTAGTTATATCATCATCAATAGGAACCCAATCTTGTTGTTTTACCCACTCACTAAAAGTGGTTAATTTAATTGGAATTTCTTCTAAAACATCCTCCATATCAACCTTAAATGGATTTAGATTATCGGTGTTTTCGTTATTATACTCATAAAAACCCTGCATTGCAGCTATATAATCTTCCCTACCAATATCACTTACACCCTCAAAAATATCTGCCATGCGAATTGCAAACTCTTTTGGCGTTAATGTTTTAGGCTTTATTGATCTTCCAAGGTGTCCTGATAATGTATCAGCAATTCTTTGAGGAGTTAAAACTTCTGGCCCACCTATTACCATTGCCCTACCTATAAGGTCATCTCTTTCAAGTGAGGCAATCATAAATTTAGCAACGTCGTCTAAACAAATCCAATTAGCTTGAAGCCCCTCTTTATGAGGATAAGCAAATTCATCATTTTCAATAATATCGTTTCTAGCCCACTTAGTTAAAGTATTGTCCATGAATAATACTGGTCTGAAAATAGTTGTTCTTGCACCGCCTTGCTTTAAAGCTCTTTCAGTAGCTAAAACTCTATCATAATTATACTGACCAATTTCATCATCAGGTGCGTATGCAGCCGTTTGATATATAAGTCTTATATCTGCCCTTGCAGCAGCAGCTCCAACAGCAGCACAAAAATCAATCATTTTCGTAACTTGTTCAAATGAAGGTTTATTATAAAAAGCGGCATCAGATCCTTTTATCGCATTATCGAGGCTTTCAGGATCATTATAATCTGCTGAAACTTCAGTCACATTTTCATTTTTAAAAACACCTTTTTTTCTGGTGATAGCTCTTACTTGATAGCCGGCTAGCAATAATTGACGAACTTGTGCCTGCCCCATTCTCCCTGAAGCACCAAAAACAGTTACTAATGTCATAGAAATCCCCTTAGTCAGTTTAACTTATTTATTAAATAACCTATCGGCCTGATAGTAATTTAACAAGCCATTTTGGGGTTATTTTCATTAAAAAAACCAAAATTTTATAATGCCAACCATTTATAATTATTTCTTTACCAGACATTGAGGCTTCATATGCTTGCTCAACCACGGTTCTTGATTCCATCCACATAAATGAAGGAATAGAACTTTTAAAATCCTTCATCTCTTTATGAAATTCAGTGTGCGTAAAACCAGGACATACAGAGCAAGAAAAAATATTCTTATTTTTATAATCATTATGTATCATTTCTGAAAATTTTAAGAGCATTAATTTTGTAGCAATATACATTCCACCAGAATTTGTATAAGGAGCAAAAGCGGCAACAGATGATATATTTATAATTCTTCCAAATTTTCTTTTTATCATTCCTGGTAAAAATAATCTTGTCAGTGCGATTGCTGAAGTAGACAAAACATTTATAAAATCTATATGATCCTTTAAAGATACTTCTTCAAAACTATCAGTTAATCCGTAACCAGCATTATTTATTAAAACATTAATTTGAATTTTGTTTTCTTCACAAAAATTATAAATTTCTTCAGTTGATTTTAAATCACTTAGATCACAAGAAATGATAAAAGCTTTTATTCCAAATTTATTGGTTAGGTTACTTTTAATTGCTTCTAAATTTTTTTCTCTTCTAGCAGTAAGGACTAAATCATAACCTTTCTCAGCAAATAAAGTTGCAAAATCTTTTCCTAGCCCAGAGGAGGCACCTGTTATAAGTACAGTTTTATTCATAAAAATCCTTAATTAACGTTTTTCAAAAGTTAAATGAAGCTCTTTTAAACCTCTTAAGGCAAAGTGAGGATGGTGAAGAAAATCATTCTTGTTCTCTGCTAGATTAATATTTTTTAAACGCTTTAATAATATATCAAAGGCCATTCTCATTTCCTGTCTAGCCAGCGGTGCGCCAATACAATGATGATGGGAGATGCCGTAAGCAAGATGTTTTCCTGGATTTTTTCTTTCTAAGTCCATATGCATAGGACAACTAAACATTTCCTCATCTCGATTTGCAGAACCAAACCTCATATCAATTATTGAACCCTCAGGAATTGTTACATCGCCTATTGTTACATCTTTTCGAACTCTTCTAAAAAGACTTTGAACTGGTGTTTCAAGTCTAATAATTTCCTCCACAAAATTTTTAAGTTTTGATTTTCCGGTAATTAAATCATTAAGTTTTTCTTTCTGTTGCATCAAAATTAACATTCCACCAGCTATTGAGTTAGTAGTAGTTTCATTACCTCCAATATTTAATGCACTTACCATCGATAAAAGCTCTTCAGTAATTAATTGACTTCCATCTTCAAATTTAAAATTGACTAAGTCTGAGATAATATCTTCTTTTGGGTTTTTTCTTTTTTCTTCAAATGTCTTATTCATATAGTGCTGAAATTTAACTAATCTTTCTGCGCATGCGATTTCTTCATCCTCTGTTAATCTTTGACTTAAACCCTCTGATGTATCAAAAGACCAAGCCTTTAACTTTGATAAATCCTTCTTTGGAAAACCTAATCTATCTTGAATAATATTCATTGGTAGAGGGACACAAAATTGTGAAATAAACTCAACTTCACCATCATCAATAAAATCATCAATTAGTTCATTAATTAAATCTTTAATATAAGGTTCCATTTTTCTTATCTTACTGGCTGTAAAGCTAGGGTTTGATGCTTTTCGAAATTTTGTATGATGCGGTGGTTCAGAGTCAAACGTTGCTATTTGGCTCCAACCCTTTTCTATGAAAACTTTTTTAACCTTTTCTCCATTCTTCCAATAACCATTCTTTTTATTTTCCTCTTTAATATCTTTATCCCAATACCCCGACAAATCTCTAGAAAAGAACTCATAGTCTGTTAAGACCCTTTTTAAATCGTTATATTTAGAAACAACAAAAAAACCAGTATCAGGACTTAAATAAATAGGAGCCTCTTCCCTTAAAAATTCATAAGCCTCATAAGGATTCTCTTGCAGATTAGGATCTAAGAAATTGATATCAGATAATTTAATTCTATTTTCTTTCATATTCATCTATCTTCTAGAGTGAATGCAATTAAGTGATCTGAGGCTGGAGAACCAACTGCCCAATGTCCTCCTGCAGCAATTACTACAAATTGTTTCCCATTCTTATTTGTATAAGTCATTGGTGTTGCATGACCAGCTGTTGGTAATCTAAATTTTGCTAGCTCTTCACCTGTTTCAGTCTTAAATGCTCTTAAATAATAATCACTGGTTGCTGCTATAAATGTCAAACCTGAAGCAGTAACTGTAGGACCACCTATATTTGGAGCTCCTTTGATCCACCAAAAAGGAAAGGGTGCTAAATCTTTAGATGTTCCTAACGGAATTTGCCATAAATGATCACCAGTATTTAAGTCGATTGCAGTAAGATTTCCCCAAGGGGGTTTAGTGCATGGAACCCCTAACGGAGACATAAATCCATAAGCTCTTATAGTACAGTATGGAGTCCCCTCATTTTGTTGTAATGCTGAAAATCTTGATTGAACACTATCTCTTGCTAATTCTTTAAGAGCTTTATCACAATCTTTCCTTGGAACCATTACTATTGTACTTGATAAATTCATTGTATTGGCAATAAGAATATTCCTGGATGCATCAACTGCAGGACCTCCCCAATTTGCACCTCCTATTGCACTCGGATAGTGAACGCTTCCCTCTAAAGACGGAGGAGTATAAAGACCTTCATTTCTTAAATCTTCTGCAGCTTTTTTACAATAACCCTTGTCCCAGGGAGTAAAACCAAAAACTTCTTCAGGATCTAAATAAGTTGGCGTCAAAGGAGCTGGTTTTGATGGGAAAGGCTGAGTTTTAGTAACATAATCACCCTCAACAGCACCTTGAGGAACCTCTCGCTCCTCTATAGGAAAAATAGGCTCACCTGTCTCTCTGTTTAATAGAAAAATAAAACCCATTTTGGTTGTCTGTGCTAATGCTTTTATAACCTTTCCATCTTTTTCATAATCATAAAATGTTGGTTGAGAGGGAACATCATAATCCCAAATATCATGATAAACTGTTTGAAAATGCCAAACAACTTCTCCTGTTGATGCATCTAAGGCTACTACAGAGCTAGAATAATAATCTGAACCGTTTCTATGGCCACCATAATTATCTGCAGCGGTATTTCCTGTAGGAAGGTAAACTAAATTTAATTCAGGGTCAGTCGATATAATCGACCACACATTCGTTGTACCTCTTTGATATAATTGTTGTCCATCTTCATCAATTATAGGCTCTTGTCCTGGAGGTATTGGATCCCAATACCATATTAAATCACCTGTTTCAGTCTTAAATGCTCTTAAATAATAATCACTGGTTGCTGCTATAAATGTCAAACCTGAAGCAGTAACTGTAGGACCACCTATATTTGGAGCTCCTTTGATCCACCAAAAAGGAAAGGGTGCTAAATCTTTAGATGTTCCTAACGGAATTTGCCATAAATGATCACCAGTATTTAAGTCGATTGCAGTAAGATTTCCCCAAGGGGGTTTAGTGCATGGAACCCCTAACGGAGACATAAATCCATAAGCTCTTATAGTACAGTATGGAGTCCCCTCATTTTGTTGTAATGCTGAAAATCTTGATTGAACACTATCTCTTGCTAATTCTTTAAGAGCTTTATCACAATCTTTCCTTGGAACCATTACTATTGTACTTGATAAATTCATTGTATTGGCAATAAGAATATTCCTGGATGCATCAACTGCAGGACCTCCCCAATTTGCACCTCCTATTGCACTCGGATAGTGAACGCTTCCCTCTAAAGACGGAGGAGTATAAAGACCTTCATTTCTTAAATCTTCTGCAGCTTTTTTACAATAACCCTTGTCCCAGGGAGTAAAACCAAAAACTTCTTCAGGATCTAAATAAGTTGGCGTCAAAGGAGCTGGTTTTGATGGGAAAGGCTGAGTTTTAGTAACATAATCACCCTCAACAGCACCTTGAGGAACCTCTCGCTCCTCTATAGGAAAAATAGGCTCACCTGTCTCTCTGTTTAATAGAAAAATAAAACCCATTTTGGTTGTCTGTGCTAATGCTTTTATAACCTTTCCATCTTTTTCATAATCATAAAATGTTGGTTGAGAGGGAACATCATAATCCCAAATATCATGATAAACTGTTTGAAAATGCCAAACAACTTCTCCTGTTGATGCATCTAAGGCTACTACAGAGCTAGAATAATAATCTGAACCGTTTCTATGGCCACCATAATTATCTGCAGCGGTATTTCCTGTAGGAAGGTAAACTAAATTTAATTCAGGGTCAGTCGATATAATCGACCACACATTCGTTGTACCTCTTTGATATAATTGTTGTCCATCTTCATCAATTATAGGCTCTTGTCCTGGAGGTATTGGATCCCAATACCATATTAAATCACCTGTTCTAATATTATAAGCGCGAACAACTCCGCCAGGAACAGAGGTACTTACATTATCAGCAATACCCCCACCAACAACAACTACATCACCAATAATTGCTGGAGGAGAAACACTATAATAATAAGCAGGATTATGTTGACCCAGACCATCTCTTAAATTCACTCTTCCATAATCTCCAAAATCAGCACAAAGTTTTCCAGTCTTTCCGTCTATAGCAAAAAGTTCAGCGTCAATTGTTCCAGTAATAATCCGATGATAGCATTCTTCATTTTCAGATTTATTTATATCTATCCAGCTACCAACTCCTCTACAATGAAGAAGTGCTTTTTGTTCAATTTCTACTTTGGGATCAAATACCCATTTCTCTTCTCCAGTTTCAGGGTCTAATGCAAAAACTCTGTTGTAAGGTGTGCAATAAAATAAAGTATCATTGACTAAAATTGGTGTTGCTTGGAATGATGTTTGCTGACTGCTGTTTGGTGTAACATCTTCAGTCCAATTCAAACCAGCATGAAAATCACCTGACCTATGTGTCCAAATTTTTTTTAAATTTTTTACATTTTCAGGTGTAATTTCATCAGCCTCAGAATAATGACCGCCACCAGAGTCTTTCCCATATGAAGACCAATCATCATTTTTTGCATTAAGTGATTGGTATGAGATAATAAAAATTAATATAAAAAGTATTCTAAGCATAAAATATCCTAATTGTTTTTGGGAAGTGTAAAGGCAATCAAATGATCTGAAGCTGGCGTTCCAATAGCCCAATGTCCTCCTGCAGCGATTACAACAAACTGTTTACCTTCTTTATTAGTATAAGTCATAGGTGTTGCGTGTGCACCTGTGGGAAGTCTGAACTTAGCAATTTCTTCACCTGTTTCAGTATTGAAAGCTCTTAAGTAATGATCACTTGTAGCACCTATAAAGGTTACTCCGGATGCAGTAACTGTAGGACCTCCCATATTTGGAGCTCCTTTAATCCACCAAAAAGGGAAAGGTGCTAAATCTTTAGAAGTTCCTAGTGGAACATTCCATAAATGTTCACCAGTATTAAGATCAACTGCAGTTAATGTTCCCCAAGGAGGCTCAGTACATGGTACACCTAAAGGAGAAAAGAAACCCATCGAACGAAGATTGCAATATGGAGCACCCTCATTTGATTCAATATTAGTAAATCTAACTTGGTTTTTATTAATTGAGAGCTCTTCAAGAGGTTTAGCACAATCCTCCCTAGGAATCATAACTATCAAACTAGCCATGTTATTTGTATTAACAACCATGATATTTCTTTTTGAATCGACAGCAGGTCCTCCCCAATTATTTCCACCAACACCACTAGGATAATGAATACTTCCTTGAAGAGAAGGAGGTGTAAATAGACCTTCATTCCTCAATTTCTTCGCTGTTCTCTTACAATGACCTCGGTCCCAAAAAGTAAAGCCAAAAGCTTTATCAGGATCAAAATATGTAGGATTTAAAGGTGCTGGTTTAGATGGAAAAGGTTGAGTTTTACTAACATAGTCCCCTTCGATAGCTCCTTGAGGAACCTCTCTTTCTTCAATTGGAAAAATGGGCTCACCTGTTTTCCTGTTCAGTAGAAAAGTAAGCCCAGTTTTTGTTGTTTGTGCAAGCGCTTTTATAATTTTTCCATCTCTTTGAAATTCGTAAAAAGTTGGTTGAGACGGAACATCGTAATCCCAAATATCATGATGAACTGTTTGAAAACTCCAAACTAATTTTCCTGTATCGGCATTTAAAGCGACAACAGAGCTTGAATATTCTTCAAGACCTTCTCTATGGCCACCATAGTAGTCAGGAGATGCATTTCCAGTAGGAAGGTAAACCATATTTAAATCTGGATCAGCTGATATTATTGACCAAACATTTGCCGTTCCTCTCCTGTATAATGGATTACCATTATCATCTAAAATAGTTGCTTCATCAGGAGGAATTGGATCCCAATACCAGGCTAATTCCCCTGATCTTATATCAAAAGCTCTTACCACACCCCCAGGAATGTCTATTGATAAATTATCAATAACACTTCCACCTACTACAATTTTTTCATTGATGATTGCTGGTGGAGAAGTGCTCCAATAATATAAAGCAGGATGTTCACCGAGTCCTTCTCTTAAATTTACTCTTCCATTATTTCCAAAACCCTCACAAAGTTTTCCATTCTTACCGTCTATTGAGAAAAGTTCCGCATCAATGGTAACGCCCATTATTCTATGATAACAACTATCAGAGGGTAACTTTGTTTCATCTTTCCAGCTACTTAAACCTCTGCAAGCTAAAATTGCTCTACCATCTTTTTTAAGCTTAGGATCAAAAACCCACTTTTCTTCTCCAGTTTCAGGATTAAGAGCAAAAACTCTATTGTAAGATGTGCAATAAAATAATGTATCATCAACTAAAAGAGGTGTTGCTTGAAAGGATGTTTGATATTCTCCACCTTTTACGCCCGCAGAATTTGCTCCACCTTTATAATCACCCGACCTATGAACCCATACTTTTTCTAACTTTCCAACATTTTCAGGGGTTATTTCATCTGCTTTTGAAAAATGTCCTCCACCAGATCCTTTGCCATAAGCTGTCCAATCATCGGTCGCAGAAAAAACTGGGTTTATAAAGAAAATAGTAAGAAGAAGAAGAAGAAAACGCATACATTACCCCTATATAAATAAAGACTATTATATAAGTAGTTTTTGAAAAATGCTTCAATAAAAAATAAGAATTATTTATTTAATTTTTGTATAATTGATGGAGGTTTTCCTAAGAAATATTCAACATAATTTTGAATTCTTTTAGTTTCTTTCTCTATATCATCAACGATAGAGGAAGGTTCAACTGATTTTCCAAATTTTATACTATAATTAAAATTTTTTTTATTAAACAACTCTCTAAATAGGCCTACATCTTTTAATTCTGTATTAACTATTTCTAAAAAATAAAAAAGAAGAGAATTTGATCCAGTTATATGAAACGGAACAATTGGTGCGTTATATTTCTTTGAGAGTTTTATTATTGTTGTTAACCAAGGTCTTTCATATAAATATACACCCTTTCTTTTAGAAAGACGTGAGGAGGGGAAAACCAACAAAGCTTTATTTGCTAAAAGAGCATCCTTAGTTGATTTTAAAATCATACGGCTTTTTTCAGATGATTTATTTTTTTCATTCCAATCAACTGGAATAATTATATCCTGAAACCCTTTAGCAATTTTAATCATATCTGAGTTAGCGTATAGGGTATAATCAGGTCTATGTTCCTTTAATACATCAAACATTACGATACCATCAGTTAAACCAGTTGGATGATTACCAGCTAGTATTATTGGCCCACTTTTAGGTACATTATTGATATCTTTAATAAAATGGTCTGACTGAAGAAAATTAGTTAAGTAAGTAAAACACTCAAATCCTGACTTTTCAGAAATATCATCAACAATTCTCTTTGCGTCATAATATTTAAAAACCTTAAAGATAGATGGCTTAATAAACGACCACAAAATCTTATTTCTCATAAGATTTGGGCACCTTTCTTCCATTATTTCATCAATAGGATGCATAAAATTGTCTATCCTTAATTTTAATTAATTAGGATTATTTTTTTCTCTCTTTATAATTAATCTATTTAAAGCTGCAATATAAGCTCTTGCAGAAGCGACGAGTGTATCCGTATCAGCTCCTCTACCTACAACTGTTTTACCATCCTCATGTAAACGAACACTAACCTCAGCTTGCGCGTCAGTTCCTTGAGTTACAGCATGAACTTGATATAGCTGAAGGTTAGCATTATGAGGAAAAAGATTTTTAATTGCATTAAATATAGCATCAACTGGACCAGAACCTTCTGATACGCTTGATATCTCTTTATTATCTATTTCAATTGATAAATCTGCAATTTGCGGTCCAAAAGTGCCAGCCTCAATTTTAAGTGAAATTAATTTTATATGATCCAAACTCGTAGAAAACTCATCATCAATAATTGCTATGATATCGTCATCAAAAATTTCCTTCTTTTTATCTGCTAAATCTTTAAATCTATAAAATGCATCATTTAATTGATTGTCAGCAAGTTCATACCCAAGTTCAAATGCTTTTTCTTTAAAAGCATGGCGACCAGAATGCTTACCCATAACAAGAGTTGATTCACTTAAGCCAATACTCTCAGGGGTCATAATTTCATATGTTTCATTATTTTTAAGCATACCATCCTGATGAATTCCGGATTCATGTGCAAAAGCATTCTTTCCAACAATAGCTTTATTATATTGAACAGGAAACGAGGTTACTGATGAAACTAACCTAGAAGCCCTTGTAAAAAGAGTAGTATCAACTTTAGACTCATAATTTAATATATCTTTTCTTACTTTCATTGACATAACCAATTCTTCAAGAGCAGCATTGCCTGCGCGCTCTCCAATTCCATTCATAGTACATTCAATTTGTCTTGCTCCCGCCCTTACACCAGATAAAGAATTAGCAACTGCTAAACCAAGGTCATTATGACAATGAGTTGAAAATGTAACTTTATCAGCTGAGGGTACATTATTAATTAATGAATCAATAATTTCAAAATATTCCTCGGGAGTTGTGTAACCAACTGTATCGGGAATATTTATAGTTGAGGCTCCTGATGAAATAGCAGTCTCGACACATTTAAAAAGAAAATCTCTATCCGTTCTAGTTGCATCCTCAGCTGACCACTGTACATCCTCTACTAGATTTCTAGCTCTTGAAACTGAACGTTGAATGGCATCAATAACCTGATCCTCATCCATTTGTAGTTTAAATTTCATGTGTATTGGACTTGTTGCTATAAATGTATGAATACGAGGGTTAACAGCATGTTTTACTGCTGCTCCTGCTCTATCAACATCTTTATCTCCAGCCCTAGCTAAACCGCAAACTTGAACGTTTTTAACAACTTTAGAAACCTCTGACACAGACTCAAAGTCACCCTCAGAAGCAATAGGAAAACCAGCCTCAATAATATCAATGCCCATAGTATCAAAAATTTCAGCTATTTGAATTTTTTCACTCAATGACATTGAAGCCCCAGGAGATTGCTCTCCATCCCTAAGGGTCGTATCGAAAATTTTAATATAATTACTTGTTTTGATCATTTTTATCTCCAAAAAAATTTATTTTTGGCTTTTTTAAATTATCCCCTAAGACATCTCGCCAAAAGATTAGTCCTAGAGGCTAATAAGCAGAAGAGATAAAAGAACTGAAGACAATAGGATAGTCTGAAGCAAGATTGTGCTGCTATTCAAAAACAATTTATGTTGACTATCGATGTTCATAAATAAGCTAATGCCTTAAATTTTTGATTGGATCAAGTAAAAATTAGTTTTTATCTTTATCGACTAATTTATTTTCTCCAAGCCATGACATCATATTCCTTAATTCACCACCAACTTCTTCAATTTGATGAGAATTGGACTTCTCTCTCATAGAATGAAATTCTTTGTTAGAGCCTGTTTTATTTTCTGTCATCCAGTCTTTTACAAATTTTCCAGACTGGATATTTTCTAATACTTTTTTCATAGCCTTTTTTGACTCTTCTCCGACAACTAAAGGTCCTGAGACATATTCACCGTATTCAGCTGTATTTGAAATTGAATAGTTCATATTCTTAATTCCTCCCTCATACATTAAATCAACAATAAGCTTCATTTCATGAAGACATTCAAAGTATGCCATTTCAGGTGCATATCCAGCCTCAACTAGAGTATCAAAACCATTTCTTATTAATTCAACAACCCCTCCACATAGAACAGCTTGCTCGCCAAATAAATCAGTTTCACATTCTTCTTTAAAGCTAGTTTCTATAATTGCAGCTCTTCCTCCTCCAATTGCTGAAGCATAAGAAATTCCAAGATCTTTTGCTGTATTAGTTGCATCTTGATGAATAGCTATTAAACAAGGGACACCGGCATTTCTTTCATATTCTGAACGAACAGTGTGTCCTGGTCCTTTTGGAGCCACCATAAAAATATCTAAATCAGGCCTTGGGTCAATTAAATTAAAATGAATATTTAAACCATGTGCGAATAATAAAGCAGAACCCTCTTTTAGATTATCTTTTATGTCATCATTATAAATATCCGCTTGTAATTCGTCAGGGGTAAGCATCATCATAACATCAGCCCATCCAGCAGCGTCAGCAACATTCATTACTTCAAATCCAGCGTTTTTAGCCTTTTCTATTGAGGATGATCCATCTCTTAATGCTACGCAAATTTCAGAAACACCGCTATCCTTAAGATTTAGTGCATGAGCATGACCTTGACTACCATAACCAATGATAGCAACTTTTTTTGATTGAATTAAGCTTAAGTCAGCATCTTTATCATAATAAACTTTCATTTATAATCTCCGTATAATGAATTTTAATTTTTTGAACCACGAGCAATTGCAGCTAAACCAGTTCTTGATATATCGTTCAACCCTAATGGACGCAAAAGGTCAATAAATGAATTAATTTTATCCATTGCTCCTGTCAATTCAAAAACAAATGATTTATCAGTTGTATCAACAATTTTTGCTCTATAAATTTCTACCAACCTTAAAATTTCTTCTTTATTTTGATTAGTATATAATACTTTTATTAATGCCATTTCTCTCTCTACTGAAGGTCCTTCTATAGTAAGATCTGTTACTTTATGAACTGGAACAAGTCTTTCCAAATGGTTCTTTATTTGATCAATTGTTTTTGGACTTCCTTTTGAAACAATTGTAATTCTTGAAGTATGAGAGTCTTTATCCACTTCAGCAACAGTTAGACTTTCAATGTTATATCCCCTTCCTGAAAAAAGGCCAATTACCCTTGCTAATACACCAGCCTCATTATCTACAAGCAAAGAAAAGGTATGAGTTTCTTGAATATCTTCTTTAATTGTAATCATATCAAAACCTTTCCTTCATCACCAACTTCTATTGATATACCCTCATCATTCAAAAGCATCTCATTATGCCCAGCGCCAGAAGGAATCATTGGGTAACAATTTTCATCTTTATCAACTACACAATCAAAAATCACAGGTAAATCAGTATCAAGCATTTCTATAATCTTATCATCTAGTTCTTTAGGGTTTTGAGCTCGAATCCCATGGGCGCCATAGGCTTCAGCTAATTTTACAAAATCGGGAAGAGAGTCTGTATAAGAGTGAGAATATCTTCCGCCATGAAGCAGCTCTTGCCATTGTCTAACCATGCCCATGTATTGATTATTTAGAATGAATATTTTAACCGGTAATTTATGCTGAACAGCTGTTGATAATTCTTGCATGTTCATTAAAATTGATGCTTCTCCAGCAATATCAATAACAGTTGATTTTGGGAAAGCAACTTGAGTACCTATTGCAGCAGGAAGTCCATACCCCATTGTACCCAATCCCCCAGATGTCATCCATCTATTAGGCTCATTAAAATGATAATGTTGAGCAGCCCACATTTGATGTTGACCAACCTCAGTACTAATAAAAGTATCCTTATCTTTTGTTAATTCATATAATCGCTCAATAGCATATTGAGGTTTAATTGTTTTTTCAGATTTTATATAATTCAGAGATTTAATATCTCTCCAATTATTTATTTGATCCCACCATTTTGAGGTATCAGATTTATAACCTTTTGATCTCCACAAAATAAGCATATTTTCTAATACATGCGCACAATCACCTATTACAGAAACATCAACATCAATGGTCTTGTTAATTGAAGTAGGATCAATATCAACATGTATTTTTTTTGAATTTGGAGAGAACGCATCTAAGCGACCAGTAACTCTGTCATCAAATCTTGCGCCAATGTTAATGATTAAATCACTATCGTGCATAGTCATATTTGCCTCATATGTCCCATGCATGCCCAGCATACCAAGCCATTGATCATTGTTAGCAGGAAAAGCACCTAAACCCATTAATGTAGATGTAATAGGAAAACCAGTTAAATTAACAAATTCTTTTAAAAGATGGCTGGCCTCAGGTCCAGAGTTTATAACTCCACCACCAGTATAAAAAACAGGTTTCTTTGCTTTCGACATTAATTCTACAGCCTGTTCAATTTCAAAAATTTCTGGTTTTACCTTTGGCTTATAACTTGAATGCTCAACTTCAGACATAGAACAATATTCTGCATCAGCAAATTGAACATCTTTAGGAATATCAATAAGAACAGGTCCAGGCCTTCCAGTAGTAGCCACCAGGAATGCTAAATGAATTGTTTTCGCCAAATCCTCAGGTCTTTTCACCAACCAATTATGTTTGGTACAAGGCCTTGTAATACCTACTGTATCACATTCTTGGAAAGCATCTGTTCCGATTAAATGACTTGGAACCTGACCAGAAATACAAACTAACGGAATAGAGTCCATTAAGGCATCAGTTAGACCGGTAACAGCATTTGTAGCACCTGGACCAGAAGTAACAAGAACAACACCTGGTTTACCAGAAGACCTTGCATACCCCTCAGCTGCATGAACTGCGCCTTGTTCATGACGAACTAAAACATGAGCAGGAGCTTTATTACTTTTAAATAATTCATCATACAAAGGTAAAACTGCGCCTCCAGGATAACCAAAAATATGATCTACACCCTGTTCGTTTAAAGCTTTTACTATTACCTCTGCACCAGTCATTTTAGTCATTTATAAATTCCTTAAATTACTTTTTTATCAATCAATCTTGCAGGAAATTAATAAATATAGCAATAAAGGTCAATATTATTTTATAATTTTTTTATAATTTCGTTTATAATTTTATTTGAATATTGCGTATTTATGCTATTCCACGAAATCATCTGATTATTTATCCAAGTTATTTGCCTTTTTGCGTACTGATGAGTTTTAAACTTTATTAACTCTAAAACTCTATCAATAGTGATATCATTATTTAAAAATGAGATAATTTCATCTACACCTATCGCCCTCATTATTGGAGAATTTTCAGAATAATTCTTATTTAATAAGTGCATCACTTCTTCAACTACACCATTTTCAAACATATAATCGACTCTTAAATCGCAATTTTTGTAAATCCACTCTCTATCAGCATCTATTTTAAAATTTATGGTTTTATAATTTATTATTTTTTCCCTCTTCATAAGCCAAAAGTCTGAAATTTTTTTATTAGTACCTTCATAAACCTCTAATGCTCTCATTATTCTTTGCTTGTCATTAGAGTTGATTTTTTCTGACGCCTTAGGATCAATGAAAGCTAATCTTTTTTGTAATTCCTCAAGACCATTTTTTTCTAATTCATTCTCGATATTTAACCTTATTGATTTATCTATGTCTGGTATAGGTGATAATCCATCAGTAATTGCTTTAAAATAAAACCCTGTACCACCAACAACTATTGGTACTTTTTTTCTTTTAATTACATCTTTTAGGATTTCATTTATTTCATTAATCCATTTTCCAACTGACCAGTTAATATCTCCATCTAAAAAACCATAACAGTGATGTTTAATTTTTTCTTTTTCGATGTCAGGTCTGGCTGTTAAAATAAATAAATCTCGATAAAGCTGAATTGAATCGGCATTTACTATTTCACCATTAATTTTTTCTGCTAATTTGGAAGCTAAAGAAGATTTTCCTGTAGCAGTTGGGCCAGATAGTAAAACTATTTTTTCATTCATCATTTATACTTTTTAGTCTTAAATTTAGTTAATAAATAATTTAAATTATTTTCAAACATTATTAGATATATGTGTTAATTAAAATTAATTAATTTTCTTAAACGGTAAAATCATGAAACTAATAAAATCATTTAAAGCCTTAAGACCAAAAAAGGGTAAAGAAAATGATGTGATAGCCCCTCCTTATGATGTACTAAATTCGGCAGAAGCAAGAGAAATGGCTAAAAACAAACCATTTAGCTTTCTACATGTGTCAAAGCCTGAAATAGATTTAGATCATAAAATTGAATTTAGTAATCCTAAAGTTTATGAAAAAGGTGCAGAAAATCTTAATAACTTAATAAAAAATAAAGTTTTGATTCAGGATGATGAAGATTGCTTGTATATTTATGAAATAAAATTAAATGAAATATCACAGACTGGTGTAGGTTGCATAGCCTCTGTAGAGGCATATCAAAAAAATATTATAAAAAAACATGAATACACCAAACCGGAGAAAGAAGATGACAGGGTGGAAAATATTACCAAACTTAAAGCACAGACCGGCCCTGTTCTTTTAGCATATAAAAATACCGATAAAATTTCTGAAGCAATAAATAAAGCTAAGGTTCAAAAGCCAGTATATAATGTTTTTGCTCATGATGGATCAAATCATAAAATATGGGTCGTCAATAATAAGGATCAAATTGAAAAAATGCTCAGTGAAATTAACTCTATGGAGTCCCTCTTTATTGCTGATGGACACCATAGATCAGCTGCAGCTGCTAGAGTAAAAGAAAAATTTTCAAAAAAAAATCTAAACCATGATGGTAATGAAAACTATAATTATTTTCTTGCAGTTGCTTTTCCACACTCAGAAATGACAATTCTTGATTATAATAGAATAATTAAAGGATTAAACGGGCAATCAATTAATTCTCTTATATCCAATATAGAAAAAAATTATTTTGTAAAAAAACACAGTGAAGAATTTAAACCAGTAACCAAAAATACTTTTGGTATGTACATAGATAAAAATTGGTATGAATTAAATGCCATTAAAGAAAATATAAATTTAACCGACCCTGTAAAGTCACTTGATGTATCTATATTACACGATACAATTATTGAACCTTTGCTTGGCATTTATGATGAAAGAACTGACCCAAGAATAGATTTTGTTGGAGGCGCAAGAGGTCTTAAAGAACTTGAAAATAGAGTTAATAATGACAACTTTGATATTGCATTTGCTCTTTTTCCTACCCCTATTGAGGCGCTTATCGATGTAGCAGAGGCCAACAAAGTTATGCCTCCTAAGTCAACATGGTTTGAGCCAAAGTTGCTTGATGGATTGTTGTCTCACCTTATAAATTAAGTAATTATTTCTGATTAAAAGATAAAGAAACTAAAGAAACTAATCTCAACTCAGGTCTCCAAACTCTTAATAGAATTCTTTCATCACCTTCTTTTTGACGTTCTTTTAGTAAATTATAAACTTGTTCAGAACTTTGTGCTTTTACAGTTGATTGAAGAGTAACATTCCCTGATATCCTTTGATGAGTTAAGCTAATAATTACACTTCCACTTGTAATTTTTTTTGAAAAAGCCTCTGATTCCTCATCAACAGTAATAACTGCAACACCTTTAATAGATGACGGGATCTGATTTTCCCTGCGGAAATTTTCTGTGAGATCGCCAAGACCAAGTCCTAAAATTTTATCGATATTATTTGAATCTTCCTCGTTTACTTTATTCTCATTACCTTCAAGTCTTCCAATTTTTACTTTAAGCTCAACCTCTTTACCAAAACGAATAAGTTTAATTTTTATTTTTTTTCCAATATCAGTATTGGCTACTTTTGTAGTAAGATCTCTCATATCGTTAATTTCTTCTTTATTGAAACCAATTATAACATCACCCTCTTCAATTCCTGCTTTATCAGCAGGTCCATCTTTTACAACTTGCTGAACTAAAGCTCCTTTTGCTTCATCCAAATCCATATCTTTAGCAAGTTCCTCGGTTACATTTTGTATCATAACCCCAAGCCAACCTCTTCTTGTTTCGCCATATTTTTTAAGTTGGTCAATAACTGGCTTTACTAAATCAGATGGTATTGAAAAGCCTATTCCAACTGATCCGCCAGTTTGTGAGTAAATCATTGTATTTACCCCAATAACCTCACCATCCATATTAAAAAGTGGTCCGCCAGAGTTACCTTTATTTATAGGAGCATCAGTTTGAATAAAGTGATCATAAGGACCAGACCCTATATTTCTGCCTAAAGCAGAAATAATACCCGCAGTGACCGTGCCTCCTAAACCAAAAGGATTTCCGATAGCAACAACCCATTCACCAACTTTAGAATTTTCACTATCTCCAAAACTTACATAAGGAAGATCTTCCTCAGAATTAATTTTTAATAACGCAAGATCCATGCGTGGATCTAGTCCAATTACTTCAGCATCATAAACCTCGTCATTGCTTAGGGTGATTTTTATTGTTTCAGCCTCTTCGACAACATGGTTGTTAGTTACAATAAATCCATCATCTGAAATAATAAAACCTGAACCAGCTGTTCTTTGAGGCATTCTTTTCTGAGGTTGATTTCTAAAAAAATCTCTGAATCTTTCATCGTTAAAAAAATCAAAAGGAGATCCTGGTGGACTTTGACGCATTTGTCCTGATTGATTTTCTTTCTCTTTTTGCTTCCTAACTACTGATACATTTACAACAGAGGATGAATACTCTTCTGCAAGAGAAGTAAAATCTGGTAAAGATGAATTTGCAATAGGATTTAAGAAAATCACAAAAAGAAAAGATATTGCTATATATTTTAAAGTTAATTTTATCATTGAGTATGACTATTATTCTGAGGCTAAGTCAGGGCATAAGGCATCCCTAAGCCTGCTATTATTATTGATTAAGTTGATTAATTTTTTACTTTCATCACTTAATTTATCAGTAGAATTTGTAACGATAGATGAAGAGTTTGGATTGTTTAGAAACTTAAAAAACTCGCTATCTGGTGATAAAACAATTGTAGTTTCATCATCTAATGAGTTTTCATAAGACATCATTGATCTGTAAAATGCAAAAAAGTCTTTATCAAGTCCATAAGCTGATGCAAATATTCTATTCCTACAAGCATCACCAATACCTCTATTAATTTCGGCATCACGAGTAGCCTCTGATAATAAAACAGTTACAGTTTTTTCAGCTTCCGCTCTAATTCCTCTGGAGATTTCTTGACCCTTACCTCTAAATTCTGCTGCTTCCTGTTGTCTCTCAGTCTGCATTCTTCTATAAATTGCTTGGCTATTTGCGTCAGGTAAATCAGCTCTTTTAATTTTAACATCTACAATATTAATACCTAAATTAAGGGCTTGTTCATTTGCTCTTTCAGTTATCTTCTTCATAAGATCATCTCTATTGTCTCTTACAACTGTAACAAATTCCTCTGCACCTAAAATAGATCTCAAGCTTGAAGATACAATAGCCTGCAATCTTGAACGAGCTATTCTTTCATCCCTTACGCTAATATAAAATTGAAGAGGGTCTGAAATTCTCCATCTTGTAAAAGAGTCAACAACAAGTCTTTTTTGATCTGCTGCAATTACTTCTTCAGCTGGAGAGTCTAAGGCTAAAATTCTTTTATCCAAATATTGAACTTGTTGGATGAATGGCATTTTAATTTTTAGTCCAGGCTCAGTTACGGGAGCACCAACTGGTCTTCCAAACTGAAGAACGATTGCTTGACGAGTTTCATGAACAGAAAAAAAGGTATTAAAAATTAATAATACAAAGATACCAAGAAAAACTATTGAAGCAGTCTGTTTAACACTCATTATCTTTTACCTTTCTTATTTATTTCATTTAAAGGTAGGTAAGGAACTACTCCTTGGCCTCCAACTGAGTCACTATCAACAATAATTTTATTCATACTTCCAAAAACCTTTTCCATTGTCTCTAAAAACATTCTTTGTCTTGTAACATCTTTAGCCTGTATATATTCAGAGTAAATTGATACAAATCTAGTAGCCTGACCTTCGGCTTCAGCTACAGTTTGTGATTGATAAGCTTCTGACTCCCTAAGAATTTTTGAAGCCTCACCTTGTGCTTCTGGAACAATTTTATTCGAATATGCATTTGCTTCATTTCTAGCTCGCTCTTGGTCAGCTCTTGCAGCCTGAACATCCCTAAATGCATCAATAACTGCAGAAGGTGGGTCAACTTTTTGCATCTTTACTTCTCTGATCTCAATACCAGAACCATAAGAATCTAAAGTGGATTGCATAAGAGACCTAACATCATTTTCAGTTCTTTGACGGGCCCCTGTTAAAATCGGTTGAATATCAGAATTACCTACAATTTCTCTCATAGCGCTCTCAGAAACTGCCTTTATTGTTCTCTCAGGGTATTGAATTTTGAATAAAAATGAACTTGCGTCTTTGATAACCCAAAAAACAGAAAAATCTATATCAACTATATTTTCATCACCAGTAAGCATTAGACTTTCCTCTGGGACATCTCTTAAAGATCTTGATGGATTTGAAAAGCCAGATCCAGATGGACCTCTCATTCCTATATCAATTCTATTAACAGTTGTAACTTTCGGTGTAAGTGCGGTCTCAATTGGAAAAGGAAGATGATAATGTAGCCCAGGTCCTGTTTGACTTGTAAATTTACCAAACCTAAGAACAACGCCTTGCTCATCAGCATTAACTCTGTAAATACCACTTAAAGACCATAGCCCTAATAAAATAAGCAATACGGCTAATAGACCTTTCCAGCCTTTACCACCACCAGGTAAAAATTTTGAGATAATTTTTTGAAGACCATTGAAAGGATTCTCAAAATCTTGTCGATTATTATTCTGACCCCATGGATTTTGATTATTACCATTCCAACCATTATTATTCTCATTAATTATTTTTTGTTTCATTTTTAAACTTTCTATTTACTCAATATGTCCTTATATGACATCTTGAGCCATGGAGTAAATCAAATTCAACAACATTAACGAAATTTAATTATTTAGATGACAGAAAATATAAAAAAAATAATAGAAGAAAAGTTAAAAAAAATTATACTTCCTAACGAAAAATATCTTATTGAAGAGGAAATAATTGAGGGTATTAGCTTTAAAGAGGGACATATTCAAATTTCTCTGTTTGCAAATAAAGATAATCTCGAAGAAATTGAGGTCGTTGGAAAAATAATAAAAAAAGAATTACAAAATATTGATGGAGTTATAAGCGTTACTACGGTTTTAACAAACGAACCTAATAAAAAAAGTAATTCGAACAAAATTGAAAATAAAAAACAAAAAATTAATAAAATTAGTAATGTTAAAAAAATTATAGCTGTTGCAAGCGGTAAAGGTGGGGTTGGAAAGTCAACAATATCAATTAATCTAGCCTCTGCGTTTTCTTTAATGGGTAAAAAAGTTGGTATATTAGATGCAGATATACATGGGCCATCGGTTCCTCATATGCTTGGTTTAAAAGGCAAACCAGAAGTTAATAATGATAAGAAAATTATTCCATTTGAATTTAATTCAATGAAAGTAATGTCGATTGGATTTTTATTAAATGAAGAGCAACCGGTAGTTTGGAGGGGGCCAATGGTTCACTCGGCTATTAAACAAATGGCAACTGAAACAGATTGGGGTAATTTAGATATACTGATTATTGATATGCCGCCTGGAACAGGAGATGCACAAATCACAGTGTCACAACACTTACCGCTAGATGGAACAATTATAGTATCCACACCACAACCTGTTGCGCTTAATGATGCAGTTAAAGCTATTGGAATGTTTAGAAAAGTTGATATCCCAGTCATTGGTATTATAGAAAATATGTCTTATCTACTTTTAGATAATGGAAAAAAAGAAGATATTTTTGGAAAAGACGGTGCTAAAAATATGTCAGAAAAAGAGAAAATTTTATTTATTGAAGAAATACCTCTAGATAAAGAAATAAGAGAAAGCTCAGATAAAGGAAATCCATACGTTTTTTCAAAAACAAATAGTTTAACAAAAGATATATTTATAAAAGCAGCAGAAAAAATAGAAAAAATAATTTAAAATTTATTTTTTTTCAAAGATTTTTAAGCGATGTGAACAACTATCTCCCTCCATCTTTGTTATTTCGCCTGTAAAAGTCTCATTATATAAATCTTTATCAAAATTTGGAAAAAAAACGTCACCATCAGGGGATGAGTGAACTTGTGTGTAATAAATTTTTGAAGCAATTTTTAAAAAATAATTAAAAAGGTACTCTCCGCCTATAACCATAATTTCTTTTGTATTTCTCTTTTTAGCGCATTCCTCAGCTTTTGAAATTGATTGCTCAATATTTTCACAAAAAATAACACCATCATTTTTTAATTTTTTTTGCCTTGTAACAACAATATTATCTCGTCCTGGTAAAGGTCTACCAATTGAGTCCCATGTTTTTCTGCCCATAATCATAGGTTTATTCATTGTAAATTTTTTAAAATTCGATAAATCAGATGGTAAATCCCACGGCATTGAGCCATTTTGGCCAATAACCCTGTTTTCAGCAACAGCAACAATTAAACTAAAATTAAACATTTTTACACCGCAACTGGAGCAGGAATATGTGGATGAAAAATATAATCTTCCAAGACAAAATCTTCAAATTCAAAATCAAAAATACTTTCCGGATTGGAAATAATTTTCATCTTAGGAAGTTCTTTAAAGTCTCTTTCTAATTGTTCTTTGGCTTGATCAAAATGGTTTGAATATAAATGAGCATCACCAAACGTATGAACAAATTCTCCAAGTTCTAATTTTAAAATTTTAGCAATCATCATTGTTAAAAGTGCATATGATGCAATATTAAAAGGGACACCTAAAAAAATATCAGCAGATCTTTGATAGAGTTGGCAGGATATTTTTCCATTTGACACATAAAATTGAAACAAACAATGACAAGGGGGAAGAGCCATCTTTTCAACATCTGATGGGTTCCAGGCTGTAACTATTAGCCTTCTCGAATCAGGATTATTTTTTATTTGGTCTATTAAACCAGATATTTGATCAATTGTTTTACCATTTCTTCCTGGCCATGATCTCCATTGATAACCATAAACGGGACCTAATTCACCATTTTCATCAGCCCATTCATCCCAAATACTAACACCATTTTCTTTTAAATATGATATATTGGTTTCACCTTTTAAGAACCATAAAAGTTCATAAACTATTGATTTTAAATGAATTTTTTTTGTTGTTAATAATGGAAATCCTTTTGACAAATCAAATCGCATTTGGTGGCCAAATACTGACCGAGTACCTGTACCTGTTCTATCATTTTTGTCAGTACCATTTTCTAAAACGTGTCTTAATAATTTATGATATTGTTTCAAAGAAAACTCCAAAAATTAATATTAATTCTAAACTACTTTTTTGTCTCTTCAAATTTTATTTAATAAATTGTATAAAAGAAATGCTGGTTTACCAGATATAGTGATAAACGGTTGATATAATAAACTATTCGGACCCGGGGGCGGTACCCGGCACCTCCACCATAATTATGGGGGTGAAATAGGATCGACGAGAGCGTAAAAATCTTCTTTTCACTCGGCATTGTTCCGCCGTTATCGGGCTATTTTATAGAAGCAAAAAGCGACTATGCAGAGTATTCTCTCGCAGCTTAATGCGCGAGTTACTCAACTTAACTCCTAATTATTTGCATAATTAGGCGGGGTTTGAGGGGCACCTGGCAACAGAAGCTCCTTGTTTATTTCTAAACTAATAACCTTGGAGATTTAACGTGAAGAAAGAAAGACAAGAATCAGATGCTTTTGGTCCTATTAAAGTAGAAAGCAACAAGTATTGGGGCGCTCAGACACAGAGATCTCTTAAAAATTTTAAAATTGGTGGAGAAAAAATGCCTATTCCTCTTGTTAGAGCTTTAGGAATAGTAAAATTATCCGCCGCTATAGTTAATAAAAATATGGGAGATCTTAAACCAAGAATTGCTAATGCAATCATTAGAGCTTCGAAAGAGGTTATTAGCGGTAAATTTGACGATCACTTTCCTCTTGTTGTTTGGCAAACTGGTTCAGGGACACAATCAAATATGAATGCGAATGAAGTTATTTCAAATAGAGCTATTGAAATTCTTGGGGGTAAACTTGGATCAAAAGATCCGGTTCATCCAAACGATCATTGTAATATGTCACAATCCTCGAATGATACATTTCCTACTGCAATGCATATAGCTACAGCAATTGAAATTAACAAAGAACTTATCCCTTCTCTCAAAAGACTTTCGAATTCAATAGGGAAAAAAGAGAATGAATTTAAAAAAATTATTAAAATAGGACGTACTCACCTTCAAGATGCCACCCCAGTAACTTTAGGACAAGAATTTTCAGGATATAAAGCACAAATTAACAACGGGATTAAAAGAATACAAAAATCATCAGAAGAACTTTTTTATCTTGCCCAAGGAGGAACTGCTGTTGGAACTGGATTGAATTCAAAAAAAGGTTTTGATAAAAAATTTGCTCTCGAATGTAAAAAAATAACTAAATTACCATTTAAAACATCTGAAAATAAATTCGAATCTTTAGCAACGCATGATGCGATTGTTGAAGTTTCTGGTAGCTTAAACACCATTGCAACTTCACTTTTTAAAATTGCTAATGATATTAGATTGCTTGGTTCTGGTCCTAGATCCGGTTTAGGGGAAATACAATTACCTGAAAATGAACCAGGGTCTTCAATTATGCCTGGAAAAGTTAATCCTACACAGTGTGAAGCGATGACAATGCTATGTCTTCAAGTGATTGGAAACCATACAACAATAAGTGCAGCAGGTAGTCAGGGTCACTTTGAGCTTAATGTTTTTAAGCCAGTAATTGCATATAATATTTTACAATCTATTAAATTACTTTCAGATGGCTCAGAAAGCTTTATGAAAAATTGTATAGCAGGAATTAAGCCTAATAAAATTAAAATTCAAGAACTATTAAATAGCTCTTTAATGCTTGTAACTGCTCTTGCACCCGTTATTGGATATGATAATGCTTCAATCATAGCAAAATCAGCTCATAAAAATGGAACAACTCTTAAAGAAGAAGCAATTAAACAAGGTTTTGTGACCGAAGATGAGTATACAAAAATTGTTAGACCGGAAAAAATGATTTCGCCATCTTAAAATTATGAATCAAATAAAAAAATCACTTATTCTCTCAGGCCATAAAACAAGTATTGCATTAGAGAAAGAATTTTGGATTGCCCTTAAAGAAATTTCAAAAAAACAAAACATTGATATTGATAAATTAATTGAGAAAATTGATAAAAAAGAAAGAAGTGGAAGCTTAGCATCGGCAATAAGAGTTTTTATTTTAAAAAAATATATGAATCTTGATTAAAAATGAATCAATGTATGCTTAATAAATTTTATAAATAGTCATTATAAGTTATGTACCACATGTTACCTCAAGAAAATATTCAATGATAAACTTTCAAGAACTTGAGAATTTCAAAAGATTGAATGAAGTTCAGAGAGAGGCCGTTCTTCATGATAATGGACCTTTACTTGTTTTAGCAGGAGCAGGTACTGGTAAAACAGGCGTTTTAACAACTAGACTTGCAAGGTTATTAACTGAAAATCTTGCTCTACCAGGAGAAATTCTCTCCGTTACCTTTACAAATAAAGCTGCAAATGAGATGAGATCAAGAGTTAGCAATCAGATTGGTGACAGAGCCTCAGGATTAAAATGGTTGGGAACTTTCCATTCTATTGGTGCTCAAATATTAAGAACATACCCAGAGAAAGTTGGATTAAAAAGTGATTTTATAATTTTAGATACTGATGATCAAATTAGATTATTAAAACAGTTGATTAGAGATGAAAATATAGATGATAAAAAATGGTCTCCAAAAGGACTCCTAAACCTTATTGATAAATGGAAAAATAAAGGAATTCTTCCTAACAACATCTCACGAGATGATGGTGATTATTTTGCAAATGGTAAAGGCAAAATTTTATATAAAAAATATCAAGATCAATTAAAGTTTTTCAATGCCGCAGATTTTGGAGATTTAATTCTTGAATGCATAAGACTTTTTAACGAAAATATCGACATTTTGGAACAGTATCAAAATCGTTTTAAATTTATGTTAGTTGATGAGTATCAAGATACAAATTCATCTCAATATACCTTATTAAAATTATTATCGAATAAATGGATGAACATTTGCTGTGTAGGCGATGATGATCAATCTATTTACTCCTGGAGAGGAGCTGAGGTAAGTAATATTTTAAGGTTTGAAAAAGATTTTCCGAATGCAAAAGTAATAAGGTTAGAACAAAATTACAGATCAACAGGTAATATTTTAGCAGCTGCTTCAAAATTGATTGAGTCTAATGAATCTAGATTCGGAAAAACTTTGTGGACCTCGTCATCTGAGGGAGAAAAGGTTTCTGTTACATCTACATGGGATGGTGAAGAGGAAGCAAGAATAATTACTGACGAAATAGAAAAGTATTCTTTAAACAATAAAAATCTTGATGAAATTGCAATATTGGTAAGAGCTAGTTTCCAAATGAGAGAGTTTGAAGATAGGTTTATATCAGTTGGCCTACCTTATAAAGTTATTGGAGGTCCAAGATTTTATGAGAGAAAAGAAATACGGGATGCAAATGCCTATTTTAGAATTGCTATTCAACCAAACGATAGTCTTGCTCTTGAAAGGGTTCTTAATACCCCAAAAAGAGGTATTGGAGAAACAACAATAAAAAAAATTAAGGATTATTCTAAAAATAATAATATTTCTTCAATTGAAGCCATTAGAGACCTCATAAAAACATCAGAAATAAAACCAAAAACAAAACTTTCTTTAAAGAACTTTATTGATTTAGTGGATAGATGGCATAATTTACTTAATGAAAGAAGTCATTATGAGCTCGCTGAAATAATTCTTGAAGACTCTGGTTATTTAGAAATGTTAAGGAATGATGAATCAATTACTTCTGCAGGAAGATTAGAAAATATCAAAGAATTATTTAGATCTATTGAACCTTTTGAAAGCTTGCAGGCCTACCTAGAACATATTGCTCTGGTAATGGAGATAGATAAAAACCCTGACGGTAACAAAGTTACTTTAATGACTTTGCATGCCGCTAAAGGACTTGAATTTGATTTTGTTTATCTTCCTGGTTGGGAGGAAGGTGTCTTTCCAAATCAAAGGTCTTTAGATGAAGGGGGAATAGAATCCCTTGAGGAAGAGAGAAGACTTGCTTATGTTGGAATAACAAGGGCAAAAATAAAATCCTCGATTTTTTATGCTGCGAATAGAAAGATGCATAATCAATGGCTTTCAAGTATACCTTCAAGATTTATTAATGAAATGCCAGAGGAAAATATTGAAATAAACTTATCTCATTTTTCAGGAAATCAAAAAAACTATACAGATATTGAAGAAGATATATTCGATCAATCTGATTACAGTACGCCTGGTTGGGAAAGAGCAAAAATAGAGACAAGTAATAAAAATTTAGAAAATTTTAAACAAAAAATAATTTCTACCTCACATGCTAAATACTCCAAAGGATCAATAGTAATCCATAAAAAATTTGGTCAAGGTAGGGTTGAAAGTATAGATGGAAAAAAATTAACTATTAATTTTGGTGAAAGCGGAACCAGAAAGGTAATGGAAAATTTTGTAGAGTCCCTTAATTAAAAATTCCTATATTAATTTTTCAAACTAATTATAATAATTATATGATGCCTAAGAATATTGAGAAAAATATTAAAAAACTTCGTGAACTTTTTGATGAAGAAACCATTGACGCTTATATTGTTCCACACGAAGATGAGTTTTTAACTGAATATGTTCCTAATCATTCTGAGAGGTTAAGTTTTATAACAGGATTTACTGGTTCTGCAGGTTTAACAATAATAACAAAAAATAAAGCAGTCATTTTTGTTGATGGACGATATACAACTCAAGTTAAATTAGAAACATCCGATAAAATATTTGATTACCAAGATTTAAATAATACTAATATTGAAAATTGGATAAAAAAAAATATAGAACAACAAAGCCAAATTGGATTTTGTTCAATGACCATATCATTTGATAAATTAACTTCTTTTAAGAAATTTGTTTCAAATACAAAAATTACTTTTAAGAAAACTGATAACTTGATTGATAAAATATGGCTAAAAAGACCCAATCAAAGAAATGGATTAATCTACGAACACAAAAGCAAGTTTTCAGGTGTATCTCATAAAGAAAAAAAACAACTAATAATAAAAGAAATTATAAAAGAAGATTGTGACTCTCTTTTTATTAGTGAACCAGAGAATAATTGTTGGTTTTTAAATATAAGGGGAGATGACCTAGAGTTTACTCCTTTAGTAAGAAGTTACTCTTTAGTTCAAAAAAACGGAGAAATTAATCTCTTTTCAGATCATGAAATAACAAACAGTATAAAGGAATATTTTAAGGAAAATAATATAAGACATTTTTCAATTAATAAAATTGAAGAATTTTTTAAAAATAGAAATTTTAAAAAAACTATATTTGATTTTAAAACTACTCCATTTGAGCTTGCAAATATTATTTTTAAATATTCGGATGATTTTAAAAATCTCTCAAATCCATGCAACTTGTTAAAAGCATGTAAAAATAAAACTGAAATTGAAGGTGCAATAAAAGCACACATCAGGGATGGGGTAGCTTTAACTAAATTTCTATTTTGGCTAGATAGTAAATCTGAAAATAATAAATTAAATGAAATTGATGTAGAGGAAAAATTATTAGATTTAAGAAAAAATGAAGAGAACTTTATTTCACCTTCTTTCAATACAATTGCTGGTGCAGGAAGTAATGGAGCTATTGTTCATTACAAAGCTAATGAAGCAAGTTGTAAAAAACTAAAAGCTGGCGATCTTTTACTTGTAGATTCTGGAGGACAGTACCTAGATGGCACTACTGATGTAACCAGAACAATAATATTATTTCCAAAAGAACAAAAAATACAAAAAGAAAAGAAAGATAGATTTACCCGAGTATTAAAAGGCCATATCGCCATAGCATGTTCAGTTTTTAAAAAAGGTACTATAGGTAAAGATTTAGACCCTTTTGCCAGAAAATATTTAATTGAAGAAGGATTAGATTATAAACATGGTACAGGTCACGGCGTTGGTTCATTTCTAGGAGTTCACGAAGGTCCACAAAGTATATCACCATTAGGCTTTCAAGAAATTAAAGAGGGTATGATAATTTCAAACGAGCCAGGATATTATAAGGAAGATGAGTATGGAATAAGAATAGAAAATTTAATTCTCACTAAAGAAATGAACGATGATAGTAACCATCTTTACTTTAAAACACTTACCTTAGCTCCAATAGATAAAAATTTAATATCCACAGAAATACTTAATGATGATGAAATAAAATGGATAGATACTTATCATGATAAAGTATACAAAAATTTATCAGAATTTATGCAAGAAAAAGAATTAGTCTGGTTGAGAAAAAGTTGTGAGCCTATTCTGCAATAAAATCATTCCACTCCTGCTCAGAAAAAACTCTAACACCATATTCATTTGCTTTATCTACTTTTGATAATGTCGGTTTATCTCCCGCAATCAAAAAATTAGTCTTTTTAGAAAGTGATGATGATAGTTTGGCGCCCAAAAGTTCAATTTTTACCTTTGCTTCAGCACGACTCATAGTTTTAAGTGTACCAGTGATTAGGACTGTTTTATTTGATATTTTCGTTTCTTTAACTTCCTTATTGTACTGTTTTACAGTAACGCCAGACTGAATCAATTGAATTATTAATTGCCTTGTATCATTATTTTGAAAAAAATCTATAAGTGAGAGAGCAACTTTTTCACCAACACCATCCAAAGACAAAAGTTCTTGTTTGGATACTTCAATGTTATCAATTGTTATATTTTCTAACATTTTATTAATAGATTTATAATAATTTGCAATTAAATCAGCAGAAGATAAGCCCAAGTGTCTTATTCCAAGAGAAAATAAAAAACGATCTAAATCAATTTCTCTTTTTTTATTAATTGCATTAAATAATTTAAGGGCGCTTTCCTTGATTGTTCCGATTTTTAACCTTGGTCCAGAGGTATATTTCCAAAAAGAAGGTGGATTATTCTTATATTTTTCTTCTAAATAAAAAATATCAACTGGTGATTTAATTAAACCCTCCAAATAATATTCATCTATCTGTTTTTCACCCAAACCATCGATATCAAAAGCTGATTTTGACGAAAAATGCTTAATTCTTTCAATAAGTTGAGCAGAACAATTAAATGCCCCAGTACACCTAATGTATTTTTCTTCTTTTTCTTTTTTTCCTGTCTTTATTTTATCCCTAATAGTTTTGGAGTTACAAACAGGACAAATTTCTGGAGGACTAATTGGTTTTAAATTTTTTTCTCTTTTCTCTTTAATTACACCGATAACTTGTGGAATAACATCCCCTGCCCTTTGAACCCAGACAGTATCTCCAACCCTAATATCCTTTCTTTTTATTTCTTCAAAGTTATGAAGACTTGCGTTTGAAACAAGTGCGCCTCCAATATTTACAGGCAAAAGTCTTGCAACTGGTGTCAAAACACCTGTACGTCCTACCTGTATTTCAATATCTAAAATTTTAGTTACTGCTTTTTCTGCAGGAAATTTATGAGCAATTGCCCATCTTGGGTGATGTTCGGTCGATTGAAGTCTCTCACGCCAATCTAGTCTATTAATTTTATAAACTATTCCATCTATATCATAACCAAGAGCCGCTCTTCTTTCCAATATATCTTCATAGAAAACAATTAATTCATCAATAGACTTAAAAAGACCAAAATTATCATTTGTAGGAAAGCCTAATTCTTTAAAAAAATTTATCAAATCATAATGATTGTCATACGGTAAGAAAGATACGCTTCCCCATGCGTATGCAAAGAACTCTAAAGATCTTTTTGCCGTTTCATTTGGGTCTAATTGTTTTAAAGATCCTGCAGCGGCATTTCTTGGATTTTTAAATAATTCCTTTCCCTGCTTATCCTGAATTTTATTTAATAGATTAAAATTATCATGGGACATATAAACCTCACCCCTGATCTCTAATAGTTTTGGTGTTTTTTTTCTATCTAGTACATGAGGTATACTTTTTATGGTTTTAATATTTTCTGTAATATCCTCCCCTGTTTTACCATTTCCCCTAGTTGCTCCTAACTTTAAAATACCGTCTTCATATATTAAACTTGCTGAAAGACCATCTATTTTTGGCTCAGCCACATAATCAATTTTTTCTGTACTATCTATTCTTAAAAAATTTCTTAGACTATCGCTCCAAGAAATAACCTCTTCTTTGTTTTTGGCATTTTGAATTGAAAGCATGGGGGTTGAATGATTTACCTTCTTAAATTTTTCAGAAGGTTCAGCACCTACTGAGAGAGATGGCGAGTTTGCATTAACTAAAGAAGGATATTTTTGTTCAATTTCTAATATAGATCTTCTTAAATCATCATATTCTGCATCTGAAATTAATGGATTATGATCTTTATAATAGGAAATATCATGTTTTTTTACTGTCAGGTATAACTGTTCAAGCTGATCTTTTACTTTTTTCTCTTTTGAGGTTTTAGTATTATCCGATTGGTGTTGATCTATTTTTTCTTTATTCGACATTATCCTTAATCAATTCATAACTATCTTTATACCATGAACTTTCCGGAAAATTATGACCTAAAACTGAAGCAGTATTATAAGCTTCATCGAGTAAGCCCATTGATAAATATGCCTCAACTGTTCTATGAAGCGCCTCCGGAACATGACTTGTGGTTTGATAATCAACGGTAACAGTTCTAAATCTGTTAATTGCTGCTAAAAAAGCCTTTTTCTGAAGGTAATATCTTCCGATGTACATTTCTTTACCAGCTAAATGATCCAGCGTAAGATCAATTTTTAATTGTGAGTCTTTTGCATAATCTGTATCAGGATACCTTCTTACAACCTCTACAAAAGATTCTAATGCTAATTCAGTTATTCTTTGATCCCTTGCTACATCTTGAATTCTCTCGTAATAGGATTGTCCAATTAAGTAATAAGCATAAACCGCATGCTTGTTACCTGGGTGAAGAGAAATAAACCTTTGAGCAGTTGATATTGCTTGATCATACTGGTTTTGAAGATAGTAAGCATATGCAGACATTAACATTGATCTTCTAGCCCATGATGAGTAAGGATGTTGTCTTTCAACCTCATCAAACTCAAATGCAGCCTGTTGGAGTCTTCCTCTATCAAGATTATAAACAGCATTATTATAAATCGCTGCCAATGATCTTTCTCTGTACTCAGGTCTCTCATTAGTACTAGAACATCCTGATATCAGAATTAATAGCAAAGGTATAAAAAATTTATATAAATTTAGTTTTCTCAATTGATTTCAACGTAAGAATTAAATTAAATTAATATTATAAACATCTATAATTAAAATGTCTTTATAAAATTAACTGGCTAGGTAATTTGACTCGATGCCTCTATTAAACTCTTGATAAGGTGTATCTGAGTATTCAACTATTTCATAGTTCTCATTAGATTTAAATAATTCATGCAATAGAAGATTGTTAATATAATGACCACATCTTAGCCCTTGATAACTTCCTTGAATTCGATAACCTGAAGTATAAATATCCCCTACTGCATCTAATAATTTATGCCTTGAAAACTCATTTTCATGCCTTAAGCCTTCAGGATTAATTATTTCATTTTTATCAACAATTATACAATTATCAATACTTCCACCTAAGCCAAGACCTTGCGAGCGCATATATTCAACATCTTTAATAAAACCAAAAGTTCGTGCATTTGAGGCAAAGTTTTTAAAATTATAATTAGTAAGTGATGTAGATGCACTTTGCTTACCAACGGCCTCATTCTCAAAATCAATTTCAACAGAAAATTTTTGGTCACTACTTGGAGTAAATGAACAATATTTATTATCAACAGTAACTTCGATCTTTCTTAAAATTTTCAAAATTTTTCTTTTCATTTTAAGCGATTGTATTCCACAGTCTTCAATTATCTCAATAAAAGGTAATGAACTTCCATCCATAATTGGAACCTCAGGTCCATTTAACTCAATAATTATATTATCAATACCTGCTCCATTAAAAGCAGCCATTAAGTGTTCAATGGTTGATATTTTAATACCATATTTATTCTCTATTGTTGTGCATAAGCTTGTATCAGAAACATTTGAATATAGAGCTTGTATTGAACGTTCTTTAATTTTTTTATCTATATCTGTCCTTATAAAAACAATACCAGTATTTTCTCTACCAGGCTTCAAAGTTACTTTAATAAGGTTTCCAGAGTGTAGACCTATACCATTAAAGCTCTTGGATTTTAAAATAGTTGTCTGCCAAGGATGGTTTCCAGATGTTATTGATGGTGAAACAAGGTTGTTCATAAAAATATCTTTAATTTACTTATTTTCTAACTTAAAATTTATCTATAAATTCATAACAATAGTTATGTTTACAGTTAAACAAATAACAATTAAAATCATAGATAGCTAATAAATGATTGTGACTTAATGTAACTTAGATTAATTAAGAATTTATTGACCTTTAATTTTTCCAAAAAATCTTTGCAATGCAGGAATCTCTAATTGAGAATTTGAATCATCTTCTTTCTCAGAGGAGTCAAATCTATCACTATTAAATAAAGGAACTCCATCATCTTTTTCCCAATCCTCAGGTTCAGGTAAATTTGAAATATTCTCATCAGATAGTGAGTCTGAAAAGTCATCATCAAAATCATTATAATCATCAAAGTCCATATTATGCGGTTCCTCAGGTGTAGTTTTTTTAACCTCTAGCTCAACATTTTCTGTTTCATTATCATTGATTACATCAACAAAATTACTCTCGGTTGAATTATTTTCCTTATTAATTTCAACAATCTTCTCTTCAACTGATTGATCCATACCAGTTGCAATAACTGCTGTTTTAAAATTATCCCCCATTTGTTCATCCTGGAAGATACCAAAAATTACTTCGCATTCTTCTCCAACATCCTTTTGAATAACAGATAGAGCACCTTGTATCTCAAAAGGATTAATATCTGCACCAGCTGTCAAAGAAACCAAAAGTCCCTTTGTTCCTTTCAATGATAAATCATCTAACATAGGATTTGAAATTGCATCTTCAGCAGACAAAATAGCTCTGTCCTCTCCAGAAGAAACTCCTACACCAAATACAGCTTTACCTTTATGTTGCATAATTGTTTTAACATCTGCAAAATCAATATTAATAGAACCGTTCTTCATTATTAGAGCGCTTATTGCCGACACCCCATCATATAGTGTTTTGTTTACGAGATCTTCACATTCTTTCATTGGAGTTTTTTCATTAATAATTCTAAAGATATTTTGGTTAGGTATTACAATTACAGTGTCAAGAATTGCACATAGCTCGTCGATACCACTTTTAGCAGACAACATTCTTTTTTTGCCTTCAAAACTCCAAGGTGTAGTAACAATTGCGACTGTAAGAATACCCATATCTTTTGCTAACTGTGCTATAACTGGTGCAGCACCTGTACCAGTACCTCCACCAAGACATGCAGTAATAAACAACATATGAGTACCCTCTAAATACCTCCTGATTTCTTCTTGAGACTCCTCTGCTGCTTTTTTACCAACTTTTGGATCAGCACCAGCACCAAGGCCTTCTGTCGAATGAGAGCCAATAGAAATGGGTGTAACTCCTTTAAGATTTTCAAGGTCTTGGACATCGGTATTAGCAGCGAATAATTCAACCCCATCAAGGCCTTGCTCAACCATTGTTTTAAGAGCATTACCTCCACCACCACCAACACCTATTAAGGATAACCTTGGTCGTAGCTTTTCTATTTCAGGTGTTTCCAAAGAAATACTGCTATTAGATACGAAATTTTCATCATCATAAGTAGTCATTTTAAGACCTCATAACATTACAATGTAAATTTCTACTGATTCTTACATTTAAACAAGCTTAAGTTATTGATTAAAAACCAGAACCCATTATTTTTTCTATTATTTTCACAGCAAAATTATTATTTTTAGATTTATTTTTAATTTCATTTTCTTGCATTAAAATTGAATGCAAAAGCATGCCAGTACAAGATGTAAATGCCGGGCCTGATAGCTCTTCAACTAAATTATTTATACCAGAAGGAAAACCAATTCTTACTCTAGCTTCTAATATTCTTTCTGCAAACTCTATACTACCAGGTAACTCCATAGTACCGCCTGTAATTATAGTATTTTTATTGGAAATATCTTTGTAACCAGATTGTTCTAAACATTTTTTTGAATGCATAAGTATTTCCCAAAATCTTGGCTTAATAATTGAAATCAATTTTGACCTAGAGAATGAAAGTCTATTTTCATCATTGCCACCTATAATTGGTATTTGAAAAATTTCTTCTCCATCATTTGCTCCCCTTAAAGCGCTTCCATATAAGGTTTTTAATGCTTCAGCTTGATCAAATGGTGTACTTAACTCCTTTGATATATCATTTGTAATATACCAACCACCAAGGTTAAGTGATTTTGCATAAACTATTGAACCATCGATAAAAACTGAAATTGAAGTAGTCCCTGCTCCAATATCAATACAAACCGATCCTTGATTTTTCTCCTCATCTGTGAGGGCTGACAGAGCAGATGTGTATGGTTTTGCTGTGAAGTTAGTTACATTCAAAAAACAACTATTAATTATATTTTCTAAATTATTTATATGGTTAGGGTTTGCATAAATAAAAAGTAATTTAACACCAAGTTTTGAAGCACTCATACCAGAAGGATTAACAATATTTTTTATGTTATCAACAATATAAGTTGATGGAATAATATGAAGAATTTTTTTATTTTCTTTATTAAATTTTTGTTTTGCAATTTCTATTACTTCAGCAATGTGATTTTGATTTATAATTTGATTACCAATAGAAAGTTCACCGAAAACTCTTTCTGTTCTAATATAATTTCCTGAAACATTTGCTGAAACATTTTCAACCTCATAATTTGCTTGATTTTCAGCCAAATCAACCGCTTTCCTAATTGACTCCTCAAGGTCATTAATATTTGTAATTCCTCCATTTTTAATTCCATTTGATTGTGAATACCCAGAGCCAATGAGTCTAATTTTTTTTCGATCTAAAATATTATCTACTTTCCCGATTAAGCACACCACCTTATCTGAGCCAATATCAATTGCTGTAATAACTTTTTCAGATTGATAGTTTGATTTATTATTAATGAAAAAATCTTGTTGATTTTTATCCTTTTTAACCATTTCCATTAACCCTGTCCGTGGTTATTTTACCCTCCACTCTTAAATCAATCTTTTTGTGACCTTTTTCAATTAACTTATTTTTCTTAATATAAGAGTCTAATAATGAGAGAGACTCTGTAATATTATTCTCAGGTAATAGAATCCTTACTCCATTTTTATAATGAAGATCCCATCTTCTTCTACTAACAAAATTAGCATGATCAATCTGATTTAAAATATCTGGATAGTTGTGCAGTTTATCTAAAAGATTTTTTAATTTTTTATCAGCACCCATTCCTTTTATTTGGAAGTAATTTTGAAATTCATTTGATTTAATTTTCTCTATTCTAAAACCATATTCATCTAAAATATACTGTTCAGAACCTCTTTTCCAGACTGCTGAAGGAGAATATTCCTCAATACTTATACTTAGAGTTTCTGGATAAACCTTTCTCACAATCACATCTTTTATCCATGATATTTTTTCTATCTCACTTTGAATATTTTTTAAATTTATGGATACCAGTGATTTATTTTCATAAGGCCTTAAAACCTCAGATAATATTTTTTTTGATGAGCGGTCTCTTCCAATAATTTCAATATTATTTATATAAAATAAATCAATAAAATTAGAGGTTAATTCTTCTTTGATTATGCCATTTTTAAAAAAATTAATAAAAATTATGGAAATAATAATTACTAACAGAATTAATGAATATTTATATTTATTTATCGATCGCAAGAAGCATCCTCCAATAAATAAAGAATTAAATCACTATATGAAATACCCTGTTTCTCTAATAACTCAGGAACAAGAGAAGTTATAGTCATTCCCGGTTGAGTATTTATTTCTAGAGCAAAAAGTGACTCTGCATTATTTTCACCACTCCACCTAAAATCGGTTCTCGAAATTCCTCTGCAACCAAAGATATTATGACACTTAAGTGCTGTTTTTTTTACCAAATTATATATTTCTATTGGAATATTGGCGGGAATAATATGGTCCGATGCTCCAGGTTCATATTTTGCATAAAAGTCATAGAAAGTATTTTTTGTTTTGATCTCTACAACTTCTGTTGGCTTGTTATTAAAAACTGCGCAAGATAATTCAATTCCTTCAATATAATCTTCAATCAAAACACTTTCCCCATAGATCCAGGATTTCTTAATTTTTGGTAATTTATTTCTATCTGATTCATTCAAAATTACATAAACTCCATTACTGGAACCTTCCTGAAGAGGTTTTATTACAAAAGGTAATGCCTTGTTTAGATTGCTAATATTATTAATTTTTATAAGTTTATACTTTGGGGTATTAATATTATTCTTTAAAAATAGCTCTTTTGATAAGACTTTATTCATACATATTTCAGATGAAGAGATACCTGAATGCGTATAAGGGATATTATTTTTTTCTAATAAAGATTGCACAGATCCGTCTTCACCACCCAACCCATGCAAAGCATTGAAGCAGACATCTGGTTTGATTTTAATCAAATTTTTTATGAAATCACCCTTACAATCAAAAGGTATGGTGTTAAAACCTTGAGTCGATAAAGATTTTATAATATTTTCTCCAGAGGAAATACTTATTTCTCTTTCTAAAGACTCCCCCCCCAAGAAGAATAACAATCTTAGTATTTTTATTAATTTTTACCATTCTTCCCTAAGATTTGAATTTCCCACTCAAGTTTAATGCCAAATTGACTTTGTACTTTATCAATGATTATCTCTCCTAAGTTTTCAAAATCTGATGCTTTGGCCTTTCCTGTATTTATCATAAAATTATTATGGAGGTCTGAAATCATGGCGCCACCACATCTTAAATTTGATACTCCTAACTTACTTATTAACTCCCAGGCCTTATAGTTTTTGTAATTTTTAAAAGTACTTCCTCCGGTTGGACATCCTTGGGGTTGAGAAGATATTCTTTTTTTTGAGATTTCACATATTTTTCTTTTAATTTCTTCTTTATTTTTTTTAAAACCCATTAAATTTACAGAAGTAATTATTAAGTCTTTTGGTATATTTGACTCTCTGTATTTAAAATCTATTTCTTTTGCTTTTTTTTTAATTTTTTTTCCATTTCTATTTAAAAAATTTACATCCAAAACAATATCTTTAAACTCAGAACCATAACAACCAGCGTTCATAAAAATACCCCCACCAATTGTACCTGGTATTCCTGATAAAAACTCTAATCCCCCTATTTGAAAATCAATAGATTTTTTTGCTACTTCTTTATCTAGGGCCCCAGAACCAACATTTAAAATATTTTGTTCTTTATGAGTTAATTTTTTAAAATCTGAAGGCATTAAAATTGATAATCCTGATAAACCACCATCACGGATTAAAGTATTTGACAGTTTTCCAAATATAGTTAGCTCAATGCTGGGAATTAATTCATTTAAAAGAATTGAGAGATCAGTCTCATTTTTTGGTATATATAAATATTCTAAAACCCCTCCAGCCTTAAACCATGATAGATTTTTAACTGATTTTTTATAAAAAAATTTACCACTTAATTCATCAACAACTGAAGGTGTTTTTAAAATGGGTTTTAAATTATTAAACATTCAAAACCTCATATCTAAATTCATTAGCGTAATCATTGCACCATGAGGAAATTGATCCAGCGCCCATAAATACAACAATATCTTTTGGTTTTATTATTTGATTTATTTTATTTTTAGCTTTTAAAAAATTATTGAAATAATATGCTTCTGTAAATTTTTTTTTGTTTATGTCATTTGTTAAATTTAGTGAACTTATGCCTTTTATCTTTCGTTCTCCTGCATCAAATATTGGTAAAATTATAGAAATATCAGCCTCTTTTAATGATTTGATAAAATTATTATAATTTTCGTTTAATCTTGAGTATCTATGAGGTTGGATAACAGCTATTAATCTTCCATTTTTGGGCTTTAATGCACTTAAAGTATCTTTTATTTCTGTAGGATGATGAGCGTAATCATCGTAAAAAATAATATCATCCTTATCAAATATTTTTGTAAGCCTCCTTTTAACCCCTTGGAAGGACTCCAATGATTCTTTAATGATACTTCTATTGATATTAAAATTAATACAAACTGAAATCGCTGCAAGTGCATTTTCAATATTATGATTACCTAAAAGTGGAAAATTTATACTTCTAATAAATGAATTTTTTTTGTTAAAATTTTTAATTTCAACATCAAAAATAATCCCGTCTTTATTTTTTTTTATTATCTTAGCCTGAATATCCGAACTACTGTTAAATCCATATTTATAAATATTTAAAGATTTAAAATTTTTTAATATTGATTGAATATTCTTATCTTTTTCCGAAACAGCCAAAAAGCCAAATGGAGAAATATTTTTTATGTAAAAATGAAATGACTCAATAAGCTTTCTTTTACTTCCATAGAAATCTATGTGCTCGTTATCAATAGAAGTTATTACCCCTCCAAAAGAGGGTAGAAAAGAAAAACTTCCATCAGATTCATCAGTTTCAACTAGCATAAGATCACTTTTTCCTAATTTTGTATTTGAACCATATGAATTTAAAATTCCTCCATTAATAACAGTAGGATCTAATTTTGCTTTATCTAAAATTTCTGCAATTAAAGAAACTGTTGTTGTCTTTCCATGGCTTCCAGCGACAGTAATTGTACGTTTCATCCTCATTAATTCTTTAAGCATTTCAGGGCGACTTATCACAGGAATATTAAGTTCTATTGCCTTTCTAATTTCTGGATTATTTTTTGAAATAGCAGAAGAATAAACAATCAAAGAGGCATTTTCTACATTACTAGGATGGTGACCAATGAATATTTTAATACCTAGCCTTCTCAACCTTAAAACATTTGAATTTTTATGTTGATCTGATCCTGTAACTTTATAACCAAGGTTTTTCATTATCTCGGCAATACCGCTCATCCCGATACCACCGATACCAATAAAATAAATATTTTTAATTATTTTCAAATCAAAGTTCCCTATTTGATAATAAATCATCAATGATTGATCTAATTTTTTCTGAAGAGTTATTTACTACTATTTCTTTATTTGCTTTTGCCATATTTTCTAATATTTCAGGTTTCTCTATTAACTCATCTATAACCTTGTATAATTGATTTGAGTCTAGTTTTTTTTCATTTTTAACAATAACTTGGCCAATTTTTTCTAATTCAATAGTATTTAATCTTTGATCATCATCTACAGAATGTTGAAATGGAATAAATATTGCTGGAGTTTTTGTTGCAGCCACTTCAGCAACAGTTGAAGCTCCCGATCTTGAAATTAATAGGTGAGAGTTATTTAGTAACTCAGGTAAATTATAGAAAAAAGTTTTAACCTCAGATTTCACATTCATAGAGTGATAACATTTTTTCACTCTCTCAAATTCATTAATTCTAACTTGATGAAAAACTCTTAATAGAGATTTTTTTGTATTATCCAGCTTATTTATACTATCAGGAATAATATCCGAAAAAAATGAAGCACCTTGACTTCCACCAAAAATAAGTAAGTTTAAAAACCCATCTTGATGATGAGTCTTATAATCTTTTTTATATTTAAAGATTTCTGGTCTTATAGGGTTACCAGTATAAAATATTTTATCATTATATTTTTTTTTAATACCTTTTACTTTTAAATGGCCAACAGTCAGTCTATCAGAGAGATTTAACATTAGCTTATTAGCCCTTCCAATAATTTTATTTTGTTCATGAATAATTATTTTAATATTCAATAGTTTTGCTGCGAAAATAGTTGGTATTGTCGGATAACCACCAAATCCAATTACTAGTTTAGGACTAATTCTTAAGGTATAAAAAAGAGAATATATTAAACCAATTAAAATTTTAAAAGAAATTACAGGCCATTCAATCAGCCTAGTATTTGTGAATGTTCCAGAAGGAATAATTCTTATTCTACTTAAATCAAAATCTCTCAATAGAGTTTCGACCCTTTTATCTGTAAATAAGAATACCTCATAACCATTTATCTTTAATTCTTCAGTAAGGCTTAATGCTCCGTATAAATGACCTCCTGTACCACCTGCAGTTAAGATAATTTTTTTGCTTGATTCATTCATTTCAAAAATTTATCCCGGGTTCACTAAAATTTTTTTTCATTTTTTTTATCCTTGGATCATCTTTTTTTGTTAAGGATAAAAACATACCCATACAAATCCCTAATGAGAGTATTGAAGAACCACCATATGAAATAAAAGGAAGTGTCATTCCTTTGGCAGGTGCTAAACTTAAATTAACAGCCATATGAAATAATGTTTGAAGACCAAAAATTAATAGTAATCCTGATGCAGCTAATTGATTAGCATAATTTGAAACTAGAGTAATTTTTGAAAAGCCCCTTATAATTAAAAATCCATAAATCAGAATAATAACTATAATTAAAAATAATCCACCCTCTTCAGCAACAGCAGCAAAAATAAAGTCAGTATAAGCATCTGGTAAATTATATTTCATCCAGCCCTCACCTATTCCTTGCCCAAACAACCCACCATTTTCGAAAGCATCTATTGCTGCAGAAATTTGAGTTGGTCTATTATCCAAAGATTCAGGAAAAAACCATCCCGCAAGCCAATTATTTACCCTTGAAGCTACATGTGAGAAATTTAAATATAAAAAAATAAAACCCAGAAAAGATGTTGTAGTTAAAGCACTAATTATTTTCCAAGATAAACCGTTAAAAAATAATAAACCCATGATTGTTAAAATTATAAGAATTGTTTGGCCGACATCAGGCTGAAGTAATAAAAGTGATATAACAATTAAAGTAACTATTAGAGGTATTATCTGGAGAGTAATATCACTTTCTAACCTTGATCTTGCTAAAAACCACGAAACAACAATAATTAAAGATGGTTTAAGAAATTCTGAGGGTTGAATCGTAAATCCAAAAGCTGATAGCCACCTTGAAGCACCCCCACTACTTACTCCAATAATTAATGTTAAAAAAATTCCAATAAAACTAATGATAAAAACTATTAGAGATAATTTCCTTACCAAACTAGAGGGTAAAATTGAAATTGATACCAAAAAAAATAATGATATGAAAAAATAAATAAAATGCCTAGTAAGGAAAAAATAAGTATTAGTTTTAATGCTTATTGCTTCAGCCGGACTAATTGCTAAAGAAAAAAATAATCCTATACAACCTAAAAAAATTATTGCAAATAACATCCATCTATCAACCGTATACCACCAAACTCCAAGCACACTCATATTTGTTCTTGATATTCTAAGCATTTATTCAGCCTTACTTGTTAAAGACGAAATTATCTTGATGAAAAAAGTTCCTCTATCTTCATAATTTCTAAATTGGTCATGAGAACTACATCCAGGTGATAAAAGTATTGAACCTTTTTTATTTTTCTTAGCTGCTTTAAGTGCCGCTTTTGTTGCATCTGATAAATTTTTATAGATAGATGGTTTCTTTACACTTGGAGATAATTTTTTTATTTCACTGGCTGCTGAACCTATCAAAAAAATTCCTTTAATTTCACTCGAAGATAAATTTAACTTTGAAAGATCATTGTTTTTTGAATAACCGCCTCCTATCCAAAAAATATCTTTAAAAGAGTGAATTGCTAAATTAGCTGCTGAAACATTTGTAGCCTTAGAGTCATTAATAAATCTTATAGAGCCGTCATCATAGACCAACTCCATTCTATGTTTTAACCCTTTAAACTCTTTTATTCTTTTTCTTATAACCCCTTTTTCAATCTTAAAAATTTCTAAAACTTTTTCTATTGCCTCAAAATTATATGGTAAATTCACATCAACAGATAAATCAGTTTTTGTGAACAGAATTTTTTTGGATTTCAAATTTTTATCTGCAATATACTTTGAATACTTATCGTCAATGGAAATAATCGAGTAATCATTTTTATCCTGATTTTTAAAAATATTTGATTTTATATCCCTGTATTCAATCATATTGGAGTGTCTATCCAGATGGTCTTCGGAAATATTCAACAATACAGCTATTTCAGGTTTCAATTTTGTATCAATCTCGAGCTGAAAAGAAGAAATTTCAATAATATAAATTGTTTTTTTATTACCTTTTTTTAATTTTAAAATAGGTTTTCCAATATTACCCGCCAATCTAACATCAAAGCCCTCTTTCTTTAAAATCTCGTATATAATTGATGCAGTGGAAGTTTTACCATTTGTTCCGGTAATTGCTATCATTGTCCCTCTGTGAAAATCTTTTCCTCTTGCCATTTCAAAAAGTGTTATATCACTGCAAATTTTCGTATTTTTTTTAATTAAGTTTTTTAATTTTTTCTTCCTTTTTAGATCAATTCCTGGTGAAGGAAAAAATGAATATAAATCAGTCCATGGCCATTCTTCAATTTCTTTCAAAATCAATTTCTTTTTTGTAAATTTTTTTCTTATACTTGGATTATCGTCCCATACATAGACATTAGCACCATTAGAATTTAATGTTTCTGCTATAGAAGAACCTGTAATACCTAGTCCATATATACCAATATTCTTAGATTTAAATTGATCAAAATTTAACATTCTACCTCAACTTTAAAGTCGCCAGACCAATGATTGCTAAAATAAGCGAGATAATCCAAAATCTTATTACTATTGTGGACTCTGACCAGCCTTTCTGTTCAAAATGATGATGAAGCGGAGCCATCATAAAAACTCTTTTACCAATTAACTTATATGAAAGTACTTGAATAATTACTGATGAAGCCTCGAGAACAAATAAACCACCAATGATAAATAGAACAATCTCATGTTTTACACTAATAGCAACAGACGCAATCAAACCGCCAAGGGATAGTGAACCAGTATCGCCCATAAAAATCATTGCTGGAGGAGCATTAAACCATAAAAAACCTAAGCCTGCTCCAAATAATGCAGCACAAATAACCACTATTTCTCCTACATCTGGAATAAATTGAATATAAAGATAATTTGAAAAAACATAATTACCGACTAGATATGAAATTACACCCATTGATGAAGCTGTTATCATTACTGGTATAATGGCTAAACCATCTAAACCATCTGTTAAGTTTACAGCATTGGTAGTTCCAACTAAAACACATAGAGAAAAAAGAATAAAAAACCAACTCGAAACAAAGAACGGGGATTTAAAGAAAGGTATATAAATTGAATAATTATTCCCATCTGGAAAATTTTTTAAAATTAGAAAAACTATTGATAAAGATAATAATATTTGTATTAATAATTTAATTTTCCAATTAATTCCATCAGACGATGATTTTTTAATTTTTTTATAGTCATCTGCAAAACCCAAAGCTCCAAAACCCATAGTTGAATAAAGAATAATCCAAATAAATTTATTACTTAAGTCAGACCAGATCAAGGAGCTAGAGATCAAGGAAAAAATTATTAGAATCCCCCCCATAGTTGGTGTTCCAACTTTTGTAAGTAAATGCGATGGTGGCCCATCTTGTCGAATTGGTTGTCCCTTTTTTTGTTTTTGTTCCATAAATATAATAAATTTTGATCCAAAACAAAGGCATATAAATAAAGAAGTTAATACCGCAAATGCTGATCTAACGGTGATATAGTTAAAAATATTTAAACTGTTGAAGTCAGAAAGGAAATTTTCAAGAAGATATAAAATCATTACGCTATATTCCTTAACAACTTTTCTTCATTTAAATAATTAAGGATAATTTTAATTTTGCTCTTGGAAGAACCTTTTATTAATAAAATATCTTCATTATTAATTTTTTTATTCAATTGCTTAATTAGTTCTTCAGGTTTTTGAGCAAAAGCACCCTTTTTATCATTTGATAGATTATCCCAAAGATATTTCATTCTTTTTCCAGAACAAAAAACAAGATTAATATTTGTTTTATTAATAAATTTAGCAATTTTTATATGAAATTCCTCTGAAAATTTACCAAGCTCCAGCATCTCTCCAAGTATTAATATTTTTCTCTTATCCTTATAAAAATCTATATCAGTTAGTAAATTAATTGATGAAATCATTGATTCCGGGTTGGCATTAAAACTTTCATCAATAATTTGAATTTTTTTATTTTGAAAAGATAAGTCATAAGTCAAACCCCTTCCTTCAATAGGACTAAAATTTGATAATTTTTTGGTTATATTTGTTAAGGGTAAATTTAGGATGTTGCATACAGATAAAACAGCTAATGCATTAAATGCCATATGCAATCCAGGGGCAAACATTTTAAAATTTAAAGGCTTAGAATTTATTTTTGCTTCTATAAATGATCCTTGAGGAAAATATTTATAATTAATTAAAGAGTTTTTAGTTTCATCTTTTTTACCAAAACTTATTAATTCTATATTATTTTTTTCACATAAATTATTAGTGGATTTATTAATAGAAATATTTTCATTTAGCACTAAGAAGCCGCCTGGTTTTATTCCATTAATTATTTCAAGTTTTTCTTTCAAAATCTCTTTTTTTGATTTAAAAAATTTTATGTGAGCACTTCCGACATTATTAATTAATCCAATATCAGGCTTAATAATCTTACTAAGATAAGAAATTTCACCATAATTATTCATACCAACTTCAAAAATAGAAAAGTCAGTATTTGATGGCATCCTTGATAATGATAATGAAACCCCTATTTTATTATTATATGAAGATTCTGAATAATGAATTCTGCCATAATCAATTAAAGATGAGGCTAACATTTCTTTGACAGTTGTCTTACCAGAGCTGCCAGTAACAGCTATGATTTTTCCTTTATTTCTCTCTCTTGACGACTTTCCAAGACATACTAAAGCTTTTAAAACGTCATTAACTACGACAACTTTATTTTCATGATTAAGCACAGGAGCATTTGAAATAACTATTGAGGCCCCCTTCTTAATTGCCTCACCAATAAATTGATGGCCATCATAATTAGGCCCAGCTAAAGCAAAAAAAATATCACCTTTATTGATAGTTCTTGTATCAATTGAGACACCTGAAGCATTCCAATTTGATGGTCCATGACCATTTGTAATTTTTAATACATCTTCCCCTTTCCAAAGAATTTTATCCATTAGCATTCTCCAGAAAATTTTTAACAACATCCATATCACTAAAATATGTTTTTTTACCTTTTTCTATTTGATAGCTCTCATGTCCTTTCCCAGCAATTATGAATATATCTCCTGAATTAGCTTCAGATAAACCATACTCAATGGCCTCCTTTCTATTAAAAATTATTTGAGCGCTAGGGCATCCTTTTTGTATCATTTTAGCTATATTACTTGGATCTTCGTATCTTGGATTATCATTGGTTATAATTACTTTATTTGAAAACCTCTCTGCTATTTCTCCCATTATTTTTCTTTTTGAAACATCTCTATCACCACCACAACCAAAGGCTAAAATAATATTTTTTGATAAAGAATTTGCGTATTGCAAAACCGATAAAAGAGCATGAGGAGTATGCGCATAATCAATTATAATTTTTGAATTATTTTTTGATTCAATAGTATTCATCCTTCCGTAAACAGGTTTAATATTTTCTATTACCGAAAAAACATCTTTATAATTTGCTCCAGATGTTATTGCTAAACCAGCAGCACAGAGAGCATTTGATATTTGAAAGTATGCTTGAAGATTAAAGTTAAATGAAAAAATTTCATCATTATATAATATTTCTACCTTATGACCTGTAGCAATATTTTCTGAAGAAAGAATCTTTAATTTTTCAGCATTAATACCAATATCAAAAATATTTCTATTAAATTTTTTTAATTTTTCAAAAAATTTTATACCCTCGTCATTATCTGTAAAAATTACTGATGTTTTCTCAAAGGGAAGGATGTTATTAAAAAGTTTAAACTTAGTATTAGAGTACTCCTGTATAGATTTATGATAATCCATATGATCTAAGCTTAAGTTAGTAAAACAGGCAGACTCCAGATCAACAGAATTAATACGATATTGATCAATAGCATGACTTGATACCTCTAATGCTAAATTTGATACCTTCAATTTTGCAAGTTTATCTAATATTTGATGAAGCTTAATTGGGCAAGGAGTTGTGTTGCTAGTATTAATATTTAGATTTTCTGATCTAACACCTAGCGTTCCAATTGTTGCAGAATTATAACCAAGCAGTTCCCATATTTGATATAAAAAATCTACAGTTGATGTTTTACCATTTGTTCCGGTAACTGCGCAAATTGTGTCAGGTGAACCAGGGAAAAATAATTTAGATAATTGAGATAGTTTTTTTCTTGGATTTTGATTAAAAATTACTGGAATATTTTCTTTCTTAATTCTTTTATTTGAAGTTAAAATTGCAACCGCACCTTTTTTAACAGCTTCATCAATATAATCTTCCCCATTGTTTTTAATACCATCAATTGCAACAAAAAGGTTTCCATTTTTAATTAATTTACTATTGGATTGAATACCAGATAAACTAATATTATCTTCAAATGTATCATCAATTAATCTAAGAGGTATCACAGAGAATTCTCCTCAATTAAATTATTTTTTGAGATATCTTTTTTTACATCTTTTACATCTTTATCAACATTATATTCAACATTTAAGATTGGAGCTATTAATCGAATAACCTCACCTGCTGTAGGTCCAGCATTATGAAATGAGCTTCCCCCCATAATGCCTCTTGAAGGATTCTCTTTAGGTCTTTCATAGCTTACCAAAATAACATACTTAGGATCCCAGCCCGGAAATGCACCTACAAAAGATGTTCGATTTCCACACCCAGTGTAAGCTCCATTACATGGAATATCCGCTGTTCCAGTTTTACCAATAACAGCATAACCTTCAATATCAGCTTTTTGTCCTGATCCATGCTTAACAACCTGACGCATCGCATAAATTGTTTTTGTACTTGTATTTTTTCTTATAACCCTATTCTCTTTTTTTGAATTATTGTAATAATTAAGAGAAGGCTGAATTTTATAACCGCCATTTACCATCGTAGCTACAGAAGAAGTAAAAGACAAAGGAACAACGCTTAAACCTTGACCAAATGAAATTGTAATCATTGAATTATCTGTCCACCTTTCAGGTAAGATGGGTGATCCTGTTTCATAAACCTCAAGTAAATATTCGTCTAAAAGGCCTACTTTCTGTAAAAAAGATTTCTGATTTTCTCTTCCAACTTTTATTGCAATCTGTGCCATACATCGATTAGAAGATCTAACCAAACAATCTACTGAATTAATTAAATTTTCTGAACTCTGATTTCTGTAATTATTTAAACACCTATTTGCTGCTATTTTTATACAAATGTTATCATCAAATTTATCATTAAGATCTATTTGGGAACTCTCAAGGCCCATGGCTAATGTCATTATTTTCATAACTGAACCAAGCTCATAACTACCTTGGAAAACTTGATTAAATGTAGATTCTTTTACTGCGCCATTTGTATAATTTTTATTAATCATATTTGGATCAAATGTTGGTAGTGACGCTGAGGCAATAATTTGTCCGTTATTTGCATCCATAACTATACCAAAGCCACTTTCAGCACCATATAATTCAATTCCTTTTGCAATTTGATCTTCAAGGTGAAATTGAACAGATATATCAATACTAAGTTTAATATCTTCGTGGAGGATTTTAGATTTTGGTATTGTTTTTTCAATTCCAGATAAGCCAATTAGGTCTCTTCCTGAATATCCTATTATATGAGATGCCAGTTGTTTGTTGATATAAATTCTTCTCCAAACAGAATGAAACTCTACCTCAGCCACACCAGAATTTAAAATATCGTAATATTGAATATCATTTATATTATCCGCAATCTCAACATAACTTTTATTTTCAAGTTTATTTAGAAACACATCCTTATTTAGTTCAGGAATCACCGCCTTTATCATTCGAGCAGTTTCTTCTGGGTTAACTGGATTTCTAATAGAAGCCCTTTTTGTCTCTATTGTCGTAGCTAATAATTTATCATTTCTATCATAAATTTCTGGTAAAGGATTTTTGATTGAATTTGATATAATTTTATTTGGCTTGCTTAAGATTTCACCTGGAAATATTGCTAGTGATGTACTTCTAACTATAAAAATCGCGAAGACAAAAATAAATAAAAACTTCGCTAAATGAACCCTCTCTCTACTTAAGGATATTTTATCAATATCATTTCGATTATTATTTAGCCCTTTATGGCTGTCATGAAACAAAAAACTAAGATCATTACCTGCTGTAGCCTTAACATTTGTAAATTTATTTTTCTTTAAATTAACCATTTAGTTTTTTTCTATTTCTTGATTAATAAATTCAATGTTTTCACCCTTTGAAGGTGATAGCCTAAGCTGTGGATAGTATTTCTCCGATAATTTCTGAAGCCTTTCAGGGCTTGTCCTTACAACCCAATCTGTTTTTAGGAGTATTTCTTTATTCTGTTCTTTTTTTAAGGAATAATTAATATTATTTAGCTGTCTAACCTTATCTTTAATTTCATGACTAATTATTTGATTAAACACTATTAACGAAATGAAGGTGAAAAAAAGACTATAGACAAATAATTTAAACACTTACACCTCCATATTTTATAAAATTATGTGAATTATTTTTTAAAATTTCTTGTGCAGATGTTCTGTATACATATCGTAAATGAGCTGATCGAGATCTTGGGTTTTCTTTTATTTCACTTTTAGTAGGTTTTGTAACTCTCTTTGTTTTATAGTAAAAAGGTAACTCAGTATTACCTAAAGAATATTTCTTCTCTGAAATCGAATTATATTTTATAAAATTTTTGACAATTCTATCTTCTAAAGAATGAAATGAAATGACTATTAATTTCCCGCCTTCATTTAAAATACTCTCTGAAGATATTAACGCACTATATAATTCTTTTAATTCATCATTTAAATAAATTCTTAATCCTTGAAAAGTCTTCGTTGAAGGGTGAATTTTATGATATTTTCCAGCTTTTGATTTTTTAATAATATTAGATAATTCAAAAGTAGTTTGAATTTTTTTTATTTTTCTTTGTTCAATTATATTCTTGGCAATTCTTCTTGATTTTCTCTCTTCCCCAAATAAATAAATGATATTTGCTAAATCTTCTTCTTTATATTTATTTATTATATCAAATACCGATGTTTTATTATCGTCCATTCTCATATCTAATGGAGCATCATAGCGAAATGAAAAGCCTCTTTCTGGAGTATCAAGCTGCATTGAAGAAACCCCTAAATCAATAAAAATAGCATCAACTTTTTTAATACCAATCTTTGAAATATGATTTGTTAATTCTCCAAACCTTCCATTAATTAAAGTTAGCCTATCGCCATATGATTTATAGCGATCTTGATTTAAAGAAAATACCATTGGGTCTCTGTCAATGCCAATTACATGACAATCGGCACTATCAAGAATTTTTCTAGTATGTCCTCCCGCACCTAAAGTGCAATCAATATAGGTTTCATTTGATTTTGGATTTAATATTTCTAAAACTTCATTCATCATTACCGATTTATGAGTTGGAATATTATTATCCATCAATCTATTTCCTCAAATTTAACTTTATTTAAACCAACAGGGCCTATCAGATTTCTGTGTTCAAGAGCCTTAACTTTTGCCTTTTCTTTAAATTCCTCAAAATCATTAGGGTTCCAAACTTGAAACTTTCTACCTTGACCAACAAAAACAGCTTTATTTTTCAAGTTTGCGTGTTCCATTAGGCTTTCTGGCAAAGATATCCTTCCATCTTGGTCATACGATAGATTGTATGTGTCAGCAAAAAGTGATGTGGATAATGCATCTGTTTCTTCTGCAAATAACTGCATTCTCTCTACACTTTCTGAAATTTGATTTATCAACTCCAGACCCCCTCCATCAATAGATTTTGATGTAAAAGAGGGAAATAAATAAACGCCAGGGTAGCCTTGGAACTCAAGAACAGTCCTAAAAGATGCAGGAATTGAAATCCTGCCCTTAGCATCAATTTTATTAACCGCGCTTGATAAAAATATTTTCAAAAAACCCTCCAGTTTTTTTAAACAAAAGAATAACCTGATCTTATAAAAATAAGACTTAAATATGGATTATCATGGGATATTATGGGAGTCAATGGGATTTAATTAAAAAATACGCACAAAGTTACTTTTAAAAATTTTAATTCTCTGAAAATGTCAGATGATTTATAAGCCGGGTTCTGTACTTTAAAAAAGCGATGATCATTCATCTTGAGTATACGTTGCCGTATACCTCTAGCAACCTACCCGAATAACTAGAAAGAGAAATTCTCTGGCTAAGCCAACGTTATTCCTATTTGGTCTTGCTCCCAGTGGGGTTTACCCTGCCAAATATGTTACCATATAAGCGGTGCGCTCTTACCACACCTTTTCACCCTTGCCCTAAGGCGGTATATTTTCTGTGGCACTTTCCCTAAGGTCACCCTCGCCGGGTATTACCCGGCACTGTCTCTCATGGAGCCCGGACTTTCCTCTTTAAAAAAAGCGATCATCCAATCATCTGACAGTTTTGTAATATAAAAAAAATTGATTTTGGTCAATATTTTATAAATTTTAAGCCTTTGAACTTGGTCTTTCAGATAATTTCTGTTGATAGTCTTTTAAATTTTGAAACTCATCAGGAATTAGAATTTTTGGCCACTTGGCAAATTCAAAACATGTAAAAGCAGTTGTGTCAGCAACAGTATATCTATCTAAACAAATAAAATTTTTACCTTCAAGTTGTTCGTTTAACCATTTAAAAAATTTTAAGACTCTTGGTTTATTTGCTTCTGACCATTCCGGTACTTGTTCTTCTAAATGTGCCATAGCTGGATGTCCATGTCTAAAAACTGACGCAATTGGTATCATCAATAAAAGCTCTAAACGTCTTTGCCACATTTCAATTTGAGCTATTTCTTTAGGATTTTTTCCAAATAGGTTTGGTTCAGGATTTAATTCCTCTATGTATCTGCATATTGCTATCGACTCTGTTATGAAAGTTCCATCATCAAGTTCAAGAGCAGGTACTTGTGATAAAGGGCTTATTTTCTTGTAATCATCTTTTTTATGATCACCTTTCATAATATCAATAGATTTAATCGGAATATCTATATTCTTTTCAGAAAGAAATACTCTAACCCTTCTAGCATTTGGTGCTGCACCACCATCATAAAAAATCATTTCTAATCTCCCTCCTAAAACAATTAAAAAATTTGATGACATTCTATTTGTATTAGTTAATTTAATCATTAATTTATAAAAATGCTAGGGAGAACAAAAATGACAATTGATTTTAAAGATAAAGTTGCAATCATTACGGGAGCAGGTGGTGGATTGGGTAGATCTCATGCTTTAGAATTGTCAAAAAGAGGGGCTAAGGTCGTTGTAAATGATCTTGGAGGATCTGTTGATGGTTCTGGAGGATCATCTGGTGCAGCCGAAAAAGTTGTAAAAGAAATTATTAGTTCCGGTGGTCAGGCTATATCTAATGGTTCATCGGTTACAGACGACAACGGTGTAAAACTAATGATTGATCAAACAATCGATGAGTATGGAAGAATTGATATACTAATAAATAATGCTGGAATATTAATTGATAAATCATTTTCTAAAATGGAAATTAATGATTTTGAAAAAGTTTTAAATGTTCACCTAATGGGAACTGTTAAACCAACAAAAGCTGTTTGGGAAATAATGAAAGAACAAAACTATGGAAGAATATTAGTTACTTCCTCATCATCTGGTTTATATGGAAACTTCGGACAAACTAATTATGGGGCAGCGAAATTAGGTCTGGTAGGTTTTATGAATACCCTTAAGCTCGAAGGTCAAAAATATAACGTCCATGTTAATGCCCTAACTCCAGTGGCTTATACAAGGATGACCGCAAATTTAATGCCACCTGAAGCTGAAAATTTATTAACACCTGAAAGCGTTACTCCTGCAGCAATTTATTTAGTTTCGCATGAAGCTCCCAATGGAACTATTTTGTGTGCTGGTGCTGGAGTCTATTCTGTTTCAAAAATTATGGAATCTGATGGATTAAGTCTTGGACTTAATGCCACCGCTGAAGATATTGTTAATAACTGGGAAAAAATATCTAATTTTAATGAAGCGAAGTCATATAATATGGGTGGAGAGCAGACCGGTAAGGTTTTTGAAAAAGCGATGGAAACAATTGAGAAATAATTGATGAAATTTTTTAATGAGTGACATTTCTTTTAATATAAAAAACTATATTGAAGAACCAATTATTAACGAATTTGGTTTTAGAGAATATGATGCTCGATGGATTTATCCAAAACAAATTAATTTGAGCGGTATAAAAAAACTTGGCTATGGTCTTGGACAATTAATTATAGAAGAAAATGTCAAAAAAGAGATTGTTATAGGCCATGATTATAGATCCTATTCTGAAGAAGTTAAAAACGCTCTTGTATCTGGTTTATTATCATACGGTATAAATGTTTTTGATATTGGATTAACTATATCACCTGGTGCATATTTTGCTCAATACGATTTAGATTGTAAATCTGTTGCAATGGTTACAGCTAGTCATAATGAAAATGGGTGGACCGGCTTTAAAATGGGAGTAAATAGACCTTTAACATTTGGACCAGACTTAATGAAAAGACTTAAAGAAATATGCCTTAATAACTTAAGCCCAAAAAAAATTAATGGTGAATATACCTATATTGAAGGAATGAATGCCAAATATATTGAGGACCTAACTAAAAGAAATAATATTAAACGTAAACTCAAAGCTGTTGTAGCTTGCGGAAACGGAACATCAGGTATTTTTTCTCCAGAAATATTAGAAAAAATTGGTATTGAAGTTATTAAGGTTCATTGTGATCTTGATCATACTTTTCCTAACTACAACCCTAACCCAGAAGATCTAAAAATGCTTAAACATGTAAGCGAAGAAGTTATAGCAAATAATGCAGATATTGGTTTTGCTTTTGATGGAGATGGAGATAGATGTGGCTATGTTGATAATAATGGTAAAGAAGTTTTTTCTGATATTATGGGTGTACTATTAGCTAGAAATTTCTCAAAAAAATATAAATCTTCAAAATTTGTAATTGATGTTAAATCAACAGGATTATTTAGTTCAGATAAAATTTTAAAATCTAATAACGCCAGTGTTCAATATTGGAAAACGGGTCATAGTTATATCAAACAAAAAACATCTGAAATATCAGCTTTAGCTGGTTTTGAAAGATCAGGTCATTATTTTTTTAATCAGCCTATTGGAAGAGGTTACGATGATGCATGTTTGTCGGCAATTGAAGTTTGTAAACTTTTAGATGAAAATCGAGAAAGTAGTATTTCAGATATGATTAAAGATCTACCTAATACATTTAATTCACCAACAATGTCGCCAGAATGTGCAGATAATGTAAAATATCAAACTATCGACAAAATTTCAGAAATAATCAGAGATAAATACGAAAATAAAATTAAAATCGCAGATCAGGAAATTCTATCTATCTTAACGATAAATGGGATAAGATTTACTCTTGAAGATGGCAGTTGGGGACTAATTAGAGCCTCATCAAATAAACCAAATCTTGTTGTTGTCTGTGAAAGTACTTCTTCTGAATATGTAATGAGAGAAATTTTTAAGTTTATTGATAATTTATTAAAAAAATTCAAAGAAATCGGTCCTTATGACCAATCTATTTAAAAAATTTCAAAAAACATTCTTGCAGAGGTAATTAATAAAAAAATAGCAAAAATATTTGTCAAAATTTTATTATCTAATTTGTTAGCTGACTTTGCACCAATTGGAGCCGCATAAGAAGAAATTGGTGCAATTAAAAGTAACCCAATAATATTTACATACCCCAAAGAGCCAAGTGGTAAATTTTCATTATTCCAACCTGTTATAATAAAAAAAATAGTACCTGGAATTGCCAAATAAAAACCAAGACCAGAAGCGGTTCCAACTGCTTTGTGAATAGTTTTACCAAATAATGTCATCAAACTAACATTAAATGTACCCCCGCCAATTCCTAGCATGGAGGATAAAGAGCCAACTGAAAAAGGTATAAAACTTCCAAAAAAACCTTTTGGAATATCATTACCAAGCTTAAATTCCTGTTTATTAATAAATAAATTCATTGATACAAAAAAAGCTATAAGAGCAAAGATAAAAGTTAGCCAAAAACCGGAGATAAGGCCAGCTATAATTGCACCAATAATTGAACCAAAAATTGTCGGCAAAAGCCATGATTTTAAAACGCTATAATCAATATTATCATTTTCTTGATGGGATTTATATGAGCGCCAACCTGTTGGGATTATAACCGCTAGAGATGTAGCTACAGAAATATGCATAACAACATCTTCAGGAACACCAATAAGAGACAAAAAATGATACAATACTGGCACCACTATAATTCCTCCGCCGACACCCAATAAACCTGCTATAAAACCAGAAATAAAACCAGATAAAGATATTACTAAAGCAAAAGGTATTAATGAAAAAAGATCACTACTCATTAAGCAGCCTGATTTTGAAAAGAAATAATCTGATTTAATGCTTCCTTCAGAACTTTTGGATCATCTCTTCTTCTTGGCGCTTCATGACTTAAATAACTTCTCCAAAGTTTTGCTCCTCTACAACCATGAAATAAACCAAACATATTTTGAGTTACTATATTAATTGGGACATTATTTTTTACACAAATTTCCAAATAGGAGATCATTTCTTCAACAATCTCAATTCTTGATGGAATCTTTTTATCATCATTGAAGAAAATTTTATCAACATCAACAATGGAATAAGGATTTTCCTGAACCGCTCTTCCCAACATAACACCATCAAGCTCAATTCCTTTTGATTTAGAAATCTCTTTTTTACCCTCGTAAGGGCTTAAAATGCCACCATTTAAAATTATATTTAATTCAGGCCATTTTCTTTTTATCATTCTAACTATATCATAATCTAAAGGAGGAATTTCTCTATTTTGTTTTGGATCTAAACCATCCAACATAGCTTTTCTAGCATGTATAATATAAGTTGAAACTCCGGCATTTTTGGTTGTTTCAACAAATTCTGTTAACATTTCATCAGGATTGTGATCATCAATACCAATTCTACATTTAATAGTTACTGGTATTTTAATTTTTTCTTTTATTCTTTCAATACATTCTGCAACTAAGTTAGGGTGAGCCATTAAGCAAGCCCCAAAATTTCCAGCCTGAACCCTCTTTGATGGACAACCAATATTTAAATTAATTTCATCATACCCATATTGCTCACCAATTAAAGCTGCCTTGGATAAAGTCAAAGGGTCTGATCCAGCTATCTGAAGCGCTACAGGATGTTCAACTTCATCAAATCCTAATAAAAAATCTTTATCGCCGTAGATTATTGAATCGGCAACAATCATCTCAGTATAAAGCCTTGCATGCTTACTAAACTTTCTAAAAAAGAATCGGCAATGTCGATTTGTGACATCAATCATAGGTGCGATACAAAACTTATGAGACATTTTTAAAAATTCCCTAATCCCCAATTAATAATATATAGCTCATAATTCAAATAAATTTGAAAAATTATAATCTCTATACTGTATTTCTTTGGTTAATAACAATAATTTATAGTATTAATTAAGCAAAATAATTTAATTGTAATATAAATTTAATATAAGTTTAATGTATTTGAAATGATTCAATAATAAAATTTAATTTTAAATTATCACCACTCCATGAGGCTTTAAATGATTTACACAAATAAACTAATGAAAATCCTAACTTTTACTGTTTTTGCTATCTTTATCTCATCAATAAATACTTCTGACCTATCAGCTGAACAAACCACAGGTGTTATCAGGGGTTCTGTTATTGATGAGTCAGGGAATCCTGTTTCTGGGGCATCTGTTCAAATCATTCATACCCCCTCTGGAAGTAAATCATCAACCTCAACTGGAAATTCTGGAGCTTTTTATTCTAGAGGGCTTAGATTAGGAGGGCCATTCAAAATAACAGTTACTAAATCTGGCCTATCCAATACAAAGACCAATATTTTTACTAAATTAGGAAGTGAAGCTGGTGTTTCTTTTACTTTAAGCTCAAACAATATTGAAGAAATTGTTGTAACAGCAAAATCTGCTAATTTAGATAGTTTAGGGGTTGGTCCAGGTTCTGTATTCGATGCTGAGGATATTTCATCACTTCCCTCAATTGATCGTGATATTAAGGATATAGCTAAACTTGATCCATTTGTTACAGTAGACAACAGTGGCAGATTGTCTTTTGCTGGTGGCATGCCAAGATTAATTGGCTTTATAATTGATGGTGTTAGTGCGAATGACTCTTATGGTTTAAGTTCAAATTCATATCCTACTAATAGAATGCCATTATCTATGGATGTTATTGATCAAGTCTCTGTTAAGGTTGCAAATTTTGATGCTGAGCTTGGAGAAGCATCAAGTGGTAATATTGTTCTTACTACAAAAGCTGGAACAAATGATTTTCATGGATCATTTACAATAGAATCTACTCAAATAGCTGGAGATGAACCTTTCGGTAAAAAATCAGACAACGCCGATCCCGATACTGAATTATTTTCAATAGCTTTAAATGGTCCAATCATAAAAGATAAATTATTCTTTTCGTTTGGTTATGAAAAATATGAAGCAACTGATCCAATACAAATGCAAGCATTTCAATCTGGTTCTGTGACAAGAGCTGAAGCTGATGCAGTAATTAAAGCGGCAAAGGATGTAATAGGTTATGACGCAGGTTCTTATACCAAGGGTCTAATGGAAGAAGATGAAAAAACATTCCTAAGACTTGATGCAAATATTACAGACACTCAAACTCTTACACTTGAGTACATACACGTAGATGGATATACAGAAAGCGCTTATTGGAATAGATCGTGGGGATTACCCCTTTCAAGTGACTGGTATACTATCAATAAAGAGTATGAAACTATTAAATTTGAATTAAACTCTGACTGGTCTGATAATTTTTCAACAAAAATAATGTATTCCGATACTGATGTAATGAATCCAAATACACCAGTTGGTGCTACAACAATAGGTGAGGTTGGAATTAAGGTTCCTTCTGGGGGTACAGTTTTTTTTGGTCCTGATCAATATAGACACGCTAACGAAATTCAAACTAATAGAAAACAATTTGAAGTTGCTGGTTACTATAATATAGGTAATCACGCAGTCACTTTGGGCTATAAGAGCATTGAAAATGATATGTTTAATATGTTCTCAAGAAATAGTTTAGGTGAATACGATTACAATTCAATTGAAGACTTTATTGCTGGTAATTTAAAAGAACTAGATTATAGAAATGCTGATACAAATATGCCACGCGATGCAGCAGGTCGTTTTAATATGGATTATACAATTATTTATTTACAAGATACTTGGAGTATAAATTCAGATTTAACTGCTAGAATAGGCTTTAGATATGAAGAAATAGGTCAAGATACTACCCCTGAATATAATCCTTTTTGGTATAATTGGACTGGTGACACCTATATCCCAGCGCCAAGAAATGATGTAAATTTAGATGGAGAGGACATTATAATGCCTCGTTTTTCATTAGATTGGCAAGCAGAGGATAATGTTTTAGTTACATTTGGATACGGCGAATTTAGTGGCAACCTGCCCCCAGTCTGGTTTGGTGGTCCTTATATTGACTCAGGTTTAAACCTGCCAGGTAATAAGCTAAGGGCTAAAAGTAATAACTTACCTACTCCAGGAACACCTGAAAGTTATCCAGGTGATGCAGCATTAGCTCTTGTTAGGAACGAAATTGGTGATACTGGTGGATATACCGCTATGATGGATAAAGACTTTGGAATCCCATCTATAACTAAAATAAGTTTAGGTTTAGTTGCAGATTTAGAATCTAATATAACTGTTAGAGCAAATATAATTCATATGGAAGAAGAAGATCCAGTAGGTGCAATTATTGGTGGTTGTGATCCAAAAGGGACAGCACTAGCTGATAATAGACCTCTTTATGGAGGTTGTAGCTATGTTGGATATTTAACAACATTTAAAAATATTCAACCCGAAACTAATGTTTTTGGTATTTCCATGGAAAAATATTTCGATAATGGATTATTCTTATACTTAGGATATGCTCACACAGACAGAGAAATGGCTCATATGATGACAAGCTCTATTATTTTTTCAAGTGCTGTTAGAATGCCAATATTTGATCACTTAACTCCTGTGAATAGTCGTTCTCATTATGAAATTGAACATTCATTTGATTATGCTCTAACATGGAAAGGAAATATATTTGGTAACTTAGAAACAAGTATTGGGTTAAATGGTTTTAGACAGTCAGGTAACCCCTATAGCTATACATTCAGAGGTGATTTAAGTGGATATAGGACTGATGGTGAAAATATAGAATTACTCTATGTACCATCAATTGATGATCCTAATGTAATTTATTCTGATGGGTTTGATACAGATGCTTTCGAACAATTCCTTCAGGACTCAGGTTTATCTGCATATAGAGGTTCAGCAGTTCCAAGAAATAGTTTTAATAGTCCGTGGGCTGGAACATTTGATTTAAGAATTGCTCAAGAACTTCCTTTTGGAGGCGTTCCTGGTAAAGCAACTTTTTACCTTGATATTGAAAATGTACTTAATTTAATAAATTCTGATTGGGGTGGCTTTCAAAACTATGTTGGCTCGACATCCAATTCTAGAGGTATTGTTGAAGCTGAAGTAGATGATCAAGGAAGATATGTTTATAAAACATTTAAGGTTGATGGTGAGCCAACACAAAATGTTGGTAAATCTGTATATCAAATTAAAGTTGGACTTAAATATCAGTTTTAAATTATTAGCAATAATTATTAAGGGCGCTATTAACTGGCGCCCTTTTTTTATATAATAATAGAATGTATAAAAAAAAATTAAAAAAAATAAACCGAAGGATTTTTTTATTTGGAAGTGGGATTTTTCTGCTTTCATTTTTTCCTTTTTTTAAAAGTTTAAATGCAAATAATAGAACACAGTTTAAAATCACTTGTGGCTCTTGCATTTCACAAGACAGAAAACAACCTATTTGGAAAAGTATCTTAAAAGAGAGATCTAATGCTTTTATTTTTATGGGAGATAATGTCTATGGTGATGACAAAAAAAATGGCGAATTAGAAATATTAAAAAAAGCATATGAAAAACAAAAAGAAAAAATCCCTTTTAAAAAATTAGAAGAAACAAATGAAATTTTCTCCGTATGGGATGATCATGATTATGGAAAAAATGACGGTGGCTCTGAGTTTCCATATAAAAAACAATCGAAAGAATTATTCTTAAAATTTTGGAGAATTCCTTTAAATGATTCTAGAAGGGGTCGAGAAGGTATTTATTTTAAAAGAAAAAGAAAAATAGGTAATAATATTATTCAATTTATCTTTCTTGATACTAGGTATTTCAGATCACCTTTAAAACCCACCGATGAAAAATGGACGCCAACAAAAGAGCGATATATTCCAGATGATGATCCTTCTAAAACTTACTTAGGTGAAAGACAATGGAAATGGTTAAATAATTCTATGAAAGAAGAAGCAGATATAAGAATACTTGTATCAAGTATTCAAGTTATTGCAGATGGACACGGTTATGAAAAATGGGGAAACCTTCCGATGGAAAAATTACGATTATTTAATTTAATTGATAAAAATAATATTAATAATTTAATTATTTTATCAGGAGATCGCCATAGAGGAGGTATATATAAAGAGAAAACTAATGGAGGCAATCAATTATTTGAATTAACTTCGAGTTCTTTAAATTTACCTGCAGGAAAATTATTTAAATCTAAAGAAGAATTAGGCCCAAATAGAATAGGATCAACTTTTTTAGAGGAAAATTATGGAGTTGTCGAAATTAATGATGATAAAAAAATTACCCTATCTATTAGAGGCTTAGATCAAAAAACTCATAATAAAATTAATATAAACTTATCTTGAATCTGCTAGTTCATTAAACGGTACATTTTTGTCTACTCTAATATCCTGAGGTAGACCCAAAACTCTTTCAGCAACAATATTTTTTAAAATCTCATCCGTTCCACCTGCAATTCTATATCCAGCGGCACTCATCCATTGGTTTTGAAATATAGAATGCATTAAAGACATATCTGGATCGTTCAAAATTCCAGCAGCACCTTGTAAATCCATTGCAAAGCTTGCTAAATCTTGCATTTTAGGGGCGGATACAACTTTCCCAATAGAGCTTTCAGGGCCTGGGGTTTCACCTTTTGATAATGATGTTAATGATCTCATTTTAGTATACTTTAAGCCTTCAGATTGAACATACCAATCTGCAATTTTAGCTCTAACGAGGTCATTTTTAATAGCTGGCTTATTATTCAAAATCACATCTTTCGCTAACTGAGTTAAAGATGAATAATCAGCTGATTTAGGAACACCAATAGCTAATCTTTCATTCATTAAAGTAGTAAGTGCAACTTTCCAACCTTCACCAACTTCACCAAGTCGTTGTAAGTCGGGTACCCTTACATCAGTAAAAAATACTTCATTAAAGTTAGAACCACCTGAAATTTGTCTAATTGGTTTTATTTCTATTCCAGGAGACTTCATATCTAAAAAGAAAAATGACAAACCTTTATGTTTAGGAACCGTTGGATCTGTTCTGACAACAATAATACCAAAATCACAAAAATGTGCACCTGAAGTCCATACCTTTTGACCATTAATTATCCAGTCATCTCCATCTTTTTCAGCTTTTGTTCTAACTCCAGCAACATCTGAACCTGCAGAAGGCTCTGAGAATAACTGACACCATATTTCTTTTCCGTAAAGGGCAGGCTCTACATATCTTTCATTCTGTTCTTTCGTTGCCCAAGCCATTATTGTAGGTATGCACATACCTAAACCAATATCAAAAAAGCCTGTCGGTACATTATACTTAGACTCTTCTTGAGAATAAATAACAGATTGAATGGAGGAACCTCCAAGACCACCATATTCTTTTGGCCAAGTAATAGCCGCATAACCTGCTTCAGCTTTTTTTGCTTGCCAATCCCTGGCTCTTGCTAGGGCACTCTCTTGAACATCAATTGAGTCATAACCACCAGCTTTTTTCTCTTTTGGTGCATTATTTTTAAGCCACTCTCTTACCTCTAAACGAAAATCATTTTCTTCCGGTGTATCATTAAAATCCAATGTTTATCTCCTTATTTAATTATTTTTTTCTTCTAATTGTGTAACCAATTTATTTTTTCCAGGAAGCTATACTTCCAAGAGAAAGACCAAGAACTTGACTTCTTCTATAATAAAATTGAGTATCAGCCTCCCAAGTAAATCCAATACCTCCATGGGTTTGAATATTTTCTTGGGCAGCAAAATTGAATGCATCAGTTGCAGCAACCCTTGAGGCTGCAGCAGCAATCTTTAAATCTGAGCCTTTATCATTCAACATCATCGCTCCATAGTAACTATTTGACTTAGCCAACTCAATCTTAATATACATATCAGCAAGCTTATGTTTTACAGCTTGATATGATCCAATTTGTCTTCCAAAAGCAAATCTATCTAAAGCATATTCCTTTGCCATGTTAAGAGATGCCTCAGCCCCACCTATTTGCTCGAAAGAGATTAATACTGCAGCAATATCAAGTATTTGCTGAACATCACTCCATCCATCACCTGATGAATTCATAATTTCACTTGAAGTATTATTAAAAATAATTTCTGCATGATCTCTTGTTTGATCAAGTGTAGATAGTGACTTTTTTTCAATTCCTTTCTCAGATAAATCAACAATGGACATCCCGATAGAATCCTTGGTTTTATCCCTAACAATTACCACGCAAATATCTGCATAACTTCCATCGGGAACAGGCATTTTTGTTCCTGTCAATTTGCCAGAGGAAAAAGTGCATTGAATATTATCAGGATTAGGCTCCATAGCACTTTCAGGCAATGCAAAAGTTGCAATTATTTCTCCGGAGGCAAGCTTAGGAAGATAATTTTCTTTTTGTTCACTAGTACCAAATAATTTAATAGCTTCGGTTGCTAAATATACTGAGGATGAAAAAGGTACAGGAGCCGATGCTCTTCCAAGCTCCTCTGCAATAACGCAAAGTTCTAGCGGACTTAATTCAAGGCCTCCATATTCTTCTGGAATAGTTGTACCTGTTAATCCTAACTCAACAAGTCCCTTCCATACTTTTTCAGAATAAAAGTCATCACCCTCTAAAACCTCTCTAACAACCTCTATGGGACAATTATCCGTTAAAAAACGAGATACCTGTTCTTTTAAGAGTTTCTGATCTTCAGAAAAATCAAAGTTCATTTTTTCCTCACATAAATACTAAATTATTGATAATTTATTATTTTTAAAATGTATATTCTTTATACATATTTACAACTTTTTTATCCCAATTATTTAAAAACTTTTCAATTAATTCATCACTAGGACTTTTTCCATTTTTTAAAAAATTATCTAAAGGCTTCAGATAAATATCCTCACTATTTGAGTTATCATTTAAAATATTCCTTCTCTTCAATCCTTCTCTTGAAATTTCTAAAACTTTTCTTGATAAATTTAAAATATCAATTCCATTAATTTTTGCATCTAAACCATATTTTGCTGCATTGAATCTCAAGGAGTAAAGAGTTTCCAAATCCCAATCTTTTATTAAATCATTTGCAATATTTAAAGAAATTTCATCATACAATAATCCAACCCAAAAAGCAGATAATGAGCAAACATTTTGAAAAATTCCTCCATCTGCACCTCTCATCTCTAAGAAGCTCTTAAGCCTTACTTCAGGAAAAATTGTTGTTAAATGATTCTCCCAATCAAGATATGTTGGTTTTCCTTTTACTTCATTTAGATTTCCTTCTAAAAAAGTATTAAAAGATTTTCCTGCTACATCAATATACTCTCCATCCCTATATACAAAATACATTGGAACGTTTAATGCATAATCAATATATTGCTCATACCCCATGCTACTTTCCAAAACAAAAGGTAAGAAACCAGTCCTATCGGGGTCAGTATCTGTCCAAATCTCGCTACGATAAGATTTAAAACCATTAAGACCACCATCAATAAATGGGGAATTTGAAAAAATAGCTGTAGCTATTGGTTGAAGAGCCATAGATACTCTAAATTTTTTAACCATGTCAGATTCACTAGAATAGTCTAAATTAACCTGGATTGTTGAAGATCTAAACATCATATTATGTCCAAGATTTCCTCTTCTTGGCATATAGTCTCTCATAATTTTATAACGTTTTTTTGGTATCACGGGCATTTCCTTTAAAGACCAATCAGGAGTTAAACCTGCCCCAAGAAATCCAATGCCTAATTGACTACCAATCTCATCAACCTGTTGTTTATGTTCAGATAATTCATCAAAGGTTTCGTGAAGATTACTTAATGGCGCTCCAGATAATTCAATTTGACCAGCTGGCTCAAGAGTGATCGTTCCACCACCAATTTTTTTTGATCTTTTTAGGCCAATAGTTCTTTTATCTTCAAGTATGCTCTCCCACCCGAATTTTTTTAAAGACAAAAGTAAGGACTCAATTCCATTTTTACCCTCAAAAGGTACTGGTTTATTATTTTTAATGAAAAAAGCAAATTTTTCATGCTCAGTGCCTATTTTAAAATCTTTATGATTTTTTTCTCCATCTTCAAATGGTTTGATTAAGTCATCTTTTGATTCAATTATTTGCATACTTTGACTCATTTTAGCATTCCAATTTTGAATAAACATTTAATACATTAAAAATAAGATTCTTACTAATTATTCCAATCACCAATTATTAATTGAAAAATTGATAATACCGCCACTGCTGCGGTATCAGATCTCAATATTCTTGGGCCAAGAGAAATATTTAAAGAATTATTTTTTTTATTTATAACATTTCTCTCATTTTCACTAAACCCTCCCTCAGGACCAATAATAATGCTCCACTTTTTTCCCTCATATTTTTGGTTTTGCAATAAATCAAAAGCATTTAAGGTTGATTTTTCATCGCAAAAAATTACTTGATTATCACCAAGTAAATTATCCCAGTTGGTTAAAATATTTTTAAAGTTTTCAGGTTCTCTTATCTCAGGAATATTATTAAAATCACATTGTTCTGCAGCCTCTATAAGATTGGCCTTGAAGCGTTTTGAGTTAAATTTTTTTGATTGAGTATATTCAGTATAGATTGGCCATAAAGTCTTTACTCCCATTTCACATGTTTTTTGAGCTAAATAATCTAACCTTGCTTGCTTAATAGGGGCAAATAAAAGACTTACGTCAAAAAAGTCGCATGAAGGTTTTATAAATTTTTTTATAAGAACTTCAGTTTCACTTTTTTTAAAAGAGCTAATTGCAACAAGCCATTCGCCATCAATTTCATTAAAAATATTAATGTTATCTCTTTCGCTTAACCTCATAACATTTTTTAAATAATGAGATGTTTTTTTATTCAATAAAAGAATGCCTTCCTCTATTTTTTGATCCACATATATTCTAATATTTTTTCTCATTAAATTTTTTTATACTATAAAAAGTATTCCTCTTAAAAAATTTGCATGTTAACAGATATAAACAGGAAAAACATGTTAGATCACATAAAGAGTCATAATTATTGGACTAATAGTATTAAGCCTTTTTATCAATTGGCAAGACTAGATAAGCCTATAGGATTTTTTTTACTAATGTGGCCTTGTTTATGGTCGTATACTTATGGATCAACAATTTTTTCTTATAGTATGGAAATTAAATATATCATTTATTTTATTTTAGGATCAATATTGATGAGAGGTGCAGGATGTACCTGGAATGATTTACTGGATAGAAAGTATGATTCTAAAGTAAAAAGAACCAAAGATAGACCACTTGCATCAAATAAAATCAGTCCAGCAAATGCAATAATTTTTTTAATCTTTCAACTCTTTATAAGCTTATTGATTTTAATACAGTTTAATAAGCTAACAATAATTGTAGGGCTTTTATCAATCATACCAATAATTATATACCCATTAATGAAAAGAATTACCTGGTGGCCTCAACTTTTTTTAGGAATAACATTTAATTGGGGTGCTATAATGGGGTGGACTGCAGCTACAGGGGAGTTATCATATCATTGTATAATATTATACATTGGATGCATTTTTTGGACTATTGGGTATGACACAATTTATGCCCATCAAGATAAAATTGATGATAACTTTTTAGGGTTAAAATCTACTGCTATTTTATTTGGTTCCAAAACAAAGTTTGCGCTCTATTTTTTTTATTTAATTTTTATT